>NZ_JBWBDM010000001.1:0-930319 GCF_056135975.1 Natrinema sp. LJW11 | reverse complement strand
GATAAGCTCGCCAGCGTTACGGTGAGTACTGGAGTGCGCGAGCCTCTGGGAAACTCGTTTCGCCGCCTCCACTCATACTCGTACTTTCGACCCCGCACAGCAGCTGCTTCGGCAGTTGTTATGCGGGGTTTTCTGTATTTATACCCGCGACTGAGTAGCGATGCTGAACGACAGTTCAAGAGTGACGCTGTCACTGGTGCACGACCATACTCTTCGATTGACCCGCTGACAGAACGTACCGAGCACTCGCGGTAGTCCCATCGAAAGCTGCGTCTGTGGGGGAGCATAACGGAAGTAACGGCGTCTAAGAGGGGGTACCAGCTAGCGGTATGGTAATCACGGCACCTGTAACGACGATAAGTCGATACTGAGCGAAAGCGATCCCTCTGAACAGAGTAGATGTGCGCCCGGAACACTAACGTCCAGCCTCATCCCGAGGCGGCGTGCCGCGTCGGCTGGCTAACCCTCGTGCCGGGCGGGAGAACTCGTGGGAGCCCTCCGAAGTACTATTGTCGCGTGCCCGGGTTCGCCGTACTGTCATCGCACCCGAATGGGTCTGCTCGGACGGGGACTAAAGGCACGCACTTCTCGTAGGGCCGCGGTCCGTTTAACTCTTGCAGACTCGAGTGGCCGTGCCGTGCGTCGTGTCCGGCTAGAAGTGAGTGGGATTCCAGCATACTGACCGCCCCCGAGTATCGACTGGGGCTGCGAGCGATCAGCCGGGTTCCGGTGCTGTGGTGACGTTGCCCTCGTTCGCCTCGAGCCACTGATCGTACGTGTCCGGTTCGACGACGACGATGTCAGCTTCCATTCTCGAGTGGCCAGCACCGCAGAACTCGGTACAGACGGCGTCGTACCGTCCGGGCTCGGAAACGATCGTTCGGGCGCGAGTATAGCGTCCGGGGAACGCGTCCTGCTTGATGCCGAGATCGGACGCGAACAGTGAGTGGATCACGTCGTCGCTCGTGAGCCAGAGGGTTACGTTCTCGTCGGCGGGTATCACGATTTCGTCTTCGGTCGTGACGTTTGCGCCGGGATAGCTCGCTTGCCACTCCCACTGGTAGCCGGTAACGTATACCTCCTCGTCACCGGTCTCGGGGAGATCGGCGAACGACTCGAACCCCTCTTGACTTCGGTTGTCGCTGTCGAGTGCTTGCGACGGCGACACGTACGGGTTGACGAGGACGCTGTAGCCGGAGAGACCGACGAACAACAGAATGAGCGCCGTTGCAACGGTCCAGGTGATTTCTAGGGCAGGATCTTCCGTGGTGGGTTCGGGATCGTCGTTGTCGTGGAACTTGACGGCCGCATAGACCAGAATCACGAGGACGAACAGCGTCAGCGGCAGGGCCACGTAGAGCAACTGGTACTCGAGGCCGTCGATGAGTTCTCGGTTTTCCGACTGTGCAGCGGCCGTTCCCGTTAGTGCGAGGAGACTCGAGAGCGTCGCGACGGCGAGTGCGACGATCGTGCGACGGCGACTTCCCATTGGCGGTGGTTCAATAACCGGCCTGAAATACGTCATTCACGAATTGATAAACTTTCACGGTTTCGAACTGGTTCGGCAAGTGAAATACGATCGAGTACATGTGAGGGGAGGAGAAAGTCACGAAATAGTTAGTTGATCTTTATGGGGGTCGATAATGAGTCCACCGCTATGCACGGCGATGAGCGGTGCGGTCGGGCCATCAGGGGTGGCGGACGACGATGAACCGTGCACTCGTCGAGGTCTCGTTGTTCGGGGCTGTCGTCGTTGGCTGTCTACTGGTCGTTCTCGTCGCACAGCGGTTACGAGCCGAGCCGTCGCCTGACGGCGGGTATGTGACGGGTCGCGAGCGCCGGCTGGGACTCGGCGACGCGAAGGCGGCCGCCGTTCGCTGGACGACGACGACGAACCACCGCGAGATCGGGCTGCTCTACATCGCGTTCGGCACCGTCGCGGCGATCTGGGGCGGGATCGATGCGATGATGATCCGGACGCATCTGTTGACCCCGGAGGCGAACCTCTGGACCGAACAGACGTACAACGAACTGTTCACGATGCACGGACTGACGATGCTGATCTTCTTCGTTACGCCGGTGTTTTTCGGGATCGGGAACTACTTCCTGCCACTGTTGATCGGAGCCGACGATATGGCGTTTCCGCGGCTCAACGCTATCGGGTTCTGGCTGTTGCCGCCCTCGCTGCTGCTCGCTCGGTTGGGGATCGTCGCCGAAGTAACGGGAGCGGTCCTTGCCGTCGTCGTCCCGACGGACTGGATATCGGTTCTGTTAGCGTTTCAGGAGCCGGCGATCGGGTGGACGATGTATCCGCCCTTATCGCTGGCACCGAACCCGCAGACGAATTTCCTCCTCCTGGGGCTCCACTTGAGTGGCATCGCTACCACGATCGGTGCGATCAACTTCATCACGACGATCATCTACGAGCGCGACGAGTCGATCGGGTGGGCGAACCTCGACATCTTCTCTTGGAACATGCTCATCACGAGCGCGATCATCATCTTCGCGTTCCCGCTGCTGGGAACCGCGTTGCTCATGCTCCTGTTCGACCGGAATTTCGGCACGACGTTCTTCGCGGTCGAGGGAGGCGGCCCCGTCCTCTGGCAGCACTTGCTGTGGTTCTGGGGCCACCCGGAGGTCTACATTATCTTCTTGCCGGCGACCGGGCTGATGAGCTTCATACTGCCGAAGTTCGTCGGACGGAAGCTGTTCGGATTCAAGTTCATCGTCTACTCGACGATCGCGATCGGGGTCCTCTCCTTCGGCGTCTGGGCTCACCACATGTTCGTCACCGGCGTCGATCCCCGCGTCCGGGCGAGTTTCATGGCGACGTCGATCGCCATCGCCGTTCCAAGCGCGATCAAGGTGTTCAACTGGATCACCACCATGTGGAACGGTGACGTCAAACTCGCAGCGCCGACGATCCTCTGTGTCGGCTCGATCGGCCTGTTCATCGTCGGTGGCGTCACCGGCATCTTCCTCGCGGTCATCCCGGTCGACGTCATCTATCACGGCACCTACTACGTGGTCGGCCACTTCCATCTCATTCTCATGGGGATCATTCCCCTCATGATGTTCGCCGCGAGCTACTACTGGTATCCGATGCTCACCGGCCGGATGTACGACCGCCGGCTCGCGATTTTCCAGTCGTCGCTGCTGGTCGTCGGCTCCGCAGTCACGTTCATGACGCTGATGGCGCTCGGATTCCTCGAGCTCCCCCGCCGATACGCGACCTACCCGGCGGGATACTCGGGGCTGCAGGTGGTCGCGACCGTCGGCGCGTTCCTCATCGGGATCAGCGTCCTCATGTGGCTCTATAACATGATCTGGTCGTACTTCCAGGGGACGCCGATCGAGACCGCTGACCCCTGGGAACTGAAGGCGACGGAGCAGTTCACACCCGAGTGGCAGTGGTTCGAGGACCGACTCGAGCGCGAGCGCGGGGTCCCGCCGAGCGAACCGGAGGAGGTGCGCCCGTCCTACGTGCCCGCACAGGACGACCGGCCGCTGTCGCTGTACGGCCGTATCGAGCCGGTCGCCCGGACCGTTGCGAACGACGCCGGTACCGGTGCGGTCGGCGGTGCCGTCGGGACGCTACTCATGTCGGGCGTGCTCGCCGTCGCCGTCCTTCTCGGTGCGTTCGACTTCGAGTCGTTCGCGACCCTCGCGACGTTCGTCGGGTTGCCGGCGGATCTCGCTCTCGGCTACGGGCTCTTCCTCGTCGCCGGAACGACGGTCTGGCCCCTGTTGTTCCTCTCGCTGGGCGAGTACCTGCCGGGCGAGCTCACCCTCGTCACCGGACTGTGGTATGCGACGGTCATCTCACCCGGGTTCGCGCTCGCCTTCTACACCGGACAGACCGGCCTCGAGCTGATAACGTTCCTCATCTTCGTCCCGCTCGCTCACTGGATCTACGGGCTCGGACTCGCGGGAACGATCGCGTATCTCGGCGGTCGCCGACGCCGCCCGTCGACGGGGGAGGACGAGAACGAATGAGCGACGGTGACGACGCATCTCCCGGCAGGGACGACCCTCCGACTGCCGACGAACCGTCCGCTACTAACGTCCCGCCCGCCACGGACGAGACGGGGCCGGTGGAACCGACCGCGTCCTCGGAGTCGCTGCTGTTGACGTACGCCGCGCCCTTTCTCGGCGTCGTCCTGATCGCAATCGGGCTCCCGCTCGCGATCGTCGGCGGATACGTCGTCGTCCAGGACGGCGTCGGCCTCTGTGGGGAACCCACGCTCACGGTGACACCGGCCGACGAATACGAGGGCGCGTTGGCGACCATCGAGACGTTGCCCGCCGAGGAACTCTCGGCGGCCGAACGGACGGCCCTCGAGGAGGCGATCGACAGCCCGCTTCAGGAGGGCACGGTCGCCGGCGAACTGGCGAACCGGGAGGCGCTGCTCGAGGGGGCGATCGTCGAGTACGAGGGCGATCGCTACTACGTTCAGATCGCATCCTTGAACTCCTGTCTCGAGGTCGCGCCGTTGCTGTTCCCGATCGGTGCCATCGCGATCCTCGTGGGGATTCTCGGCGTCCTGACGCCGCCGATCTACCGGAAGATGGCCGGTTTCGAGGAGCGCATGCGGAACGGTCGGACGGAGTGAGCGCGCTGCTCGATCACGTCCGAGCGGCGAATTCGAGCGAAAGCAGCGAGTCGGGTGGCTGGTGACCGGAGCGGCCGGCCGACAGGGCCGTCAATTCGATTCTATTCGCTCGAGTCGGACGATTCGTTCGTCCTGTTCGGCGTGTCGTTCGTCATCGGGCTGGGTTGGGGAGCGATGACTTCGCCGTCACCCGGCTGTTCGGCGGCGTAGGAGAACTGCCCTTTGCCGTCCGGGGCCTCGCCCTGGGTCCAGGGGTACTCGGGATCCGGCTGCTCTTCCCGCCTGGTCGACATGAACGTGTAGTTGAAATCCTGATTCTCCTGGTCCTGCGGGAAGCTCGCGGGAACCGGCACCGGATCGTCGAGCGTCTCGAGGGCCTGCAGCCACTGGTTCTGGTGCATGGTGTCCCGGGCGATCAGGTAGGAGAGCATGTCCTTCATACCGGGATCGTCGGTGTACTCCCAGAGCCGCGTCGCGAGGGTCCGACCGGTCGATTCGGCCATCACGTTCGCGTAGAGGTCGCCCGCGAGATTGCCCGACGCGACGATGTAGTTGCCGGTAAACGGAGCGCCGTTACTGTCGACGGGCATGGCCGACTCGCCCGCCGAGAGGAACTGACGCGGGTTCTGACCGGTCATCGCCGCGGCCGTTGCCGCGGTCTCCTGGGCGTCGTCGCTCATCTGCTTGGACGAGCCCCGGAGATTCTTCGTGACGGCCGATGCGAGCATCTCGATGTGGCCGAGTTCCTCGGTGGCGGTTTCCATCAACAGGTTTCGATACTCTTCGTACCCCTCGGGGAGGGCCCAGGCCTGGAACATGTACTGCATGGCAACACGCATTTCGCCTTCTTGGCCGCCGATCGCTTGCTGCAGGAGCTTCGCGAAGTGCGGGTCTGGTTCTTCGACGGTGACCTCGTATTGGAGCTCCGGTTCGTGGAAGAACATCCACTCATTCCTGACCACATCAAGTGGGATAAACAACTGTTACGACTCGTAGTGACATTTTGAGTGACTGGTGATTATCTGATATCGATCACTCGAGTCACGCGAGAGAAATGCTCTCCGGTGCGATATCGCGTCTCGCGGCAAACACGTCGATCGTTGTGTCATCATGGAATACAGTTATAACGACCCCGGTGGTCGGGAATCAGCGCATGACTGAGGATAGCTGGTCGACATCACGACGCACGTTCGTCAAGTACGGCGCAGTGTCGACGGGAGCGCTGTTGGGTTCCCCCGGGGGATCTGCCGACGCGCGATCGAAATCCACCGACTCCAGCGGCGAAGCGATCGATCACGGCATGATGTACCCCTATCAATTCACGCCGGGTAGTCAGTTCACAGTCGTCGAAACCGACCTCGACTGGCATCCGTCTCCCGGTCGGTTCGAAGACACCTACCAGGCTCACGTGATCGCCTACGACCACGCGCCGTCGTATCGTGCGTTCCTATTTACCGAATCGGAGGCGACCCTCGAGCCGGATCGATCCTTCCAGCTGGGAGCCACCCGGGAATCGCCGGGAGCCGCCAGTCAACGGTTCGTCACCGTCGGCCTCGAGTGACGGGCCGGAATCGAACGTCGCGGGCCGGTTCGCGCCGGCTCCGTGGTCCGTCGTTGCTCGACCGGCCACGGGGTTTTTCCCCGTTCGCTGTCGTACGAAGCCGACACACGAGGTGACTCTGGTGGGTAACAACGATGAGAAACAACGAGCGGCGGCGAAATGCGAACAGTGCGACGAGATCGGGATCGTCCAGATCTGGCCCGACGGCAGCCTCCAGCCGCTCGGTCAGTCGAACTTCTGTGACTGCGGCTCACCCAGTCTGCAGGTCCTCGAGACCGATCTCGATCACGACGAAATACCGTGACCCGTCCCGACGGAGGCTCGGTCGTCCGTCCCACCGAACCGCCCGGTCTCCTCACACCGACGCGCCGACGTAGAGGACGACGACGAGGAAGAGCCAGACGACGTCGACGAAGTGCCAGTACAGCGAGACGGTTGCGACGGACGTGTCTCGATCCGGGCCGTAGTGGCCCCGAAGCGCCCGCCAGCAGAGGACGGCGATGCCACCGACGCCCAGCGCGACGTGGAACCCGTGGAGTCCGGTCAGCCCGAAGAACGCGGTTCCGAAGATGCCGCTCGTGAGTGTGAAGCCCTCCGCGGCGACGAACTCGTAATACTCGTAGACCTGCCCGGCGAGGAAGACGAGGCCGAGTCCGAGCGTCGCTCCGAGCAGTCCGATGAATCGTCGTCGGTCGTCGTCCTCGAGCGCCTCGTGTGCGTAGTGGAAGGTGACGCTGCTCGCGATCAGGATGGCCGTGTTGACGACCACGAGGGAGCCCAGCAGCGGCGGGAGCTCTTCCGGCGGCCACGAGCCGATCCTGACGAAGAAATAGTAGATAAAGAGCGCGCCGAACGTCGAGACGTCGGTCGCGAGAAAGAGCAGCGTCGTCGAGACGTACGATTCGCGCGATTTGAGGGCCCCCCGTGCGTCTCGAGCCGGTGCCAGAAACGCCTGTTCGACCCAGCCCGCGATGCCGGCCAGCAGGACGACCGTCCCGGCCACGGCCAGACCGATGCCGGCCAGGGGCGGGAGGAGGCCGGTTTCGTTTCCGAGGATGGCGATCGCGACGCCGCCGTAGAGGCCGGCGGCTCCCGCGGCGGCGACGAGCGGCCAGCGACTCCGGTGGTCGTGCTCGTCGTGGTCGCCGCGGCCGCGATGGTCGCCGTACTCTTCGGGAGCCTGCCCCTCGGGGACGCGATGTCCGGAACCGTCGGCTCGAGGGGGGTCTTCGTCGGACGTCTCGGTGCGTCCATCAGCGTCCATACCCCCGCTTCCACGTCGGCCCCGAAAAAGGCTCACCGCGTACAAGCGATTAGGGACGTGTTAGAGTCCAATCGCGGTTCCCCGTTCCGACGCGATCAGTTCAGCGGTACTCGAATCCCCGTTCCCGGCTCGATCCCGAACGACTGGAACCGGCCGCCTCAGTAGAAGTAGTCGTCTTCCGAAAGCTGGACGTAGCGACCGTCGCGGTACGTGAACTTCTGGCGCTTGTACGCCGTGAGGATCTTCGCGGCGTCGATTCCGGCGGTGTAGCGCTTGGTGATCAGGGCGTTGTCCGACCCGTTGCCCTGCATGTCGTTGATCGTGTCGAACGCCCAGTCCCAGTCGTCGGGCCCGTAGTCCGCGACGATGTCCGCGAAGGCGACGTTCCGCAGGATCTCGTCGCCGATCGCGCGCTTCCAGATGTCGTTGTAGTTCGCGATCGAATCCGTCGCGGCGAGTCGGCCGGCGATCTTGCCGGTGCGGACGGCGACGTGGTAGCCGCCCTCGTGGAACGCCGAGGTCGTGCCCATCGCGCCGCCGGCGACGGCGATGTTCGCGCCGACGGGCGACTCGATCGGGCGCGTCGAGGAGATCGGATAGGTTTCGGTCCCCTTCGACTTCCCGCGGTCTTCGACGCGGGGAATGTCCGTCTCGATATCGTACTCGTCGCCGTACTCCTGCTCGAGGAGGCGACTGATGTACTCGGCACCCGAGGGGATTCGGTCGTCGTCCGGTCGCAGGAGCTTGTAGGAGCCGGGATTCTCGACGTCGGCGAGGTCCATTCCGATGGGCATCGTCAGGCCGACGCGGGCGACCGTGCCGTCGTTCGGGAACACCCACGGGTAGGCGGTCTCGCCGGGCATGTACCCCCACCAGAACTTGAGTCGGTCCTCGAACGCTTCGAACAGTTCGGGTGGAAACTCCCGATACTCCTGATAGGCGATGTGATTCGCGTCCGGCGGCGAGAGGTGATCGGAGACGCTCCGGCCGGGTGCAGTGAACTGGTCGAGGGCGTCGAGCGTGATCCGGCGCTGCGGGCCGTCGGCGAGGACGACGTACTGGGCCTCGAGTTCGTCGCCGTTCGAGAGCGTCAGCGTGTGGGTCGGTCCCTGCGGACCGGACGCTCGCAGATCGGTCTCGAGGTCCGTGACGCCGGTCCCGACGCGGAGATCGGCACCCGCGTCGGTCGCTCGCTCGTAGAGCCAGTCGTCCATGCGCGCGCGGTGGAAGGTGTACCCGAAGTGTGGGTAGCTGGCCTCCATCCCGGTCGTCCGCAACTCGACGTTGCTGTTCGGGCCGACGAACTCCGTGGCCTCGAGCTCCCGGTGGATGACCTCGTCGGGAATCTCCCGGTAGTCGAACTCCATGATGTCGATCCAGTAGTCGAGCATCCCGGCGGCGTCGGTCGAGTCCGGCCCCGGCCCGTCCCGGTCCTCCCGGGGAACCCCCTGCTCGAAGAGTACCGTTTCGGCACCGTGGGCCGCGGCCTGCTCGGCCGCGGACGCACCAGCGGGGCCGCCGCCGACGATCGCGACGTCTACGCGTTCCATACGCCGTGGAGACTCAGTGAGCCATTATAAAAACTGCGAGGCAAATGTCTGCACGGTGGACCGGTCCTCGAATCGCTCCGTCCGCTGTGACAGCGAGTACACGACCACTATACGACAGCTGCGAACGGCCAGATCGGGTCGGCGGCGTTAAAAGAAACCCCTGAGAAGCACCAGCAAGACTCCGGAGAGGATAACGAAAGTGAGGAAGCCGAAGAAGATTATCGTCGCTTGCCGTCCGGTAAGCGTTTCGCCATCGAGGAACTCGTCTGAAGGCATTGCAATGGACTTCGCATCTCCCCCGCTTAAACATAATGATCTGACTACTCGGCTCGCGGTCGGAGACTGGCTTGGAGGGCCGTAAACCGCGTTCGGACGGACTCCGTTTTCGCAGCGGCTGCCTTGGTGCGACCTCGTCGACTACCGACCGACGGGATCCCACGCCCGAGCGCTGCGGGAGCCGTCTCTCGCATCGAGCACCGTGCCGCGAGACGAACGTTTTTGATCGCACTGGACGAGTCCACGGACATGAGTGATACGACCGCGCCGGACGTGCTCGTCCTCCGGAAGGGGACTCACGGCATTCCCATCGAACAGTTCGCCGACGCGATCCGCGACCGACTGCCGGACCACTCCGTCGCGCTCGCGCGCACGCCGGCCGAGGAGCGCGAGGCGATTCGGAACGCGACGTTCGTTACCGGCATGACTCTCGATGCGGACCTGCTCGGCGCGGCCGAGAACCTTTCCGTCTTCGCCTGCGCGTACGCGGGGACCGGCCACCTCCCCCTCGAGCGACTCGAGGAACGAGGCGTCGCGGTGACGAACGCCTCGGGCGTCCACGGGCCGAACATCGGCGAGCACGTACTGGGGGCGATCTTGCACTTCACCCGACGGTTCCACGTCGGCGCGCGCCGCCAGCGCCGCCGCGAGTGGCGCCATTACAGGGCCCACGAACTGCAGGGAGCGACGGTCACCGTCGTCGGACTGGGCGCGATCGGACAAGCGGTCTGTGACCGACTCGAGCCGTTCGGCGTCGAGACGATCGGCGTGCGCTACACGCCCGAGAAGGGCGGCCCGACCGACGAGGTGATCGGATTCGAGGGCGCGGCGTTCGACGACGCGCTCGCGCGCACGGATTACCTGGTGCTCGCCTGTCCGCTGACGGAGACGACCCGCGGCCTGCTCGATCGCGAAGCGTTCGTAACGATCGATCCCGAGGCGGTGCTGGTCAACGTCGCCCGCGGACCGGTCGTCGAGACGGACGCGCTGGTCGAAGCGCTGCGGTCGAACTGGATCCGCGGCGCGTCGCTCGACGTGACAGACCCCGAACCGCTGCCCGAGGAGCACCCGCTCTGGACCTTCGAAAACGTCCAGATTACGCCCCACAACGCGGGTCACACGCCGCGGTACTACGACCGGCTGGCAGACATCGTGGCGGAAAATCGCCGCCGGTTCGACGAGTCGGGAACGGACGCCGATCTCGAAAATCAGGTTCTCCCCTGATCGGTGACGGCAAAACGGTGCCGTCACCCGCTCGATCGAACGGTGCCGTCATCCGTCCGTCCGCCCACGCAATCTGACGCACTTTTTTTACCCTTCTGCTGCGAATCACGCGTATGGAACCGATACTACCGACCGATCCCGCGCGAGCGGAGGAGGACCGATGACGCTGACGTTCGACGGGACGATCCTGGTTCCCGTCGCCGATCCGGACGACGGGGAGCGAACGGCCGCGGCGCTCGTACCGCACCTCGCACCCTCGAGTAGGGTGCTCTTCGTTAACGTGATCGAGAAAGCCGGCGGTGCGCCCGACAAGGCCTCGGTCGAGCAACGCGAGGAGTACGCTCGGGAGATTTTCGAGCGCGCTCAGGGGCCGCTCGAGGGGACGGCCGGAACGGTCGAGACGGCGATCCTTTTCGGGACCGACGTCGTCGAGACGATCTTCGATGCCGCAGCGGAGCGCGATGTCGACGCCGTTGTCTTTGAGCCTCGCGAGAACAATCGGTTCGTGGAACTGCTCACCGGCAACGTGGCTCGCCGGCTGGTGAAGGAGGCCTCGATTCCGGTGGTTGCGCTGCCGCGAAACGAGGAATAGAGCGGTAGTAGAACGGATATAGCCCGTCGTGGTTTTTCGTTCGGGTCGCCCGTCCGAAAGTACCGTTACTGCTGGTCTACGAGTTCGATGCGGCCCGTCTGGTCGACCGTGACTCGATAGGTGGCGTACTCGAACGTGACGGAACCGACGGGCTGTCCGTTTTCCCCCGGCGACTGAAACAGCGAATCGAGCGCGGTCGGATCGATCGCATCGTACAGCGGTCCGAACTCCTCCGCGAGATCGAGCGCGTCTATCGCAGATTCCGACGCGACCGCGGCGATAACCGCTTCGCTGAGGGGCTTGTTCGATTCGAACTGATACGTCCCGCTCTCGTCGCGCAGTTGTCGCTCACCGGTTGGTGACTCGATTTCCATACCTCACGTACTGATCCGATGCGGGAAGTGACTACGATTGGATGGTCAACCCTTTAAGAAGGGTCCTGTTCGCTCACCGTATTCTGAAGCAGATTGGCCTGCCCTCGCCGAAGACGAGCGGACAGCGCTTGAGCCGAGATATCCAACTGCTCGGCGACCGCCGATAACGTCGTTCCCCGGGGGACGTCGAAGTACCCCTCCTCGAGAGCGACCAGCAACGCTTCTCGCTGGCTGTCGGTGATCCCGTATCGATCGCTGGACGGGTTCGATTCCCGGAAGAGTCGCTGAATCCGAAACGGAATCTCCTTTTCGCGACAGACGTCGCGATACGCGAACAGCGCCTCCCGCGTCGGGATCCGCGCGCGAATTTTAGTCACGTTTCTAACACTTATCTCGTGGAATCCGATATCGTACTCCGCCGCCGTGGGATATGTCAAGTGTTTCCGCCCCTGCTCCGATAGTGTCACGCTGTATAGACGACGGCCGTCAGTTTCCTCGAGGAGCGAGTGTTCGCGGATCGTCTCGTCGTCATTTAGCGCTGCGTCGATGTCCTCGAGGCTGTCGCCGTAGGCCCAACAGATGAGCTTCGTTTCTCCCGTCTCGGACTGATAGATCTCTTCGACCTCGATCCTCGAGACGGCTTCGATCGCCCGTCGGAGAATCGGCGTCTCGATTTCGTACTCGACGATAAGGACCATACGCTCTCACCCTCTCGATCTCCGTTCCGAACGATTGTTATACTGTCTCACTGTTCCGGCCATCGCCTGCCAAGGAGCCGCTTACGTTTCGCGGACCGGTCCCGATCGCGTCGGTATCCGTCCGACCTGCTCAGTGCAGGCGAAAATATCGGTCGACGGGGCAGCAATCGCTCGAGCCCGTCGTCTCTATATGTAGCCGTTCTCGAGCAGCAGTTCGCCGTTGAGGACGCTCGCACCGGCGGCACCGCGGATCGTGTTGTGGGCGAGACAGTTGTACTGGAGTCCGAACGGCGATTCCTGCAGGCCGCCCGCGGCGATGGCCATCCCGCCGCCGAGCGTGCGGTCCATTCGGGGTTGTGGCCGGTCCGGCTCCTCGAAGACGTGGATGAGCGGGTCGGGCGAGGAACGAAGCTCGAGCGAGGGGTACTCCCGCATGGCTTCGGCGGCCGCCTCGGGGGTGAGTTCGTCTTCCGTTTCGACCCAGACGTTCTCGAGGTGGCCGTCGATCGTCGGGATGCGATTACACGACGCCGAGACCGCCATGTCGTTGTGGCTGAGCGACGCGCCGTCGAAGTCGCCGAGCAGTTTTCGCGACTCGGTCTCGAGTTTGTCCTCCTCGCTGCCGATGTACGGGATGGCGTTGTCGATGATCTCCATCGAGGAGACGCCGTCGTAGCCCGCGCCGGAGACGGCTTGCAGGGTCGAGACGTGGACCGTCTCGAGGCCGAAGTCGGTCAGGGCCGCGAGCGTGGGGACGAAGGTGATCGTCGAGCAGTTCGGGTTCTTGACCATCGCACCGTCCCAGCCGCGCTCGTCGCGCTGGACCTCGAGCAAGTCGAGGTGTTCGGCGTTGACCTCCGGAATCACGAGGGGGATGTCGTCGTCCATCCGGCCGTTCGAGGAGTTCGAGGAGACCACGTAGCCGTCCTCGCAGAAGCCGGGCTCGACTTCCGCGCCGACGCTCGAGGGGAGCGACGAGAAGAGGAGATCGATATCGTCGGGGACCTCGTCGGGGTCGGTTGCCGTAACGGTTGTGTCGGCCACGTCCGCCGGGATGGGGCTGTCGACGCGCCACTTCGCGGCCTGTCGATACGTCTTGCCGGCGCTCGCCTCGCTCGCGGTCAGCGCTGCGATCTCGAACTCCGGGTGGGGATCGAGAAGTTGGATGAGTCGCTGTCCGACGGCGCCGGTCGCACCGAGTACGCCTACTCGTACTGCCATTTTCCGCCACTCCGAGTCGTGTCCGCAAAACCGTTTGGGTTTTCGGTAGCGCATGTCAAACGACGGAGTTGCCGGCCGAGGGGTTCTCCGAACGGTGCTCCGGAAAATCGCACTCCGCCCGACGGCGCTGCCGTCGCGAGACGGCGGGTCGCGACGGTCGGATAGAAGATATTAAGAAACGGGAGCGGCTCCTAGCGACCGATGCACTACCGACAGGATCGACTCGAGGCCGCCGGCCAGAGGTGGCCCCGATGACGAGTTCGACCACGAGTACGAGCGATCGGGGACTGCTCGAGACGCGGTTCAGCATGGGTGCGGCGGCTCTCGCGGCCGTCGCTGCACTGCTTGCCCTCGCCTTCGGCTATCTCGGGTTTATCGACGGCGTGTTGCCGGGAATCGGCTACCAGCTCTCCATTCTGACGGGTGCCGTCGGGCTCGTATTCGGGCTCGGCGTCGCCCTCGTGGCGCTCGTCGCCGCGGTCTACATGGAGCCCGGTCTCGACGAATAACTCGATTTTTCGGTCGCGTTGCGACCAGTACCAGTTTCCGATCGTCGACGCTTCGTCACGGCTTCGATCGACGACGCGCGAGTCCCGATCGCTAGCGAAGCGATTGACATCCGGCGTGGCACGGACTTCCAGAACGTCTCGGGAACCGTGACCGACGGCTCTCGAGCGAGTTCAGCGAGCCCTGGAGCTCGGTAGCGTGTCGTGTAACTACTGTTCGCGGCGAGAATACCGACTTACGCGGGGACTTCTGCGCCTTTCTTTCGAGTCACGTAGCCCGCGATGCGGTTGCGGACGCCCTTGGACTCGACGTTCGTGAGCTTCGTGACGCTCTCTTTGTTCTGCTCGAAATCGGTCGTGAACGCCTCCGGATACCGCTCCAGGAGGAGGGTCCCGGTCTTCTTGACGTAGGCCGGTTTGATTGCCATGTGGAGTGGTTCCGTCCAGAGGCTCTTAATCCCTTTCTCTTCGCCGCTCCGGAATGTCGATCGAGTCGCTCCTCGCGTCGAGGCTACCAACTCGAGTGCTCCCGCACGCGCTCGAGCGCCTCGCGCTCGCGCGGTCCCCCGGCCCGATCGACGACGGAGGCGCAGTGGGCGAGCCGATCGCGGAGTTCGGCTTCGTCGTAGCCCGCGACCGAGAGCCGCGAGGCGGCGACGGTCGCCTCGACGACGGCTCCGAACCCGCGGTCGATCGTCGGGACCCGTTCGCTCACGACCGCTGACTCGAGCGGGGTGAGCGTCCACGCCTCCCAGTCGGTGCCGCCGTCGGTTCCGGACTCGACGCGCTCGACGCTCACGCGCGCCCACGCGCTCGCTGACTCGAGGATCGGCCCCTCGCGTTCGACGATCGAGAGGGCGGCGTCGGCGAAGTCGACGGGATCGTCGACGAACTGGACGTAGCCCTCGCCCTGCCGGTGGAAGTTCCGGCGAGTACGAGTATTCCTCCAGGTCCGTGCGGTGACGGGATGGCCGGCGCGAAGGCCGAGCGCCGCGGCGTTCCACAGACCGTTCGGTCCCAGCGTGGTCACGACCGACTCGGTGACGCCCGAGAGGGCGACGGGCCACTCCGCCGGTGCGGGTTCGTCGCGTTCGCTTTCGGCCGTTCCAGTGGCACGATCGTCGTCCGCCGCTGGGCTCTCACGCGTCGTCCGATCGTCGGTCATAGCTCGATCGCCCCGCGCTCGAGCGCGACGAACAACCCGGCTGCGGTGACGTCCGCCGTGGTCCCCGGGTTGATCCCGCGCTCGACGAGGTCGTCGGCGAAGCCCTCGACGGCGTCGCGATCCGTCTCGAGGGCGTCGGCCGCGACCAGTTCCGCGGCGCGGTCGGTCACCTCCCGGGCGGTCGCCTCGTCGTGGCGCGTCGAGACGAGGGTGTCGGGCCGCTCGGCGAGCAGCGAGAGGAAGACCGCCGCGGTCCGCTCC
Organism: Natrinema sp. LJW11; assembly: GCF_056135975.1. Classification (NCBI taxonomy): domain Archaea; kingdom Methanobacteriati; phylum Methanobacteriota; class Halobacteria; order Halobacteriales; family Natrialbaceae; genus Natrinema; species Natrinema sp. LJW11. The sequence goes on along the minus strand of NZ_JBWBDM010000001.1, from coordinate 915,014 downwards.
GAGACCGTGCCGTCAGCTCCGGCGAGCCGTTCGGCGGCCGCAAACGACCGATCGAATCCCCGGAGCCACTCGCGAGCGACGTCGTCTCCCGGGACGCTTCGCTCCATGACGTCGAACAGCGTCAGCCCGCGCGCCTCGAGGGCCGGGATCGCGTCCGCGCCGCGGCGCACGTCGAGGGCCGTCATGTCCTCGGGCGGCTCGTCGACCCCGACGTCGACGTGGTCGAACGCGCGGTAGAACGACGCGGCGTCGCCGACGGTCGTCTCCCGAACGACGGCCTCGGCGACGGGCTGGGACAGATCCTCGCGGGCGGCTCGCACGAGCGGGACGAGCAACAGGAGCGCCCCGAACTGCGTGTTTCCCCCCTCCTGAGCGGCCATCTCCTCGACGGCCCGCTCGAACGACGCTCCGACCGCAGCCCCGTCAGCCGCCAGCTCGAGCCCCTCGCGGGCCCCCACCGCTCCGGCGAGGAAGTGTTCGAACCGCAGCTCCGCGAGGTCGTGGTGGCGGTCGACGTTGCCCGGTTTGGGCGTCCCCGCGACCTCGAGGAGCAACGCCAGTTCCGCGTTCTGTGCCGGCGATCGCATACGTCTCGCTGCGTGCCGGGACGGCTTAGGGATGGGGGTTGTCGCGCTCGGCCGATCTCGAGTGGCCGTCGCGCGGGCGGGTTCGTCGTCCCCCTGATTTAAGTCTCGAAACGAAAACGATGGGGTATGGGCTACGATACCGCAGCCAAGACCGATCCGGACTCAGTCGTCGACGAGGAGTGGGGCGGCATGTGGTTCCTCAAGGAGGAACTCGATACGGACGAACTCGGCATCTCCGTGCTCGAACTCGAGCCCGGTGGCAAGGGGATGGAACACGCCGAGGCCGAGTCCGGACAGGAAGAGGTGTACTACGTGGTCGCCGGGACGGTCGACATCGAGCTTCCCGACGCGGACGAGACGGTGACGCTCGAGACGGATGAGGCGATTCGACTGGACCCCGAGGAGACCCGACAGATCCACAACCGCGGCGACGAGCGCGCGAAGCTCGTGCTGGTCGGCGCACCCCTGTAACCGCGGGGATAGGCGGTCGATCACACGGAGGCCGAATTTGCTGATCGACGTGCTCCAAGGCGGGCAGATGAGAAGATTCGTCCTGATATCGTGACAAAAGGGGACTACCACGCCCTCCCCAGCCGATTCGTTCACTGCGTTCACTCATGCCTCGCGCAGTATCATCGGCTGTCCTCGCTGGCTCGCGGTCCCCTGCGGTCTCCGCTCACATTTCGAGGCGCTCACTGTGGTCGCGCCTCGCGACGCTCGGCCAGCCGACAGCGCGCGCCACTGCACACCAGATGGTTGGAACGGAGTGATAGTGTCGCCACGGAAACGGCGGTTCGGGGACCGTCAGGACTCGAGGTCGCGCTGTCGCCCCTTCGGCACCATCGAGCGCAGTTCGCCGTGGACGTAGAGGCCGACGCCGAGCGGTTCGCGCTCACCGGCGATCTCGTGGGCGGCGACGAGATAGCCCCAATCGCCGTTCCACTCGAGTTCCTGGTCCTCGCCGGTTGCGAACCGCCGCGCCTGCTCGCGCTCGAGTTCGATCACGCACTCGGTCGCGTACTGGCCGAAGCGCTGGACGAAGTCCGTCGTGGGCTTCCAGTGTTCCTGTCGGGTCCGCAGACAGGTCATGCCGATCGCCTCGATTTCGATCGGCGTCGGCGCGTCGCCGGCGTAGATCCAGATCTTGCCCGCGCCCTTCTCCCAGAACGTGTAGTCGTCGAACGTCTCGGGCGTGATTCCGAATCGATCCGCGAAGAGGTCGACGACCTCCTCGCGCGTGGCCCGTCCCTCGACGGTTCGCTCCGCTTCGGTCGCGGGCAGTCGATCGAACCGCTGGCCGTCGTTCGTCTCCGACGCGGTGCCGTCGCCGTCTCGGTCGTCGCTCATTCGGCGGTCACCTCCAGTTTCGCGACGAAGAAGCCGCCCGTGTCGTTCTGGTGGGGGTAGAGCCGGGCCGCGTTCGAGAGACTCGAGTCGAACTCGTCGCCGTCCCACTCGGTCAGTCCCGACGAGTGCTCGAGGTCGAGGTCGAAATCGACGACGCGGCAGGATTCGGTCTCGAGCGCGTGCTGGACGATAGCTTCGTTCTCCTCGGGCGCGAAGGTACACGTCGAGTAGACGACGGTCCCGCCCTCGCGAGTGGCCTGGATCGCACGCCGAACGATCCCCTTCTGGATACCCGCGACGGAGGAGACGTGGCCCTCCGACCAGTTGTCGAGCGCGTCGGGATTCTTCCGGATCGTCCCCTCGCAGGAACAGGGCGCGTCGACGAGTGCGCGGTCGAACTCGTCGAAGTCGAAGCGCTCGAGCGAGTAGTTCCGGGCGTCGGCGTTGGTCACCGCGAGACTTGACGCGCCGAGTCGCTCGGCGTTGAATCGCAGCGCCGAGATACGCCCGAGGTTGTTGTCGTTCGCGACGACCGTTCCCCGATCGTCCATCAGCGCCGCGATCTGGGTCGCCTTCCCGCCGGGGGCGGCACAACAGTCCCAGACCCGATCGCCGGGCTCGGGATCGAGGACGACCGGCGGCACCGCCGAGACCTCCTCCTGGCCGTGGGTAAAGCCGTGAAAGGAGGTCCACGTCGAACCCGGCGAGTCGATATCGAGGGTCAGGACGCGCGGGTTCCAGTCGGCCTGGTCGTAGCCGACGCCCTCTCCGTCGAGGGCCGCGAGCGTCCGCTCGACGGAGGCCTTGATCGTATTGACGCGGACGGCGTTACCGAGCGGCCGCTCGCAGGCCGCCAGAAAGGCGTCGAAGTCGTCGATGATCGGTCGATACCGCTCGAGTGGCTCCATCGAGCGCGGATTCGAGTGCGGGGCGCTTGTGGGTTTCGAAGGCGAGGGGAGCGAAACGTCGCTACGGTCACGGCTGTGTACCGCTGCCTATCCCAGCGGATCTCTCAATAGGCCTCCTAGAAACCGCTTTCAGCGAGGGCGAGAGACGTGCGTTCGTATGTCAACGGGTTCACCGAGCGACGACGAATCGGCGCGGACGCAGGCGGCCCTGGAGTCGCGGGACCGTTCGATCGAGTGCCCCCTCTGTCAGCTGACTGGCGAAAGCCAGGACCGCGTCTATCGCCACCTCCAGGTCGGTCATCGGAAGAGCGCGATCGCCGACGCGCTCGTCGACGCGGTGTCGACTCGAGTGGACGCACCCCTCTCCGAGTGAGGACGTCGAGCCGTCGGCGACGACGCCCGGCCGTTCGCGCCGGCGTGCCGCCCTCGATTTTATGTCGCTGACAGTCATCGGTCTGAGCATGGCAGAAATTCGGCTTCAGGGACCGGAAGCGGAGTTGGAGAACCCCACGCTCGTCGAGGGGTTCCCGGGCGTCGGTCTCGTCGGGAAAATCGCGACCGATCACCTCGTCGAGGAACTCGAGATGCGCTACTACGCGAGCGTTCACTGCGAGGGATTACCGCGGATCGGTGTCTATCGGAGCGGTGACCGAACGGCGCGTCCCCCGGTGCGGCTCTACGTCAGCGAGGAGCACGATCTGATCGCCCTCCAGAGCGACGCGCCGATCGCCTCGCAGGCGGTCGAGAGCGTCGCCGACTGCCTGACCGGCTGGATCGTCGAGCGGGGGGCTGCGCCGATCTACCTGAGCGGGCTCCCCGCCGAACGCGACGGCGAGAACCGGCCCGCACTCTACGGGATCGCGACCGGCGACGGCGGCGAGCGACTCGAGGGGTCCGACATCCCGATTCCGTCGGAAGACGGCGTCATCACCGGTCCGACGGGGGCGCTCATCAACCGCGCCGCGCAGGAAGACTACGGCAGCCTCGGCCTCGTCGTCGAGTGCAGCCCGCAGTTCCCCGACCCCGAAGCCGCGAGCGTCCTGCTCGAGGACGGTATCGCGCCGGTCGCCGACCTCGAGATCGACGTGACGGAACTCGTCGACCGCGCCGAAGAGATTCGGGCGAAACGGGAGGAGTTGGCCCAGCAGATGCAGGCGATCGGCCAGGACGAGAGCTCGCAGGCCCAGCCGCTCCGGATGTACCAGTAGCAGTAGTCGGTAGGGGTTCGCTATTCGGGATGCACCGCGAAACTCACGCAGGGTCGAGGAACGCGACGTTTCACGCTGACCGATCACCCGCCGTGCGGTGACGCGCTATCGAGCGACGAACGACGGTGAATCGCGAGACGACATCAGTGCGTCGGATGAGTGAGCGAGCACAGCGGGCGGCCGGGAGGGGAAGGCGCGGAAACGTCCCGTGCCCACGAAAACGGACATTTTCTCACTCGTCTCCACCAGAATACCCCGTTCGGTACACGCTCCGCCTCTCGCATGCAAGTACTATCAGCCGCTGTCGGTACCAACCGGGCCACCAGTCGTTACGGGGAGGTGTCGGAGAACGAAACGGACACAGTTGCTCTCACTACTGTATCGAAAGAGCGCATCCACCCTCGGTTGACAATCACGTCTACTACGACGGTCTGCAGTTACGGCTTGCCTCACGCCGGACTATACTACGGCGGCCCGTCTCAGATGATACTCGGCGTGTAGGGGTACGAGTAAATCTCACCGTCGTTGGCTTTCACTGTCGCGATAATGACCAGAATAAGGTCCACTAATGCGACCAGCGGGAACAAGAAGAACCCGATGAGGACCACCAGTAGTAGACCGGAAATAATGAACGCGATAGCGATCATTATCTGAAAATTCAATGAGTTTTTGGCGTTCTCTTTGACAAGTGTGTCACCGTCGTCCGCGAGTAACAGAATAAGCAACGGGCCGAGAAATGCTGCAACTAGTGATGATACGTGCGCCAATGCTGCTAACGTGGTGTCTCCGTCCGAATCAGTCGACATATCTCACTCATTACATACATCGTATATAAGAGCTAGGGCGAGTGAGCGGAATAGTGACCGTTCGAACTGCTCGCTCATAAAGAAGTGTCCCTACTGGAAGCGAGGTCAGATCAGCCCTGCCGCCGCGCGCTCGAGGACGGTGGACTCGGAAGTCGACCGGCGTGCTACGATTCACACCACGCCGTCTCGAAAGTCAAGCTAACGTATATCACGACACCGGGTGGTCCTAGCGGTATGTCACGCCAGACGGAACTCACGCGGGCTTCTGCGGCGGAACTCGCCGACCGAATCCGGAGCGGGGACGTGACGGCTACCGAAGCCGTCGAGGCGCACCTCGAGCGAATCGACGAGCGAGACGACGAAATCAACGCCTACGTCACGGTCTGCGCGGAGCATGCGCGCGAAGCCGCAGCCGAGGCCGATCGGGCGCTGGACGGGGGTGAAGACGTGGGTCCGCTCCACGGTGTCCCGCTCGCGCTGAAAGATCTCGGCTCGGAGAAGGAAGGGATCCGCCACACGTACGGGTCGGCGCTGTTCTCGGACCACGTCGCGGATCGGACCGCGGCGATCGTCGAGCGCCTCGAGGACGCCGGTGCGATCGTGATCGGGAAGACGAACACGCCGGAGCTGGGTCACAAGGGGACGACCGACAACGAGGTGGTCGGCGCGACGGCGTCGCCGATCGACACCGAGCTGAACGCGGGCGGCTCCTCCGGCGGCTCGGCGGCGGCCCTCGGTGCCCGCATGGCTCCGATCGCGACGGGTAGCGACGCGGGCGGCTCGCTGCGCATTCCCGCCGCGGCCTGCGGCGTCTACGGGTTCAAACCGACGTTCGGGCTGGTACCCGACGACGGCCGGCCGAGCGCGTTCGGCCGGGAGATCCAGCACACGACGAAGGGGCCGATGACCCGGACCGTGGAAGACGCCGCGCTCATGCTGTCGCTGATGGGCGGCCCGCATTCGGCCGACCCGAATAGCGTTCCGATCGATATCGACTACCTCGACGCGCTCGAGCGGCCGATCGACGACTACCGGATCGCGTACAGCTCGGATCTCGACGTCTTTCCGGTCGCCGACGAGGTGCGGGCTGTCGTCGACGAGGCCGTCACCGCGCTGGCCGACGCCGGCGCGACGGTCGACGAAATCTCGCTCGACCACGGCTACTCGATGGGCGACCTGAGCGAGGCCGCGCTGCCGGCGTACACGAGTTCCGTCCTCGAGAGTGCGACGATCGTCGAGGAAGCCCACGGCGTCGACTTTCGGGAGCGCTCCGACGAGGTCTCCGACAGTCTGCTCGCGATGCTCCACATCGCGGACGAGTACGGCCCCGCGGACGCCGCCCGATCCGGGATCGTTCGGACGGGCGTCTACGACGCCGTCGAGGACGTGCTGGCCGACTACGACTTGCTCGTGGCACCGACGCTCTCGCGAGCCGACGTGGAGCTAGACGCCGACCTCGGGGCCGAGGCCTGGGAGTGGCCGATGACTTGGCCGTTCAACTGGACCGGCCACCCCGTCGCTTCCGCGCCCGCGGGGCTGACCGAGCGCGGCTACCCCGTCGGCCTCCAGGTCGTCGGTCGTCGATTCGCCGACGACGACATCCTCGCGGCGAGCGCGGCGCTCGAGCGCGAGCGACCGTGGGACCACCTGTACGAGTAACGGCGAGCGCTATTGGTCCGAGTTAACGGCCCACATGAAACGTTTACCCGCGAACTTCGCTGTCGTAACCCGAATCGCTCTCCGCAACCCAAACCCATTTTCGCGTTCTCCTCCACCGTTCGCACATGGTAACAGAAGACGCCGACGCGATCGCTCCGGGGACGTGCCCGACCGCCAACGGCATGCCGATGCTCGGGCTCGGCACGTGGGAGAACGACGACGCCGAGCAGTGCGCCGAGAGCGTCCGCACGGCCCTCGAGACGGGCTACCGTCACATCGACACCGCGCAGGCGTACCGAAACGAGGACGCGGTCGGCGACGGTATCGCGGCAGCGGACGTCGACCGCGAGGAGATCTTCCTCGCGACCAAGGTCTGGATCTCGAAACTGGACCACGACGCCGTCATAGAGTCCACCCGCGACAGCTTAGACCGCCTCGGCGTCGACTCCGTCGACCTGCTGTACGCCCACTGGCCGTCCGGTGAGTACGACGCCGAGGAGACGCTGTCGGCGCTGTCGGAACTGTACGACGACGGGCTGATCGAGAACGTCGGGGTCAGCAACTTCCTCCCCGAAAATCTCGAGGTAGCCGTCGACGTCTGCGATGCGCCGATCTTCGCAAATCAGGTCGAACTCCACCCGATGCTCCCTCAGGAGGAGATCCGAGAGGCCTGTGACAACTACGACGTGGAGGTCGTCGGCTACTCGCCGCTGGCCCGCGGACAGGTGTTCGACCGGCCCGAGATTCAGGACGTCGCGGAGAAACACGGCGTCACCGAGGCGCAGGTTAGCCTCGCCTGGGCGCGCGAAAAGGGAGTCACGACGATTCCGAAGGCGACCGGCGCGGACCACATCGGCGACAACTGGGAATCCCTGACCGTGGAACTCGATCGGGAGGATATCAACACGATCGACGCGATCGACGAGACGAGCCGTCAGGTCGACCCCGACTTCGCCCCCTGGAACTGATCGGCGACAGCGGCTCTCGCGGCGTTCATCTGGATCCCCGTTCACCGTTGATAGCCGCTGTGCGGACTCACAGCGGGGCTATCATCGATATATCATCTGGAAAGAAAAAGCAGGAAAGTTTACGGTACACCGGCTTTTTGGCTCGCGTATGTCTACCCGCTCACAACGCGGTGGCGGCGGTGGGCTCGTCGGCGCGATCAAGGCCGACGTTCGGCGGTTACACGGGGCCTGGATGGAGATCGTCTTCCCCAGGCAACGCGGCCGCGGTCACTCCGTCATGGGCAAGTGGAAGCCCGAGTCCCTCCCGCAGAAGATCGCCTATCACGGCTGGAGCGTGCTCGGGGTCATCGGCTTGCTCTTCCTCTATCCGTTGACTGTACTCGGTCTCGGAACCCGCTTTTACGCGGCGAAACTCGACTCGACCAGGACCAGACTGGGCATCGTCGGCGTCACCGGCGTTGCACTGCTCGGCTGGGGACTCCTGACGATCGCCTGGGGTGCGATGTCGTACATGGATCAGGTCGAGATCCCCCTCGAGGCGGTCCTCGCGGTCGCAGCGGCGAGCGGCGTCGCGACGGTTTCGACCGCTCTCGCCGCGACGTTCTCGAAGATCGGCGGCCGCGCCACGACGGCCGTCCTCGCGTACCCGTTCGCGATGACGGCGCTGTTTCTCCCGCCCGTCGTCGCCGCGCTCGTCACGCCGTCGCTGCATCCCTACGTCCTCGATCCCAGCTACGAATTCGCCGTCTGGGCGCTCGACAACGTGTTGTTCGTCGGCGGTCTGAGCGACTATCTGCGCGACAATTACACGCTCGAGGGGCCGGCCTACGCCGCGATGTGGGTCGGGATCTCGTTCCCGCTGGGCTGGTTCCTCGGAACCGTCGTGGCACTGGCGAATCTGGTTCGTCCGTCGCAGTAGTTCGGTCGCCGCGGCTTCGTTTCGTCTTCCTCGATGAACGGCCTGCCGATTCCCGACAGCATTAGGCATCGGATTCCCAAGGGTCACGCATGGAGTTCGATCTTCCTACGACCGCTGCCGCGTTTATCGCTGTCATCGCAATCGGCGTCGTTGGCCTAATCGCAGCGCCGATGATGGGGATGGACACCGTACTGATGATGGTCGCACCGTCGATGATCGTCTTCGGGCTCATCATGCTGGGGCTCGGCATCAAACACGGCGAGTACCGGACGACGGGCCGGTAGCGACGGACGGAGATATCGCTCGAGACGAATACTCTCGTCGGACGGAGGAGAGCCGGCTCGTATTACCACTCTCTCGAACGAACGAAAACGGAGAACATCGGTAGTTGCGCGTCAGTCGGCGGTCGACCGCCGTCGGTCTACATGTAGCCCAGATCGCGCAGGCGCTCCATCAGGTCCTCTTTGTCCTGGGCGCGGCCCGCGCGCTCGGTGGTTCCCTCGAGGTCCTGCAGCCAGGCGGGCTCCTGGTCGCTCTTCTCGGTGCTGACTTCGCTGCCCAGCGAGCGGAAGCCGGCGAAGTACTTCGGCGAGATCGGGATGTCGTCCTGTTCGACGCCCTCGGGGAGGTCGGTGTCGCTTTCGGGAACGTAGCCTTCCTCGGGGAAGTTCTCGACCGTGTCCGGCACCGCGAAGTTCCAGAAGGCGTCCCAGACGGCCGCCTCGTCGAACTGCAGGATGGGCTGGATACGATCGTGGGGCGGGTAGATGTCCGGATCGTGGCGCGGCGAGAAGAACGTCTCGTCGGCGCGGGCCTCCTGTTCGTCCCAGCGGACGCCGCTGATGACGCCGTCGATGTCGTACTCCTCGAGCGCGTCGTTGAGCGCGACCGTCTTGAGCAGGTGGTTGCCCACGTAGGTGTCGAGCAGGAAGGGGAACGTGTCCTCCTCGTACTCGAGAATGTCGTCGACGTGATGTCGGTTGTGCTCGGAGAGTTCCGAGATGTCGATGTCGTCGCCGGGCTCGAGTCCGCGTTCGTCGACGTACTCGCCGACGTCCTCGTTTCGCGCGTAGATGACTTCGAGGTCCCACTCGTCGGCCCAGTGGTCGACGAAGTCGTGAATCTCGTCGAAGTGTTGGTAGTGGTCGATGAAGACCGCGGGCGGTACCTCGAGATCGAATCGGTCGGCGACCTCCTTGATGAAGTACAGCGTGAGCGTCGAGTCCTTACCGCCGGTCCACATGACCGCCGGGTTCTCGTACTCCTCGAGGCCCTCGCGCGTGACCTCGATCGCTTTCTCGATTTTGTCCTGAATGTGGGGATACTCCTCTGGATCTTCGCCTTCGCCGTCGGAATAGTCGACGTTCACGTAGTCGGGGAAGTTCTCGGCCATCTCGTAATTAGATATAATTAGGAGATGTAAATCCTTTGGGTCGCCGGAAAGCTCTGTCGGCATCCCGGACCGAGTGGGTCGTCGCGGTTCGGTCGTCAGCGATACGTCGACGCGGAATTTCGGACGTCGCGTCCTTCGTGGTCCGGCCGTGAACTCGAGTCGAGCGGCGAAAGGGGAGACGGTGTCGGAGGTGCCGGCAAATGTCGCTCCCGCAATGGGGGAACGTCTCGTCACGGACCCGTCGCGCTGTCCGCTGGCGAACGTATTACTTCGTGGCTCTCGACTATCACCGTATGACGACTCTCACCGACGAGACGATCATCGTGACCGGCGCGAGCAAGGGACTCGGACGCTCGATGGCGCTGCACCTCTCGGAACGCGGGGCGAACGTCGTCCTCGTGGCCCGTAGCGAAGACGACCTCGAGGCCGTGGCCGACGCGGCGGACGGCGAGACGCTGGTCGCGCCGGCGGACGTTCGCGACGCCGATGCCGTCGACCGCGTCGTCGAGTCGACGGTCGACCGCTTCGGTGGGATCGATACGCTGATCAACAACGCCGGGATCTCGGGGCTCAGTTTCGGCGAGGATCGCCGGTCGCTGGTCGAGACGAGCGAAGACGAGTGGGACCGGATTATGGACGTCAACGTGAAAGGGGTCTACCTGTTCACCAAACGCGTCCTCGAGGCGATGCTCGAGAGCGAGCAAGAGTCGGGGAACGTTTGCAACGTCTCTTCGGGCCTCGGCCGCCACGCGATTCCGGACGCCGCAGCGTACATCACGTCGAAGTGGGGCCTCGAGGGGTTCACGCAGGGAGTCGCGCTCGAGGTCGAAGACGACGGAATCAACGTCAACGCGATCGATCCCGGCGGCCGGGTGAACACGCGGATCTGGGAACACTTGCCCGACGCTGAGCGCGAGGAGATCCTGCAACCCGACGTGATGGACGACGCGGCCGCGTTGCTGGCCGCGCAGGGACCGAACGGCGTCACCGGCGAGTCGATGACCGCCGCGGAGTGGGAAGACCGACTCGAGTGACGAGCGACGGGGCCGCGCCGAACCGGCCGTCAGGGTGACTCGAACCGGTGTCGACAGCCGTGACAGTACGTTACACCCGCTCGGTTCGACGTTCCACACGCGGGACACCGAACCGTCGACGAGCCGTCGGCCTCGACCCCCATCTCGTTCGCTAACACGGCGAGTACGTCGTCGTACTTCGTGATGTCGCGAGCGTCGTCACGTCCTCGCGTTCGCGCCCACTCGTTGATCAGATCGTCGTCCCGCAGCCGTTCGAGCCCCCGGACCAGTCCCAGAAAGCAAAGCGTCGGGGCGATCATCACGAAGGCCGCCACGGCGAGGCGGCCGAGGAGCGCGTACGGGCCCGGATCGTCCATACTCGTCGTTCGCCATCGGGACTACAAACGTCTATCGCCGGTCGGACGGCCGCAGCAGGCGGATTCCTCCTCGCTCGTCGGACTTTCCGTCACCGGCGTTCGTCCGCGGTGTGCGTAATTCGTGCGACGAGGTTCGTGCGAGACACACTCACGTAGCGGGGACGACGCGGAAGACCCCGCCCCCGCCGGTACCCGTGCCGAGCGCGTACACCTCTCCGTCGTCGTCGCGACCGAAGGAGAGCAGTCGCTCGAGGGATGGTTCGCCGTCGATCTCGAGGACGGTGGTCGACCACGGATCGTCGCCGTCGTCGGGACGAGTGGCGGCGAACAGTCGCCCCTCGGGCAGGAAGTCGCCGAAGACGTACGCGCCCTCCAACGCCGGAAGTGTCGAACCGCGGTAGACGTAGCCCCCGATGACCGACACGCCGCTGACCGCCGATTCCGTCGGCGGGTGCGGATACTCGATGATCGGATCGCGGAACGGTTCGCCCCCGCCGTCGCGTTCGGCGGAGCGGTCCGGACAGGTCTCCTCCCGGTAGCAGTGTGTCCCCTCTCTGACGTTCCAGCCGTAGTTCCCGCCCTTCTCGAGCCGGTTGACTTCCTCGTAGTCGCTCTCGCCGACGTCCGCGACGAAGCAGTCGCCGTCGTCGAACGAGAGCCGCCAGGGGTTCCGAAAGCCCCACGCGTAGTACTCGTCGAGGCCCGTCCGTCCAACGAGCGGGTTGTCGTCGGGGACGGCGTACGCTCGATCGGCCGTCCGGTCGTCGACGTCGAGTCGCAGAACGCTTCCCAGAAAGTCCGTCGTGACGTCTTGACCGCCGCCGCCACCGCCGCCACCCGCGCCGATGCCGGCGTAGAGGAACCCGTCCGGTCCGAACGCGAGATCGCCGCCGTTGTGGAAGTCCGCTGGTTGGGGGATCTCGAGGACGACGCGTGCGCTGTCTCGCCGAACCCTCCTGCCGTCGTCGGTCGCCCGGAACGACGCGAGGATGCCCGTGTGGTCGAACTCCGCCGGCGTCCCGGATCGGCGCGGGACGCTGCAGTGGACGAACAGCCGGCGGTTCTCGGCGAAATCCGGATGGAGCGTCGCGCCCAGCAACCCGCGTTCACCGCCGGTAACGACGGTTCCGCGAAGATCGAGAAACGGCTCGTCGCGGAGTCCGTCCGATTCGTGAACGAAGATGCGGCCGCCGCGACAGGCGACGTATCGCCGGTCCGAACCGGGGGCGAACTCGAGCGCCAGCGGCATCTCCAGTCCGTCGATCAGCGTCTCGAGCCCGACCGCGTTCGGGAGTCGATCGATCGCGTCCAGTGCGTTCGGCGCCGTGGCATCGCCGGCTCGAGACCGTCTCGCGAAGCCGGCGAGACCCGCCGTCGCGCCGACGGCTGCGCCCGTCAGGAATCGCCGTCGGCTGGTGAGGGGTTCCATGGAGGGGGTCGTACAGGCTCGAGGGGGATATAGACCTATCCGGTCGCGATGAACGCTGTTCGCACTCGAAGAGTCAGGATCGCGTTGTCGAGGCGTCGGTGGCCGCCGCTATTCGTCGATGCGTCGAGGCGAGCGATCGGTTCCCGATTCGCTCGGACGGACCGTTGTCAGTCAGCTCCGGCGCACCCGCGGACCGGCCTGCGATCGCTGCTGTAGATCGTTACGACAGACCGTCTCAGTCCGTGATGAACTTGTTGTCCCGCCAGTTGACGCCGCCCTCACCCGAGCCGCGGTCGCGGGGTCCTTCGACGACTTCGATGTCGGCCGGTCGGGGTTCGCCGTCGACGATCCGGGTCGCGTCGAGGTCCCCGTCGCGCTCCGAGATCGCGGTCAGGGTGCCCTTCTCGGCCGCTTCGGCGATCTCACAGAGAACGAGGAACATCTCGTATTGCAACAGCGAGTTCTGGAGGACGGTCTCTCGGTCACCCTTGAAGGCGGCGAACTCGACGAGTTCGGATTCGATCTCTTCTTCTTCCTCCTCGTCCCAGCTGAAGGACTTCTGTCGCCGCTCGTCGGGATCTTCCTCGTAGACCCGATTTTCCGTGACGCTGGCCTTGAGCTGTGCCGTCGGCGTGTACTTGCTGACGGACTGGTCCTCGGCGACGGCTTTGAGAATGAGCGTATTGTTCCGTCGCGTGATTTCGACGTCGGTGATCCCGTCAGGGTACTTCGCCTCGTCGATGTGCTCGCGGAGGTCTTCGAGGGGCAGTTCGAGTGTCGAGTGCAGCCGATATACGTGTCTGGATTCCTCTGTTGACATTGTGGGGGAGGTGTGTACGGCGATAGTCGTGATCTACTAGTACGAGGGCGTGACTTATATGACCTGCTATTGAATGTGTGAAATATCAGTTATGGTAAATATTTTGAGCGTTCGTCTCGTTACGCGGCGTTGAGCGTCTCAGCGAGCTCATCACGCTCCTCGAGTTCCTCGAGGATGTCGGAGCCGCCGACGAACTCGCCGTCGACGAACGTCTGCGGGATGGTCTCCCAGTCGCTGCGTTCGGACAGCGCCCCCCGGAACTCGTCGAGCGACTCGAGAACGTCGACGGTCTCGAACTCGTCGCGGTGCTGGCCGATCAGCCCGAGCGCCTTGCGGGAGTAGCCACACTGGGGCATCAGTTCGGTTCCCTTCATGAAGAGCACGACCTCGTTCTCCTCGAGCGCCGTGGCGACCTGCTCGTTGACCTCCTCCTGGTCGAGACCCTGATTCGGTGGGAATTCCATACTCCCCCGTACGGCAGTGCGGGGGATATGCCTTGCGCCATCGACGCTCTCGATGCGGGAACTGCGGCCTGCCGCGTGGGCGAGCGAAAGCGAGTCGGGAACGAATGGCGGTCGGAGACGGAACGAACGGTGGCCGGGTGGAGGTGTCTCGCGGCTGCTGGCTCAGTCCGCCGTCGCGGGCGTTTCGAGCACGTCCACTTTCTCGGCGCTGTAGCCGAAGACGTTCCGGTAGCCGTTCGACGACATGAGGACAGGGTAAAACGATTCGTCGGCGACCTGCTGCTCGCCGTCCGCGGCGGCGAACGGCGCGCCGGCCTCGACCTCCGTGAAGTTCTCGACGAACACTTCGTAGGTGTCGGCCTGATCCTTCCGGATAACGTCGGTGAGCCGGTAGATCGGCAGGTCGCGGCGGACGGTGTCGCCGGGCAACGCGCCCACTGCGGTGAGGAACGATCGCGTCAGTCGGTCGGCGTTCTCGGCGGCTGTCTCCGATCCCTGCAGCCCGCACTCGACTTCGATGGTGTCGATCGCGGAGAAGAGTCGTCCCTCCGCGAAGTTACTCGTCTCGACCATCGCCGCGACGGGTAGTTGCGGGACGATATCTTTCGCCGTCTCGTTGACCCCGTTAACGATCGCGAAGGGGTCGGCGTGGCTCTGCGTGGAGTGCATCGAGAAGGTTAGACAGCCGTCGAGTTCGTCGACGAGTTCGTGTGCGAGCCGTCCCTCGTGCGTCTTCGCGTCCGGACTGCCGGGGAACGCTCGGTTGAGATCCTCGTCGACGAACCGCACCTGTCGCTCGAGCGCCGTTTCGTTGGCGACGATGAGTTTGACGGGCCGTTCGACGGTCGGTTGGTCGTCGAGAAGGCGTTCGATCGCCCGGACGCCACAGGGTTCGTCCCCGTGGACGCCCGCGACGACTGCGATTTCCGGCGTTCCCGACCCCAGCTGTGCGACTCTCATTACTAGTTAGTTCGGCTGAAAGGGGAAAGGCGATTCGGTCTTTCACAGCGTCGACCGATCGCAGGTCGCGTCCGGTTCTCCGCTCGAACGGACTCGAGCACGACCGCGACAGATTTCGGATCACTTCAGACCTCGAGCGAGTCGCCTCACTCCTCGAGCGAGTCAGCGTACTCGTACTCGACGGCTCGAGCGGTCGGTCGCTCGTCGTCCAGTCGTATCCGCCAGTCGTCGATCCGAGCCGGCTCCTCGAGGGCGTTCGTGAGCGCGGTTCGGACCGCGAGCACGTCGACCCCGTAGTAGTCGTTCGGGAGGCCGCGGAGGTACTGCAGCGCCGTCTCGAAGAGGCTCCGCATGCCGTCGTCGTTCTCGAAATCGACGCGTTTGTAGGCTCCCGCGGCCACCTGGACCATTCCGTGGCAGAACTTGCTCTCCGCGGAGCCGGCCCCGTAGTTGTACCATTCGGCCTCGAAACAGTCGTGGGACTCGTGGTACGCGCCGTCGTTGAACAGCCGAACGCCGCAGTCGGTCGCCCGGCGCAGCGTCGCGTGCTCCCAGCGACCCGCGGACGGATCCCAGCCGGTCGGATTCCCGGCCGGCGGCTCGACGGTGGGGTCGCGGGTGTGGTCGTCCATAATCGATGCCAAGGATCGGAGGCGGGTAGTTCCGTCGGTTAGACGACCTATAGCGTGTGTAAGCACCGTATTTATCACGGTAGGAGCCCCATATTCCACGAGATGGTCCAGCCCTACGGCCGCTGTCAGCACTGCGGCGAGCGCCTGTACGCGCACATCGAGGGCGGATACCAGTGTCTGAACTGCGAGCGGCGCTACACCGAGGAGGCCCTCGAAACGCAGACGCCCTGAGCGACGGGGCCCGTTTCGGTTCGGGGAGGTTTCATCGGTCCTCGAGCGAGTTGCCGCGCAGCCTCGCTCGCGATACCGCTTTCGAGACTCGTCTCGACGCGGTACGACACCGTTGAGGACGAGCGGAGGTTCGGGCGGCAGACTCCTAGTGTCAGCCCAAGATGTGTTCCACTGCATTGCCGTACAGTCGGAGATGAGAGTGACAGTGGAGATCGGATATCAGATCACGCCTTTCAGGAACAGATACGGTTCACGATGGAGTAACTCTGCAAGATTGTGCCGTGTGATTACGATAATCAGCAACGCCACTCCGAGAAGGAGAATCAGTCCGCCGAACACGATAGAGACGACCAGTTGCGTTTCTTCCGGCGTCGTAGCTAATACCGCTCCGGAAAGAACGGCGAATGCGTTGTTCAGGTAATGCAGGACGATCGGATAAATCGGAGCGATCCATAACAACTTGTTCAGATCGCGTTCTTCGAAAGCAGTGTAAACCGTAACAGAAATCATCGTTAAAACCGAGTGAAACAGAACACGATACAGGTAGAGCATGTCCGGTTCCCCGGCGTACGTGGTCGAGTGTTCGACCAGACCGAAAATACAGCCGATTACCAGAGCGATCGCGATGCGAGAATAGATCGATCGACCAAATATGGCTGCGCCAATAATCAACGCGACACCGAATTTCAGTAACTCCTCGAAAATCGGAGCGATGATCACGATTCGTTGTGCCACGTTCAATCCGACGAAAAGCACGCTCCACAACCCGATTACAGTGCAAGTGAGAGCGAAGTAGATCGGTGATTCGGCCAACTCATGCAGTTCGCTCGGAGCAGAATACGACGGTCTTTCGGTATCTAGCACCGCACCACAAACGAGGAAAATCCCGGCTGGAACGAGGAGAACGAGAAGCCACCAATCGGGTAAGAACTCTTCAGGGGGGAGAATCACGCCACCGTTTCGAATCTCAAAGATAGCGGCTATTCCGCCGAACAGAGCGGAAACGGCAATCCAGATCAGGGACGCAATCAGAATCACAGATAATACTCCGATGGCCACAGTTCGACGGACCGAATTCCCGCGTGAGAAATCGTGGTAGAGTCCGACATAGAATATCAATGAAAAAGACAGGAGCAGTATAATCATCGGTGGAGCAAGCGAGAGAGCCACGCGCCCAGTGTGGAACAAATAAAGCGTTGACAGAAACACAATCGTCACTGTCGCGGCTACCAGCCTAAAAATACGGATTGTATTCATGGTTACTCACCTCGCGATACGGCGCTTCAGACGTCGTCTTGTGCGTCCACTTTGATGGTTACTTCATCAGCCGTATATCGCTTGTACGCTGCATAAGCAACGTTTCCGATCCCGAGAGTCCACCAAAGAGTTAACAGGGCGACAACGATGTGTCCGAGAGCCGATCCCCAGTCTTTGTCCTTCACTCGGGCACTTCGCTCTCCTTGGCTTTTCACTTGGTACCCCTGTGTAATATAATCGTCAATAACTCGCTCCATTTCGCGTTGATCGTCAACTCTCCGAATCCGACTCATAGTAACTCACCTGATACGGCAGGGTTATAAATATTGATGTTTACTGACTATACATCGTTCGGGTAGATTCTGCCCTTACTGGCCCTATCGTGGACTCTCTCCCGTATTTCTCCTCTTTAACATAATATGTTATTTGTATAATTGATTATATAATAGTGCGGTCATCGAATAAAGGGCTCCCGAGGCGGTAGCGTATTACGAAAGTAGATTTCTCGTCTCGAGGAAAGTACCGAGATCTAAACCGGGTCATTTAACCCTTGTACGACACTACGAAAGCGTGCGTGCGAGGGTAGCCAAGCGGTCAACGGCGGCGGACTCAAGATCCGCTCTCGTAGGAGTTCGTGGGTTCGATCCCCTCCCCTCGCACTCACCACAGTGCGCGGCAAGACGGAGCGTCTTGCCCTCGCAAACTTTTGGCGCCGACCGTATCCTGCCCGAGCGCCCGCTCCAGCGACCGGCTCATCGATCGTGGTCGTCGAGAGCCGATCTCCCTCGAGGGGCCCGACGAGGGCGGCTCGAGGGGTGCAGTACGACCACTTTTCATCCCCGACCGTCGAGGATGGTCCGTGTACGAACCCGAATCGGACTCCGATCGTGCAGCCGTCGCGGCTCGAGCCGCGGGCGAGGGGGCCGCCGTCGCGGCCGACTCGTTTCGAACCGAGCTCGCCGTCGAGGCGAAAAACGGCAAGACGGACGTAGTGACGCAGGTCGACCGCGACGCACAGGAGATCGTCATCGAGACCATCCGCGAGGCGTTCCCGGACGATCCGATCGTCGGCGAGGAGGAAGACGCGCTGAAAGAGGTCCCCGAAACCGGACCGGCCTGGATCGTCGACCCCATCGACGGGACGAACAACTACGTCGGCGGCATTCGAGCGTTCGGAACCGCCGTCGCGGCCGTCGCGGACGGCGAACCGGTCGGCGCGGCGTTCGACTGTCCCGCCCTCGCCGATAGCTACCGCGTCGGCCCCGAGGGCGCGTCCCGCAACGGCGAGGCGCTGTCGGTCAGCGACTGCGCCGACCCGGAGGCGGCCACCGTCTGCCCGACGTTCTGGTGGGACTTCGACCAGCGCGACCAGTACGCCGCGGCCGCCCGCGCCGTCGTCGAGCGGTTCGGCGACATGCGCCGCTTCGGCTGCGCCCAGCTCGAGCTGGCGATGGTCGCCTCGGGCGCGCTCGAGGGGACGATGACCAACTTACGAGCGAACTCGTGGGACACCGTGGCAGGCGTTCAGTTGATCCGCGAGGCCGGCGGCGTCGTGACCGATCTCGAAGGGGACCGGTGGCGGCACGATAGTACGGGGATCGTCGCTTCGAACGGCGAGATTCACGACGAGTTGCTCGCGGCGGCTCGCGACATCGAGGAGTGAACGGGCCGTCGGATGCGGTCGGGACCGACGGTTCTCGAGTCGGAGTTCGGATATTGACGTTCTCTATAGCTACGATAGCATTGTGAATGGAGCAGTCGGTTCTAACGGGAATGATTGCGAAGAAGTGTCCCGCTATCGTGGCAACAGGGGATCGCCACACCCACCCCAACCGATTCACTCAGTCACCCCGTTCCTTCGTTGATCCACTGGAAGACGCTTATGCGTCTTCCAAGCTGTCACTCGTTCCACTCGCGACAACCTCGCGCAGTATCGTCGGCCGCCCTCGCTGGGCTCACGGTTCCCTCCGGTCACCGCTCTCTTTCCGAGGCGCTCACTGTGTTCGCGCCTCGCTGGCACTCGGCCGGCCGCCAGCGCGCGCCACCGCACGCCGGTTGGTTGGTCCGGAGCGATGCGTTGGTCTCTCTCGAGGTTCCTCGTCGGGACCGGTCGCGGGGAACAGTCACGCGCGTTGAAAATCGGAAACGGTAAGCGCCCCCCACTACGGGATTCGGTATGGACGATGTCATCGACCGGTTCGGGGCCGAGCGCGTCTGGGCCGCGACCGTCGCGAGTCTCGCCGCCGCGGTGATCCTCGGCGCGCTCCTGTTCCCACAGCGGATCTACGTCGAGATCATCTGGCAGTACTTCTGGGGCCCGGTCGTCGCCGACGCCCACAGCTGGAACTGCGCCACGTTAGTCGACGGCCAGGCGGTATCCTGTGCCGAAGCACCCGCCGACGCCGGCCCGACCGCCGAACCCGGCTACACGTTCGTCTCCTACGCCGGCTACATCCCGACCCTGGTCCTGATGCTACTCGGGGTCATCTTCCTCGTCCGCCGGCTCGAGATCGAGCGCTACCGCGCGGGCTTTTTCGCGCTGTTCCCGTTCATGCTCTTCGGCGGCGCGCTGCGGGTCGTCGAGGACGCCAACGCGGCGGCCTTCGTCCACACCGGCGAGATGGCCATCGACCTGCCGTGGTCCGGCTTTATCATCAGCCCGCTGATCTACTTCACCGTCTTCTTCATCGCCCTGTTCGCGGTCGTGTCCTCGGTCTGGCTCGAGCGCAACGACTACGTCTCGGGCTACGAGTATCCCTTGGCCGGGATCGGAACCACCGCGCTAACGGTGACGATCCTCTTTCTGGCGTACACTGCTGCGACGAAGGAGTACGCGGAGTTCTACCCGCTGGTCCCGCTGGTCATCCTCGTCGGTGCGACGCTGACGACGGCGATCACGTGGGTCGCACTCGAGCGGTTCGCGCCGGAACTGAACCGCGGGACGCGATACATGGGGATCGTCGTCATCTGGGCGCACGCGGTCGACGGCGTCGCGAACGTGATCGGCCTCGACTGGGCGACCTCGCTCGGACTCCCGGCGAACCTCGTTCCGAAGCACCCGATCAATCGGGCGATCGCGAACACGACGGCCGACGTGCTTCCGGCCGATATCGTCTCGATTACCGGCTCGGCCTGGCCGTTCCTGCTCGTGAAGATCGCCGCCGCCGTCTTCGTCATCTGGATCTTCGACGAGACGGTCTTCGAGGACAGCCCGCGCTACGCGATCTTGCTCATGATCACCGTCGTCGCCGTCGGCCTCGGCCCCGGTACCCGCGACATGCTGCGGGCGACGTTTGGAGTGTAATCGGCTCGGTTCAGTTTTCCCGCGGCTCGAGTACTGTCGTCACGTGCCGGTTCCGATAGTCGCGGACGTCTCGTTCCGAACGGCTGTTCGGCCGATGACATTCCCGAGTAGATAGTCTGGCAGGGGAGAACGTATTACACAGCGTCCTCTCATATGAGTGTATGGTCGAGACACCGGTTCGCGAATACGTCTCGCAACACGAGGCGATGAGCGAGTTACCGCTGCTCACGCAGTCGGCCGAGGTAACTGCGGTGGTGAAAATGGATGAGGATCGCCGGCCGGAGGTGACCGTGGCACTCAACCGCTGGCTCGAAGACGCGGGCCTCGAGGAAACATACGGTCCGGTGTCGGGCCCGGCCGACTGGGCCGACCTCGACGAACAGCTGGTTGCGGCCGGCGAAGCAGCGCTTGCGCGGCGAGTCGCGACGTTGACCGAGCGCTACGAGCGGCCCAAACCGATGCTCGTCCGGGCTCGTTTCGGCCCGGACATCGACTTTCTCGCCGGTCAGTACGTCGGTCTCGCGTACAACGGAACGCCGCGCGCGTACTCGATCGCGAACTCTCCGACGGAAGACGAACTCGAGATCTGCGTGAGACGGGTACCGGGCGGGAAGCTCTCGCCGCAGGTCTGTGACGAGCTCACCGCCGGGGACACGGTCACGGTTCGGGGCCCGTACGGGGAGCTCGTCTTGCAGGATCGATCGCCGCGAGACATGGTCTTTCTCGCGACTGGCACCGGCGTCGCACCGTTCAAGGGGATGATCGATTACGTTTTCGAGACCGGTCGCGACGAGTTCGAGGGCGAAAAGCGGGACGTGTGGCTGTTCTTAGGGACCGCGTGGCTCGACGACCTGCCCTACTACGAGGCGTTTCGAGCGCTCCAGCGCGAGCACGAGAACTTCCACTTCGTCCCCTGCCTGAGCCGCGAACCCGTCCTCTCGGACTGGGACGGCGAATCCGACTACGTCCAGCACGCGCTCTTGAAACACACCGACACCACCGCCGTGGCAGCACCGCTCGGCGACCGGCTCGAGCGCTGGCTCCGTCGAGAGCCCGACTCAGCCGTCGAAGCGCTGTTGGACCCGACCGATATCGACGTCTACGCCTGCGGCATCAATGCGATGGTGTACAGTCTCGTCAAAGCAGTCGAGCGACTCGGCGTGCCATCCGATCGCATCGAGTCGGAAGGATTCGGATAATCGGACAGTCGAGTTGTCGTCTCGAGACGTACGACCCGCCGAAAAGAATAGTCGTCCGAAAACCGCACAAGGTCGGCCGAGACACCGACGATCAGCCGTTATTCGTCCGCTTCGCCGCGGTCGTCGTCTTCTCCACGAAGCACCTCGAGCGCCGCTTCGAAGTGCGCTCCGGTAAGGACGATGTCTTCGACGGCCGTCGGCGTCTCCTCCGACTGCGACTGGACGTGTTCGCGCACTGCCGTCGTCGCCGCCTCCCGGCAGAGCGACGCCAGATCGGCACCCACGAAGCCGTCCGTTTCGGCCGCGAGATGGTCGATGTCGACGTCGTCGGCCAGCGGCCGGTTCCGGGTGTGGATCTTCAGGATCTCGAGTCTGGTCTCCTCGTCCGGCTCGCCGACCTCGATCTTGCGCTCGATCCGGCCGGCACGCGTCAGGGCGTCGTCGATGAGGTCCGGTCGGTTCGTGGCCGCGATGACGATCACGTCCTCGAGTTCCTCGAGGCCGTCGAGCTCGGTGAGCAGTTGACTGACGACGCGTTCGCCGACGTTCGAATCGCTGCCGCCGCTTCCGCGCTTCGTCGCGATGGAATCGATCTCGTCGAAGAAGATCACGGTCGGCGCGTTCGATCGGGCCTTCTCGAAGATCTCGCGGACGCCCTTCTCGGACTCCCCGACGTACTTGTCGAACAGCTCGGGTCCTTTGATCGAGATAAAGTTCGAATTGGCCTCGTTCGCGACGGCCTTCGCGAGCAGCGTCTTCCCGGTGCCCGGCGGCCCGTGGAGCATGATGCCCTTCGGCGACTGGAGGTCCACCTGTCTGTAGGCGTCGGGGTACTCCATCGGCCACTGGATGGCCTCCTGCAGTCGCGCCTTGGTCTCCGCGAGCCCGCCGACGTCGTCCCAGGTGACGTCGGGCGTCTCGACGAAGACCTCACGGAGCGCGCTGGGCGAAATTTCCCGGAGCGCCGTCCGCATGTCCTGCTCGGTTACCTCGAGCGATTCGAGCGTTTCGGCGTCGATCTCATCGCCTTCGAGGTCGAGGTCGGGGCGGACGCGTCGGAGCGCGTTCATCGCCGCCTCGCGGACGAGACTCTCGAGGTCGGCGCCGACGAAGCCGTGGGTGTTCTCGGCGTACTGCTCGAGATCGACCGAGTCGGCGATCGGCATCTCGCGGGTGTGGATCTGGAGGATCTCTTTCCGGCCCCGCGTGTCCGGCGCGCCGATCTCGATCTCGCGGTCGAAGCGACCGCCGCGGCGGAGCGCGTTGTCGATCGAGTCGACGCGGTTCGTCGTCCCGATGACGGTCACCTGCCCGCGGTCCTCGAGGCCGTCCATCAGGGAGAGCAACTGTGCGACGACGCGGCGCTCGACGTCGCCTTGCGTGTCGTCTCGCTTCGGCGCGATGGAGTCGATCTCGTCGATGAAGATGATCGCCGGCTCGTTCTCGCCGGCCTCCTCGAAGACCTCTCGGAGGCGCTCCTCGCTCTCGCCGTGGTACTTCGACATGATCTCCGGGCCGGAGATCGTCGAGAAGTCGGCGTCGATCTCGTTGGCGACCGCTTTCGCGATCAGCGTCTTCCCGGTTCCCGGCGGGCCGTGGAGCAAGACGCCCTGTGGGGGTTCGATGCCGAGCGCCTGAAACAGCTCGGGGTGTGTCATCGGCAGCTCGATCATCTCCCGAACCTGATCGAGTTCGTCGTCGAGGCCGCCGACGTCCTCGTAGGCGACTCCCGGCGGCTCGGCACTGTCGGCCGGTTCGTCTCCGCGCTCGACGTCGACGTCCTCGACGGACTGCTCGGCCACGGTGATGTCAGTCGACTGCGTGACGACCACGGTTCCCTCCGGGCCGGTCTCGACGATTCGGATCGGGATCCGGCGACTGGATCGACCCATCATGGAGCCGAATCCGAGCGCCAGCGGGACGGTCTGTCCGGCCTGCACCGCGCGGTTGGCCAGCTTCTCGCGGAGATACGAGGCGAGATCGCCGCGGATTTGCAGTCCGCCTGGGAGTGCGACGGACAACTCGTCTGCCGGTGCCACGTCGGCCTGCTCGACCCGAACGAACTGATCGATTCGCGACCCGGTGGCCTTCCGCGTCTGACTGTCGACGCCGACGACGCCGCGTCGTTGCTCGCCCGGTCGTCCCGGTCGGACGCGGGCGACCGCAGTCCCCGCATCACCCTGAACGGTGACGAAGTCGCCGCTGGAAACGCCGAGTTCCGCCATCGCTTCGCTATCGATCGCCGCAATACCCTTTCCGGCGCTTTGCCGGTCGAGTGGCTTGACAAGTAGTTTCATAAAATTCGATTTCCGGGCCCAATCCGTTCCCGAACGGGAACTGCTGTCGTCTCGGATCGCCGAGACGGGGACAGCCTGGACTTGGTACATATACTCGGCCACGACTGAAATAGGTGTGGCCGGGAACGTGGCTCTCGAGAATGAGTCCAGATACGAACAGTGATCGACTGTCCCGAACCGTCGACCCCGGCGCTGACACCGTTCGTGACGACGGTGAGGTCCCACCGAACGGACGGAGACCGGTCGTTCGTCGTTTCGGGAACGCATTTACAACCGCGGGCTCTACCCCGCTGTAATGACCGACGAGACCGATACCGCGACCGCGGGCTGGTTTTCGGATCTACAGCCGGGGGATCTCGAGGCTGCCGAAGACGCCATAAGCGAGGGCGAGGCCGAAGCACCGCGGGAGTGGCCCGCAGTCGCCGTCGAGGCCGGATACGTCGATTCGACGGCGGACTACTACGACCGGCTGCACGACGTGACGATGGCCGCGACTCGAGCGGCGGTCCGCGAGCGCGAGCGAGCCGACGATCAGCAGTTGGTCCACGCGATCAGAGCGATGGACGACTGCAGTCGGACGGCGAACGAACTCGCCGAGCGATTGGCGGAGTGGGCCGGGACCGTCGACCCCGACGCCGGAACCGGCGTCGAGTACGCGCGAACGCTGGCCCGCGGCGAGGGCGAGGACGGACTCGAGGAGCCCGCAATCCGCTCGCTCGCCGAACGGGTGGCCGACCTCGCGGACGAGGCGGACGACCTCCGCGAGTTCGTCGAGCGCCAGACGCCGGCCGTCGCGCCGAACCTCTCGGCGCTCGCCGAGCCCGTGCTGGCGGCTCGCCTGATCTCCCTCGCGGGCGGGCTCGAGGAGCTCGCGAAGAAGCCAAGCGGGACGGTGCAGGTGCTCGGCGCGGAGGACGCCCTGTTCGCCCACCTGCGGGGGCACGCGCCCTCGCCCAAGCACGGAATCATCTACACGCACGATGCGGTGCGGGGGACCCATCCCGACGAGCGGGGCTCCGCGGCTCGTGCCGTGGCGGGCAAGCTCGCCATCGCCGCACGCGTGGATCACTATTCGGGGGAGTCAAAGCCCGAACTCGAGGCGGAACTCGCCGAACGGATCGAGACGATTCAGGCCCGGACGACGGACGAGGACGCCGGGACCGACGGAGGTGCGGACGATGAGTGATGGGCTTCCGGCGGGAGTCGAGCGGCGCGCGTTCGACGGGGCCGAGCGACTCGCGACTCGAGGGGAGCCCGTCTACGGCGAGCCGACCGACGGCGAGTGGCGCGCGTGGAACCCCCACCGATCGAAGCTGGGTGCCATGCTCGAGTTGGGGATGGACACCGGCCTCGAAGGCGGCGAAACCGTGCTCTATCTGGGTGCCGCGAGCGGGACGACCGTGAGCCACGTCGCCGATTTCTCCGGGCCGACCTACGCCGTCGAGTTCGCCGCGCGGCCGGTTCGGGACCTCCTCGAGGCCGCCGAGAGCCGGGAGCGACTCTTCCCGCTGCTGAAAGACGCCCGCAAGCCGGAGACCTACGCCCACGTCGTCGAGTCGGACGTGGACGTGATCGTCCAAGACGTGGCTACAAGGGGCCAGGCGCGTGTCGCGCTCGAGAATCGACGCTTTTTGGATGAGGATGGTCGGTTGTTGCTAGCTGTGAAGGCCCGGAGCGAGGACGTGACTCGAGAGCCCGAGGCGGTGTTCGAGGACGTTCGAGAGGAGCTTTCGTCGGGGTACGAGATTGTGGAGACGCGGGGGCTCGAGGAGTATCACGCGGATCATCTCGGGATCGTGGCGCGGCCGCAATAAATTCTAACTGCTAACTCGAGTGACTTTTCAATTCTCTCGAATCGAGTTTCCCCTTAAGATACCTCTCACCGGCTTCGGTAATTGTGTAAACGCCGTTCCCGATATTTTGAGTCAGACCGTAGCTCTCGAGTTTCATGCAACGGTTGTTAATATGTTGCCGTGAGAAGGGAATGGGGCCTTCTTCTTTGATTTTCGTAGGGGATCGAGGACCGTTCTCATCTAAGAACTCGAGAATCCTATCATCGGCGAGAACCATCCAGTCAGCAGAAATCCGCATAGTACGCTAATACCCTCACGCCGTCAAATCATCGTCGGAAAGCAATTTAATCGATTAGAATGATCATATCGAATCTATCGTTAATTATACAATCTCTAAGAAAGTATGGTTGCTCAAAGAGGGATAGACAGACCTGACGGTCAGGCTCCAAACAAAAGTGAGCCGGTGCTAGTGACACTGAGCCTGCAAACAGTTCCCGAAATCACCCTCCCGAAGCCATGAACGACGATACTCCGTGGGGCCATGACCGCCCCGATCGAGCAGACGTCTCACCACCAAATTACCCCGCATCCGACGGAAGAACCGCGTGGATCGAACTCACCGCCTTCCAGCGCGACTGTCTCGAGGCGATCGCCCGACTCGAGCGCGACGGCGTCCCGGCCACCGAACGCGCGATCACACAGACGCTCGAGCGAGCGTATCCCAGCGTCGACCGATTGCGACTCGATCCGAACCTGCGCACCCTCGTCGGGCGCGGCCTCCTCGAGAAGCGGCGACTCGAGGCCCGCGCCGAGTACCGCCTCACCAATGACGGCCGCGCGCTCCTGTTGCAACGCGCCGAGCGCTTCGCGGACGCCTGCGGGATCGGCGCGACCGAGTTCGGAACGGACGAGGTGACCGCTCGAGAGGCGGGTGAGCAGGGATGATCGGGGCTCGAGACGCGGAGCCGATTCGGTGTCCCGACTGCGACGGGGAGCTCCCCGAACGCGATCCGCTGGTCGGGTGGTGGCTCTGTGACGATTGCGAACTCGCGGTCGACGGCGACGGAAGCCGGATCGCGTGACCGGGCTGTCGAGACGCCTCGAGCGTGCCACCCTCTCGATGGCGTCGACATGCAGCCGCGGTGGGGTTCGTCCCGTTTGCGCTCTAGCCGGCCGTCTCGTTCGTCTCGTTCATCTCGTCCTCGAGCGTGATCAGCGCGTCGTCGATGACCGGCTCTCCGTCACTGACGTAGGGGCCGTCGGCCTCGGGGAACTCGTACGTCTCGTTGCCGTTCGTGTCCTGGTGGGCCATCGCGATCAGGACCTGGCTCTCCTCGAGGGACTCGTTGAGCTCGACGGTCACGTTCTCGTGATCGCCGGCCTCGAGGTAGGTGGAGTTACCCAGGACCGCTCCGGGCTCGTAGTCCTCGGACATGTTCGTCACCGTCTCGTTTTCGGACGCGTTCTCATCGGTGAGCGCGGCCGCGTGGATGACGGCGAAGCCGCCCTCGGGCAGCGTCGTGTTGTTGACCACGACTGCGGTCCCGTTCGACGTCTGGTTCTCGAACGTCACGTTGGCTGTTTCGTTGGCCGTTTCGTTGTCGGTCTCGTTCGCCTGGGTCGCGCCTCCGGCGTCGGTCGCGGCGAACGCGATGCTCGCCCCCGAGAGGAGAACGAGCGTCGCGACGACCGCGACGCCGATTGCTCTTGTGGAAGCCATTACGACGGAATTACCGCCGTAGATCGGCAAAAATCGGAACTTTCGTTCGAACGTTTCGGATGCGGAAACGGCCACATTCAGTAGACGGGACGAGCGTGGTAATCGAGTTGTTCCGATCGTTAGTCCCGAAAATATATCCGTAATATCAGTTTCCGTCGAGAAGCCGTCGGCAGAGACGCGCCGAACGCACGGTAGCGGTCGGGGAGCTCCGCCGGGTCCCTGAACTGCTGTTCTCGTCCGATCACACACAGCGATCGTCGCGTGACCGGCGTGACTCACGGGCGTCTCATTCGGTCACGTGGCGGCCGTATTATTCGCATCGTTTCCCTCTGCATAACCTGAGAATTAGACATTACAGAACGTGAGGCCACCGAAATACCCATATCGTTCCAACTCCCAGACGGATACTGTATGGTCCGCTATGCCGAAGAGCCCTGCGACGACTGTAGTGGGAAGAAGATTCGACGGGCAGACGGGTCGGAGTGGTGCCCGAACTGCGCGCTATTCGATCCGCGCCAGCAGGCCGCGTGAGAGGGCCGGCCGCGAGTGTGAGTGGAAAACGGTGAGTAACGGCGGCCGCGACCCGCTGCGGACTCCGTTGCCAGCCGCCCGACTTCCGCACGCTTCCGTATCCGTGACCCCCTGAGCGACTCCACCGTTCGTCGCCCTCGAGACCGGCGCGCCGAGCGCTCCGGCGAGAGACGGTTCGCCGAGACCGGCGGTCGGTCACCAGCCCGAACGGGGGTTCGCGATCGACGAGCCGTACTCCGTCCCGGTGACTGCCGGAACCGGCCCCCTCGCTCGATTCCCGGAAGCATTGGCCGCTGACGTAACTGAAACAACCCGAGTATTGCTAGGCAGAGCAACGACTCACCGTGGCACATCCGATACGGACGATCAGACGGTACGCGAGGGAGACGACGGGCGACCTGTGGGCCGGCGGGCGCGGCTGGATTCTCCTCGCCGTCGGTGCCGGGTGGGCGCTCTCTATCGGCGTTCGGTTCGTCTACCCCGCGCTCGTCCCCTACTTGCAGGACGACTTCGGGATCGGATTGACCACGACCGGACTGCTGTTGACCTTGCTCTGGGGAGCGTACGCCGTCGGCCACGTGCCCGGCGGGTTCCTCGGCGATCGAATCGGCGAGGGTAACGTGGTCGTCCTCAGCGCCCTCATTTCGGCCGGAACCCTTCTCGTCGTCGCCACGGCGATGAACGTCTGGATGCTGTTCGCGGGAACGATCGTGTTCGGCCTCGCGACCGCGCTCTACGGACCGACTCGATTCACCATCTTCACGGACATCTATCCGGATCGGGCCGGCTCGGCCATCGGGTTGACGATGGCTGCGGGGAACCTCGGAAACACGGCCTTTCCCGTCGCGGCGGCCGTTATCGCGTCGTACTCCACGTGGCGGTACGGAATCGGTGCGTTCACCCCCCTCTTTCTCGTCGTCGCCGTCGGACTCTGGATGGCCGTTCCGAACCGCACGTCGAGCGGGGAAAGCGCGGTCGACGAACTCTCGAGCGAGACGCTCGCGCGGATCAAAAGCGGGATCACTCGCGAGTCCATCCCGATCGTCGTCGCGGTTCAGGTCACCGCCTCCTTCGTGATACAGGGGTTTTCCTCATTCTATCCGACGTATCTCGCGGTGGAGAAGGGGATCTCTCCGGCGGTCGCAGCGACGCTGTTCGGGTTGTTCTTCGCCGTCGGGGCGGTTATACAGCCCTTCTCGGGAACCATGCTCGACCGGTTCGGCGCGCGCCCGACGCTCGTCCTGTATTTCGGCGGCTGCGTCACCGGACTATGGTTGTTACCCTTCGTTACCGGTCTCGGTCCGCTCGTCGCGGTTACGGTTCTCATCAGTAGCTGGAACGGCTGTGGCGTGGTCACGCAGACGTATATCGCGGACTCGCTCCCCGACGATATGCAGGGAACGGGGCTGGGAACGTTGAAGGCGGGCTGGATGGTCGTCGGTGCGACGTCGCCCCTGCTCATCGGCACGCTCGCCGAGTACGGCTCGTTCGACCACGGGTTCTTGCTTCTGGCTTCGGTCGGGACCGTTGGATTGGTGCTCTCGATTACTCGCCTCTCGGACACCGGTCGATCGTCTCCGTCCGGATCGGAAACGTGAGCCGTTTCTGCTTCCTCTCGGTCGACCAAGCATCGAGCGAATCCTGGCAAATCGAAGGCGGATCGGTCGGTTTCGTCACCGCCCTCGACACTAACCCGTACTATTCTCACTAGAAAATATAAGGACATCCGTGGTACGGTCCATTGGCATGTCAGACCATCCCACGATAGGTGACACCCTCGAGCAGACGGTCGATCGCTACCCCGAGCGCGACGCGATCGTCTATCCGCGGAAGGACCAGTACTGGACCTACGCGGCGTTCGACGAGCGGGTAAATCGGCTGGCGAACGCCTTGCTCGAGGCCGGAATCGAGAAGGGAGACAGGGTCGCGACGGTGCTGTACAACGGCTCGGAGATGGCGCTCACCGTCTACGCGTGCGCGAAGATCGGTGCCGTCTTCACCCCGCTGAACTTCCGCCTCCCGGCGGGCGAGATCGAGTACATCGTCAACGACGCCGAGGCGAAGATGGTCCTCTTCGAGTCCGAAACGCGGGAGGCCGTCGAGGGGGCACGACCGAACCTCGAGTCCGTCGGGGAGTACGTGTTCATCGACGACGACCGCGAGGCGATACCGGAGTACGCGAGCGGATTCTACGAGATGCTCGAGTCGGGCTCGCCCGAGGAACCCGACGCTCATGTCACGGAGGACGACGTGTACGCCTTCATCTACACGTCGGGAACGACGGGGCGTCCGAAAGGGGTCGTCCACGAACACCGAGACATGGTCGAGCACAACCTCCTGTGCATCGCGGAGGCGAACATGACTCGCGACGACGTCGGCTTGTCGATGATGCCGCTGTATCACTGCGCCGAACTCCACTGCAACCTCTTCCCGCGCGTCCATCGAGGCGCGGCGAACGTCATCCACCACGAGTTCGAACCACAGGCGGTGCTCGAGGCGATCGAAACCCACGACGTGACGCTCCTGTTCGCGGCACCGACCGCCTGGAACGCGCTCTCGATGACCGCCGCCGAGATGAACGTCGATATCTCCTCGCTCCGGCTCGGCCTCTACGGCGCGGCACCGATGCCCGAACAGGTGCTCGAGAACTGTCGGGAACACCTCTGTGACGACTACCTTCAGGCCTACGGCATGACCGAGATCGGTCCCGCGGGCGTCTTCCAGCCGCCAGAAGACCAGCTCTCGAAGCAGGGCTCGGCCGGGCTGCCCGGGCTCAATCACCGGCTACGGATCGTCGAGCCCGATGCCGATCCGGACCGAGAAGTCGACGAGGGCGAGATCGGCGAGATACTGATCGCCAGCCCCTGTACGATGCGGGAGTACTGGAACCGCCCCGAGGCGACCGCGCAGTCGCTGCGCGAGGCCGACGGGACGACGTGGTACTACACCGGCGACCTGGGCTACCAGGACGAGGACGGCTACCTCTACGTCGTCGACCGGAAAGACGACATGATCGTCTCCGGTGGCGAGAACGTCTATCCCGCCGAAGTCGAGGACGTGCTGTTCGCCCACGACGCCGTCGAAGAGGCGGCCGTCGTCGGCGAACCCGACGAGGAGTGGGGCGAACGGATCGTCGCGTACGTGGTGGCCGACGGCGTCGAGGGGGCGGCTCTCGACGCGTTCGCGCTCGAGAGCGATCGACTCGCCGATTTCAAGCGCCCGCGGACGTACTACTTCGTCGACGAACTCCCCAAGAATCCCAGCGGTAAGATCCAGAAGTTCAAGCTTCGCGAGGACGAGGCGGGCCTCGAGCCCGAGGCCGAAACCGTCGCGTCCTGATCCCCGCGCGAGAACCTGGGCTAGGAGCCGGTCGGACGCACCGACTCCAAATCGTATTTACTATCGGGGACGAAAGCACGACACGATGGAACGCGGGTCGCGAGAATCGTTTACGCGCATGGGAACGCTGGGGATCGAAGAGGAGTGTTTCGTCGTCGACGCCGACGGCCGCCCGACCAGCGGGACCGACGAACTCGTCTACGAACACGACCCGCCCGAGATCCTCGAGGGCCGACTCGATCACGAACTGTTCAAGTTCGTCATCGAGACCCAGACGCCGCTGATAGCGGACCCCGGTGACGCCCGCGATTCGCTGCTCGAAATCCGGCGGGCGCTGGTCGAACACGCCGAAAACCACGGCTATCGCATCGCCGCCGCCGGTCTCCACCCGCTCGCGAAGTGGCAAGAACTCGAGCACGCGGAGAAACCCCGCTATCGCTCGCAGCTCGATCGGATTCAGTACCCACAACACCGAAACACGACGGCGGGCGTCCACGTCCACGTCGGCGTCGACGACGCCGACAAGGCGGTCTGGATCGCTAACGAACTGCGGTGGTACGTGCCGATCATGCTCGCGCTTTCCGCGAACTCGCCCTACTGGAACGGGTTCGACACCGGGCTCCAGTCCGCCCGCGCGAAGATTTTCGAGGCGCTGCCCAACACCGGCATGCCGACTCACTTCGAGGACTTCGAAGCGTTCGACCGATTCGAGCGGCTGATGCTCGAGACCGAGTCGATCAACGACCGCGGCGAACTCTGGTACGACGTTCGGCCCCACACCGCCCACGGCACGGTCGAACTGCGCACCCCGGACGGGCAGGCCGACCCCGACATCGTGCTGGCGTTCGTCGAGTACGCCCACGCGCTCGTCGAGGCCCTCGCCGAGGAGTACGAAGACGGCGCGAGCGGCCACCGACACCGCCGGGAACTGCTCGACGAGAACAAGTGGCGAGCGATCCGTCACGGACAGGACGCCTCGTTCATCGACCGCGACCTCGAGGGAACCGTCGAGCTGGGCGAACTCGTCGACCGCGAGTGCGAGCGCCTCGGCGTCGACGGTATCAGAGACGTGTACGAACGGGAAAGCGGCGCGGATCGGCAGCGCCGCCTGCTCGAGGAGGAGGGGCCCGACGCGCTGTGTGAGTCGCTCATCTTGCAGACGCAGTAGGTTCGTGGCGGTCGCTCGAGGGGTGAGCGACCGAAGATAACTTTCGTAGCGCCGAGTACGAGTTCACGCGTACGACCACCGATCGGTTCGTCTCGATTCGGATGCCACGGAGAGTCGTCCGTCGCGGTCTCGTTCAGTCGTCCGTCGCACTCACGGACTCGTCACCGAACTCGGCCGGTGCGTCGGCCCAGACGCCGCTCGTGAGATCGATCGCGTCGTTCCACTTCGCGACGACCGTGGTCACCGCGAGGTCGCCCGCGATGTTGTTCATCGTCCGAAGGCGATCGAGCAGGGGGTCGATACCCGCGATCATCCCGATGACCTCGAGCGGGAGTCCCACCTGCGTCAACACCGCGGTCATCATCACGAGGCTCGCACTGGGAACGCCCGCAGTGCCGATACTCGCGAGGAGTGCGGTGAGCAGGATGGCGAACTGTTCGGCCAGCGTCAGGGAGACGCCGACCATGTTCGCGGCGAAGACCGCGACGATGCCGAGGTACATCGACGTCCCGTCCATATTGACGGTCGCGCCCAGCGGGAGCGAGAAGCCGTACACGCGCTCTTCGACGCGGAGGTTCTCGTCGGCGTCCGACATCGTGACGGGGAGCGTCGCGGTGGACGACCGGATACTGAGCGCCGTGATGAGCGCCTCCTTGATACCACGGAGGAAGTCCACTGGTGACGCACCGACTGCCCCTCGGATGAGCAGGAGTAGATAGACGAGGGTGATCTGGAGGCCGACAGCGATCACGAGCGTCATGGAGAGAGAGAAGTACGCCCGAATCGCTTGCACGCCGACTTCCCCGAACAACGCCGCCATGAGCGCGAACACACCGATGACGCCGAACTCCATGATCCCCCAGACGATTTTGAACATGACCTCCGCTCCGGCGTCGACGACGTCGAAGATGGTGTCGATGCCGTTTCGAACCGCCGAGTCCGGTTCGACTTCCGCTCGCACCATCGTCATCCCGAGGCCGAAGATGAGCGTGAAAAAGATGATCGCGAGGATGTTCCCCTCGGCTATCGCAGCGAACGGATTCGCAGGAACGATATTGAATACCTGATCCACGAGCGACGGGGTCTGTTCGGTCTGGACGTCCGTCTCCTCTATGGTCATCCCCGTCCCGGGATCGATGAGATTGCTTACACCGAGCCCCATCGCGATCGCGACGACCGTCGTTGCGATATACAGGAGCACGACCTGCCCGCCGACCCTCCCCAAATTCTTCGGGGAGAGTTCTCGCGTCGCCATCAACAGTGTGAAGATAATGATGGGCACGATGATCATCTCGAGTAATCGGACGAACAGATCTCCAACCGGCTGCAGTGACGTCGCCGGTTGACCGGCTATTAGTCCAACCAGAGCACCGAGAACGAACGCTGCTCCGATTCGATAAACGATTGGAACTGACCGGTATTGTCGCCATGTCGACCGAAATATGCCAGTCATACCCTTCAATATGAGAATTTGAAATTAGGTAATAGTCCTTCCGGATTAGAACGATCTCCTCAAATCGCTATAATAAATAGCTGCGGTACAATCTATAAGCTGAACCAGCACGGAGCGAAACGGACTGAGGCGTGCGATTTCGGGCGGAAGTCGCATCGAAACCGCCGCGCGTCACTCCGATGACCGTCTCCGAACGGTGCCGAGTCGGCCCCACAAAGGTTTAACTCCGCTCGAGGCCTCATCCTGTACGAGAACCCACATGAGGTCCGACGACACGGACGAGCATCCGGTCGATACCGATGACGGAGACGAATCGCTCGAGGGACCGGACGATGTCGTCGAGCGCGAGGCCGGCCGAAACCCGGCCGTCGAGGAGCTCGATCAGCGGATCGTCGACCTGCTCTCGTGGATCCTTGACACGGAAACTCGCGCGAAGATCTACGTCTACCTGCTGGCGGACCCCGGACGTACCTCCGAAGAGGTCGCGACGGGGACCGGGCTCTATCCCAGCACGGTTCGCGAGGCGCTGGCGGAACTCCACGAGGAAGGCCGCGTCTCGCGCGAAAAACGCGCCAGCGAGGGGGCCGGGAACAACCCCTACGAGTACACCGCGATCCAGCCCAGCGAACTCGTCGGCGGCGTCGTCGATCAGGTGCAACGAGAGCTGAACACCATCTTCACGCTCGATCGCGTCCTCGACCGTGAGGACGATCGCGACGCCCGAGCCGAACTCGAGGAGTACGTCGAACCGGTGACGATCACCGTCGACGACACGGCACCGACGAGCGACGACGACGCAGCGACGGATGCAGATCCCGATACCGACCCGGACGCCGACATCATCGAGTTCGAGGACGACGTGCAGATCGACACCGTCGATACCGACTCCGACGAAGGAGACGAGAGCGACCACGTCGGCGAGGGCGAAAGCGACGATTCCGACGCCCGGGCTGACGACGAATAACTCATCGGACGGCGTCCCTCCCCTTGTCCGTTACTCCTCGAGTTCGAGCACGTCCGGTCGCTCGAGTTCGACGTCACGGTCGACCGCGGAGACGGTCGTCGTCGGCCAGCGATCCGTCGCCGTCAGCGCCTCGATTTCCTCGTCGGTGACCAGTGCGGTATCCTCGCTCTTCGCGCCCTGAACCGTCGGGTTCCACGCGTAGGCCATCGGCGCTTCGACCGGCGCGTCGTGGTCCGGCGCGGCGATCCACTCGCGACCGGCGAAGCCGGCGGCTCCGCCCTGATGGTGGCGTTCCCACTCGCCGTCGTAGCCGACCGCGTCGTAGGCCCCCTGAATGGCGGCGAAGACATCGCCGGCGGTCCCCCCGCTCTCGCTCGCGTTGCCGTCGCTCGTCGCCGCCGTCTGCGTCGCCGCCAGTGCCGTCGTTTCCACGCGAGCGGCGGCCTCGTGGCGCTCCTCGAGCCACGACGGGGGATCGAAGGCGACGGTCCGGGTGCAACTCGCGTGAAGGCCGGCGCGCTGGGCGGTCACGGAGACGAGCGCGTAGTCGCCGAGTTCGGCCCCGGTCGGCGTGTAGTGGCGGTATCGCTGTGCCCGTTCCGAGCCACCGACGAGGACGACCGGCGCTTCGATGTCTCGAGCTGAGAGAGCGATTCGCAACGCGGATGCGACCTCGTGTTCCGTGTCGCCGGACTGCAGTTCCCGACAGACCGACTCGACGGCGGACGCCGTCTGGCCGCCGAGGTCGCGATAGCGGTCGCGATCCCGCTCGGTCAGCGGTTGACGGAGCGACGTCGGATCGACGCGCTCGAACCCCGGCAGTTCGACGTCGATCGCGGCCCGCTCGTCGCTCCCGATGCGGTCGGTGATGGCTTCGGTCAGCGACGACGCGTACCAGGGGAACCGTTCGACCGAGACCTCGCTCGCCTCGAGATCCGGCAGTTCCTCGGCCGCGATGCGGTCGGCTTCGATGTTGTTCGTCACGATCACGAGTTCGTCACCGTCGTAGCCGGCGGCCGCGACGCCGGTATCGCCCTCGCGATCGATGACGCTGTTGCCGCCGGTGAGCCACGCAAACGAGTTCGGCCGGGCGAACCAGATCGAATCGAGCCCGTTTGACTCGAGGGAGGCCTCGAGTCGCTCGCGTTTGTCCATGTCGGGTGCTGGCGAGGACGGTTCTTGAATGCGGCGAACACCGTGCAGCCGATCGGCGTGAGCGTTCGAAGCGGAAGTGACCGTCGGTACAGCAGACCGTCTGAAAGCCCGTACAAACCCGATCGCACGCCGAGCAGCCGATTCTCGTCAAATCGGACGACTCGGTCAACATAAGTACGGGCCGTCCTAACCCTCGACAGAACGCCCGTGTCGTACGACAATCACGCGCCCGACTCGAGACTTCGGTCGTTGATCGATCGGTTCGGCTATCCGCACCTGCTGACCGCAACGCTCGCGCTGGTCGCGGCGACGATTCTGCTGGGCGTCGCGGCGAAGGCCACCGGTTCGGGGCTGGCCTGCGAGGCCAACTGGCCCCGGTGTGACGCCGGGCCGTACAACCTGCTGCCGGGGAGCATGCCGAGTTTCTACGAGTGGTTCCACCGATTCGTCTCGATGTTTGCCGGGTTCGCCATCGTCGGCTCCGCGCTCGCGGCGTGGCGTCTCCCCGACGTCGACCGGCGGGTCACCGGACTGGTCGTGGCCGGAATGGTCCTCACGCCGGTCCAGGTCGCGCTCGGCCGGCAGACGGTCAAGCAGTACACGATGGACATCCTCTCGCTGCACTTTTGGACGGCGGTCACTATCTTCACGCTGTTCCTGATCGCCACCGTCCTCGTGTGGACACCGCGGCTGACGGGCGCTCACGTTACCGCCGCACTCGCGCTCGGGATCGTCGCGATCCCGGCGCACCTCGTCCTCAGTCCCGTTATTGACGCCGGGATCGCGACGTACTCGCCGACGATGCAACTGACGATGTACGCCGTCAGTCTCACGCTGCTCGGCGCGGCCATCGTCGCCGCGATGGTCGGTCGCCGGCGCTTTACCGGACGGGCCGTGATTCCACTGCTCGCGGCACCCCCGCTCGCGGTCGTCGTTCTCTTCTTCGGTCGACAGGCGGCGAACCCTACCCTCGAGGTCCCGTACCTCGCCGCTACCGTCGCGCTCCTGGCGGCGTTCGTCGCCGGAGTCGTGCTCACCCGGCGGGGGTCTGCCTCGAGCGAGGCGTCAGATGCGCTCTCACCGTAGCAGTGGAGTCGCGTTGTGAGGGACGAATCAGCCGAAGACGACGACGATCCCGATTCCCGCGAGAACGGCGACGATGCCCAGTCCGAGCAGTCCGTAGTTGGCGATCGGGTTCGCAGCGGTCGTCACCGAGAGGGAGTACCGACGGCGCGAGAGGGGCCAGAGCGGACGGATTCCCATCGGCGTCAGCGCATCCGCGAGGAGGTGCGAGCCGATCGAGACGAACCCGACGAGGAACGCGAAGCTCACCACGCCGGCGTCGACGAACGCGGAAGAGGCGTCGACGAGGACGGCGGTCAGCGCCGCGAGCCCGGCCCCGACGAGTAGCGCGAAAAGGATCGTGTGGGTCGGCCCGCGGTGTTCGATCAGCGGCAGCCGGTGGTCGTAGTCCGGTACCGTCGATAGGGCGACGCAGACGAGACCGCCGACGATGGCGATCTCGCCGTATCCACCCAGGGCGACGGTGGTGCCAAGCGGCGCGTACGCCGCGAGCGCACCACCGTAGTGCCCCACCTGATACATGTACGACACGAGACACGCGAGCGGAGTATAAACCCACCGCCATTCGACCGACGCGACGAGTTCGACGGGGACTGAACCACGTCGGTTCCGGATCGACCCGCCGCGATCGCTGGGGTTTTGATCGCTGACGGCCTTCTCCCGGTCGTGCGAAACGTGACCGACAGGACGAGCAATCCGTTCGGACTCCGCCCGCCGTTCGACCGTTCCGACCCCGGTGATCGAACGGCCGTCTTCGGCTACGGAGACGCTAACGCTGATTTCCACGTGATCGGCGACTACCCCGGTATCCACGGCGGCGAGTCCACCGGCGTCCCGTTCACCGAGACCGAGGGCGGACTCGCGCTCCAGGACGCTCTTCGCGAGACGGGCTTCGCGAGCGGCCCACGGGACGAACCCGTCCTCGAGAACTGCTTTCTGAGCTACGTCCACATGTGCAGCCTGCCGGACGGGGAGGCACCGACCGCCGAAGCGTACGCCGACCTCGAGCGCTTCTTCGACGCCGAACTCCGCGCGATCAACGCCCACATCCTTCTGCCGGTCGGAGCCCGGGCAACAGACCGCGTCCTCCGGGAGTACACGACGCAGCGACGGCGATTCGACCTCGAGATGGGAGCGCTCCACGCCGCCGAGATCCGTGGCCGCGGCTTCATGGTCGTCCCGATAAAGGATCCCGCGGAGTGGGTCGAGGGTGATCGCGAGGCGATCGTCGCGCGACTCGAGGCGCTGCTCGCGAGCGATTATCGGCAGACCAAAGGGGTCGCGACGACGGTCGGGTGAGCGGTGGCATCGTCGCTCACTCGTTCGGCCAAGCGAGAACTGGGCGTTCGTTACGAGTCCGTTTTCGGCGCGAACACGAGCAGCGCCGTACTGTCATCGACCGCGTGCGGGGAGATCTCTTGATCGCCGTCGAACCGAACGATATCCCCCGACTCGAGGGCGTAGCTGTCGTCGCCGAGCGTGAGGTCGACGGCTCCCTCGAGGAGGTGGAGGACGACGTTCGACTCCGGATGGCGATGCGCGGGCACGCGATCGTCTGCCTCGAGGCGTAATCGCACCGTTCGCGGGTTCCGTTCGTCGAAAACCTCGGCGTGTGGCGTCTCCTCGAGCGCGTCTACCGATGTGACCGTTGCCATGAACGAATTGAGACGGTTCTTCCACTTGTACGTGCGGACGAACTCGTTCGGCGTGATCCATCCGACCCGGTGGTTCCGAGAGCGACCGGCGGACGACTCAGCCCGGACGTCTCAGCGGGAATGACGTAAACACTATTCGTCTTCGCCATACACACTCATATGTATGCAAGTGATCAATCCGGCCACCGGCGAGCGCGAGGAGACGGTCGAGGAACACACCGCATCCGACGTCCAGGATGCCCTCGAGCGGTCGACCGCGGCCTACGAGGAGTGGCGCGAGCGTCCGGTTCGGGAGCGCGAGGAACTGCTGGCGGCGGCGGGCGACGTCCTTCGCGAGAACGAGCGCGAGTACGCCGAGACGATGACCCGCGAGATGGGAAAACCGATCTCGCAGGCGCTCGCCGAGATCGAGAAGTGCGCGTGGGTCTGTGACCACTACGCCCAACACGGGAGCGCCTACCTCGAGGCGGACTCCCATCCGAGCCCGCCGGGATCGGACGTCAAAACCGTCTACGACCCGCTCGGCCCTATTCTAGCGGTGATGCCGTGGAACTTCCCGTTCTGGCAGGTCTTCCGATTCGCGGCGCCGCACCTCACCTCGGGAAACGTCGGGCTGCTCAAACACGCCTCGAACGTTCCCGGCTGCGCGCGGGCCATCGAGGACGTGTTCCGCAAGGCCGGGTATCCCGAGGACGTCTTCCAGTCGCTGCTGATTCCGTCCGATCTGGTCGACGACGTCATCGAGGACGAGCGCGTCGAGGCCGCGACCGTCACCGGCAGCGGTCCGGCGGGTCGCGCGGTCGCCTCGACGGCCGGCGATCAGCTCAAGAAGTCCGTCCTCGAACTGGGCGGGAGCGATCCGTTCGTCGTCCTCGACGATGCCGACCTCGAGGACGCGGCCGAGACGGGCGCGTGGGCGCGAAACCAGAACGGCGGGCAGTCCTGTATCGCGGGGAAGCGCTTTCTCGTCCACACCGACGTCTACGACGAGTTCCTCGAGAAATTCGTCGCCGAGGTCGAATCGCTCACCGTGGGGGACCCGATGGACGAGGACACGGACGTCGGTCCGCAGGCTCGCGAAGACCTGATGGAAGACCTCCACGAACAGGTCGAAGCGAGCGCCGAGGCCGGTGCTCGCGTGCTCACCGGCGGCGAGCCGATGGACCGCGACGGCGCGTTCTATCCGCCGACGGTGCTCGCAGACGTCCCTGAGGGATGTCCGGCCGACAGCGAGGAGACGTTCGGTCCCGTCGCCGCCGTCTACGAGATCGACGACGCGGACGGACTCCTCGCGAAGGCGAACGACACGGAGTTCGGCCTCGGCGCGAGTATCTGGACGACCGACCGCGCTCGCGGTCAACGCCTCGCCCGCGAAATCGACGCCGGCTGCGTCTACATCAATCAGCTCGTCAAATCCGATCCGCGCGTCCCGTTCGGCGGCGTCAAGGAGTCGGGCTACGGCCGCGAACTCGCTCGAGAGGGGATGCTCGAGTTCGTCAACCGGAAGACGGTCTGGACCGAATAATCGACCGCAAGCGGAGACCACGAGTCGCTGACAGTGGTGGCCTCGGTTCGGGGGAGTCCCCTACTGGACGACGATCTCGGCGGTTCGCCGTCGTTTCGTTTATAAAGAACCCGTGAACATGTTCTCGTGACTTCCCGATCCGTAAGAACCGGCTCGACCCGTTATACGCCGGTACTTCGTACGTGGAGTTGTTATGAGTGATCGTATTGGCGCGCCCGGACTGGGGATATCGCGACGGGAATTCGTTGCTGCGACCGGCGGCGTTGCGGCACTGACCGGCTTGGCCGGCTGTATGAGTCAGGGGGCCACGCAGGACTCGACTCCGTCGAATTCGTCCGAGAAATCCGCTGACGAGTCCGGCTCAGAGCTGCCGTGGACGAGTTCCCCGGAAGTCGTCCAGGTCGACGACCAGGATGGAAGCGTCACGCTGCAGTCGGTTGCATCCCGACACGCCGTTCATCCGATGGATTCGATGGGCGGCCCGGTGGAACTGCCGAAGGTCTGGGCGTTCAAAGCCGACGACGGGAAGCCGAGCGTTCCGGGCCCCATCCTCCGGACGACCGAGGGCAACGACATCGAGGTGACGTTGGACAATACGGACGCCGATATGCCGCACACGCTTCACTTCCACGGGTCGCAGAAAACCTGGAAGAACGACGGCGTCCCGACGACGACCGGTATCACGGTCAATCCCGGCGAAAAACACACCTACACGATTCCCGCGAACGTTCCGGGAACGCACCTCTACCACTGTCACTATCAGACCCACCGGCACATCGACATGGGGATGTACGGCATCTTCCGCGTCGATCCGAAGGGGTACGAACCCGCGGACAAGGAGTACTTCTTCACGCTGAAAGACTGGGACTCCCGCGTGAACCGGCAGATCGCGGGCGAAGACGTCGACTACAGCCCTCGCAACCGCAACCCCGACGTGTTCACGATCAACGGCAAGAGCCTCCCGCGGACGCTCCACCCCGAAGACGGCTCGCCGATCATCGTCGATCACGGCGACACCGTTCGCCTCCACATGGTCAACGCGGGCTACATGTCCCATCCGATGCACACGCACAACCACCGGTTCCGTCTCGTGGAGAAAGACGGCGGACAGATCCCCGAAGCGGCCCAGTACGAACAGGACGTCACTAACGTCGCCCCCGCGGAACGTCACACCGTCGAGTTCGAGGCCGACGCCGACCCCGGCATCTACCTCATGCACTGCCACAAGGTCAACCACGCGATGAACGGGGAGTCCTACCCCGGTGGCATGGTCAACGGCATCGTCTATCGCGACGCGATGGATACCGACGTCTTCGCGAACCTCATGGAGTACGCCGGATACGAGGGATAAACGACTCGAGAACGAATACGACCGCCGTGCAACTGAGTAACTGATTCTACGTTCGACCTTCCGTCTCCGTCGGCGTCTCCGAGTCGACGGGTAGCGGGTTCGCGTCGGTGAGTCGGCGGCGACCCGACGGGGTGATCGCGTACCGCCGGCAGCCGATCGGCCGAACCGCCCCGTCCCCGTGGAGGCGATCGCAGGCGTGCTCGACCGCGACCGGGTGTTCGTCTATCGTCGCGGCGAGGTCGACGACGTAGCTCGGCTCCCCGTCGGCGAGCGCGTCGAGAATCTCGCGCTCGAGTCGGTGTCCGAACATCTATCGATCACGGGCCTCCCCGTACGCGTCCAGCAGTTCCCGATAGCGGTTTCGGACCGTGACCTTGCTCACGCCGGTTTCGGCGCCGACGGTCTCCTGGGTGATCCGTTCGTTCGTCAGCCGCGCCGCACCGTAGATCGCCGCGGCAGCCAGCCCGGCCGGACTTCGACCGCTGTGGAGGTCCCGCTCCGTGGCCGCCTCGAGGATCTCGCGGGCGACCCGTTCGGCGTCGTCGCTGATCTCGAGTTCGGACGCGTACTGCGGGAGGTAGTGGATCGGATCGGCGGGTTCGATCTGCAGATCGAGTTCGTCCGAGAGATAGCGATACGCTCGCTGGACGGGGAGCTTTTCGACGCGACTCACCGAGGCGAACGCGACCAGCGTCCGCGGCGTGCCGTGTCGCCGAGCGGCGGCGTACAGACACGCGGTCGACATCGCCTCGATCGATCGCCCCGGAAGCAGTCCGTCCTTGACGGCGCGGCGATAGAGGACGCCGGCCGTTTCGCGACAGGGCTTCGGTAACCCGAGCGCCGACGCCATGCGCTCGATCTCGCCGAACGCGTGTTTGAGGTTGCGTTCCGCGGCGTTTTTCGATGTGAAGCGTTCGTTCCACGTCCGCAGCCGCCGGAGCTGTTCGCGCTTTCGCCCCGAGAGCTGGTTGCCGTAGGCGTCCCGATCCTCCCAGCCGATGGTCGTACTCAGGCCCTTGTCGTGTCGAAGCGCCGTCACCGGCGCGCCGACCCGTCGCCGGTCCCCCTCGTCGTCGAACGCCCGCCACTCGGGGCCGTAATCGATCTCGTCCGTCTCGATAACCAGGCCACACTCCGAACACGCTCGCTCGCCGCGTTCCTCGTCGCGGTGGATCGAGCCTGCGCATTCCGGACACTCGGATTCCCGACGCTCAGGAGCGGTCTCGCGCTCACCGTTCCGGGTCGATCCCCCGTCAGCCGTACCGACGATCGTCTGACTCATTGGTCTGTGTCCGCCGGAGTACATCCGGCCGTGTGATTGCCTCTCTTGGATTGCGGTGGAGCAACGGTATCAACGACCGGCGGATTCCCAGGCCGTGGGAACGGTCGGAGTCACTCTTCTCTCCGAGTCGTGTCCGCTGGATTCGAGAGCGCCGTTCAGAGAAGGGGCTGAAAGGAGTACGAACGTGACGGTGACTATTCACCTGCGGACGACGAGTCGGCCAGAACGGGAATCTGGGACGTTCCGTCCCGTTAGCGGCGGGTCGCTCACCGCTTTCGGACAGTCGAGGATTCGACTGGTACCGGTATCGTCTCCATCACTCCGATTCGGAGAGCAACTCGCCGACGTACTGATCTTCCCACTCTCGGCGAGCCTCGAGTTCGCGCCGACCGCGAGCCGTGATCGTGTAGTAATTCGTTCGCTGGTCGAGTTCGCCTTTCTCGACGAGACCTTTGTCGACGACTTCGTCGAGGTTCGGATAGAGCCGTCCGTGGTGGATCTCCGTCTCGTAGTAGTCCTCGAGTTCGTCCTTGATCGCGAGGCCGTGCGGGTCGTCTTGGCCAGCGATCGTATACAGCAGGTCGCGCTGGAAGCCGGTCAAATCGTACATATCGGAATTTCCGTGTGTCGTCAGATAAGGTTTCCGAGAACAAACGAGTGGAGAGAGCGTCGGGAACACGCGCTCGGTCACTCGCTCACGCAGCCACGGACGTCCTCCGTTCCGTCGGATGGATCGCGTTTCCGGAACCGAGTTCTCGACTACCGTCTGTAACTCTTCCCCGTTCGGTGACGACTGTTGTCAGCGGAGCTTCGACCAGCCGCGATGAACGCACCGAGTTGATCACGCCCGGGACCGCGTCCGAATTGCTATTGGAGCCACCGAACGTCACTGCACACCTGAGCGCACGGTCGCTGTGCGATCAGGGTGTAAATCGTTTCAGTCGGTACTAGACTGTGGCACGACCGCAGACTCGAGATCTCCAGGGCGTGAACCGAAGATCGCCGATGAGGAGGCGGCCGGTTTCGATCGTCGATACCGCACGAAACGAATCGATTTCTCGAGAGGACTGACAAGCCGTACGGGGTCCCATTCGGAGTATCGGTGGCGGGTCGGGTATCGCGACGACCGCATTCTTCACCACGTGAGGCTCCGCAGCGCGAGCACGTCCATCTCGAGTGCCGTGAGGAAAGCAGCTCAAGACAGCCGAAAACAGCTGATTGACTCCTAACGGCCGTTCCCGAATTCCACTTTCACTCCGGTTGGCTCACGTATATACGGGGAC
This sequence comes from Natrinema sp. LJW11, assembly GCF_056135975.1. NCBI lineage: Archaea > Methanobacteriati > Methanobacteriota > Halobacteria > Halobacteriales > Natrialbaceae > Natrinema > Natrinema sp. LJW11. Next base: position 870,934 of record NZ_JBWBDM010000001.1, on the reverse strand, counting down.
CGCTACAATACAGGGCCTGAAGAGCATGGGTTCGGGGTCGGGCGCACGCGCTCACGAGTCGACTGCCAGCACACGCGTCCGATTCCAGACGAATCCAGTTGAACGACGCCGTGCCGCCTGCCTAAATAGCAACTCAATGAGTCAAGACCGCTCCGCCTCCGGTTCGTACTCCGGTATTGCGATGACCGTTCTCTGTGATCGCTGTTGGGTACGGGCGAAGGCCGTACTCGCGATAATTGGAGCCGATCCGACTGTTCAACCGACGACTCCATCGCATCCGAATAACGTGACGGAATCTCTATGATAAAATTAAAACACATTTTCAATCGAAACCGGGAACAAACCCTGTTCGAATGCCGGCGCTGTGGCAAAAATGTGAGCGCGGATGCCGAAGTCTGTCCCGAATGCGATTCGGACGATATTATCCGCTACGAGCTATAGCTATTGCAGATCGAACCTCGATTTGAGAGGAACAACGTTTATTCGCCCCGAGCCGACACCACAGATAGATGGATCGCGACGGGGACCGAACCGTACGAGACGGCGAATCCGGTGTCGAGGCGGACGATCACCGCGTCGAACTCGGACTGGCGTTGCTCGCCCGACTCGAACACGAATCGCTTCCGCTGGCCGCAGTGATCGACCGCCTCGAGACGGTCACGAGCGATCCGACGGTAACCCGAACGATACTCGATCGAGCCGAGCTTCGCGGCCTCATCGAACGCGAAGACGGGATCGTCCGCCCGAAGAGCCGGCAGTACGTGCGCTTCGAACGGGACGTCGTCACGAGAGAGGGTGAGTTCGCCTGCCGACGCTGCGGCTCGGGTCTGTCGACCGGCCACTTCATCGACCTCGAGGCGGGCGAACTCGGTCCCTTCGGCTCTTCGTGTATCCGAAAAGTGACCGGACGCGAGGACTAACCGGGCATCATCGGCCACTGCGTCCGGATCACTTCACAGTTCCCGGACCTCGCGTTCAGTGGAGCGCGGAAGCGACGCTACCTGCCCTGCCGGAGTTCAGCGATCAACTGCTCGATCGTCTCTCCCTGCTGCTCGATGACCTCGCTCTGGCGCTCGACCGCCACCTCGAGTGCGTCGAGGCGCTCGAGGAGTTCGGGGTCGGCTCCGGTCGTGGCTCCGGGGGTGTCGACGTCGACATGATCCGTGGAATCGGCGGCACCGGCCGACGCATTGGTGTCGTCGCTCGCTTCGAAGAGGGAGCCGGTCTCAGCGGTCCCCACTTCATCACGGTCGCGATCCGCGGCTGCCGACGCCTGTGACGACGCGGACTGTCCGACGTCGTTGTCGTTGGACTGCCGTTCCGACTCGGTTGTCGCCACGCCGTCCGTTTCGCCGCTGGCCAACGGGTCCGTGCTCTCCGACCCAGCGGCATCGCGTGCGGCCTCGACGGTCGCGTCGTGATCGTCCGGTTCGGGCGGATCGGCGTCGAGGGGGTCGACGCCACCGCCGAAGTCGACCGATCCTCCGCGATTGGTCTCGTCCTCGTCGTCCCCGCCGACCGCCTCGTTGAGTTCCTCGAGCGAACCGACGTCGTGGTAGTCGAACAGGGCCCGTTGCAGCCGTTCCCGGAGATCGTTCGCTTGCTCGTTAGGGGCTTTGATCCGCTGGGGTCGCCCGTCGACGGTGAGGACGATCTGGGTGGCGACGCTGCCGTCTTCGAATGCCAGTTGCGTCACGTCCTCGAAGTGGTACTCTTCGAAGTCTCCGTCCCAGACCGGCCCGCCGATGTGTTTGACGAGTCGGTCGCTCGTGATGATCAGGGTCAGTTCACTGAACCGATAGGTCTTGACGACCGTTTCGCCCGGATCGGTGATCCCGTTTCCGTTTAGCACGCCGGCGAGGACGGGATGCAACACGTCGTCGGTGGCGCTCGAGGGAATCGAAAACGTCCGTTCCCCGTCGAGGGCGTACTCGAGCGTGAACTTCGTCTTGCGACGACCTTCGGAGAGCGTCAGTCTGTCGGCGTCGTGGGGGTATTCGTCGGCCGATTCGTCGCTCAGAAGGCCGTCTGCACGGTAGACGATGGTCCGTGTGGGCGTGATGAAGAGCTCGTCGTCGCTGCCGAGAGAGACGCGCGCTGCGATCTCTTCGCCATCGAGAGTAGAGTTGACGATGCCGGGAACGCTCATGCACTGGCGTTCGTAACACCGTATGATAAATCCGTGGGTCGACGTTGCACGGCGGCTGCGAATACAAAGCTTAAAGAAATGCACCCCACTACTCGTAATCGAGCCCGGGTGGCTTAGCTGGACATAGCGCCGCACTCATAGGGTTCAGAGATTCGGTGCGGTTTCGCCTTGGAAGCCTCCGTGTCCCTCGAGGACTGCCGAGCCTCGAACCTGGGACATGCGGAGATCGAGGGTTCGGAGCCCTCCCCGGGCATGCTTCTCGATACAATCACGAGTCGAAGACGAGTGATAACTCTGAGAAGCATGCCCGGTTCGCTTCGAGCCCGGTGGTCTTCACCGAGCGAAGCGAGGTGAAGGCAGGAAAGACTCACCCCGTTCGTCTTTCCGTGGTTCGGAGCCCTCCCCGGGCACTCATCAAATTCTTCACATGCCCGCGTAAGAACCTCCTCTCGAGGGCGTGGGCAACTCGGCTCCGACAGTGCTGATACTGTAGTCGATGGACCATATCCCGCGATAGCGAATCGAAACGCGTCGATGCTCATTCTGAACCATCGATGCACCTGCATGGCCCGTTCGATCGTCCCAATATTCGGCGGGCGATGAGTTACGCAGAGACACTCGAAGTGATATTCGACTACGTCGACGAGCAACATCCGACAACAACTGCACTCATCGGCTGGCATCGCAGGAGCGTCGCCCGTGTCTCGAGACGCAATTCAATAATACGCCGCCTGCGGGAACCTACGGGACGACAGTTGACGCACGAGCGATCGAGCCGAGTTCCGAGCGACCGGCTTTGCAAGGTTCGACTGGGCGTGCCTGTTCTCCGATGTAGACTTCCTGGACTGCCAAGTAACCGTTAGAACTTTCCACTCAGATAGGGCCGTGGATGTAGTGGATAATCTCGACGAAATCCCTGTCGAGGAACTACGAGATCCACTCGACAATGTGGAAGGAAAAAAGCCGACACAACGGCGATTAGCAGCAATAGCATACAAAAACGGCCTCACACAGACTGAACTAGCCGAGTGGTACGTCGTTCAGCGACGAACAATCTATAGCTGGCTCACGCGACACGACACTGACGAGTCGCTTGTACATGCCGTTACTGATACTAACCGATCTGGGAGAACGCGAAATTTTCAGAAAATATCAAAAAGAGTTCGAGAAAACAGTTCACGAGTCTCCCGATGAAGTTGGCTTTGACGCGCCGGCGTGGACGCCGTCGCTCGTCCAGCAGTATCTTGACGAGACGTATGGTGTCGAGTACTCAATCCCGAGTTGCCGGTGGTTGCTCAAAGAAGCGGGATTGACCTGCCAAAAACCACGCCGTACAGCCGCCGAATCTGAAGCTGAGGAACAAGAAACGTTCCGCGAGGAACTGGAAAAAAAGCGGCAGGAAATGGATCCCACAGTAGTCTGTATCGATCAAACCAAGAAATTTGTCCGGACAACGCGACTGAACGTGTCTCTTAGGATCGATTACCAAAGATAGCGAGTACTTCTTCTCACAATTCTCCGAGTATGTCACCGCGGGTCACGTGAAACATTTCATTCCTATATTTTCTGAATAATATGAAGAGGATCTACTCGTCGTGCTCGATGAAGTGTCATATTTTAGGTATCGGCCGTCATTGGCCTCGCGGCCCGTGACGACCTCGCCCTCGTCACGTTACCAGCATATTCACCGAAACGTAATCCGGTCGAAGAGTGCTGGAGACGGCTTTAATCAACACGTCCCAACCGATTCTACGACTCGCTTTCTGGGCTGACAACAGCGATCGATACCGCTCTTGATCGACTGTCTGCTCCCAAAATGAGAAGTTATTTCTAACGCCTACTATCGCGTCTCTCCTATCACAAGGGGCTCGACCGATGGGAATACATATTCCGTCGTCGGTCGATCGGAGCATATGAAAGCCGTTGTTCGGACAAACTTCGACGACAGCGTCTCCGCCTACGACGCCTACGAGCAGCGAACCGGCCGGTTCACCGCACTCGCCAAGCTGCTGGCCGCCGAATTGCTGGCTCGAGCGGACGGCCCCGTCAACACTGTCTTAGACGCCGGTGCCGGCACTGGCGTGAGCACGCACGTTTTCGCCGAGCGGGTACAGCGAACGGTCGCGCTGGACATCAGCCGCGAGATGCTACGCGAACTCGAGGCTGCGCCGCGGATTGAGGCGGATTTCGATCACCTGCCGTTCGTCGACAACTCGTTCGACGGCGTCGCGTTTACCGCGTCGCTCTTTCTCGTCCCCGACCCCGCAGTCGCGGCGCGGGAGGCTGCACGCGTCCTGCGTCCGGACGGGGTCGTCGGTGCCGTTGCGCCGCTTGGTTGGGTCGATTCCGACGGAACAGACGTCTTCGCGGACCTCGATCGGGAATCGCGGTCGCCAACGGGCGCCGATGCGGTCGAGGCGGCGCTCGCCGACGAGTTTACCGTCACCACGGGTACTTGGTGCTTTGCGACGACGGCTGAGGACGTTCGGCGTTTCCACGCCATTCCGACGATGGCGGCGCGTCTCTATCCGAAACTCGCCGTCGACGAGCGCGTTACGAAGGCGCGTGCGTTGCTCGCAGATATCGAGGGTACCGTCGAACAGCGGTGGCGATGGATCATCGGCATTGTGGAGTAGGTCATCTCCGATAACTCACACTAGATCTATTTTTGCACTAGCTCTGATGGCGACCTGCCCTATTCACTCGAGAACTCTTGAAGAGCACTCGCCGCGTGATCTCCGACAGTGTCGTTGAGACCGTTCATTCGAGGGTCGCGGAGTGTCTCAACTGAAGCCGGGACATCGGCGTTCGCACCGAGCGTACAGACGTTTGCCCGCACCTCGGGACTGGGACCGTCAACTACTGCTTCAAGCTGCGAGTGTTGGTTCTGGACACCCTCCTACTTCGCTTTTCCAGCACGAAGGAGTGCGATCGAGGTGTTGGCTCGGGCTTGACTGTTCGGGTGGTTCAGTCGTTACCCGACAGAATCCGCCCGACCCGAGACAGACGGTCCCTCGTTGTCCGAGATCGAATCACGTCCCGACGTGAAGCCAATACCCAGATTGCCAAACCCGATTTCGGACCCATCCAAGTCGATACCCATTGATATCGGATGGGGCTCAACGCTGGCCTCTGGACGGCGTTTTCTCGAGGCTTCAAAGCGTATTGGAGCTATTGTTTTGTAGATAACTCTGGAATACAGGTGTGCGGCAGGTAGTCATCCCCCAGATGACCCTGTCGCTACTACTTCCTCTCGACGAACCACGGACTGCCACTGGCGGTGATGGGCTATATGCAAAGCCGCAACCAATGCCGGTGGTGCCTCTCATTGACCAGCAGGGAGACCTCCCGATTGCCGTTTCACTGACCAAATTCTCCGTCCATTACAAGCAGACCGATCCCGAACTCGCCGCACTGGCGTGGCAATTCGCAGCGAACCGTCTCGGCGATCACGACGTCGAGCCTGCCGAGGCTGTAGACACGCTCGAGAGCAGATAACTATCACTCGCGTTTGAGCGCCCTGAAATTGAGAATATATGGTCATAGATATAGTTTAGTGAATGATCAGAATCAATGAAGAACAGGACGTCAGAGACGTGCGTTTCCGGACAAAAATCGCTTTGAAAACCGTACGCCTCACTTCTTCAACTATATCTGAACACTGCCACATCAACGCTGGCTGCCGAGAATGATTGACTTTATGTGAACATGTAACGCGGTAACGGGTGATGGCGGACAATCAATCGACGCTACCGACGCGGAGAAGAGACTCATGAACGCGAAACTGGATCTACTGGTACGACTTTACGACTACGAACGTCCGCAGGACATCGCCGAGCGCGCTGTCCAAGCTGAGGAGTTAGGATTCGACCGAATTTCGGTCGGCGAGACGACCGGCTGGAACATCGTGCCGCCGCTGACGCTAGCCGCTGACCGGACCGACAAACTGGGGATCTCGAACGACGTCATCTCGCCGTACGGACGTTCGCCTGCGATGCTCGCACAGACGGCGCTAACGTTGCACGACGCTTCTGACGGACGGTTCCGCTTCGGCCTCGGCCCGAGTTCGCCTGCGATTACCGAACGCTGGCACGGCCTCGAGTTCGACCGGCCGCTCCGGCGGACCCGCGAGGCTATCGAGGTCATTCGCTCGGTTTACGAGGACGGCAATCCCGCTTACGAGGGCGAGATTTTCGACATCGAAGGGCTCAATTACGATCGCCAGACTCCCGAGAGTCCACCGCCAATTGACCTCGCTACGCTCGGTCCCAAAGCGACCGAGATGGCCGGCCGCTTCGGCGACGGCTGGGCGCCACAGATGTTCACGAAAGACGGCCTCCGAGAGCGCCTCCAGGACTTAGAGCGCGGCGCGGAACTGGCTGACAAGAGCCTCGACGATTTGCGCGTCGCCCCGATCGTCCGCGCTATCGCCAGCGAGGACCGCGAGACCGCGCGATCGAAGGCACGGTCAAACATCGCATTCATGCTAGGTGCCTACGGACCCTATTACGGCAATTCGGTCGCCGAACAGGGCTATCCCGAGATTGTCGAGGAAGTCCGAGAGGCGTGGCAGGATCGCGATACCGACGCGATGGCCGCCGCCCTCCCCGACGAACTACTGGACGAACTCGCGGCCGCAGGGACGCCCGAGGAGGTACGGATGTGGATCAAGGAGTACGCAAGCATTGAGGGCGTCGACGCTGTTCGCCTCGGCTTTGTTAACGAGATGACTGAGACCCAGAAGGCGACGACAATGGAAGCGGTCGCTGACCTCGTCTAACGTAGTTGCGTCTTGGATCACACGAATCAAAACGGCAATAGCAACACCCGACGGCCTTCTCTCGCAGATTACGCAAGGCCTTCGATTGGACGAACAGGTCTATTAAATACTGCGCTGCGCCTGCTGTAGATGACCTGACCCATTAACTCCCGGCAATTACACCGAATTCGGCGGTTGTATCGCAGCGATCGTTGAGGCGTCGATGATGTTGCTAGCGAATCGGTAACGGTGGTGGTATCGGCATCCGTCTAATCCCGTGGCGAAAGTGTGATCAGGTCAGTAGCCCAATCCGGCCACCTGAGCGCGGTTCTGATATCGTCGTAAGTACGGAAAAGCAGCGTCGTCCAGACGCTATAGTGGAGACCGGAGGCGCTACCGAAGAGGACGATGCACGCGACGAGAACGACGAACAGCGGGCGATTGCGGTCAAGAGGCGTGTGACTGCCGTTCTGCCTCCCACGATCGTGATGACACGCTTCTCGTCGACTCGCTTCGCGAGGACGCCGCTCGGATACTGGCTCGCCCTATCGGCGATCCACATTCGTCGGTCGAATGGAGGTCGACAAGGCGACCGAAGACTGAGTTGTCAAGCACTAATACCCGGGCGTACCGATTACGCCGCTGTTACTTTGCGACCCGGCGTCGGTACGGGTCCGTCACCGATCGATCGCGGCAAACTCGGTGATTGCCGGGAAACTCAAGTCGGCCACTGGTTCGGTACTCGCCGTCGATTTCGGACGGTACCGGGTGAGTCGATAACTACATCACCGACCGTGCTAATCGTATGCATGTGCCATTATCAGACGTTTCCGTCATCGACTGCGGACAGGTAATCGCAGGACCACTGTGTGCGACCTTTCTCGCCGATCTGGGCGCAGACGTCGTCAAGATCGAACCGCCGAACGGCGAGATGTATCGCAGTTATAGGCGGACCCTCAATGGCGAACCGTACAACCCCGGGTTCGAACTGTTCAACCGGAACAAGCGGGCCCTTTCGGTCGATCTGAAGTCTGATGAGGGTGGTGAAATCATTCACGACCTCGTCGAGGGGACCGATGTCTTCATCCAAAACTGGCCGCCGGGTGTCGCTGAGCGCCTTGGCGTCGATTACGAGACGCTACGCGATATCAACGAGGACCTCATCTACGTCCACGTCACGGGATACGGACAGTCAGGACCGATGGCGGAATTACCTGGAATGGACGCGATGACTCAGCATGTGTCTGGCTTCACGAGCCTACTGGGCTACGACGATGACCGCCCGCCGATCCGATCGCAGTCATCGCTCGCCGACTACTTCGCGGCGTACAGCGCGACGATCAGCGTGCTCGGAGCGCTCATCGACCGCGACTCGTCGGGTGGACAGAAAGTGGAAATTTCGCTGCTCGAGGCGCTCGCGCACAACCTCGACGCAGCCTACGAGTTCTACAACAACCTCGGCGAGGAGTTGGAGCGGGGCGGACGGAATCTCTACTATCAACCGGACATGCTCTACGGGGCGGCCGAAGCGGCCGACGGCTACGTCTCCGTCGCGTTGCTGTTGTACTCCGACCGAATCTGGCGAGCGTACTGCGAACTTCTCGACCGGCCGGAACTGCTCGAAGCGGAGCGCTATCAGACCGTCGAGGGGCGGGTCGAAGACGCCGAGCACCTCCGATCGAAGTTCGAGGATTGGCTCGGGAAGCAATCGGTCGAAGACGCGGTCGATACGCTCAATGAGATGGGAATTCCCGCCGCTCCATACCAGACGATCTCCGAAGCGGCGGAGATGGAGCACATGGAACATCTCGGGGTCTTCGAGGAGATCGACCACCCGCGGTACGAAGAACTGACGCTGACATCGACGCCGCTCTCGCTCTCCGAGTCTGATGTCTCCCTCCGCAGTCGCGCGCCGTTTCTCGGCGAGCACAACCGCGACGTGCTCCGCGAGCGGGGCTACGACGACGACGAGATCCAGCGACTCGTCGAACGCGGCGTCCTAACCGAGACCGAGTGACGAGGTGATTGCTGTTCCTTGCGCAGTTCTGCCGCGCTGATTCGAGTTGACTCCCCTCCGAGACCACGCCCTCGGATCGACGATTACTGACTTTCCTCGCTCGGCCCCGCGGCACCGACCTCGATCATCCGCTCGATCTGGTCGTCGGAGTAACCGAGCTCCTCGAGGACCGCGCGCGTGTGTTCGCCCTGATCCGGCGGGCGCTCGCCGAGATCGGGCCGCCCGTCGGTCGTCGAGAACGGCGGGTTCGCGGTTTTAACCGGCGTGTCCGTGTAGATGTTGTGCGAGTCAGTGAGCATGTTCCGCGCCTCGAGGTGGGGGTCCTCGGTGACCTCGTCGAAGTGCTGGAGCGGCCCGGCCGGAACACCGGCGGCGGCTAGTTGCTCGCAGAGGTCCTTCCGATCGTGCTCGCTGAACTCGCCGTTCAGTATCTCGCGGAGCTCGTCCCTGTTTTCCCACCGCTGCTCGTTCGTATGGAACCGATCGTCGGTGATCAGATCCTCCCGATCGATGGTGTCGCACAACCGCTCGAAGAAGTGGTCGTTGACCACGCTGAGATAGAAGGGGTCGTCGTCCGCAGCGTGGAACACTTCGTTCGGCGCCAGTCCGGCGAATCCCGTCCCGGACCGCTCCGGGAGCTCACCGGTGCCGGTGTAGTGTGCGATCCAGTATCCCATCCAAGCGGTCGCGACTTCGAACAGATTCACGTCGATGTACTCGCCGGTGCCCGTCTGTTCGTGTTCGAGCAGCGCCGATGCGAGGAGGAACGCCGCGGTCGTACCGGTCCCCCAGTCGATCACGCTCGCACCGATTCGGACCGGTGGGCGGTCCTTGTACCCGATGGTGGACATCAATCCGCTCATCGCCTGAATGATCGGATCGTACGCCGGCCATTCGGTGTACGGACCCTCTTGTCCGAACCCGGTTAGAGAGAGGTAGACGACGTCCTCGTTGGTCTCCGAGACCGAATCGTAGTCGAGCCCGAACTTCTCGACGACACCCGGTCGGAAACTTTCGACGACGACGTCTGCCTGGTCAGCGAGCTCTCTCGCCGCAGCCTGCCCCTCGTCGGTCTTCATGTCGAGACAGACGCTCCGCTTCCCGGCGAGGTTGACGGACGCGAACATCGCCCCGTCGAGCAGGCCGCGGAACGCATCGCCCTCCGGTGGTTCTACTTTAACGACGTTGGCCCCGAGCATCGCGAGGAACTGCGTCGAGACGGGGCCGGCGATCGATTGGGTCAGGTCTAGGACGTCGATCTCTTCGAACGGCTGCATGTAACTCCCCCATGGGGTGGGGGGCCCAAAACAGTTTTGCCGAGCTCGCTCCGTTTCGGTCGGGTTAGCGGGTGCAAATCGCCCGTCAGAACGTCTTCATTCCGGCTCGGCTGTTCCCTCCGAACGGCCGTGCTTCGATGTGAGTCCGCGTCAGCGGTGATTCTGGTTCGGTCGACGGACTCGGCCGTGGTCGACGACGTCGTCAGTACTCGTAGAACCCCGCACCGACGTCCTCACCGGTCCGGCCCTCCGAAACGAGTTCGCGGAGGTACGGTGCTGGCTCGTACCTGTCCGCGCCGTACCGGTCGTGCAGGGACTCGAGTTTTTCGAGGATTACGTCAAGCCCGGTCTCGTCGGCGTACGTACACGGTCCCTCGGGGAACCCCGTTCCGAGTCGCATCCCGGTGTCGACCGCGTCGGCGGTCGCGACGCCGTCGCCGATGAGGCGCGCGGCCTCGTTGACGATCATCGCGTCGACGCGCAGGGTGTCGAAGTCCTCGCCGTCGCCTTCCTCGTAGTCGGGACCGTCGCCGTTCCCGTACTCGTAGTGACCCGTCCCGGTCTTCCGGCCGAGTTCGTCGTTCTCCACTTTCTCTTCCATCAGGGGCGCGACCTCGATGTCGCCCGCCTGCCGAACGTGGTAGGAGACGTCGATGCCGGTCATGTCGACGAGTTCGAACGGCCCCATCGGGTACCCCCGCTGGTGAACCATGGCGGCGTCGGCCTCGCGGATCGTCGCCTCGTCCTGCGACACCATCCAGTGGGGTTCGTCGATGAACGGGCCGAGAACGTTGTTGACGACGAACCGGTGGACGTCTTTTCGCACGTAGATCGGCGTCTTGCCGATGCCTTCGACGAACTCGTACGCTCGTTCGGCCGTCTCGTCACTCGTCTCCTCACCGTAGATGACTTCGACGAGGTCCATCTTCACCGGCGGATTGAAGAAGTGAAGGCCGACGACGTCAGCCGGCCGATCCGTCGCGTCGGCGATTTCCGTGATCGAAAGCGACGAGGTGTTCGACGCGAGAACCGCCCCCTCAGGCGCGTACTGATCGACCTCGGAGAAAACCTCCCGTTTCAGATTCATCTGCTCGGGAACGGCCTCGATGACGATATCGGCGTCCGCGACGCTCTCCTCGAGGTCGACCGCCGTGTCGATCCGAGCCGTGATCTCGTCGACGGGTTCCTCGAGCGCGTCGCTCTCGGCGAGTTTCTCGAGCGACCACTCGATGCTCCGATACCCCTCCTCGACGATCTCCTCCTCGATGTCCCGCATCGTGACGTCGTAGCCGGCCAAGGCGGCGACTTCCGTGATTCCGTGACCCATACTCCCCGAACCGAGCACCGTGACGTGTTGGATATCCTCACGCGGCATTGGTAGATACCCTCACGCCGCGGTACTTAATGCCACCGAACCGGACGGCAGATACCCCACAGGCCCGCTCCCGCCGTTTCCGCAGCTATCGAGATCGACCGAGCGCACCAAAAGAGGTAATTGGCCGCCTGACAAACGCCAGTCTCATGGCAACTGTTGACACTGATCTCGTCGAACTAGATCGTTCGGCGGACCACCTCGAGATACGGTTGAATCGACCGGACAGTCTCAACGCGTTGGTGCCCGAGATGATCGACGGACTTCACGACGTGTTCACCCAGATATCTGACGAAGCGGGCCTCGGAGTCCTGATCACGGGATCGGGGCGCGTGACGTCCGCGGGGATGGACACCGAGATCGTCGCGGGCGACTACCACGGGGAGTATCCGGAGCTCGACGCCACCTTGCAGGACGTGTATCGACTGATCGAGACTCATCCTGGCCCGGTCGCGATCGCCGGCAAGGGCGCGCTGGTTGGCGCGGCAGCGATCGTCTCGCTCTCCTGCGAGTTCGTCGTTCTCGGCGACGACGCGACGGTCGTCATTCCTGAGGTGAAATACGGGATCGCCTCGCGGCGCGCCGCCGACCAGTTGCTCGACCTCGTTGGCCGGAAACCGGCGGCCGAGCTGCTGTTGACCGGCGAAGAGATCGACGCCCGACGGATGCGGTCGCTCGAGCTTGCGACTGACGTCGTGCCCGCCGACGCGGTCGAGGACCGCGCTCGAGAACTGCTCGCGACCGTCGGCGAAAACGACGCCGAGACCGTCGCACAGCTGATCGAACTGTTGAATCGGCGGGAGGACGAGGCATGAGCGACGTCCCGCCGCCGGACGAAACGTTCGAGGTGACCCGGAACGGCTGGCCCGACGACCTCCCGCGGACGCTGTCGTTTCCCGCCGGCCGACGGCCGATCCACGAGTACGTTCGTGTCCGCGCCCGGGACCGCCCCGAGGAACCGGCTGTAACGTTCTACGGTCGGACGCTCTCGTGGCGCGAAGTGGATTCCCTCGCCGGAACGTTCGCAAAATCGATGCGCGCACGCGGCTACGGCCGGGGGGACGTCTGCGGGATCTACCTCCAGAACTCGCCGCAGTTTCTCGTCGCCTACTACGGCGCCCAGCGGGCCGGGATGACCGTCACGCCGATCAACCCGCAGTTCAAGTCGCCCGCGGTCGCCAGACAGCTCGACGACAGCGGCACTGACGTGTTGGTCACCCACACCGATTCGCTCGACGTCGCACGTGAGTCGAGCGCTGAGGCGGACGTCACCGATATCGTCGCCACGGCGTACGGTGAATTCACCGGGAACGCCGACCCGTCGCTCCTGCCATCGGTCGTCGCCGACGAGTCGACGGTCGACGCGGCGGTCGGCGACGAGACGCCCCTCCGGGAACTGCTCGCGGAAACGCGCTCGGTCGACCTGCCCGATATCGCGCTCGACGAGACGGCCCTGCTTCAGTACACGGGCGGCACGACCGGACTGCCGAAGGGGTGTGTCCACACCCACTGGAACCTGCTGTTCAAAGCGACGACGACCGCACAGGTCCGCGGGTACGGGTCGCCGGACGTCCTTCTCGGGACGATGCCGCTGTTCCACGTCGCGGGCAAACAGCGGTACTGCGATGCCCTGGCAGTGACGGGCTGTCACGTAGTCCTCCTCGCCCGGTACGATCCCGAAGCGGTGATGTCGGCAATCGACGAACGCGAGGTCACCTCGACGTGGCTCGCGGTGCCGTCGATACAGGAGATCGTCGACCACCCCGACGTCCAGCGGTACGACCTCACCTCGCTGTCGGAGCGACGCGAGTTCACCAACTGTTCGAGCTTCGGCACGACGCTAACGCGAGAACTGAGCGACGCGTGGGAGGATCTGACCGGCGCCTACGTCCAGGAGTCGGGCTACGGCCTCACGGAAACGCACACGACGGACACGCACACGTACGGCGACTCTCGGATCGAACCGGGATTCGTCGGCCAGCCGTGTTACGGCGTCGAGGTCGAGATCCGCGACTTCGAGACGAACGAACCGCTCCCGGCCGGTGAACCGGGGGAGATCGTCCTCCGATCGCCCTCGACGATGGAGGGGTACCTGAACCGACCGGACGCGACGAACGACGTCCTCGAATCTGACGGCTTCCTCCATACCGGCGACGTCGGGCGACTGACCGACGACGGATCCCTCTATTTTCTCGGGCGGCGGAAAGACACGCTCAAGGTGTCCGGCCACACCGTCTCGCCCCGCGAGGTCGAGGTCGTTCTCTCGGAGCACGACGCCGTCGACGACGCGATCGTCGTCGGTGCGCCCCACGAGCGACGCGGTTCGGTGCTCGAGGCCCACGTCATCCCGACCGACGAGACGATAACGGAGACGCGACTCGAGGAGGCGATCCTCAGGTTCGCCGAGCGGAACTTCGCGGAGTACAAGGTTCCAAAGCGGGTCGTTCGTTGCGACTCGTTCCCCCGGACCGACGTCGGGAAGGTCGACCGCGTTGCCTATCGAGAGAAACTCCCGGACGGCTATCAGTAGCCGGCCTCGCCGCATTAGTTCTCCGCCGTTGACGTGCAGCGTCTCGCCGGCGACGAACCGCGCATCACTCCGATATCGACTGCTCCGATAGCAACGTTTCCGGGATGTGGGCCATCCGGTTCCCGCATGGATCGCACCGCGTCGACCGTCCGTGTTCGCCGAGTCGTGATACCGGTGGACGCTCCCAGTCGGCTACGGCTCTGACGGGACGAAAACGGGGATTCCGATTTCGTCCTCGCCGGTCGGGACGAACTGGGCTTCCACCGACATGCCGACCGTGACATCCTCAGGTTGACAGTCGACGACGTTCGTGACTACGCGGGGACCCTCCTCGAGTTCTACGTACGCGAAGACGACCGGGAGGTCGTCCTCCGGCCAGTAGCCGAGGTGACGATGGATCGCGTACGAATACACCTCACCGCGACCGGACGCTTCCCGCCACTCCGCATCGGCGAAGCAGTCCGGACAGAGGGCGCTCGGATAGTGGTAGACGAGCCCGCAATCGGGGCACTCGCGGACGAGTAACCGTTCGTCCGCGGCGGCCGACCAGAACGGTTCAGTCTCGGGTGTCACCGTTGGTACCGGTCGCGGTTCCCAACGGTCTATCATCGGTCTTCCCTCCCGAGGACCGCAGTGATCGAGCCGTGTCTCGTTCCGAGGCTGCCGCCGGTCCCGTGTGCGATGGCGATGTCAGCGTCGACCTGGACCTCCTCGTTGGCTTCGCCGCGGAGCTGTCGGACCGCTTCGATCACCTTCGTCATTCCGCCTCTATTCCCGGGATGGTTCGAACAGAGGCCGCCGCCGTCCGTGTTGAATGGCAACTCGCCGTCGGGCGCCTGTAAGGTACCGCCCTCGACGAACTCACCACCCTCGCCTTTCTCACAGAAGCCCAGGTCCTCGAGGGTCTGAAGGACGGTGATGGTGAAGGAATCGTAGATCGATGCGTAGTCGACGTGCTCCGGACTGATCCCCGCCTCCTCGAACGCCCGAGGCCCCGACTCCCGCGCGGCGGTGTGGGTCAAGTCGAGTCGACCGCCGTCGAAATGCCCGATCGACTCGCCGTGGCCGAGAATCTCGACGCATTCTCGCTCGAGGCTGCTGCGAACGTCCTCGGAGACGAGGATCAGCGCTCCGCCCCCGTCGGTGACGACACAGCAGTCGAGCAGGTGCAGCGGGTCCGCGACCGGTCGCGAGTCGATCACGTCCTCGACCGTTACCGGATCCCGGAAAAGCGCGTGTTCGTTGTACTGCGCGTGCCGGGACGCCGCGACCCGGATCTCGGCGAGTTGCTCCCGCGTCGTTCCGTACTCGTGCATGTGACGCTGGGCGGCGACGGCGTACTTCGAAAGTGTCGTCGCGCCGTAGGTCACTTCGAACCCGTCCTGATAAGTGTTGAACTCGGCGCCGCCGTCGTTCGAGCCCGTCCGCGGCCGCCCGGCGAGAGTAATGAGCGCGACGTCGCACCGGCCGCTGCGGATCGCGTCCATCGCGTGTCCGACGTGGCCGACGTAAGAGGAGCCGCCCCAGTCGGTCGTCTCCGCGTAACTCACGTCGAGACCCAGATAGTCGGCCATGATCAGCGGCGTGAGCCCGCGATCGTACCACGGCATTCCGGCGGTGAAGTAGCCGTTGACGTTGTCCTTCTCGAGGCCGGCGTCGTTGATCGCGCCGCGAGCGACTTCGGCGTGTAGCTGCATCGTCGACTTGTCGGGTGCCTCTCTCGTCGGGTGTTCGTACGCACCCGCTACGTACACTGGTTCCGAATCGGCCATGCGCCGAACCACTCGGCGCTGGTAGGTAAATATTGGTATGCGATAGCGCGTGGCGAACCATGCAATAACTGATCGATGTCCCACGTGTCGATCGAAGAGCGAGACGAGCCGAAGCGGTGTTTCCTGCGGAAAACGACTCCGTCGATCGGATTCGGTCTGGGGTTGCCTATCCTTTCATACGGTTTGCTGTAACGATTTACCGGTGGGACCGCAGGGCGGTCGCGGTCCCACCGGCAATGACTTACAGTAGATCGTATCAGAGCGCGCCCTGGTCCTCGAAGTACGACCGCGCACCCGAGTGCATATCGACATCGGGAATGTCCGCCGCCGGTCCGGCGAGCGCTTCGGTGTCTTCCCAGCTTTCCGCGAGAGCGTGGTATTCGGTTACTTCGTCGAGGTTGTCAACGATCAACTCGAGGAGGTCGTAGACGACGTCTTCGTCCATGTCGGCCTTGACAAACGTATTGTAGACCGTGAAGGTCCAGTACTCCTCGTCGCGGTCGCCGTAGTTCGGACCAGGGGCGTCCTCCGCGCTGATGTAGCCGCCCGTCAGCGGTCGCTCGTCGCCTTCGATCGATTCGATGACCTCGTCCGGCCAGGTGAGCAGCCACGCGTCGTCGTTGATCGAGTACTGCTCCTCGACGTAGCTCGGCGTCAGCGACGCGTTGATCCGGATGTCGCTCACCACGTCGGCCGTTCCCTCGCTGAGCGCGGAGCCCTCCTCTCCGTAGCTGAGCGCGAGCTCGTCGTAGTCGTCGAGGCTGATCGCGTGTTCGAGCTGCGCTTCCATCTGGGTCCGCATCGCCGTCCCCACCGGATTCGGATTCACCGACAGTCCGGGGAGGTCGGTCACCGACTCGGCGGTGTCTCGGTCGCGGGCAGCGAGACCGCCCTGAATGTCGTAGTACCAGAATACCGATTGGATATCGTTCTCGAGCGGGTTCTCCTCGTACTCGCCGACCTCGTTGACGATCTCCCAGGCGTTGAGGGAGTCAGTGTACGCGATATCGGCGGTGCCGTTGTCGAGTAGCCGCATGCTCTGTAACGCGCCGTCCGACGGTCGCGCGTCGACGCTGAAATCGCCGTGTTCGTCGGCGACGGCAGCGATCCCCTGTGAGAGCTGATAGGCGGCTGTATCTTCCGTCGAGGTCCGCATCTGAATCGTGTCGCTATCGCCGCCACCCAGTTCGTTGAGCGAATCTAGACAGCCCGCCAGTCCAAACGTACTGGCAGCTCCGATCGCTGTCAGTGCTTTCCGGCGGGTTGCATTTTGATAACCCATACCACACTAAAGAGAATTATCATACATATATGTATCGGTGAATGGCGCCGTTACGGCCCGATGTGCGTCGCTACGGTGCGGCCTGCAGCCCGCTCGCGGAATCTCGATTGCGGCCGTTGACGGACCGGCGATCGGCGCGGACTATGATGTCTCGCTCGCATGTGATCTTCGGACCGTCGGCGAAGACCCCGTCCTTCGGGAGGGGGTCGTCCGCGTCGCCTCGTTCCCGGCCACGGCGGCGCGTGGCTCCTGCCGCGACTGATCGGCGAGTCGAAGGCGAAGGAGTATCTGCTCACCGGGAACATTGAAGCCAGGGATGCGGTTGAACTCGGTCTGGCTGTCGAAACGGCTAACGAGCCGGTGGACAGCGCTTACGAGCTGGCCGCCGATCTTCTCGATTTCCCGGCGACGGCAGTTCGCCGCACGAACCGGCTCGTCGACTAGGGCCAGTCGTTCGAGGACTACTGCACGGCCGCGATCGAGCACCAGTGGAAGCGCGTCAACGATGTCGAGCATCACGAGGCGATCGCCGCGTTCGACGAGAAGCGCAACCCCGAGTACGATCGCGACGACAGCTGACTCCACCGGACGCGCGGTCGCGTCGGTTTCGTCCCGGTCGCCGTCGAAACGCGGTCGGTCGCTCAGTGAGGCCGGCGCGACGGATCCGTCCGTTAGTCCTGTCGTGCGCCCGAATCGATGTTGATGTCCTGTGCGGTGATGTTCCGCGCGTGCTCACTCGCCAGGAATGCCACGAGCGCGCCGATGTCGCCGGGATCGACGATGCTGTCGAGGGGGAGTCTGTCCGTGATCCGCTGTCGCTTGGCCTCATCGAACGAGACGCCGCGTTTCTCCGCTTGCTTCTCGATCATTCGCTCGATGCGTTCGCCCTCGACCGCGCCCGGACAGACCGTGTTCACGGTGATGTCGTGTTCCCCCCACTCGTAGGCGAGATCGCGCGCGAATCCGATCATCCCCGCTTTCGACGCCGAGTATGGCGTCCGGGTCGGATACGGATCCTTCGCGGCGATCGACGAGATGTTGACGAGACTCGCCCGGTCGCTTTCCTTGAGGTACGGCAGCGCGTGCTTGCAGACGAGAAACGCGCCGGTGAGGTTGACGCGCAGCGTGTGCTCCCACTCCTCGAGGGGCAACTCCTCGACGGTCTTGTGTGGACCACCAATACCGGCGTTGTTGACCACGCAGTCGATCCCGTCGAACTCCTCCGCCGTTCGCTCGAGCGAGCGTTCGATCGAATCGACCTCCGTGACGTCGGTCTCTACGGCGAGCGCTCGGGCATCGCCGATCTCCGCCGCAGTGTCGTGGATGCCGTCGCCTCGCGCAGCGACGCCGACCGATGCGCCGCGCTCCGCGAGTTCGATCGCGATTCGGCGACCGATTCCCTGACTGGCGCCGGTGACGTACGCGGTCCGTCCATCTAACATATGCTATTCAATCACAATACTCGCTAAATGTATTCCGGTCTCTTATCGGCGCGGCGAGGGGAACGAGGACGCTGGTACGTGCAGAACCGAGATCGCCTCGAAGGGGCCGCGTATCGAACCGGACCGCGAGGAGAGGGGCGCGACCGCGTCAGCGAGACGTCCTGACAGTCTCGAGGGTTGGAGCATTCCCGTTCACAACGACGATCAGCCACACGACTAGCACGGCGCTGAGACCGAGCTTGACCATCGTGTTCGGCAGGAAGCAGATTCCCAGTCCGAGGGCCATGTACGCCGCTCGCGAGGGATAGCCTAGGTTCCCCCGGAAGTCGTAACCGACCAACGAGATGACCACCGAGATGATCCCGACCGATGCGGTCACGAACATGAGGGCGGTCGTCACGCCGTCCCAGTATATCAGCGACTCGTTGAACACGAATATCCACGGGATTAGGAACGCGAACAGTCCGAGTCGCATGGTCTCCTTGCAGACGTCCCAGAAGCTCGCACCCGCGATACCACAGGCCACGGCACAGGACAGCGCGACGGGCGGCGTGATCGTCGAGAGCAGCGCGTAGTAGAACACGAACATGTGGGCGGTGATGTCCCCGAGACCGAGACGCACGAGGCCGGGGGCAGTCAGCACGGCCACGACGACGTACGCGGCCGGCGTCGGCATCCCGAGGCCGAACAAGATGCTCGCGAGCATCGCGAGCGCTAGCACTGCGAGGAACACGCCGCCCGCCAGTGAGATCATCCGGAGCGAGAAGCTCAACGCGAAGCCGGTCTGTGTGATGATCCGGATGACGATGCCGAGCGAGGCGAGCACGGCCGCCAGCGGAGCCATATTCACGACGCCGATCTTGCAGCCTTCGATGGTCCGTCGGCCCCAGATTCGGATCGTCTCCGTCGACGGTCCGTCGAGGATGAAGTCGCGAAGCAACGCGGCCGGAACCACGGTGAGGATCGCGTACATTCCCGCGCTCATCGGATCCCACCGGAGGACGACGAGCGTGTAGATCAACACGACGAGCGGTAACGTGTACGGGGCAGTGCTGATCAGTGTCTCCACGACGCCGACCTTCTCCTCCTCCGAAACGTCGCGGATATCGTCCCCGCGTAGCAGCCATCCGTGCCGGTTCGCCGAGAGGTGAACGGTAAACGCCATGCCGATGTAGAACAGTAGCGCCGGAATGATCGCCGCCTGAATGATGTCGACGAAAGAGACGCCGATGATGTCTGCCATCAGAAACGCGGCCGAGCCCATAACCGGCGGCAGAATCTGGCCGCCGGTGCTCGCGATAGACTCGATCGACGCCGCGTACTTATCGCTGATCTTGTTGTTCTGCATCAGCGGAATAGTAAATGAGCCGGTCGTCGCGACGTTGGCCGCCGAGCTCCCAGTGATCGATCCCATCAGCATGCTTGCGATAACTGCGGTCTGCGGAATGCCGGAACTAACGCGACTGCCGACGGATTTCCCGACCTTGATCACGTACTCCATGCCTCCGTAGGACTCGACGATGCCGGCGAAGAAGATGAATATTACCACCCACGTCGCACCGACGCCCAGCAAGAACCCGTAGACGCCGTTCAGCGCCACCGAATTGCTGTAGACGATAGTCTCGAGGGAGAAGCCGCCGTGGTTGAGAATTCCGGGAAAGAGCGGACCCGCATAGCCGTAAAAAATTGCGAAGACGGTGACCAGACCGAGCAGTTTTCCGTACGCTTTCCACGTCGCGTGGATGGTGATCAGAATGATTATCGCGCCAACGATTAGGTCAGTGTTCGTGTAGAGCAACTGCTCCCGTGCCTCTCTGAGCCATCGCCAGTAATTGGTGTGCACGTACGCTGTCGTAGCAGCGATCGTGACGAGCAATCCGGCGGAAACGACGTTGTTTAAGCGTCCGCGTACGCCCTCTCGGGAGAAGTCCAAATCGGCAAGGTAAAAGGCCGATAGCAGCAGCCCCAAGTGGATGTTCGAGTGTTGCGATCGCGGCATCCGGCCACTGGAGGCATAGTACAGGTGCCAGAGGACAGTTGCGATACCCAGCGTATACAGTAGGATGCGAACACCCCGTTCGAGAGAGAGATCGGATCGTGACCGAGGGAGAATTTCGGGAAGGTCATCTATGCTATCTGGAGTGTCTCCATCATTATCTGCTGGCGCCGCTCCTGTTCCAGCCATACTCTTTCCGATTTGCTACGCCCTAATAATACTTGTGCGAATCAGTACCGTACGAGATTCAGTCAGCTACACACAGACGGATCATGATAGCCTCGGGGAACGTTCCCACGATAAGCGTTCTCGGCGAAGAAACAGGTCGGTAGCTGCATGTTACAGTCTCCGAAGCAGAGCCGTCGCGTCCCGCTCGGTGCAAAACTGTACAGGCACATGTCTTTCACGTTCTGCGGTCATCTACGTGGGATGTCAGACGATGCGGTATCAGCGAGCTTTGAGACGGAATCGCGACGAGTACACTTGATCGACCCGACCGATCGAACGCGCCGTCGGATGACATCGATCGAGGAATCAAGAGCGCACTGGACGCCGTAAACGAGCGAGACGATGTTCGATCCATCGTGTTCGAAGGAACCGGAAACGCGTTTTGCGCCGGTGGTGACGTCAGCGGGATGGAAGACCGAGACGAGTCTGAACGGGGGCCTCGAGAAGACCCCCTCGTCGCCCCACTCGAACCGGGGGGAGGTCGGGTTCGAATATCCGCGAGCGATCGGGCTGTTCGACGAGGTGATAGCGTAAGGGCTCTCGTCATAATGGGGAAAATATTGTCGGTATGGGTCGTTATACCTTGACTTGTGGTGTCGTGCAACGTGAGGTGGTTCCCCGAAACACCGACAGAACCCACTGATAAATTCATAGAGATTATCAAGCCAGTCGCACCTGAAACTCCTGTACACAGCCAAGGCATCCACGGTTCCCGCAGAAGCACCTGCCTTCTCTCCGCTTCTTTCACCTATCGTTGTCGACCGGTGAGTATCGACCAGCCCGACTCTCCAACGAGATTATCGTCGCTGTGAGGTTCGGAGAGGGCACGGTCGGCGGACTTCAGACCGCCGCTATCGAATCAGACGGTGCAGACATATAAGACGATAGAGGAGCGCTGCGCCGTCACTCGAGTTCCTCGCCGTTCACGATACGGTGTGCCCAGTCTACGAGGGTCACCGTCCGCTCTTCCATCCGCGGGTACGTCTCGTTATCCGCGTTCCCCTCGAGATATCGCCGGTAGAACATCTCGCTGAGCGCGCCGATCTTGTAGATCGCCAGTGCGCGGTAGAACCGTTCATTCCGGAACGTATATTCAGTCTGGGATTCGTAGTACTTGACGAGTTCGTCGCGCGATAGATAACCCTCTGACAGTTGGAACTCCCTCCCCCCCGGAGAGCCGAAGATATCGGTCTCCGCTTTCGTTTCGGGCCAGAACAGGAGGAGCCAGCCGAGATCCGTGAACGGATCGCCGAGCGTCGATAGCTCCCAGTCGAGGACGGCGGCGATCTCTAGCGACTTCTCGGGAGCGAACATGACGTTGTCGAGTTTATAATCCCCGTGAACGAGCGTGTGGGGGTACTCTTGGGGAACGTTCGCCTGGAGCCACGACGTCACTTCGTCGATGTGGGGCACCGGCCGATCGTCTTCGGTCACCTGGAAGGCCCACTCGTACTGTGACTCCCACCGATCGACCTGCCGTTGGGTGAAACCGGCAGGTGATCCGAACTCGCCGAGTCCGGCCGCTTCGTAGTCGACGTTGTGGATCTCGGTGAGCGTGTCGATCAGTTGGCGCCCGATCGCTTCGCGGTGTCGCGGTTCGGCGAACCGCGTCGGCTCTTCGTCCCTGATAACGACGCCGTCCTCGCGTTCCATCAAGTAAAACTCGGAACCGATGACGTCCTCGTCTTCGACGGCCAGCACCGTCGTCGGCACCCGGACGGACGTCTCCTGTAACGCTTCCATGACCGTGTATTCCCTGAGGACATCGTGTGCCGTGTCGGCGGTCTCTCCCGGCGGCGGCCGTCGGAGCACGAGATCGCGACCGCCCCACGTCACGAACAGCGTTTCGTTGGACTGTCCGCCGAGATGGCGCTCTACCTCGAACTCGTCCACCGGACCGAGCGCGGACTCGAGGCGAACTCGTAACCGGTCCCGATCGACAAGTCGGTCGAAGAACTCGTCGTTGCCGTCGCTCATCGCCTGCCACCACCTCTCTGTGGGGTGTCAGGAACTCGGTTTCCCATGTTATGGCGTACGTTTCGGAGCGTCAAATAACTCCCGGATCGCTTATATCTCCGGCAATTCTAATTCTTGACCGATAGGATAGATTATATTCATATAGATATATTTCTGCACTTGGTCAAATCCTTCGGCATCGTCGGGCCCAGAGCGCTGCTGATCACGAGCGAGGAGGAGGCCCGGCAACAAAGCTGGGAACCTATGGTTTCTATTGTGTAGACCGAAGTCGTTAGCGTTGATCCGATGACGATGTTCACTGGACCGATCCCCGCGCTCCGTTCGAGAGCGGGAGTCCTCATCGCGGAACGTCGTCGCTTCGGAACAGTGGGAGACAGCAGACCGTTGCATGAGAGGTCCCCGTCGGTAGTACTCGATCTTGAGCGGGTGCGACGGTCGGACGTGGTCTTCGAATCACGGTGAGATCGCTGAGATGCCAACCATGTTCTGTGAGGACAGGGACCAATGAACGTTCGACATAGCGGAATCAAACCTAATCAGTTGCGTGATTGGAATATCGGATGAAATTTACTATAGTACTGAATATAATTATTGATCATTATCCAAGAGAGGGGTGGGCGGATCAGAGGGACTTTGCTTTACAACTATATGCTTGTATAATCCAGTGGGTGAGAATACCCTGGCTAGAGATAACACATCTCAAAAGATTCCGTAACGGGGAACGAAAATTCCGGATAGGAATTACTGGTATACCAAACTTAAAAGCCGGCTCACCGAGGATGAACTAGGAAAATACCGGAAAATGCCGTTCCGTAATTCGACACCGGTGTAGTTCGCTGAATCGAGATCACGCGGGTCGACGCCGCGACCTGAAGCCCTACCGGACGTTGTCTGAAAGAGAAGCGTTACTAGCGCCAGGGTTCAGTGTGGCTGCGCTCGTAGGGAGTATCGTAGCCACCCGGGTGTTTGCAATTCTCGACTGGGCCGTGTTTCTTGGTCTTGTATTCCGAATCGATGAACTTCTACGATACCGCTATTAGTTTACGGCCAATTCCAGACCGTTGTGGCCACCAAACGGAAGTTCCGATACTGTAGTAGACGTTAGAAATAATCACTCATATATTACAGAGGTCGGATCGATAGCTGTATCAATCGCTGTTGGAAGCTCGTGGGGTCAGTCAATGAAGCGGTTGCTGAGTGTCGCTTAGAATCGTTTCCAGCACTCTTCGGCAGGATTTAGCTCTGGCGAGTCGTTGGCAACGTTACGAAGGCGAGGTTGTCACGGGCCGCTAGATCCGTGACGGCCGACATCCGAAAATTCGGCGCTCATTCAACACAATAACCGAACCATGTCCGAACTCTTTACATAGTGTGGAAATGAAATATTTGCGCGATCGGCGGTAACGTACTCTTCGAGGTGAGAGAAAACGCGATCACTGTCTTCGGTGATTGCACCAAGTAGACACGTCCAATCGCGCTGTCCAGAGAGTTCACCAGCAGACCGCGCGCCGCGTGGAAACCACGCGGTGCGGGGCTCAACTTGCACGGATTTCTTGCACCTCAGCGTCAGATTTGGCGGCTGTACAGCGTGTTTCTGATAGCACAATCCATCTTCCTTGAGCAACCGACGACAACTCGGAATCAAGTACTCGACATCGTACGTCTCGACAAGATACTGCTGAACGAGCGCCGGCGTCCACGCCGATGCGTCAACCCCAACTCCGGCGAGTGATTCGTAGACAGTCTCTTCGAATTTTGAAACATTTATGAGGATTCTTGCTTTCTCTCAGATTATTAGATATTAGTCACTGCCTGTTCAATCGACTCGTCAGTGTCGAGTCGCGTGAGCCAGCTATAGGTAGTTCGTCGCTTATCCCCGTACCACCCGGCTAATTCAGTCACAGTGACACTGTTTTTGTGCGCAATCGTCGCTAATAGCCGTTCTATTCGCTTCTTTCCGTCCACGTTGCGAGGACGTTTTGCAAATCCTCGACAGAGGTATCGTCGAGTCAACTCACGACATTCAGAAGCATTTTGAGTGGAAAGTTCTAATGGGTAGTATAGTCGCAACGGGCGTGTAACCCGGCGGTTCGATCTCGCAACCCGGCGACCCAGTGTTCCTCGTTTTTCGTACTCTCCTCTTTCGGGATTCGAAGTGCGCTGTTGTCAGCATCAACGTTCGTTCGCGAGTCCTGTGAATCGGATAGCCCGGAAAAACGGTAAAATCGCGAGACGGCGTGGTTGTGTGTGACTCCTTCGAATTTGTTTGATCTAGGCGTTGAGTCGAACATGGATGACCTCTGCAGGCCACAACCGCGAGAAGGGGACCGAATTGGGATGCTCCGACTGGGATTCGAACCCAGGTCATTGCCGTGAGAGGCCATCCTCTTGTGGGAAACGGGCTCGGCCGATGTGAGCACCAATCTACCTCGCAACCCCGCAATCTGGCTGTTACTACCTTCTTTTAGTGCTTCTACCTACATAAAACCCGAGATGGTTGCCCGCCGGGCAACCCCGATTCGGAGGACTCAACGCGCGGGTAGCTGGGCATAGCCATCGTCAACGGGTGGTATGTGAGACCATCTTATCGACGATCAAGCGTCCTCCAACAAAGCCGTGCATGCGCGAACTGAGATGGTGAACTTCGAAAACTTGTCTGGATATGTGCGGCTCTGCTCACCAACAGGGTGGACAGAGCCGCTGGAGCTGACAGCTGCATTGGCAGCATTCTCGTTCGTGAGTTCCAATCTATAGGGAACCGCGTCGTAATCTGTGTTATATAAAGGGTAGTCGGGTCTGTTTTTGCCAGTTGGAATCGACTTCTAGCTCCCACTAGAATCCCGTAATAATCTTGAGTTTACAGGAGATTCGCTGCTTGTCGCTTCAGTTCCTCTGTCGGGTGAACGTAGCAGGCGGCAGCAGCAGTGCTCTTCTGTCGCAGGGTGTCTGCCACGAGTTTCAGATCCTGGTACTCGTCATAGACGTACGTCCCGACATAATGGCGGAAGGAGTACCAGACTAGTTTCCGGTCTCGGTGACTAATCCCTGACTCTTCGATGAGATTGTCGAGGAGATCGTTGAGTGGGTCAGAACTGTAGGGGTTCCCCTTCCGGGTCAGCCACATCTCTGACCGGGAGTCGTATTTCTCCATGTTCGATCGCTGCTCTAGCCAGTTATCGAGCGCCATCGCCGCGTCTTGGTTAAGTGTCTGTTCCCATTCTTCGTTGTTCTTGACCGCATGCTTTCCAGGAATGACGATTTTCTGTTCGTCAGGGAAGTACCAGTCTACCTGCATGCGGCCTATCAGGGCGGGTCGCAAGCCAGCGCATTTCGTGGACCCAACGATTGAGGGGATCTTCCAGTCCTCGTTTACGCGGTCCCAGTCAGCGGGGACAACATCGTCCATTGGTTTCCCTAGTTCCTGTGCGAGATAACGCTTCCATCGACGACGCTCCTCTGGTGAAAGGTTGTTGTAACTGGGTATCGTCTTATAATCGAGCGAAGCCTCCCAAAGGAGTTGAGCCTCCGACCGGCTGAAGGGATCTGCATTGTCCCGTGGCGAGTCGCCTTCAGAGAAAGAGACAGAGCACTCCCAGTCTTCGTTCTCGAAGGCAAACCAGTTTGCAAGGGCATCGCTGATCTTCCGCTTACTGTTCCCCGAATAGGGCTCTCCGTCGTCACGAGCGATATCATTCTTTTTGAGAGCTTTCATCGCCACGTCAGCCTGTTCCGGGTCAAGTGTCGTAGTGAACCCCTCGTTTTCCCAGACCCATTCGACGATGGTCAGTACACGCGAGACACGAGTTGGGACAGATCCTTCTGCATAACCGACGCCCTTGACGGGATCTTTCGCCTCAGTCTGGAGGTACTCGGAAAACCGAGATATTTTCTCCTCAAAAATCGTGCGCTGACGCTGATTAAGTGCGTCTAGGAGATGTGAGTACTTGCCTCCGCTTTGGGACTGGCTCACTATCCCCACCTCCCAGCAGTGGTCCACCGATATAGTGGAGGGGTTGTTGCAACCGAACTGGTTTGAATGAGGGATATACCTCCCAGATCGGGGTGCGCTGAGTCCGTATTCCGATTGTGCATTGATCGGTTCGCAGAATTAAAATAAACAGGCCGGTATAAACCCTCGTCCTCAGAGAGGGTGCGAACTGCGGTTGGCCACGTGACCAATACAGGGCGCGTATCTTACACGGCTGAATGAACAGGGAGCGCATTTTTGCCGGAGGGTTAGTCGGACCCGGCGACGGGGAGTGACACGTTCTTAACGACGTGTAAATAGAGAATCGTTACGACAAGTCCGACAAGCAGAAAACTTCCAACTGATACCAGAAGGCCGGAGAACGGGACCTGGAAGATCCGAATAGCGAGCATTCCCAGCGCGACAAAAACAATACCAGCAAACAGTGCCCGCATCAGCGACGCGCCGTTCGCGGTCATGTCACGCCGTTCATCCGCCTATCGTATAAGCGCCCATCCTCTCACAACGGCGGGTACCGCTATGCTGAATACGGTCTAATTTTCTAGTTGAGACAATATCTCCGCTACATCAGATCTAACTGAAGGAGTGTGATAGGTTAGTCTAACTCATTAGTATAACTTCCAAGTCTAATTATACTTTTAAGTACGCATGACTAATGAGTATTCATGCTAACGTATACGACATACTCTGAGGCTGGAGGCGTCGGGAAGAGTACCCTCGCTAGCAATCTTGCTGATGCTCATTCACAGCAGGGCCGTGACGTACTGGTCATTGACTTAGACCCTCAGCAGGGCTCTCTGACTTACTTACTTGGGACGTCTGCCCCTCGTGATGACGGGGAAGCAGATAACATCGCTCGGCATCTCATTGATCGACCGAAGGGAAGTTTCGATGACCTCGTTTACGAGACCCCTTATGGTTTCGACATCGTCCCTTCCCACAACATGCTTGAAAGCTTGCCGAAGCTGTTGTCGAAGGCAGAAGAAATGGCTGAGGATCTCGGTGAGTCATTCACTCCGAATGACCGTCTCCGTGAGGTCTTGGTTGAGGCGAATGTCCCGGAGAACTACGATACAATTATCGTCGATCCACCCGCGACAGCTGGTCCGCACTTGTATAACGCCGTGGCTGCGACCCGATCGCTCGTCCTCCCTGTTGAACCTACTGGAAAAGGAATCCAATCCGTTGAAGGGATTCAGGATATGGTCGTAAATCTTGAAGACGCGTTGGGGATCGATGTCGGCGTGCTTGCAATCGTCCCAAACGGAATAGGAAAAACGGCGGATCGGGACCAGTACTTAGAACAGATTCGAGAACTTGGATACAGCGCTCCAATCGCGTTACGCGATCGGTCATCATTATTCGATGGTTGCTGGGATCAGCGCTGTACAGCCTATCACTACGTGGGTTATCACCGGAATCGACGGCGAGATTACGAGGTCGAAACACTGGACAAGTTACGTGACCTTGCAGCACATATCGCGGAGGTAGGCGAATGACAGACGGTATGAAATCAGGCTCCGGGAGCGATCCGTTCGCCAATGAGCCCGACGACAGTACATCAGAGGATACAGACAACGCCAATCAAGAGGAAGAATCGATCGGCAGAACACAGCCGGATGCAGAAGAGCAAAAAACCACGTCCGAAACTCGTTCATCTACCTCTTCAGCCCCATCTGATCGGGAAGAGCTTCCCTATATTTTCGCCAGGAGCAATGTCAAAGCTGATAGAACGATGGTACAGTATTTTCTACGGGAGGAAACGGAAGAAGTTGAGTCCGAAGTGGAACGCAGACTCGAACAGGAACTTGGAACCGACGTATTGCTGACCGATATCCGTGAGGCACTCGTACGTGTTGGAGCCCACCACTTAGACGAAGTCGCTGACGAACTTCGAGACTGGGGATACCGCTACAAAGAAGACTCAAACTAGGACTCCCCCAATATCGGTACCATCCACTAATTCTGAAAACCTTATTTCAGATATCAATTACGGCGGTGCCGGGTGATTCTGGATAAGACGTTGCCGATTTCAATTACGAGACTATATCCTATTTGTCTCTGTCTGGGATTTTCTACTTACCAGTTATTGAACTTCCAGCCCCGTTGTACCTCCATTTTTGAGCTCTCGTCGTAAGAATCAATTAGCGCTCAACACCATCCTATTGGCCAATTACAAGGCACCCATCGCACATTTCAATACATACAGATACTGATACAGCTTGTTTTGGATGAAGTCTTCCAGAGTGAAAATGTGCTCCGGAACGGGTTCTAGCGGTGAAAAACACGGGAATAGCGCGTTCAAAATAGACCAGTATAACTAGTGTACTGTCCCCCATTCAGGGGCGGGTAGCGGTAGGTCTGGAATCCAAATCACCAATTTAGCGATGCTATTTCGGAGTGAGTGAGTTCAGGGCCATCTTGGCCGAAGAGTTGTTGTTTGAGTTTCCATGTCGTCGTCCAGTCAGCGACCACCCAGTCGTACTGAGGATCTTGATATGCGGTTTTGATCTGCTCGCGCCCATTCTCGATGCTGTAGTCAGACTGAAATGGTCCGTTTGGTAGCTCTCCAAGTCCTTCTCTATGCCAGTGGTTGAATACTGAATACGCGGTTGAACGGGAATCAAAGACTGCAATCGGCTTGTTTCCGCTCTGGTCTAAGCTTGTCATTTTCCGGTATGTATCCCGGTGAAGCTTCCAGTTGTTATGGCCTGTGAGTATCTCATACGCGTGGGTCTGTCCGTCCTTGTCTGTCCCGACTGCGTCGAGCGTATACGAGTTCCAGTTAGTATACGAGCTATATCTCCATCCGCGAACCGCATTGCGAAGGCACACGAGTCCGACCGTGAGGCGATGTGTCAGGCCTTCCATAGGATCGCCATGGAGTCGTGGGAGCTCGTCGTGGTTCTTGAACAGTGTTCGAGATTTTTGATTGAGATCGTACCAGACTTGTTTTCGGAATACGGCTGTCGGCTTTAGAAATCCAGTTGTCGGCTTGAACCAGTCAGCATCACCGAAGGCAAGCAGGGTTTCTCGTCCGAGGTTCGTATTGTAGTAGAGTCGCTTCAACGTGTCCTCATTGAGATCCCTTGTGAGGTGAGCGATACTAGGAGCTTGGTCTGCGAGGAGATGAACACCACAGACAGTTTCGCCGTTCCAGAGTTTTGCGATTCGCGTCAGCAACGTTTTCCGACCACTAGTAAGAGCGACAGCCGGTTCAGTTCCGCTTCGTGCCCGTTTCTTTGCTTGCCGCTTCCAATATTCGGGACGTATGCCTTGTGGTCGCGGAGGATTTAGCGGGTCGTACAAGAAGCGATTCTCGAACTGGTCCCTCGTGAACCATCGTAACGTCGGGCGTTCAAACGCGTTTATTGTCAGTATATGTTTGAGATCCGGATCTGATTTTGTAATGTCGAACCCAATCGAATCTGCGTCGTATTCCTCGTTATCTCGCGGAATCCGATGCGCGTTGGGACGTTCTTCATCTGGTCGTACTGGGAATACCTCGAAAGCGCATGGACGTTCGGGATGCGGAGTACCGGCTCTCCCATAGAGCGGTGCACCGTATGGCCAGTTGTCATTGGTAGATGGTTCGAATGGACTCAATCGCATTATTCAATGTTACATCCTCCACAGGTAATTGGTTTGTGCTGAATGGCCATTATAACCTCTCTAAAGCATATCCACAGCATTTCACGCCGATTCACAGCACGACCATATCGCAACGGAAATGCGATCAGGGCTCATAACATCACGTCTGTGAAACCGTACCATGTTCGGGAGAATACCGGCACCCCAGATCATCCTACTGTTGCTGAAGTTGCGAGAGCCATTCGCACTCTCTGGACGCCTCGATTGGATTTAGGAACGATCACTACCACACCCGAGTTTGTACGTACAGAGACCTGGTCTTGAACACCCCTCACTCACCCCCGATTTCGCACGTTAGACTGTTTTATCCGAGGGGGCGTCATCTCAATGCGTGGTAAACCACCCAAACGACCGCACCCTCGAATCGAATGCGGATGACAATCAGATAACAAGCATTTCAGGTGCGTCTGTACAACATTAACGCAATTTAGAACACACTCACCCCCAATTTCGCACGTTCCACTGATTACCCATCGGGGGGTTTGAGAGTGAGTTCCGTACTTCCGTAGTAAGAGTGTATCTTGACATCCTCCTGCGGCTGAAGACGCAGGAATCCCGAGCGGTGGGAGTTTCAGGTTCGCAGTTCAGTCACCTGACTACCAGCCCTTTTGGGCACGGGGAGTCCCACAACGTCGGACTGGTGGACTGCTGGCCATGCCAAGTGGCCGGTACCCCTATCCTCGATTGTGTACGGCGTCCCGGTGTTGTTGTTGCCACGGGGACGCCGGCAAGCGTCAGCAGACTCGGGGGTATCGTCTGGGTCGCTTTGAGCAGTCGGCACGTTGGCACACCCTTCAAGCATGTGGCGTTCACCGACTGGTCTTTCGGATACTGCCTCGTTACGTGGGCGGACAGGCCGCCTCCGAAGGACGGTTCGGAATCCGCTCCGTTCCGACCGATTCCTATACGTTATTAAGGTTGCCTGTCACTTAAACTCCCGCATGGGGAAACTCGGCACAGGCGGTCAGAACGGTGGCTGTTCCCCATCATGACGGCGCGTATCCACGGCCTGAAGGCCGGGGTATTGCGCCTGCTCACCGTAAAACACACCCAAGAGGCTTCTTTCGACAGTAGACGGTTGAATCGTCCAGTCAGTAAGTATGCGAGTTGATTAGTCGTCGTCATCGCAGGCTGCAAGACTGCGCTTTCCGTGGATGCCGGAGATACCATTCGTGAAGGCTTTCGATGAAAACGATCGAAAAATCGTTACTACACCGTGATGTACTACTAACCACAGCTCATGCCCCCTCCCTCAGACACATACGACGCTGATATCGACCTTATCCCGGGAACTCCGAAATCCGATATCGTGGCGATCCTCTACGGCACCCCGGACGATAGGTTCAGCGCCGACGATATTCGAGAGCGACTCGACATCCCACATAGAAGGGTCTCAACGACTCTTACTCGACTCATCAACGATGGGCTCATTGGGGAAACCGGGGACAGGTACTACCACGCGCTTGATCACCGAGAAGACCTCCGGCGTTACGTCGAGAGCCTCCATCAGCTAGAGACGATGTTTGACGACATGAACTACGACGAGCACACCAACAGGGATAACTCCCAACTGGAAGATATTGACGAAGAAGAAATCAATGCTGAGCTCGCCGAGCTAGAAGCCGAGCTCGACATAGATTGACATCCTCCTCCGCGTGAACGCGGAGGAATCCCGAGCGGTGGGAGTTTCAGGTTCGCAGTCCAATCACCGGACTACCAGCCCTTTCGGGCACGGGTAGTCCCACGGCATCGGACTGGTAGACTGCTGGCGGTGCCAAGCCACCGTTACCCCTATCCTCGGCCGTGTACGGCGTCCCAGTGTTGTTTGTGCCACGGGGACGCCAGCAGGCGTCAGCAGACTCGGGGGTACCTTTTGATTCGCTGTGAGCAGTCGGCACATGGGCACACCCTTCGAAGATGTGCGTTCATCGACTACCCTTTCGGATACTGCCTCGTTATGCGGGTGGACAGGCCACCTCCGAAGGACGGTACGGAATCCGCTCCGTTCCGACCGATTCCTATCTATTACTAGGGTTGCCTGTCACTTAAACGCCAGTATTCTGAAACTCAGAGTGCTGTCAGACGTGGGATTTTCCCAAGTGACGGCGCGTATCCACGGCGTTCACGCCGTGGTATTTCGCCTGTTCAGCGTATAATCAGTTCCGCACAAATATTACCTATACCATAAAGTATATAATATAGTGGATAACTCTCCCTACGAGACGGTCACAGAAACCAGGGTCCTCCATAACTCCACAGGAGAGACCGTATCAGAGTCAGACAGACGATACAGCACTTCTCCATCATTCATCTTAAACGGAGCTGTGGACCTTCTTCCGATTCTTCACCCCTCCCCCTCCCGAAATAACCAGAAACGTGCGAAATGGGGGGTGGGGGTCCCCCACCTACAGCACGGGGCACCAGTGAGGATCATCACAACACCAAGGCTTACTCCTTTATTTGACCCATTCATACAGTTGTATACCGACCCTTGCCAGCTACCCATCGACAATACGATCTCACATGACACTCTTCAAAACTAGACAACCATTCCGTGATGGATACGAGCCCGATACGATCGTTGCGCGTGATGAGACTATCTCCAAATTGACCCGTGTTTTTCAGGAGTTCGTAGACGGTTTCTGCGTGCCCCATCTGTTTGTTCGTGGTGACCGAGGAACGGGGAAGCGAACGGTCATTCACCACGTTCTCACTCTCGCTGAACAGGAAGTCGAGACAGAGATCGAAGTCATAACGATCGACTGTGACGAGCACAATTCCCTCTATCAGATCTATCTTGAACTTGCCTACCGGCTTTGTGAGGATGACTATCCAAGAGGGACGCATCAGATGGATTTAGAGAAGGAGATTTTTCAGGAGATGTCGGATCCTGGTGTTACGTGGTATATTCTATTGGAGAACCTCGAAGCACTTGGGAAAGACAACTTGCCGTTCCACAAGTTGCAAGACGGTCTCTCAGAGTACGGAACGGATCACACTGAGTGTGGTATCATCGGGGTCTCCAACTCAACTGGCCTTCATGACCACATCTCAGGTGACGTCCTCCACAAACCAGACATGTTCACGGTGAAGACGAATCCATACACCGCCACCGAACTACGAGAAATCTTACAGCAGCATGCAGAAGTAGCCTTCATTGACGACGGGTTCTCTGAACCAGCAATCAAGCTCTGCGCGGCCATTATCGGACAACAAACAGGGAGCGCAGCCGACGCCCTGCAATTGCTTGAACTCGCCGGCTATGTGGCTTCTCAAGCTGACGCGGACCAAGTGACAGAAACTCACGTTCAGACAGCGAGAGAAGCCCTTGATTCACTACGCCTGTACACCACCTTCACTGAGGAGCTTAATCCGAAGGAACAACTCTTGTGTACGATCATCGCTGCACATACCGAAGTAGACGAGAAACCGGTTTCAACGGAATCACTCGTAGAAGAATATCAAGAACATTGTGAGTCGTTTGATCTTACGAGCGTTAAGAAGCGACGGATTGAACAGCTCATCGTGAATCTTCGTGAGAAAAGGCTTGTATTCACTCAGGATCAGAATACCGGCCGAAACGGAGGGATGTGGTCAGTACATGAGACCCCAACACCCCGCTTGATTCTCCTCTCGGCGAACGCAACGTCAGGCCGATTCACCCGATTACTCCGCAAGTACGACGTGTCGCTTGATTGTCTCAAAAACCCGGATGAGATAGATATTGAAGAATTCCTATCGAATGATTGGTCATCAGAAGATATCGAGATTGACCTCCAGAAATTGGATTTCTACCCGACGTAACCCTGCTCTCGAAGAAACGCATAACGATCCTTGTGATTACCGATAATTCCCTCGTGAGGGTACTGTTCCGCGTACTGATGTAGGATTCCCGGATCGTCGATGACGACGCCGTGATAGTGGTCAAACGATGCCGTCGTCGGATCAACGAGATGCTTCCCGTCAAGCAGACACCACGCGTGTTCGAACCCACCAACGTCGAGGTCACTCATCACTGCGAATCCTTCGACGTACGTGAATCGGTCGTCGTACTCCCACATCCCGAGTGCATTAGCGAAACACGACTTTTCGTCCGGGTCAGTCACTCGAATCCCGTCCGCGATGAGATCCTGGTTGTTAGTATCCACGTTGTTTGAGAGGGTTATCGACCTACCAGCAATCTTCGTATGTTCGAGTTCGCTTTGCGACACGCCTTGCCCATGATCTGAAACATACGCGTGCAGTGGCGACTCTGTCTCTGATGCCTCCACGTATCTTGTAGCAGAATTCATCTTCCCACACCAACGACTACGTCCGCATGGATCGGGTGGCCCTTTTCTCGTTTCCGAACTCGTTCTCTTTCGGATAGCATTTTGTTGTTACACCGGCGGATTCGTCGTGAAGCGACTCACACACCGCCGTATGGTGAACAGGCGAAACTAGCACGCAGGGATAAACCCTCGTGTTCTCAGCAATTCGACTGAGGAGCCACCAATACACCGCGTCTCCCACTGGATTTCGACTCACCCATTCAACGCGACACTCCCACTACTTCGTCGCAACGTACAACGAATTCTTCGTAACCCATGAATGGCCACCTTCGTCGCGCTAAATCACTCGCATAAGCCGCCCGGACGCGCTCGCAGCAACTCTCAACGCGTCCAACCCCGTAGAAGGGCTGCAGCTAAGTGCGATCATCGATCCCAACCGAAACGCAGGGAGGGCCGAAAAGGACACGCCAATTGAGAGCAGTCGGGAGCGATTCACAGTACGGCCATATCGCCGAGGCCCGTGCCCACGGCTGAAGATCTCGATGTGATCCACGGCAATCGAACAACAATTGGACGCGCTTACCGCGCGGATTATCTCCATAGAGACCCTGTCTGGATGGCATGCCGACGATGGATTACGAAGCGGCAGCCGCCCGAGTACTGAACTACGTTGAGTCAGCCACGCATATCCACCCGGAGAATAAGCGACTGGTTCAAGCGTATCACAGGGATATGGTTCTCGCGGACATCAGTCCCGCACAACAACAGAAAGTACTCTCTCATTTCAAAATCATCACCGACCACGTCGGTCAGACTCCATTTACGGAACTCGACAAAGACGATATCGTCGATCTCGTCGCGTGGCTGTACACCCGCGGAACGAGCGCTTCGACAGTCGTTGATTACAAGCAGGCGATCAAGCAGTTTTGGAAGTGGATGAACGATGGTGACGACCCTGTGGAAACGAAGTGGATCCGGCGCGGGCCAGTAGAGCAGAAACGAATCCTCCCCCAGAGTCTTCTCACACCGTTCGACGTTCAAGCATTAGCCGATGCGTGTCGCAACGAACGTGACCGCGCATTCATAGCTGTGCTGTGGGAAACCGGAGCCCGGATCGGCGAACTCATCGACCTCCAAGTGAGTCACATCGAGGACACGACGTTAGGAAAGCAAGTCGTCGTTGTAGGGAAGACCGGTTCACGCCGACTACTACTGCTCGAATCCGAATCGTACCTCAACTCGTGGCTTTCAGTCCATCCCAACAGACGGCCAGATGCGCCGTTATGGTGCAAGATCGATGAAAAGCAAGGCTCTCCAGATGAAACGATCAGCTACCAGTACATCCGATTACGGATCCTCGACCAGGCGCGAGAGCGAGTCGGGATTGAGAAGCCCGTCAATCCCCACCATTTCAGACACAGTCGCGCAACCTACCTAGCGAACTACCTCACAGAAGCACAGATGTGCGTCTGGTTCGGGTGGGTTCCCGGGTCACGCGTCCCCGGTCGCTACGTCCACCTCTCGGGTCGAGATATCGATCACGCGTATCAATCGATGCTTGATGAACCGGACTACACCCGTCTCACTAGCGTGAGTTGAATGATGGTTCCCGACAGAACCTCAGAGCAAGTCAGCCAGGCACTCACTGCGAAGAGGCGTCGCATCAACTCGCCCTCTCTCGAACGGCCGGGAAATGTTCTTACGCCGGAATCACCTCATATAGGATAGAAGCAACTGGAGGCATTACCAATGACATTCCAAGAACGACTCCGCTCAATAGAAGAGCGGTACGATCTGAATGAGAGCGAACACGCTCGGGAACTCGGTCAGGCTGTCGCTCACCTCCAGGATTAGCGTTGCTATTGGTCTACTAGCGAATCGATGCAGCAACTCGCTCGAAGCGCCACAAGTACGCTATAATTAGAGAAGGGGCATGTGCGTCTGCAATTCGAATTAAATACAGCGAACACACGTACCACTAGGCCCTGATCAGTCGTCGTCTGCTGTGTATGCGCCCCCGCGACGCTTGATTCGGGCAATAACGAGTCGCTGTTCGTCCTGTCGGAATGTCACGGAGAGACGGAATTCCCCGATTCGGATCTTCTTATGAGGGCTGTTTTGTAGCGGTTCACCGTAGTCCGGCGGGTCGCGCCACGGGGAGGTGACTATTTCATCAAGTTTGTCGAGGATTCGGTCCTGTTCCTCGGGTGAGAGTGAATCCAGGTCGCTCTGCGCGGTTGAGGCGAGTTCCCACGTCCACCCCTCGTCACTCATCGCTTGTTCCGAACGACTCGCGTGCTTGCTCCGCGTCCATCGTCTTTCCCTTCCGACTGTCTTCCTCGGCGGCGAGTAGTGCGATCAACTCGTCGCGGTCAAACGTCGGGTTCTCAACTGCATCTCGAAGTGTGTACCGAATGAACTCGCTCCGACTGTTGAAACCGCGGCCTTGCCAGGCCTCGTCGATTTTGTTAAGGAATGACTGCGTGGTTTTGAAATTCACCGTGACGATCTCGTCCCCTTCGTCTTCTCCCGTAGCAGCTCCGGACATATAGACGTAATACGCTGGTAATACTATTAATCGTTTTGCCGGGTTCGACGGTCCAGACCGACCGCTACTTATTGGAATCACGACCGTTACTCGAAGGAACACCGGTGAGTATCAGCGGTGGGATACACGTTGAGCAAGGCGATTCAATCCTTCGCGGCACCAGCGACATACCACTACTACTCTCTGACGTTGGGTTCGCTAGGCATCGACACTGGCTCCGCCAGCAGATCCTGCGGAAAGGACTTGTTGCTGTGGGTCTCCTTGCCGTTGCTGCCAGCCTCTGGTTCGAGTTCTACGTGCCACTCGTGGTATTGGTCGCCGCGTACCTCATCTACGTCGGGTATCACTTCGTACAGGACATACGGATTTTCCGGGACTTCCTAGAACGACTGTGGAACTGACTGTGGTGAGGTCGAACGTTGCATCCCCACCACTTTCCATTTGATTATAAGCAGAATGTAGTACCACGTATGATGTTTAAGTGCCTAGCCGTCCGAACGGTTTTGTATAGAAAGCAGACCGAATACTGACAGGGGAAACGGAGCGACGATCTCGCTTGATATCCCCGCACAGGGCAGTCAGAGAGAAATCGTCCTAGCAATTCAAACGGACTGGTGAGTGCCAATCATAGACGGTGCTCATATTAGGCCGAGTAATTCCAAAACCACGTCGACGATCTTGTCTAATTTCCCGTTTTCCTCATCATCTCCATCTGACGACGAGTTCTCGTTGATTTCTGTCATTTACTTGATTTAACTACCGGGAGGGCACCTGTGTCGTCACGACAGACGGGGAGGAGACTCACTGGTTTTCGAGGGCATCGAGGATACACGCGGAGGCTATCACCGCCTCTTTCGGGATGTCAGTGGCGTCGTCAATACTGACCGTGTAGGCGTCTCGTAGCGAGAACTTCCCCTCAATGTCGCCGACGTGGTCGCCATCAGCATCGAATATCTCGTACTTGTTCGGGATGAGATTCGCAACAGAGATCAGGTGTCGAAGCGCCGAAAGTGGCTTGCTCTTCGATTGAATCGTCGCAAGCGACTCCCCAGTGTCGGGGTCTCGAATCGTCCAGTTCTCCACGAACAGCGAGAGGTCCTCATCAAGGACGACAACTTCCTCGTCGGTACCTGCGTCCGTGATGGTGTAGTTCCCCGCGACATCCATGATACCGCCGGCTTTCACGCTAAACGCGTCTTCGTCGTCGCCAGTGACGAACGGAAACTCCTCTTTCATCTTGAACATTTTCTGCTTCCCGCGCAAGGCGACATCGCCAGCGCTGTCGCGGACGACGTACTTATTCCGGATCGCTGACTGCTTGACGGTATAGTGATCGTCGTCAATATCCACAGTAGATATCTTGTACCTGTCTGACGGCGAATCTGACGTGGAGGGCTCAGACATACGTGACTCGTGGAACGCTTTCGAGAAAAAACCACGGTCGACACTACTGGATCAGTAAGTCCCACGAATCATATCTTGAGCGGTCTTTCGAGTGTCACGCAGGTATTTATTGACTTATAGACATGGTGCCGCGGTATCATGCAACACGCGTTTCGGGTCGGACAACACTACCGTGACACTGGGAGTTACCGCAACTCGGACGACCAGTTCCTGCGGTGGATCCACGGCCCGCTCGACAGCGGCATCAAAAACACGGGTGGAATCCGTGATCTCGGTGCAGATCGGTCTGAGACGCCTGCAGCACTCGTGCTCGTCTCGAACGACAGCGGCATCTCCCAACACGACAACCCGTGGGAGGACACGCTCGCCGTCAACGCCGGCTACATCAGCTACTGGGGCGACGCAAAGACCTCGAACCTCTACGACGAATCCACGCAGAACCAGAAAATCAAAGCCGCCTTCGACAACGCCGCGGCCAGTCGGCGTGAAGATGTCCCGCCAGTCCTCGTCTTCCGCAAACCCGAATCAGGCGTTGTCGAGTTCTGTGGGCTCTGTGTTCCCGACCACTTCGAAGTCCACGCGTACTAGGGCGATGAGGGGACACAGGTCCCGAATTACCAATTCCACTTCTCGATCCTCAACACCAATGCAGTCCCCGTCACGTGGCTGCACGAGCGCGCCCAGCAGAACGACGACAGCGCAGCACCGGACGTCTGGCAGCACTGGGTTCAGACCGGAGAAGTTGCCCAGTGGCCGACCGGCGAACCTCTCGATTCCAGCGGCGGGGTTCGCCGTTATGAAACGTCCGAAATCACCGTGAGTGACGGCTTCCGTGCAGACGCACTCGACCGTTACGACCACGAGTGCACCCTGACCGGCATTCAAGAAGATGTGCTGCTAGATCTCGCGCACATCCTTCCACGGAGTCAACACCCTGAACTTGCAGAACACCCGGCGAACGTCCTCGTGTTGAACTCGCTGCACCACCGCGCATTCGACGCCGCGCTGTTCACCATCGACAGTGACCATCGAATCCAAGCAAGCCTCTCATTCGACCCAGCACACCCGTTCCTCCGCGAAACCATCCTCAACCGAGACGGCGAACAACTCGCATTCCCACCCGGCGCACAAGTACAACCGTCGTTCCTAGAAGAACTCAATACTGGCCTCTCATGGCTTTAGTACCGCGTACCTTGGCTCTGTAGCTACTTCAGAGATTAGAGCCCTTGTCCGGGAGAATCGATCCGGGTGGCAACATGCAGATGAAGTTAGTACTTGCTCTGACGGATTGGCCAATAACAATGGAATCTGTAAAACCGTCACCATGCGCCGGGATGCAGACGAGAGATTAACGCCTTAGATGGGTTTGTAGGCCATATAGGAACTATAGGGGGAGTGATTTGCTGACGTTTATACCAATGCCCCACATAGAATGGTTGCCGTTCGAAATTGACGATAACGTAGGGAAAAACGGCGGGGTAATCGATCTTACCTGCGCTCATACAGAGCCAAGCGCCGATCCGCGACGACACAGCAACTCGGACGGTACCACCTACAGAGCCACAAACAATGGTACGAAACACCAACGTAGACGAACAGACAGAGCGAGCACAGCTAAACAGCATAGCTGACCATTGGGCGGAACAGGGCGAGTACCCTGACGGCATCTCAATGAGTGACGTGCAGGAACTCGGTCAAGTCCTGCGCAGCCAAGCCGAAGAACACCTCGCAACCCTCGTCGCCGACACGACCTTTACCCGACGCGAAGCCGAGGTGTGGGTCCTCCTCGAAACTGTTGACGAAGACAATTACTTCCTCACCGAAGACGCGGCAACGCTCATCCTCTCCACTCCTGGTGCTGGGTTCAGCGGCGGCTGGAACAATGATGAGCAGCTTAAGATGTGCATCCCTGCTACGAGTGAAGAGGTGCAGGAACACTACGCGGCTGCAAAACAAAAAGTCGAACAAGCGAAGGAAACCCTCGGAGCAGTTACCTTCCCCAACCGGGAAGACGCCCTGAACAGTCCGAAGATGGTGTGGCTGGACTCGCAGACAGCCCACCAGCTCCAGAGCCGGTGCCAGTCCAACGAGGACACACTCAACGACGTCACTACGCGCCTCCTCAACGAAACCGAAACGCGACGATCACTCGAAGACTTCGCGCGTGACTACCTCGATACTCGTGGTCAGGACAACGTCGCGCAACTTGCGATCCAGCGTCAGAGCCTCGAAACCGGGGCACTCCACATCACCGCACACACAGCCGCACACGAGGAATTACCGGACATCGTCACGGAAACCGACGCCATCACCTACCACGACCACCGGTACGACCTCCACTTCGACGAGGACCCATCCGGACCGCATGAAAACCATCGCATCACGCTGTACGCCTCAGACACCATCACCGGGATGGACGGAGTCTCACTGAAAGACGGACTCAGTGCGGCAGATGACTACATGCGTGACGTACTCGAACGCGAGAAACCGCTCCCCACTCGTCAAATAGACTAACGTCGGGCTTCCACGCCACAGCAGCGCTCATATTTCACAGAGAGACACATCTGTGAACTACTGCGCACTGTTCCAATGACCCACAAAAATCCGCGGTGTTCAGATAAGGATTGAAGAGTGAGGCGTAGCGTTTTCTGAGTGATCTATGCCCGAAAACGCTAGCCTCAGCAGTAGTCTCGACCAATTCGACTTAGATTTTGTGGAGCGAGAAGCGACACCGCGACTGCTGATGAAGCTGAGTATTCAGTTGCATCTGGCAGGGCTATCACTTTCGAATACTGTTTCTGTTCTTGAGGTATTCGGTGTCGAACGGGCTCGATCAACCGTACATAATTGGGTTCACAAGGCTGATTTACAACCCGAAGATGGGCAGTCGCCGGATCACGTTGCGGTCGATGAGACTGTGATCCAACTCAATGATGAGCAGTATTGGCTGTACGCTGCTGTCGATCCACAGACCAACGAACTACTGCATACAAAGCTGAGACCGACCACAACGAAGGTTCTCGCTCATTCGTTTCTCACCGAACTCACCGAGAAACACGATGTTGACGACGCCGTGTTTCTCGTCGATGGCTCGCACTCATTACAAAATGCGTGTCATCGACATGGCTTCGATTTCAGATACGAAAAACATGGAAATCGGAATGCTGTCGAACGTGTCTTCAGAGAAGTAAAGCGGAGAACTATCTGTTTCTCAAACTGTTTTAGCAACGCCGCAGCAGAAACAGCCGACGATTGGCTGAGATCGTTCAGCTTCGCATGGAACCAGCTTATCTGAACACGATGCAAAAATCGCTCCGAAAATATTTCTTTCTAGATTATATAGAATGGCATATGCCGATTGAGCCCCGCTGGAGCGCGAAGATTGATGAACGGGGAATGCCCGCGGATCCGTTAAATGCGAACCGGTCACGGAATCGATTTCGGAATCTGTTCGCCCATGGTTCAATTACATCGATCACGCTCCGACTTCGATACCTGTCGATTTTCTGTTGGGCATTAGAGGAACTGGATGCAGATGCAGACAATCGATATCAGCGGGTGAAAAACGTCGAGAAGGTGTTCTGTCTTGCTAGCCGGTACCAGCAGTTAGAAACAGATCAAGACGGAGAAGCGCTACGCGGGATGGACGGGAACTCCCAGTTCAACTTTGACCGCGAGGAGTTTGAGGAGATTGATCTCAACGAGTTAGAGCTACTCAAGAATGATGGCTACGCGTACGCTCAGTTCTACCAGAATCAACTGCAGAATTATCTGTTGAAACGAGGCGATTTCGATTTGACTGGAGCTGGACGCGAACTCGCAGAGATCGTTGATCGAACCGTTGGTGACGAACGGGACCGAATTCTTGCGTGCGCACGCAACGGAAGGGCCGAACGCAGCGATATTGAGGCGATTGCGCGGGACTTTGCGAATCAGTCAGTGTACTTGGAGGATGATCTCGAAACAGAGCGGCGAGCACTACAACAGCTCATGCTCGGGTTCGTGACCTGGGATGGCGACAAACAATCAGGGACAGTCCAATTGGCAGATGGGTTTCCCGAGAATCTTGAATTGGATGTTCTTGAGCATCTGAAAACGACGATAGAAGAAGGTGAGTTCGAAGAGGCCGGGGCAAGTTCGCTGTATCAACGGTATTTCCGCGGGTTTCACGAGATGCGATCAGCCCATGCGTGTTTCCTGTGTCGGTTCTGGCAATTGTATACCGCTGATGACGCCAACCAGTTGCACTTGACTGCGAGTGATGCGAAGCAGTTCAATCAATATCGAGAATTGATGCGGTTGTACTGGTTGCAGAGTTATGCAGGACTCGCTATCGAAGGGCAATTGGAAGCCGTATATACATTCTTGAATTCGCGTATACCGCCGCGAGCGGACTACGAGACACTACTGGCTGCGGTGACAGACGATCCCGGTATGTCTGCAGCATTTTCAGCAGTGGCCAGCGGTGTTTCAACGACACAGAGTGAAGAGACGACTGCCCCAGTCAACGTGGTACGTGATTTGATGCTGTATGGAGTTGCTGAACGGAATGACCTGTCCCTTACTGTGTCCGAGGCCACCACGGCTGAGACAGTGACGGTCGGCGAAGCGATGGCAGACATTGAGTCTGTCGTGTCCAGAGGGTGGGAGGCAGACCCGCCTGTAGCCAGTGAGACTCACTTGAATGAGGTCCTGTTGGGGCAATCACTTCGTTCGTCACTGAATCAACTCCACGACGGAATTGATAACGAGCAAGCCCAATTGGAAGCCTGGACGACGAGTTTAGCGCGGTCAGTTGCACTACTCTTGCTGGTTGTCGCTCGGTTCAAACAGGTGAAATCAGACCGTGAGTGGCTGTACAATTATGCGTACAACCGGTTCGACTCGCCGTATACATCGCTCTCAGAGTTAACTCGGTTCGTCGAAGCTACTGACGAGGAACTACCGTTGGGTGAGTTCGCACGGACGGTGCTGCACGAAAAAGTGGTGCAGACCCATCTGAAAGTGTTTTACAGTCGATTGAGTCCGGGGAATCTCAAACGCGCCTTATCTTTTGATCAGGACGAACGGCTGTGTCTGGAAGCGGATGTCGAACGCGGATCCCGACCGTTTACCGCACGGTCATCACTCATCCGTTTTAGTGAGATGAATACGCTGCTCCGCGATGCCGGGCTTCTGACAACGACTGAAGAGGAGTACGCGCCGACTCCAGCGGCTTCGGACGTATTGTCACGACTCGTTGAGGTGGACGGCGTATGAATCTCTTGGATGTGCTGGATGGCCGTGGGTGGAGTATCCAGCAAGCGATTCAAACAACGTATCCGTTTGATCCACAGTTCTACAGTAGCTACGTACGTCCGCGGTTACAACGCCGGAATTGCGAGTTGCCACTCGTCCTTGTTGACGGCAACAGGTACGATCGGGAGATCACGAGTACTGATTGGCGTGAAACCCCGATTGGAACGGACTACCTGTTGGAGCCAGTCCAGTCATCAGGAGTATTTCACCCGAAAGTGAATCTGTTCGCGTCAGAGCGAAGCGTATTCTACTCGGTGAGTTCTGCAAATCTCACGCTCGAAGAGTACTGTAAGGCCGCCCAGATCGGGTTCGCAGACGGCTTTCAAAAACCAACCTCTGAAGACGAGACAGCGCAGCTTGGTGAT
Organism: Natrinema sp. LJW11; assembly: GCF_056135975.1. Taxonomy (NCBI): domain Archaea; kingdom Methanobacteriati; phylum Methanobacteriota; class Halobacteria; order Halobacteriales; family Natrialbaceae; genus Natrinema; species Natrinema sp. LJW11. Next base: position 826,608 of record NZ_JBWBDM010000001.1, on the reverse strand, counting down.
TCGTACTTCGTTGCAAAATCCATCCGTGACTTTTACACCGAATTGCTCGAATACGAGGATTTCATCACCGGGCAAGACGCCCGCACTTACATCACCGAAACAGCGGAGACACTCGCATGGCTCGACGACATAGAGGAGTCTGCTGTCGATGAGGCCAACCGGAAGACGTGGTTTGTGTCGAACCTTGACACTCCGATCGTAACGAAACTGCTGAACCGAGTGACAGAACACGGTGCTCGTGAAATTGAACGAGCCCGATTATACGCGCCGTATTTCGGATCGCCGACTGTACTTCGTGACCTTGCAGAGCGACTCGATGCCGGCCATCTCGAATTACTGGTTGAACCGGAAAGCACTGCCCTCGCTGTAGACGAGTTAGCAGAGACGCTTTCGCCATTCGAGTATTCTGTACGCCGACTACAGACGGACCGAACAACTCGATGGGTGCATGCGAAATTCATGGTACTCGACGGCGAATGGGGTCAGGCATGTCTCTATGGCAGTCCGAACATGACCAGTACTGCGCTGACAGCGTCGGCATCACACGGAAACGTCGAAGCCGGCTTAGTGACTGTCGCTCAGGAAAGCGATGAAGAAACACTGGAAGAGTCAGTCTTTGACTCGTCGGCATTCCGATTCACCGTGTCAGATCCAGTCGATAATCCAGCGGAACTGGACCTCCGGTCGGCAAGCTACGAAGACTGGGAAACACGCACCCCAACCGGGGAAGGAGAGGTTCGGTTAGAGGATGCACGAGTCACTCAGCCTGGCTCTGAGGGCGAAGCCGAGCTCATTTTGACCGTCGCTGGACTGTCTGCCAACCAGGAGATCCAAGTCCACACTGACAGTGGTGCTGAGAAAACCGTCGAAATCTCCACCAATGAGAGCTCCCATGAGGTGACACTCCTGCTCACAGCAGCTGAGCGCGAACAGTGGACCGGCGCAGTCGTTACCGTCACAGTCGCTGGGGATACCAGTAATCCACGGCGTGTTGTCGAAGAGATGCAGGCATATTACCGTGAGTACCGAGAGATAACGCGGAGTGCCGGCACCCAGAGTTCGAACACGTTATTGCGAGAAGTGCTGCAGAACCCGGACACTGCAGCCGTCAACGTCTTTGACATCGCGCTATCCGAATTACAGAAACGAGCAAAGCAGACAGGCGACGGCAGCCCTCAGACAGACACACGGACACAGAATGACCCGGACGGTGAACGTCCTCCGCCAAAGATCACCGAAGGAGATCGATCGCTGCCGTCGCTGCACTCATTGGTTGAGGATCACCTGTCCTACCATCGTGAACAAGCACTGGCTGCACTGACAGTCACGGACCGGCCAGAACCGGAGACCCTCGACGCGTTCACTGACCACGCCCAGACGTTCTGGGAAACAATTGAACTGTGTTTTGCACTCGACCGACTTGGACACCTCGACACGAACCGCATCGACACAGAGGACCTATTCGAAGCGTGCGAATCCGAAATCGACGGGTGGCTTACAGCACTGCCACAGATGGTTCAGAAGGTGAACGGGATAATCGATCAATCTGAGCAGAACCCGGATGTACAAGAACTATTATTCGGACATCGTGACCAACCCATCGTAAACGAGCCAACGTGGCAATCACTCTGCGAGATCCTCTTCCTACACCCCGGCATCGTCCTCGAATTCGAACACCACTCAGACTACACCGTCTTCCGCTCACAAAACAGGCTTGCCAGCCACCTCGTCTCTGTCTTCATAGACACACACCCATACATCGGACAGCATCTCATGATGGGCACACCACTCATTGAGCAAGTGAACACACTCCTCAGCAATCTCACAGTTGAACTCGGTGACGACGACAGCGAAATCGAACTATCTGGCCGCGGGATTCAAGCACTACTGCTCTATCTTCTCATTCAACGATTTGCGAACCAAGACGCATTCTTCAACGGAGCAACACCGCACCCAGACACGTCGCAGGAAGATATCTCGACAGTAGCAGGATACGTGATTCAAGCCGAAGACGCACTCGTCACCTACGACCTCATGAGTTCACTAATGCTGAGCGTGTCCATCAAAAAAGAACTCGATGACATCAAATCCTTAGCAACCGCGTGACGGCGGCACCGTCATCTGCGACAAGACTGTCACTAGCATCTTCCGAAAGTCTAGTCTGGATACGATCCAAATAATCTGACCGGAACTGAGGACGTCATTAATCATCACAAGACCGACTCTGGACCTGTCCAACTGCGTCTAAAACCCGCTACGTCCCCAAATTAAAGTGTTCCTCAGTAGTGGGCACCGCGTTCTACCGAGACACTACCCACTCCTCAGCGTCACGACGTCGAACGGGTCCGAGCCGCGTGACCTTCCCGTCCTCAACAAGTCGCTCGAGTCCATCTTCCGTGGGGAATCCGAACGTTGCCGTGTCGAACGCTTGCCCGGGAGCAACGGCGCGGAAGTACTTCCCCTGCGGGTAGTCGGTGAAAATCCGGCGTTGACACCCAGCTAGGTCAAACATCCCAAGGTCATACGAATTCTCTCGTCGGGCAATATGCGCCGCACCGCGCCGATACCCGAGCAACGATCGCGGCTCGAATTCCCGCATCGACTCCACCGGGAACTCGTAATTCTTGAACGTTACCGGATCACCCACCGCTAACAGATCGTTCCACGGGTCGTACTCACCGAACCGAACCGGGCCCTCCAATTCCGGTTCGAGCGCCGCTCGTGCGTCACGCATCTGCTCACGATGGTCAGTGTGGAACACCCAGTGCACAACGAACCCCAAGCGTAACGCTTCTCGCGTCTTCGCCCGGTACGGTTGGTCAGAGCCAGCGACGATCTCGATCCACCGATTCAGCCCCTCACCGCGTACGAAACAATCCGGAACCCGGTCAGCCACCTTCTTCTCAAACCGGTACTCACCTTGGAAACACGGAGTCCGTTCAGCCTTCCGTCGCCGATCTAACTCTAGTTTTCCCCAGAGGTGCTCGTCTGACTCCTCACCGGCAGACCGGTACCGGTCAACATCTCCCCAAATCTCGAACCCACTCATTCGCCACTCACCTGTCGATTCTGCTGCTGTTGGCTCGTGTGTCGTGTCATGTGTCGTGAATCGTCGGTGTTAGTGATTTCAGTGAGTAATCCGATTTCGAGCAGTACCGCCGCGTCACCTGTCCTAATGCGCCGGTTCGAAGCACGTCAACAACGTTGTGCGTCACGAGGTCAGCGTACTGGTGGTTCTCAAACGCCGTCACCGCTGCAGCGCTGTCTTCGAACGGGTCCCGGTCGTTCAGCTCCCCGCCGACGAGCGTCGCATATGCTGCCGGCAGACTCGACTGTTCCTCATCGTCCATGACGAGATTGAATCGTCGCGTCACGACTGGCAACAAGTCCGCGTACGGCATGTCGCGGAACGGCCACTCTACATCCGTCGCAGCCAGTCGCGTCCGCAGAAACGGCAAGTCGAACCCATCCTTCCACCGTTCACCATTATACGCCACTAGCAACACGTCATCGCCGCTCAACCGGTCAGTAGCGAACGACCCGACCGCCTGCAGTAACGCCACCTCTGAGGCATGCACTGAGAGTTTCACATGCGTCCCACACCGATCCGCAACAGTCGCCTCCAACTCACCGGCCGCGCCTTCACCGGTCACCGTGTCCGTATCCGCCTGCAGGAACACGCGGCACCCAAGTGATAATTCGAACCCGACCACTGTCACTTCATCCGTTACCTCGAACCCGGTCGTCTCAATGTCAAACGGCACCATCTCCAACGCCATCACCGATCACCTCCAGGTAGCTCCACCCGCCGATCACCAACTGGCCGGACACGAACCTCACCGAACCCATACTTCGCGTGCGTCCCGACGCGTACCACGCCGTTCCGTGCCGTCGCCACCGGGTCACTCCCCGCGTACCCGACCACCTGCCCGTGATCAACCGTCTCGACTCGGTATGTGTCCTCACCGTCAACGAGCCGTGTGTCCCGTCGCCGCAACCCATCATCACGCCGCCCATCCGTCACAGTCGTTCCCGGCACCGACCCTGCCTCGACCATCGACGACTCCATCGTCGTATCCCACCACCACGGCACCGACTGGTCATCCGCACCGGGACACGCACTCGACAGGACGTACGGCGACACGAGTTCAAGCACGTACGCATCCGATGCCGCGTCCGTGAGTCGCCCGTAATCGAGCGCATCGAGATCAACGACCTGCGAGTCCACCAGCGACAGCTCCCCAAACCCGTAGTTGCGCGCCCCGCCGACTCGGATCCCGTCAAGCACGTCGTCAGAGAGCGGCAGGACATCGTCCGTGGCACGATCCGCGTGTAGGTAACAGTGCACGAACCACTGCACTGATCGCTTCGAATTCCGCTGTTCCGGCGGCCGCCCGAAGAAACACTCCGGCGCGAACGCCACCCGGTCACCATGGCGCTCGAGGTCATGCGTGTTATGCGCATCTCGCGGCCGCGACTCCAACAACCACCGGTGGGCCGCGTCACGGAACACGAACAAATCATCGTACGCCTCGACCGGCGGCAGCGACTGGCCGAGTTTCCCCGCATACCCGTTCTGCGAATGCGCAGCCGGGTACTCGCCGTACTCACCCGGGACGAACACGCCGTGACTTACGTGCAACGCCCGACGCGTCCGCCCGTCAACACGCCGTGTAATCGCGTTGAACAACGCATTGCCGGTGACGAAGTACGGGTGCCCGAGGTACGACCCGTCCATCTCGAACAACACCTGCTGGACGACAGTCATCCACACACCCCTCCATTTCCACTCCAAGTACTGCGCAGCCGCGGGCCACCACGCACACGATGACAACCACCACACTCACGCCACCACTGCACCCCCACACACCCCGTTTCAACTGTTCTCCGACCAGGGACACACCCCGTTTCAAGTGTTCTCCACACTCGCCACCCAGCACCGGGCCGAGCGCGCACCCGCCGCAGCGGCCGCGCAGACCCACTCCTCGCCACGTATCGAGGGGGCGAGCGGGTCCGTCGGGACACCACCACGCATCCCGACGGTCGTCCTCGCCCACCACACCCACGACCACTCTCACCACCACTCGCAGCGGCAGGTCCACCACAGCCTGCCATACGAGCAGCCACCGTCCGGCGTGCACGGTACCCCACCACGAGCATCGCCCACACCCTACCACGATCCGCTCCCCGGCCACGACGGCGACGCCACTCACCAGCGCACCCCCTGCCCACCGGCATCACCTCTCACCCCCACGACTACCGCCACGACCCGCACCGCCCCCCGGGTCGAAGCGCCGACAAAACTCCTCGACGAATTGCAACGCCGCCGACCACGACCGGATCCGACGAAGCTGCGCATCCAACACTCGCCAGCGTCGCTGGCCATCCACATCGATCGGATGCGCTGGCAGCCGCGCCCACACGTCAGCGAAGCACCGCGCCGGCCCGTCGCCAAGCCGCACTGCCGGCCGATCGCCCGGCTCACCAGTCACGCACACTCGAGCGACAGGTGTCGAGAGCACCGTCCGGTGTGGCGTGACCGGTCCGTCCGGAGTCTCAACCGCCAGGAACAACTCTTCGAACCCGAACCCCGCACGGTAATTATCGAGCAGCGCCGCCGCCAGCAGCGTGTGGTACTTCAGCGACGTGTACGGGTAGAACAGTGACTCGTTGAACAATCCCGCCACGTCCGAGGACAGCCACGCCTCATGCATCGCCACCGGATCCTCAACGCAGACCAACTCCCGCACGGCCGCGCCACGACCATCCGCACCCACCGAGCCCGACATCACCACGTCGCCAGTGAGCAGCGACACCCGCGACGGTGACTCGTGGGCATCCAGCGTCTGTTCTGGTTCGCCGTGCGGGCGGCTCAGCAACGCGGCGTCTCGATCCGCACCCAACGGCACCGTCTCGTTGACCCGCACGCCAGCAACCCGGTCACGAGCCGACGCATGCGATCGGCCACGCAGTTTGTGGGTGTCATGGCGATACACCGCCAGCATCGGAGCCACATCCGTTACAGCCTCGCCATCACCCGACTCCCGGCCAGCACCCACAGTCGCCGACGAATCAGTCATCGCCACCACTCTCCTCATCCGGCGAACCCACATCACCGTCATCACCCTCATCAGCATCGGACTGGCTCTGTGCTGGTCGAATCGACGACGTCACCGGGGCTAACTCATCCAACCCCGAGCTACCACCCTTCGACTCCGCTTGCTCACCCTCACTCTCCACTACTCGATCTGTCCCGCCCTCCTGCTCTTGAGCCGTCCGCAACGACGACGATACTGGCTGGAGTTCATCAAGATCCTCATCTGCGTCCACATCGTCATCGACACCACCATCATCAGCCCCGTCCGATCCCGTCATGCCGACTCACCTCCAGGCATCGGCACGTCACCATCACGAGCAGCCGTCCGCGCCTGCAACGCCCGCACGAACGCCTCACGACACTGGTCACGCCAGACCTCGTCTTTCGTGTCCATCCCGCTCGTCTGATCTTGCGCACGGTTGTAGACACGCCGAAGCTCAGCATCCGAGTACAGCGGGTTCACAACTTCAGCGTCGACGATCCCGGCACCGAAGTTCCGAGCGCCGCCGAGTTGCATCGCGTACTCATCGCTGTGCGCATCCAAGTGATCGATCGCCTCGACGAGCAGGCCGACGTATTCAGGCTTCAACTCGCGGAGCGTGAGCCGCCACGTCCCCACGAGATTGCCGACCACATCCCGCGTCGCCTGCCGGAGCGGTTGCCCCTCATCTTCAGCGTTCCTCGAGCGGACCTGGGTATTGAGCTGCCGGTAGTGGGCTTCCGCTTCACCCTTCGTGACATCCACCTGTCTGCGAATCGGCGAGAAGCGGATCGGCCGCCGGATCACACGACCTGCGCGGTCACCGAAGCCGCCAAACAAGTCGTGGATGACACAGCCCGTGTCAGTGCCGTTGTTGGCATCGACACAGCTGCCTTTCTCGTGATATCCGGCATCCAGATCACGGTCGTACACGTCTTTGAGCATGTAGTCCGCATTCGATTCGCCGGGGTGGCACGCCGTCGCGCCCGCCGCCTGCACCACCCGTTCACAGCCGTGGCGCAGCCAGCCCGATAGTGTGAATGGTGAGATCTGCCCAGCAATCTGATTCTGCGGGTCATCTGCCTCGTAGCGGTCAGCTGAGGCGTGATGGCGGTCCGTGACGATGCCGTCACCAGGCGCGAGCAGATCGATATCGAGGCCGACGTACAGATCCGGGAACGCCGTCTCATCGACGGGACGCGGGAGGTCGAAGTCAATGTCGAGGTGTGAGGCGTTGAAAGCCCGCCTGTCCTGGTTCCCGTGCATCGTTACTGCACCTCTCCCTGATGGCCGCCGTCAGGAGCGTGTGCGGCAGTCGTTTCAGCCGTTTTGTCACCCTTCGAACCCAGTTCGGGATCGGATGTACTATCGAGGTTCCTGTTGTCGGCCCGCACCACCGGCCGCTGCCACGGCTTACGCGTCGATTCGCAGTCTGCAGCAACGTACGAGTCGCTACGCGCGATCGATCGACGGAACCATGTGGTTCCCGGGAGTGGGTGCACTGTAGTTGTGTCCGGCGCGCTCACAGCGCGTGGTTGTGGAGCAAGTAGTACTGGCCATGATGATTGGGTTGCCTGGTCACTGCACGTGCCGATCCGGCCATCCAGCACGAGCTCGCGCACACCGAGCGTGAAATACTCTGATGGTTCATGCCGGCAGTCAATGCATTTCACGTGCCCGATCTCGAAAGCCGGTTGATCGACCGGCCGAAAGGCGAACACGACGATCGGTGCGCCTTCCCGCAGTTTTTCACCGCAGACTTCACAAACCGCGGCCCCTTCCCCGAGCGCAATCTTTTCTAGTTGACTTATGTCTTCAATGATCTTTCTATCCGTGCTTTCTTGTCGGTCTGGGATTGAGTCTTCCATGGGCTTACCTCGGTTTATCAGGAAGCCCCGCCCGCGTGCTCCACCACGCGGGTATCCTCTCGAACTGGATCCTCTATTGGGCCAGGCTTCCTATCCAATGCATTAGTATGCATTGGTAAAAGTGTTACCATTGCAGTAGGGTGCATTGGGTGGAAGAGATTAAACCCCTTCTACAGGAAGATGCAATGGACGAAGTAATGCCCAAAGACCGAGATGAGAGGACGGGGAAATACACGGAACGGTACACTCGGGAGGACTTTCTATCTGCCATGGAATCATTAGAAGGATCGGCAGGTACTCAGGAAGTAGCCGACGAAGTCGGTTGTGCTTACAGAACTGCTCACGCAAAACTTACTGAGATGGAAGACAATAGAGAACTAGCTTCACGAAAAGTTGGGAACGCTAAGTTATGGGAATTGAATCTCTCTGAAGAGGAATAGATCCGATTCTTCATTAGCCATTAGTTGGCTGCATATGTGAGAATGCTGTTGACTCATCAATTAAACTCGTTCAACACTGAACTTGAAATGTTCCCTGAAGAACTCGGTAATTCCTTCCCGACCCCTGTAATGATCAGACGGGAGCCTTCCTACGGTTTCACTTTCACTCCACTTGGCCGAACTATTAGGCACTCTGGCTTAAACAAGGGAATAGAGCCGCCAGCCTAAAAGGAGGAAAAGAATGCCAAGCTTCAACGTTGAGACGGAGAAGATAATAGCATTCGACTTCGGGAACACATACTTGTTCACAGCATACTTCGACAAGAAACAGCTCTTCAACTGGCTAGAAAAGTACTACAAGAGGGACAAACATCGGTTCAAAGCCCCTGAAGAAGACCTGGAAGAGATACAACAAACGCTAGATAACTACTTCTACGAACTAGTGGTAGAAGATTCCCTAGAAGGAGTACTGTATCGTCGTGGACGAAGAAACAGATTCAAACGCGATACTAAGAAACTCAGTAATGAGAAAGCAACGCCGAAATCACGATATCTACCTAATGAAAAATAAACTATCACTCGGACAGACAGTTGAACGGGACACTATTCGGGTAGAAAAATCGGAGGTCAACGCGGAGAATCTAGAATGAAAAACCAACAGATCATAGCGGCCCCAATCATCAAAAATCCAGTAAGTACGAGTAGATACAAGTACCTCCCGAACAGCAATCTTACCAAGAGGATATCAGCATGAGCACAGATAATCTAGAGGTTGCGAAAACTGGCCAGGAAAAAGGAGGGTCCGTTTTCGACAACCGCTCTCTTGAAGACATCTACGGAGAGATACAGGAAACCTATCTGGCGGATGACCGCCCTTGGGTTATCGGCTACAGTGGCGGCAAGGACTCTACCACTGCCCTCCAGCTAATCTGGTACGCCATCGAAGACCTCCCAGAAGAGCAGAGACAGAAACCGATCCATGTTATATCAAGTGACACTTTAGTAGAAACGCCGAAAATCGTCAACCATATCATCTCCACTCTTGAAAATATCAACGAATACGCAGAAAGGAAAAATCTGCCTTTCACTGCCCACAAGGTCACTCCCAAGGTTGACGACTCCTTCTGGGTCAATCTCATCGGACGGGGCTACCCGGCACCCAACCAGAACTTCCGCTGGTGTACGGAACGCCTCAAAATCGATCCTGCAGATCGGTTCATCGAGAACCAGGTATCCGAACACGGCGAAGTAGTCGTAATTCTTGGAGCTCGGAAAGCAGAATCTGCCACCCGAGAACAGGTAATGGAGATGCACAGCATCGACGGCAGCATCCTCTCACGTCACAATAAATTCGCCAACGCCTTCGTCTATACACCTATCGAGGACTGGATCGTCGACGATGTCTGGACCTACCTTATCCAAGCCGTCGACAACCCATGGGGGAAGAACAACCGAGATCTCGCTGCACTCTACCAGGAAGCGGACGACGAATGCCCGATGGTGATCGATACGAAGACCCCATCCTGCGGCAACAGCCGATTCGGTTGCTGGACCTGCACCGTCGTCTCCGAAGACAAGGCGATGGAGAACATGATCGACGAGGGCGACGAATGGATGGAACCCCTCCTGGAGTTCCGGGACTTCCTCAAAGAAACCCAGGACCCCGAGAAGAAACCGAACTACCGGATGGTCAAAGGCCGGCAACACGGCTACGTCAAAGAGAAGACCAACGGCAGTGACGGCATCATCCCCCGTGCCCATAAGTTCGAGTTCTGCAAAGACCTACTTCGGAAACTCTTAGAAACTCAGAAAGAGGTCAACGAGAAAATCCCTGAAGACGAGGAAATGGAGCTGATCCGGGAAGAAGAACTCAGAGAGATCCGCCGTCTCTGGCGAGAGGAACGTGCTGACTGGGCAGACTCTGTACCCAAGATCTACAACGAGGTCATGGACGACGACCTGGATTGGGTCCACGACGACCTCGGCTCCTTCAGTGAGATGGAGGCAGAAGTCCTCAACGAGGTCTGTGAAGAACACGATGTCCCTTCCGAACTCGTCAAGCGCCTGCTCGACACCGAGTTCCAGCACTACGGTATGAAACGCCGCGCATCCATCTACAGCGAGCTGGACAAAGTCATGCGGGAGGACTGGCGGGACATGGAAGAGATCGTCACAGAACTCGAAGGTGAAGATCGTATAGAAGCGTGGGAATACGACGGAGTAGACGTCTAACTGATAGGCTACATGAGAATCAACAAGCTGATCATTACAGACTTTGGTCCTTACCGAGGACGTAACGAAATCGAGCTGAGCTCAACTGAAGACTCTCCCATCGTACTGTTCGGCGGGAAAAACGGGGCAGGGAAAACCACGCTATTCGAAGCGATTGGCTTCTGCCTCCACGGAAAATCCTCGCTCGGCCGCCGCATCGCCAGGAAAGACTACGAACAAGCAATCCGCAGCAAGCTCCACGAATACCCTGACGGCAAAGCGGATACAGCAGCTGTTCGACTCGAGTTCGAGTACTCCCACATGGGCGAAGTGGACCACTACTCCGTGGAGCGTTCTTGGCGAGACCGTGGCAAAAGCATCGTAGAGAACCTGAAAGTCCGGAGGAACGGTGAAATCCCCTCCGAACTCAACGAAGACCAATGGCAGGACTTCCTGAAAGAATTGGTTCCGCCCGGAGTTTCCCAACTGTTCTTCTTCGACGGAGAGAAAATTCAGGAGCTTGCGTCAGCAGTTGAATCTGACGCCGACTTCGAGGACTCGATGTACTCGCTTCTCGGCCTCGACCTGATTGAACGGCTGGACACCGACCTCTCAATTTACATCTCCCAGAAGCTCGAAGAAAGCGGTGTAGAAGGTATAAACGACGAAATCCAGGCACTCCAAAACAAACGGGAGGAAATCGAACAGGAGTTCGAGGACCTGAAACAGAAGAGAGAAGAGAAGGAGGAGAGGCTGGCAGAGCTGGAAAACGAGATCGAGAGCAAGGAATCGAAGATTGCCCAGGAAGGTGGTTCATACGCCGACAAGCGAGAGGAGCTCACGGAGCGCCGAGCTGAACTGAACGCCAGTATCGAGCAACTTGAAGACCAGATCCGGGATCTCGCTGAAGGGGCGTACCCGTTCACCCTGTCACCGGATCTCTGTGAATCCGTAGTTGACCGATTGAAGGCTGAAACTGAACGCCAGAACCGGGCGACCGCCAGGAACGAGCTAACCGACGAACTCGACGATGTACTCGGAGACGAGGATGTCTGGCAGGAGATGGATATGCCGGAGGACCAAGTCAGCCAGCTCAACGAACGTATCCAGGATAAACTCAAAAACCGGCTGGAAATCGAAGATGAAGAGCCAGAACTCGCCCACCAGTTCTCGGAGGCACAGCGACAAGAGATCTACTCGCTAACTGACCGAGCGCTGAACGATGTCCCAGACCAGCTTGCAGACCTCACAGAGAGTCTGGAAGACAAAACCCGGGAACTCCAAGAGGTCGAATCCGGTCTCAACAAAGCTCCTGACCAAGAAGTCATCTCCCCCCTAATCGATGACTTGAACGAGCTCACCGAGGAGAAAGGAGCCACCAAATCGCGGCTGGAAGAACTAGAGGAGGAAATCAGTACAGCCCAGACCCGGTTAGAACGGAAAGAGAACGAGGTCGAGAACAAGCTGGAGCAGAAGGCTCGTGTGGAAGATGTCTCTGAGCGTGCTAACCTCGCCTCCAATGTCCGCAACGCTGTACAGGACTTCCGCGAAGAACTCGCCAAGAAGAAGCTGCGGAAACTGGAGTCCAAACTCAGCGAACGCTACATCACCCTCTCCAACAAAGGCGATTTCTACGACAAAATCGAGATTGACGAGGAAAACCTCGATATCACGATCAAGACTATCCACGGCAACAGCAAGCCTCACACAGAGCTCTCAGCCGGGGAACGGCAGATCTTCGCTACATCCCTGCTCTGGGCACTGGCAGAGATCTCTGACCGGCCACTACCCTTCATCGTCGACACACCGCTCGGACGCCTTGACAACGACCACAGGGACAATCTGATTACCCACTTCTTCCCTGAAGCAGCACACCAAGTGATCATTTTCTCCACCGACACGGAAATCGACGACCACCAGTACAAAAAACTGGAAGGCTACATCTCCCAAGCATACCGGCTGGAGTACGACGAAGAGGAAGGGAAAACCGTTCCCTCCGAGGGCTACTTCTGGACCGAAGACGACGAAGATCAGCGATCACTCGGGGAGATCACATCATGAGTCAGAAATTCAACCGGATCACCATCGATAGCGACGCCACCAACCAGCTGAAAATGCTGAAAGCCAACACCGGGATGACACCCAACTACCTATGCCGGATTGGCTTCTGCTACTCCCTGAACGAACCACGGCCACCAAACCCACAGCAGTACGACACTGACGGCCAAACCTTCAACCGGTACACCCTGCTCGGAGAGCACGACACCCTCTACATGGCCCTCCTGAAAGAACGACTCATCCAGGAAGGGAAAGACCCGGAAGAGGACCTGTACGAAGAGTTCGTCGCACACCTCAACCGAGGCGTCGAACGAGTGGCAGGTAACGTAAGCGATCTAGACGACTTCTACGACCTCGTTCCCGGAGAGATAAAAGGACTGGAAGCCCAACGGAAAGAAAACTAATGACTTCTGACGTGGACACTCCTATCTACCTCGATCACCATGCCACCACACCCGTCGACGAAAAGGTCGTCGAGGAGATGACCCCCTACTTCACAGAAAACTACGGCAACCCAGCCAGTGAAGACCACATATTCGGGGCAAAAGCGAAGCAAGCCGTAAACCAAGCCCGAGAACGAGTCTCGGACGCCGTGAACTGTCGCGAAGAAGAAATTATCTTCACCAGCGGAGCCACCGAATCGGACAACCTGGCTATCCGAGGAGCAGCAGACTACGCAGCTGACCACGACAAAGGCAGCCACATCATAACTGCCGTCACCGAACATGAAGCAGTACTCGAAGTCTGTGAAGACCTGGAAACGGATGGCTTCGACGTCACATACCTACCCGTCGATGAAAACGGGAAAGTAGGTCCTGGAGATATTGAGGACGCAATCCGAGACGAAACTATCCTGATCTCCATCATGGCCGCCAATAACGAAATTGGCACCATAGCACCTCTAAAGGAAATCGGAGAACTTGCCAAAGAGAACGAGGTCTTCTTCCACACCGATGCCGTCCAAGTACTCGGATACCTCCCCATCGATGTTGAAGAGATGGGTATTGACCTGATGTCCATCTCCGCACACAAGATCTACGGGCCGAAAGGCGTCGGAGCACTCTACGTCAGAAGACGGAACCCGAAAGTCAAACTCAACCCGTTAATACACGGCGGAGGCCACGAAAGAGGCTGGCGCTCCGGGACACTCAACGTCCCTGCAATCGTCGGGTTCGGACAAGCCGTACAACTGGCCGACCAAAACCTGGAGGAACGGACAGTACACGTCGACGAACTCACCTCCTACATGTGGGACCGGCTGAACGACGAACTGGACAACATCGTGCTAAACGGCCATCCCGAAGACCGAATCCCAAACAACCTTAACATTAGCTTCACTGGAGTAGAGAACAAAGCCCTTGTTAAAAACCTGCAGCCAGATATCGCCGTCTCCGCAGGTTCAGCCTGCACAACCGGGACAGTCGAAGCCTCCCACGTCCTCCAAGCGATCACCGATGATGAAGATGTCTGGCACCATGCGATCCGCTTCGGACTCGGGAAAGACAACACCCAGGAAGAAATCGAACACGCTACCGACGAAGTAATCAAGATCGTCAACCGGCTCCGCAACCTCACCATCTGAAAGCCAATTGTGAGTGCACACCACCTAACAGCCAAATAACTGATTGATGGGCGTGTTTAGACGCTAGTAAGAGCGGTTAAATATTCAACCTACTAGAAAGTGATGCGAGAAAAGCCGGTTGTGCCATCCAAGCTTGCCCGCTTCACTGATCGGTTGTCTAGCTTGCTCAAAAACCGTCGTTGACGAACCAGCGTTCGAAGACGGTAATGGCGGCTACGCAGACTGGGTGTTCGTGGTGAATCACGGCCTCCGCGAGTACCTAGATCACACGTATCGGCGACTGCTGGACGTGCTCCACGAGATGCATGGAATTGTTGTAAATTCGACCTAGAGGTGGCTTATCTGCTTGATTTAACGACCGTGTGTACGCGCGTAAGCAGGACTTCGAAATACGGATCTGGCGCATCCTGCTACGGTTGTCGGCGAAGTTGCACGACACCGGTGGCGTTCAGGCGATCGACGCAACCGGCATGACGGATCGCTGCCAGCCAACACTACGCAAAGCGCACGAATTACACGTTTGAGGCGGTGAAAACCACCACGCTGATCGACTGCAAGATTGGTGTGATCCACGACATACATTGGTCGATGAAACAACCGCACGATTCCAAGACCGGCTAGCAGATTGTCACACGCAATCTCGACAAACTGAACATCCTCACCGCCGACAATGGTTACGACTGGTGGCTTCTTCGCCAAAGATTACGTGTAGAAGGCATCAAAAAAGGGATTAATCACTGTGAATTCGGCTGTCACGGCGTCGCCAACAATATATTGCAAGAGAATATGATCGACCATCAACGCTCGAACGCCGAATCCACGTTTTTCGCGCTTCGCCGCAAATATAGCGAATCATTCGCGCTCGAACGTGGTTCGGTCAATTCCGCAAACTCGTTCTGAAATGCGCCGTCAGAAACATCAAACTCAGAATCAGCTACTCACGACCGTGAAATTACGCGTCTAAACAAGGCCTAGCGTTGTAATGACCGAATCGGGCGCTCGACGGTACAACCAATCGAAGTCCCTGATAGGGACCGTTCAGTAAGGAAAGAAGGGGGCGTTCAGTCAGGTTTCGTTGAGAACTCTGTGATATTGCCGGAGGAATTCGTCGAATTCCTTCGGTGTAGGACCGGAGTTTTGGAGGATTTTGTATCCCTTTTCGGCGTAGCAATTGAGTAGCTCTTTGCCATGGTCAGAGAGGCGTGTTGGATCCGTCGAATCAAGGATATTAAGCATTAGCTCGCGGATCTCATCCTCTTCATCCTTCGGGATATGCTGTCGATTGATCTCGGCCATTATCAGTGCTGCATAGAGTTCGAATTTCTGATCCGCGTAATCCTCAATCACAGTATCGACAAACGGCTCGGCACTCGGCTCTTCGTCAATAGGGACCCGGTCACGAGCTTTAATGCCGATCATTGCTGCAAAGTAATATTTATCCCACATACTATCGAACCCTCCTGTAGAGCTCTTATCCTCAATGTCGTCAAAGTACTCGCGTGCATCATCACTGAGGCGGAACGACATCGTTACTCACCCCCAGATGCGTTGTGCTTTGCTACGTGGCTGGCGTCTTCTCCGTCTTCTCCGTCTTCTTCTTCTTCAGACGTAAACTGCATGAAGTAATCTCGATCCGTATGGGTTGCTAACTCACCAGGCTTCTCAGTCTTATAGACCGTATAGTACTTGATACCATCCTCATGATCCGGGTCCAGGTTTTCAACGAATCCGGACTTTTCTGTCGAAATGATGAACGCGACTACCTGATCAAAAAGCCCTGAAATGATCGGTGCCACTTCACGCCGGACTTTGTGATCCAGACTGACCGCCGGACTGTCGATTACAAACGGCATGTCCACTGCAGATTCTTCGAACAGCGTCGAGAGATATGCATAGGCGACTGCCAGCGACTGGCCCTCTGAGGAACCACTCTTGTTGCGGAGGTTGATCGAGTCGTCAATCGACTCGATTTGGACACTGGAACGCTTCAGAATCCGTTCAAGTCGTTCATTAGTTTTCTGAATTTGTTCCGCTTTGACGCTCTCAACTGTCCGTCCGACAAACTCCTCGAAGATTAACTCGAGCTTCTCGGCTTGTGCGCTAAAGGTAACTGTGTCGGTTGCTTCCTCGACTTTCTCTTCGTACTTCGTCTTTTCGCGCTTTGCCGCCGGAATGTTGTTCTCCCAGTCCAGACCGTGCTTCTGGCGCAAACCTTTATCATCAGACGTCAGAAGCTTAATTTTCTGTTCCTTACGGTCTCTTTCTGTCCGTTCGGTCTCAATTTTCCGGGTTAGATCCTGCTTTTTCGCCTCCAGATCTTCGTCATTGAGATCCAGCTGCGCCTGTTGCATTTCATACTGTTTGAGCTCATTCCGCGTCTCACTGAGATCGTCAAGCCGACTCTCCAGAGATGCAGGCTCACTAATACTTCCCAAACGCTCTTTAAGTGAGTTGAGGACGCCAACGTCTTCATCAGACAAGAACTGTTCAGCGTTCTCACGAATCTCTTTTCGGTGCTCTGCATCAAGTTCCCGTCCACATACACACGTCGGCTCGTCAGACAGTTCCACAAAAAATTCCTTCGACGTTGATTTTGGTAGCTTGAGAATTTTCATATGCGTGAGCAATTGTTCAAAGTCCTCATAGAAGTCCGCAGAGAGCTTACTAGGGACCCGCATATCCTCAATGATCGCATTCGACTCCGTCTGTAACTTCGTCTCTCGATCTTTGATTTCCGACTCGTACTCTTTGTACTTGTCCAGGGCCTCCTGATCTTTCGAGATGATCTCCTCCCGCTCCTCGATGAGCGACTCGATCTCTTCCTGGTGGTTTTGGACTGCATCCTCCAGCTCATCGCGTAACATTTGATGTTCAGCTAATTTGTTACGACGTGTCTCAAGCCTCGATTTGACTTGTTTCAGACCTTGTTTTGTCTTTGCGCCTTTTTCTTCTTGATACTCGTCGACGATTCCTTGGATGGATGCCTTTTGAGTATCAACACGATCCAAGCGATTAACGATCTTGAGAGCTTGCTCGGCTTTGTCCTTGCCGGTCTCGATGAACTCGTCAGTTAATTCGCCGTTAAATACAAACAGTTCAACGAAGTCCTCAGTGAGGATGTTTTGGAGAGCTAGTGGGAGAAAGTGGCCGCTATTCATCCCGCCACCCTCACGCTGGGGGTATGAATGTCGGTACGTGAGATTTCCCATGTTGTAATCCAACTGCATATGGACTCGGAACCGATCATCCCCTGCTGCAAAGGTAATTGCAAACTCGCCTTCAGAAGCCCCATAATCTGGCTCGTAATCTTTGACAACGTCCCCATCAAGCTGGGTGCCGAGTATCAGATGTCGAATCAACCCCATGGTTGTAGTTTTCCCGGTGCCATTCGGCATCTGCACCAGAGAGATGTGATAGGGTTCAGCAGTTCCTGGCTTGGTGAAATCGAGCGTCAGATTCCCGATGTCTCGGATGTTCTCGTACCGGATTTCTTCGATTCTAAGATTCATCTGCGCGTTCCTCTTCGGTAAGATGGACGTTCTCGATAAGCCGGATCAAGTCGCTTTTATCTGCTCCTCCTTTCATCGCTGTTTGACACACGCCAATGAATCGTGATTTAAATGCTTCATTTTGGTCATATTCTTCAAGTACCTCGCTGGCAATCGCTTTGAATTCGAATTCGTCGGTCATGATTATTCTTGTTGCGTAACTTGACTTAGCGTTGTGAGCCAGTCGTGCCGCACCTTATCTGGTGGAGTCATTTCTTCATTCTCTTCGGCGTTTGATCCGTCTTCCTCCAAGTTCTGGTCGATATCACTTCCCACAACAAAGTCGAGGATGTTGGCCTTTTTGGTCGGGTTGGATGGATCTTTTCGGAGTGCCCGCCCGATCCGTTGCGTGGTGGTACCTTTCGACCGAGGGGCCGAAAACAAGATGATGTTTTCTACGGATTTGATATCGATCCCTTCAGAGATGGCTTTACTCGTCACAAGCGTCGACAGACTGCCACTGGAGAACTTTTCGAGTTTCGACTCATCATCTTCTCCGTAGTATGTGTGGAAGTCATCAACATAATCGAAGATGATCTTCTGAACCTTATGACCATAATCTTTTGAGGCGACGAAAATAATCGCGTTTTCCAAGATGTGTGGATTCGCCTGCAAATGCTTCCTGAACACCGGCAGCTTCTCTTCTGACTCTTTCCGGACTCTGGCAAGCATAATATATAGCTGACTCTTGGGAATTCCTGGATTCTGTTGCTTGAGTCCAGCAAATTTCCCGAAGACTTCTTTTTGTTCCTTCTTATCGTCAGCCGATAGCTCATACCGAAGTGGTGTATAATCGAATTCAGTGAGAATGCCCCGTTGGATCGCTGCTTTCAATCCAAACTCATACACTGCCGGCCCGACCTCAGTGCGAATAAACTCGTTTCGCGCCTCGTCGTACGGATCAAATGGCGTCGCACTCAGTCCGAGCCGATACGGGAAAACATCTAACTTCCCGCCAAGCGCGTCCTGTTTCGAGTCAGCACCAATATTATGGACTTCATCACAGATGAGTAATCCTGCAGTCAACTTGTCACTCATGCCGCCATTGACTGCATCCTCAAGATTCGCATACGAGGTTAAAAGCACATCCAACCGGTCATTCTCAGCCATCAGATAACTGCCGAGCTCATCGTACCCGTTGTAATTCTGGTACAGGAACATTTCGTCCGCCGAGAAGTGTTCCAAGACCGTCTCCTGCCACTGATTGAGTAAATCGTTTCCTCGTGTCGCCACAATGAGAGTTTCAATCTTCTCATCACGAAGCAAACGATCGATAATCTTCAGTGATGTCCGCGTCTTTCCAGTCCCGGTTGCCATATCCAGGATCCCGGCTTCAGCTTCGAGGAACGCATTGACAGCCTCCTCCTGGTGACGCCATCGATACGGACTCGTGAGTTTCGGCTGCTCACCAGGGTCCTCATACGGTCGATCATCACTGCGAAGCTCCGCAATGCCGAGCGCCACGCTATCTGGAAGACTGAACGAGTGCACCCCAGGCTTCTCGTTGGCCCAGATGTCGTCAAACCGCGCTTCATGCTCTTCGACCCGACGCTCGTCAACAGATGATCGCCAGGAAGTGAACACCGAATTCGACTCGTAATTCGAGAGGCTCTTGCGACTATCATTCTGCGATCCGTGGAACGCAACCTTGTTTTCGTCGTCGTCGATGAAGAGACCCCACTTATCGTGGAAGTCGCCACCGAGTGTCTCACCCGTGATTGCGATCCGGATCTTAAGTAGACCATCTGCGATCAGCCACGCGATCGTATTCTGGGGGTTCTGTTGCAGGTTGTGCTCCAGATCTTCAACGAGCGTCTCCATGCGGGCGTACAAGGATGGATCGCGTTTCGCTGCATCGCCACGCTCGATCGCATCCCAGTCGTCAGCGGCGAGCTTTGGGCTAATCACCCACTTGGCGGTTCCGCCAGCGGCTGCTAACTGGGCGATGCCTGCTGCTGCCTCTTCGAACCAGCTACTCGTGAAGTATCCTACCGCTCGTTTGTAGGTGCTGGCGGCACTGAGACTTGGGGTATAAAAATCCGAGATGAGATCGTCTGTGCTTGTCTCATAGAGCAGCGGGTATTCAAGAGCACGGAGGCTTTGGGCTGATGGCTGTTGCGTTGGGTCGTCCATGTTAGAGCGCTTCGTCAAGGTTTGAGGTTACCCGGTAGATTTTTTCATCGTGCTCTCTAAGGGTACGCTTCAGTTTCGGGTAACTAATCGGGTGACCGAGGTCCATGCTTGCTTGGCGGATAATTGCGAGCGCCAGGGAGACATCATCTGCTTCTAATTCATCAAGGCCGCCCGAATCATTATAATTTTTACATATTTCAGTGCAGGCTTCAACCAAGGCTTCATCAGCCTGCTCAAGTTGCTTGAGCGCTGATGCGAGATTTTCCGCAACGCCCTCGCCAACATAGGAACCAAGATCAGACACCTCTTGGTCCGATGGTTCAGTTACTGTTTCAGGACTGCTATCAACGAATAAATCTAGTTCTGCTTCCGGTTCCGGTTCTGGTTCTGCATTTGATTTTGACTCGTTTGAGGCGGATGATGTGGTGAGAAGTTTGCGTTGATCTTGGTACCGGTTCCGAATGGTGACCTCGGTGACGTCGGCGGTATTCCCAATCTCCGTTTGGGTTACCTTCCGGTCCAGTTCAAGACAAGCGTTGTAGATTGCTGCTGCTGCGCGACCCGTTGGACTCTTCCCACTACCGATACCTGCTTCGTCGGCAATTGTGAGGATCTCGTGGGCCCGCTCCGCAACCTCATCGTCGAGTCCAAGGTCCTCGCAGTAGTGGTCGATGTACTGGGTTGGATCAAGGAATGCCCGAGGATCTAGTCCAAGAGTACTGGCGATAGATTTCACCCTACGCAGTAGAATCACACGCGTGAAGGCCGTTTCTGGGACATTTGCGAAATCATCAGGGCTCAACGGCACCGACTCAACTTTACATGCTGTATAGAGACACGCAACGGCCAAGACCTCAAGAGCATTACCGGTGATATCCTCTTGTTCTGCATACTGCTCGAATAACGACACCGCCATTTGTTGAGTGCTTTCCGAGAGTCCCAGTTCGCCACTAGCCCTGGTGATTTCCGCTTCGATGATGTTCTGGCGTCGCTCATCATAGACTCCCTGCCCCGGAGTGAGGTTGGGCTCTTCAGTCCCAGGTGTTCGTTCTTGTACCTCGACCAGATCATCGAGAAGAATATCATCTAATTCTTGACTAACTTCTTCAGTCGAATTTGTCATAATTTCATTCAAGTCACGGATTAGACTGCATCGATTTCATCATCATCATTGCTAGCCGTTGTACTACATGTACTTAATTATAAGCAAAATTTCCACTTCCTTATGAAAGAATATTTGGAAGCCGCTACCCGTCCAATCCAAGAATCCACTCACCGATACACTATCAGCCTCTACCAACAATGTACTTCACAAGAGCGTCTATAGTAACAACTAAACGATTAACACACCGATCGCAACGCTGTTCTGTGATCGGATGTGCAGTGACTACTATAATAGTGGTCGCTGGGATCAGACGACCACGTGCTACGAACCCCAGCATTCTATCGAGACTTAATCAATTATATTTGGTAAGGGATCATCTTCCATAATAATGTCAGATACTTGGATCGGCATCACTGACAGCCGACCCACCCCACTCCTGAACTCGCTTACAGCATCAATTGAAAGTGGCTACTCCCCCGATAACGTCCTCATCCTCGCACCTGTCGACGACGAACAGGCACTTAATGGTATCAAACAGCTCGTGAAGAAAGTCTGCAGCGAATATGAGATACAGCCAGAAATCGAGTTCTCCACCACACCCTCTATCACCAAGCCTCAGGAAGTATCTCAGTACGTCGTACAGACACTTAACGAATTAGAGAGTGAGACGACGAAAGCGGTCAGCATATCCAGCGGTTCCCGGCTTCTCAACGCCTGCCTGACCGCAGCCAGTGATGAACTGGATCACCTCTATTCGTTAGAAAGCTCTGACCAAGCTACTCTCGAGTTAATCTTCTAACACATTATTATTACCGGTATAAAAACAGGGCTGTCTAATATCACTCAGCATCCACAGGTTCGAAATCGATAATATACGTCTCCCCATTTTTTACCCGGAAGAGGACACCGCGGTGATTGCCTTCTGGATCGGCTGCCGGGTAGAGTTGGTCTCCAGTGTCCAGCGTGAGCACTGGCGGTCGGTACCCGAATACATCCCAGTCGCGGTACTCTATTGCCGCCTGTGACATCGGAGTCAGGTCCGTGATCAGCGACCCGGCGAGGTCATCCCATGCATCAACACCCTTCTCAAGGAAGATGCCCGGGTCGTTGCCTTCGGCGTCACTGACCGGAATGAGTAGCGACCCGTCGCCGAGTTCAAGCGCGACCGTTGCCTCGTTGACGGTAACCGTCCACGCCAATCCGTCGGGGATGTCGTCGGCCAGCTGTCGTACGGCCGTGATGACCTGGCCCTCAATGGCGTCCATACCAGTTCCGTTGAAGACTGGGCGGATAAACATTGCCGACGGCTGGACCGGGAATCGTATTCAGTCGGTCTAAGACGATTGGTTGGATTACACTCCGAACGTTTGGACCGGCACTGTCTAGTTCAGTACCTCCTCAGCTGGCGTCTTTCCATCGAGCGATTGATGCGGTCTTTGATGGTTGTAGTAATGCACAAATTGCTCAAGCCATTTACGGGCACTCCGCTGACTGCCCACCCATGAGTTATGGAAACGGTCAACGCGAATTTTGATTCGTATAATGGTACTATATGCTTCCATCCATTCTCGGCGGCTAAACGAGATGGTCAGGAGATTCGACCAAGCGCCCACGTTGCCTGTTCCTGAACCTGTTCATCGGGGTCGTCTTTGAGCAGCCGTAACTGGTCAACTGGAACCGGCGCATCAGCGTTACCAATCAATGTACACGTGTTCGCCCGCACGGTCGAATTTGAATCGCTGAGAGCTGCGACCAATTGTTCGTGTTCATCACGGACTGCTTTGGGATCCGCTTCGCCGGCACGAAGTAACGTAATTGAGGTGTGCACTCTAGTTTCGTCGTCGTCAGCAGTAAGAGACTCTGCCAGCTCCGGAGCAAGTTCGATAACGTCTTCGGGGTTCGACTGTGCAATATCGGCCAAGAGGCCAGCAGCGTTCGCACGAACCAACGCATCGTCGTTGGTAAGCAATTCACCGAGCGAATCAACGATATCACCGGCTGCGTCGGGGTAGGCCTGTGCGATTTTCCCAAGTGTCGAGAGGGCGTTCGTACGTAGATTTTCGTCGGACTCTTCGATACTATCGATCAGGGTCTCGACTGCCGGGAGGAGTTCCTCGGGATATGCTTCGGCGACGTTCGAGAACGTATATAGCAGCCAGCGGCGGGTCTCCAAGGTCGCTGAATCGGCTGCCGACGCCATCGCAGGCACCGCATCTAGCACCCGTTTCGGAGCTACCTCAGCCACAATTCCGAAGCACTTCGCTATTTCCGCTGCTTGCTCCCGATCGGTAAGGAGATCTAATCGAGCCAGGAGCATAGTCTCGAAATCGTCGGCGACCGTCTCACGGATGTCTTCCCGCTCCCCGAAGACCATAGCGATGAATTCCAGTGCTGTGGCGGCCTCGACTTGGCCATTCTGAGTTGCTTCGAGAACAACCTTAACATCTCCGAGCGGGATTTGCTCTGCGTTCTCATCGACGATCGCCACTAACTCCGAAATTGCGGAATCCCAGATCGGGTCAGGTAGCTGTTCGAAAGAAATTGGGTGAAGTTCACGCAGAGCCGGGAGATGAATCGTAATCGGGGGGTTTCCGACAATCGGTTGGAAGCGAAACACCGGAGGCCCATGGAGCGGTTTTGCCGATGGCCGTGTAATCTCTTTGTGGTAGCCGACCACCCGCTGTTCTTCGTTATCGTCCAAGTACGCAATTTCGAATAAGTACCCGACATCCAGGATGGTTTCGACTGTGGTTTCGGATTCAAAGCCTCCCGTTGTCGCTTCTGTGGATAGCCACTTTCCGGATTCGTGGGCCGGTTTCTGGATATCTGGAAGCGAACGCAGCCCAGGAGCAACGACATCCTCCCACCATCTTTGCCGGAATTCGTATTCGAAACCCTTTGCTCTGACCAGAACACCGTTACTCCCAAGCGGATAATTTTTCTCGGGTTCCAACGTTTCCACGATCTCGTCACGGGACGCACCGCTGTGTCCGAGGATGTACCGGCGTGCAGCGGCAATAGCAAGCACACAGTCCTGACGCGGTGCTTTCATGGAAAAATCGACGTTCTCCAGAGCAAGCAGATCGGCATCGACCTCAAGCCGACGCCTTCGCAAGTCCAGACTGAGTTGGTCACTCAGGGCGTCTTGGTCGAACCCATCTTCGTACTGCGAGAGTGTTATCTGGCGGCTATCTCCAGTCCGGAACTCGGTGTTTCCTAATCGAATGCCTTGAGGGATTGCTTTGATCGGGAGCTCTTCCCTCCAGGCGGTAATCATCGCTTCTTGGATCGTGATGGAGTCCCCGTCGTCGGAAACCAGTTCTTTGTCTGGATCAAGACCGGCGCTCGCCGGGTCATAGAGGAATGCGTCAGCCCGATTACATCATAGATTCCACGTTCCCTTACAAGACCGTTCCAGCGTCCCTCGATCGTCTCCTCGTCTTGGTCGTTCAGCAGCGCGATCAGATCTTGAATTAAGTCCGAGGTGAACTCCTCATTGAGCAGTCCCGCTTCTTCCAGCGCCTCGATATCGGGACTGGCAACCAGTTTCCGAACGCGATTCGTTATTTGCAGGGCCCGGTCTTGGCACACTCCGTACTCCCGGTGCATCTTTTTTGCCATCGCGCCTGCCCAATCATTCGCCCCCATAGAGAGGGCAAGCAGCCCGAGAACTATCATAGTAAGGTATATTTCGGCGCTGCTGGCATCTCAGTTTACTCGATTCGTTTACGGTCAAGATACGCGAATTGCTGGCCGAACTCGTCGACCTTCTCCTGATAAATTTCGCCGAAGGCCATCCGGAGGTCTGCTTTCGCGCTTTCAACGGAGCTCCTCTTGAACACAGCAAACATACCGCTGCCGGCGTTGAAGAACGGTTGTCTGCGCTGAAGTCCGTTTCTGAATACGAGGCCGGTGACTGGCGAACAATCGCTGGAGAGCTTCAAGGTTCAGTATACAAGATCGGTATTGACGATGTGTTAGATGCTTTCGCCTTAGCGCTCACTGCGTGTGCGCCCCACGATGAGTTCCAACGGTTGCCATCGGATCCACCGGAAGATACGCGTGGGTTACCGATGCAAATGGTGTACCGAAGCGAAACGCAGCTACGCTGAGAACTTAGCCTATAGCTCTGCGTGAGACACTACGCGACTGGCCCGAAATCAGCGATCCATATCAGGGGGTTTACTCATGTCGCTGTTAGCGGTCTCGATAGTCTCCTTAATGCTCTGCATTACCTGAGCCACGACCGGTGTCCGGTCGGTTGTGGACGCGTTCTTGCTCTGTTGATCGTAGTCGACGATCCCGTGCTCTGCAAGCACTGGGAGGTGCGTGTGATGGAGTCCGATCGTGACTTTACGTCGAGTTGTCTGACCGACTGCGGTGGACTCTACACCGGCTTGGATCGCTGCGACTTGACGAGCGAGATCACGTGCGTGGACGGTCACTTCGTCGTTGGATTCCTCTCGTTGAACCTTGGAGAGGACGTTGAGGACGATACGACGGCGTTCGGATTTGAGGACCTCCAAGAGATCGTCAAGTTCGTTACTCATGACTGCCCTCCGGTGACCAAGTGTCGATAGTCGGCTGTCGGATCGATCTTGTGGATGGTTCGAGCTGCCGCACACTACGGTGAGCGGGTTGTCCGTCTTCGTTGAAGCCAAGAGGTTGGTCGTTGCCTGTCGGTCGGACAGAGTTATCACTCTTGACCTGCGTAGGGTTGATTGCTGTCATTGGTAGGCAGCGCGGCGTTCCGGCGTCTGAAGCGCCGGACCCGTTTCGGGACGACCGCGCTACTGTGGCATGGGAGATTGGTTATAAAAAGCGCTTGTATTTCTGAGTGCTAACTATATCTTTGTGAAAATAACTTGCCGGGGCGATCAAATTGGACAGCAGTTGGATGCGCACCCGAAATTAGTGTGGAGTCGTGGGGAGACGGATATGGCGAGACAGCGAGTGAACTGGTTGCGGAGCAAGGAGCTTGTTGAGGAGCGAAGTGACGCATATGTATTGACGGATGAGGACCGGTCTTTCGTCGAGGGCGCTGTTGCGGAGTGGAGCGACTCGGACTGGACGCCGGCGACGAGATGAGTGCTGGGACGTACGCGACGACGATTCACGCTCGAGTGGTTGACCCTGAGTTCCGTGCGACGGTGATTTCTCGGCATGAGCGAGAGTGCCCGATCTCGGGTGTTGATCACCCTGGATTGCTGGACGTGGCGCATGTGTTATCATGGAGTGACTACCCGGAGTACAGAGCGGACTTGACGAACGTGCTCCCGTTAAGTAAAACGCATCACGCTGCATTCGACCGGGAACTGTTCACGATCGACCGGGACTACCGGTTGCGCGTGAATCCGGACTTTGAAACACAGAGTGACGTACTCCAACGGACGATTATTGACCGTGCAGGGGAGCGAATCTCGCTTCCGGATGAGAGCTTGAAGCCGCAGTATGTTGAGCAGCACAACGCAGCGCTTGAGTGGGTGTGAGAAATACAGGTTAGAGAGACATCCAACTCATCGACACGACGGGGCGAAAGACAGTGAAGTCTCGACGAAAGCGGATTCACTCAGTACCAGAACCGCTCGCCACCAACCTCAAACGATGAAACCTGATCTTGCTCTTTAATACGCTGAACAGCTTCTTCACGCTGGATTCCATAGACTTCCATCACCTCAGCCGTAGCCACAGGACCATACTCCTCGACAAAACCCTCCAGTTCCTGCGGCTCCTGCTCCTCGATCCCTTGGAACGTGAACTGAGTCTTGAAGTCCGAATACCGGACACGGCCATTCTTCGGTACTGGCTTCCCCTGAATCTCCATAAACGTGAACGGAAGTTCTCCACGCTCACCAGATTCCAGTTCAACCTCGTCAAGGTCTTCCTCGAAACGCTCCTGGTCCAGGCCGAGATCAGAGGCTAACTCAACCAAGACATCCTGGTCGTTGATGTCACGGCCAGCTGCTACACCCTGTCGCCACATCGCCCGGATGTAGTCCATGCCCCGATGCTGCCTGTTAGCTGCCTCGAACGCTCTGTTGACCAGTTCCGTGGACTCCGGCGGGTCGTCCCAGAACGAAGGATCAACCGGCATACCGAGCTGCTGTCCGACGTCAATCCACTTCTGCTTCTCCTGTTCCGGGTCAACTTCACGGATAGGAGCCGGTTTGTAGAAGAGCTCGATCTCTTCACCGTAGCACTCCTCGACACGTTTCATCACCGGTTGAACACCCCACGACATCGCACTCAACGCATCGACTTGCTGAACCACGACCACTTCCTCATCTTCATCCTCGTCGTCTTCATCTTCCTCGTCGTCGGCGTCGTCCTCTTCCGTATCCTCTTCAACGTCATCGGGTTCGTCGATATCGTCTTCCTCTTCCAACTCTTCCTCTGTCTCGAGTTCGTCGACGTCGTCCTCCTCTTCCGTGTCTTCCTCCGGCTCCGTCTCTGGCTCCTCGATGTCTGGGGCTTCGGGCTGCTCCTTTTCTTCATCCTCACACTCTTCACCTTCCTCGGCATCTCCCCCGTCTCCGGGATCCTCGCCTTCTGGCGGCTCGGTAACCGCACCTGCACCGGCACCGGAAGCAGCACCAGCGGCACCGGCAGCACCACCACCGGTACCAGCACCGGCAGCACCGGCGACTCCTGCAGCAGCACCCGCACCGCTATCCGAATCATCGTCTTCATCGTCACCAGTGAAATCGTCTACACCGGTCTGAGCATGGTCATCAGTCGATCCTTCATCTTGCGAATCATCGTCGTCCGACGAACCTCCGCCGCCTCCGCTGTATGAACCAAGGAATACGAACATCGTTCAGTTGTCCTCTTTCTTGTCGCTGAACTCGTTTACAGGCCTCTGCTCCTGACCGTCATTTACTTCGAGCTTCGACTCCCGATTCTCTTTAAAATCCGGCCACGGATCCTGCGAAAACCCGTCTTGGGTAGAACAGGAATCTGTCCACTGTCGAAGTCCGGTCGCTCCACGGACACGCGGAGCAAAATCCATCAGGTCGTCCTCCGCGAGCCGTCCTATCAGAAAAACATTCCTCATATCTAAGGCAGCGATAGAGTTCCTGACATGGCTCCGGAGGACATTGATCGCATTGCCCGCGTCCCCACCAGTGTACTGGACAGCGTAGAACGCGAACTCCTTGTAGTCGAACTCGTCGTATAGCTCCCGGTACTCCTGGAAGTGCTCGTACTTCCAGCCCTTGTTCGTCGGGATCAACCGGACATCCAGATCCTCCCCGACAACCCGTTCCTGCAGAATCCTGACGTGGCCAGTGTATGCCTCAATAGCATTGTCCTGGATCTCCTCGTCCATCCAGTTGTAGCTGTAGACCACGTCCGGGACGTAGATCGCTGGCTGCGCCACCTCCAGCAAATCCAAGACGTCCTGCAGAGTGCGTTCATTTACATCGTCATCGTGCTCTGTGCCGAGGATGACCGGGATATGCCACGGCTCGAGAACCTGGCTCAAGTTACCGTCCCGCTCCTTGACTTCGTTAGCGTCGGAGAAGTTGATTACCACGTACTCGACTTCCTGGTTGCCGTCAAGCCACTCCTCGAACGCCTCGTCCGGAAGTTCTACACGGGGATGAACGCCTGTAACCGGTTCGTAGATTCGGTGAGAATTAACCGCCTCATGAAGTGTTTGCTGCCCTCTATCGATTTCTCGGGTATCTGCGTGCGAACTCAAAGTTGTGCTCTCCGTCTCCAGGTGTGTATTCGTGGGAGACATGTCATGGAAGGGGTTCAACCCCCATATAACTACCGCCGAAAACAGGCATCTAGGGCGGCCTAAACCCTAGAATACGAGTTCTATGCAATCTCAAAGTAATCCTGCACGGCTGATAGATGCGTGTTGGTAATATTCTGTATCACAAGAATATTAGATAGTGGGAACAGATAGTAATCAAATATGAGTAATACGAAATATGCTCCTGGCCCGATCAAATGCCAGAAGTGCGATGTAGAACTCGAAACGATCGAGAAGGGGCACCTTCAGAGCCAGAACTGCACCGGAGTTGTAGACATCGTAGAAGACTACCGAGCCAAGTACCCAGACGCGCCGACCCGGACCACTGAGATGCAGGACAAAATCAGTGACAAACTCTCTACGGACTAACGAAGCAGGGATCTCGCCTTCTCTTTCACTGACCTCACTGCGCCCCTGGCCTTAGCCAATACTGTCTCGAACAAAATCAGCCGCTCAGAACCATGCATCAACACCCTTCTCGAGGAAGACACCCGGGTCGTTGCCTTCGCCGTCACTGACCGAAATGAGCAGCGACCCGTCACCGAACTCAAACGCGACCAACAGTTTACAATTCCGGTCATTACCAGAGCTTAGGGATAATATACAATGTCGTCTCTTTGACTGACTATCTGTTCTGCTGATGATTTATCTTGGAGTTCGGTCTTCTCGGGATTTAGTGAATGTGCAACAGTAATTAGTGTATAGCTGGTTTCACTACCCACGCAATTGTTCACTTTTTCCGCTTGTGGGCCATCTAATTCAATTTTGTTTTTACGGCGTACTGCGGACTTCACTTCGTAGTAGTTTCCGTCAATATCTTCGAAATCCCTGCCATCAGGATCACGAAATCCGATTAATTCTATACCCCGATCCTCAATAAGATGGCGTCTGACAAATTCTTCGCCGATATCACCAGAGAGGGAAACATGAACATCTTTGTTGCATACTCCGAGGGTTTGTAGGGTCTTTCGGCAGTCTAACACGTTTCCGTTGATTAGCTCCGGATCAACGAAACCAGCCATGGTTGAGTTGATTACTTGAGGATACATGTCTGAGAGTGCCTCGTAATCGCGTTCGGGGTCGTATTCGGAGGGAAAAAGTAGCCCACCCGGGGAGAACCATCGGTCGTCCTTTGTGGGTAGGGTTTTCCCTTCGAATCGTTCGATGTCTGCTTCATCAGAGTTGAACAGGTACTGCAGTGTCGCTCGCCGCGCAGTTGTCGGGATTCCCTTCCAGTTCTCACAGATCCAGCTCTCGATGATCTCGACAATCCCGTCTGGTTCAGGGGATGATTTTATTTGCTTGAGGAGTGTCGGGTTCGCAGCGTCTTCCCATTCGATATTGCGAATCCATTCAGCTTCTGAAGTAGTAACACATTCGTCATCGGCGTATGCGGCCATTATCACAGTAAGATTTGTCTGGTCAACTGAGTCGTCAGAGGCTGCCTGGGCGAGGATCTCTGCATTAGTTAGTTCTCCCGCGCCAGCTTCAATGAAAAATTGCCGAATTAGATCTCCGTGTTCTCCTGTGAATAATTCGTCATCGGCGACGGGAGATGAGATAACTTCATTTGCCTCCTCAGAATCCCATCCGTCAACTCCAGATTCAGGAAAGATTTTCACACCCCGTAACGGTGACCCACGGCCCCCCTCTCCACTAGCTTGATTCCCATCTGATGTTGGTACAACGTCTCCTTGGAGATGTTTACCTATTCTCCGAGGAACAGAGATATTATCTGGTGAAAGATCATCTATGTCAGTATTTGAATCGTCTTCAATAATACCCTGGAACGTCTCACAGAACCACTCCGTGTCTTTCTCGGCTACAATTGACGCCTCTGAAGCCCTTTCTAATACACTACCTGTGTCGAACGATCCTGTTAGTCCTAATCGTTCTAAGACTGATTCTTGCGGAGTAATAGCAGGCCATTTGCCGACTGCATCGTTGATCTCTTCAGGGGAGAATTGACGGGTTGCTGCGGCTGATACACGGGCAGCGTTCGTTGGTTGGACGAAGTCTTTGTCTGAATCTCCAGCGATACGGACCAAGTCCAATGATTGAAGCGTATTGGTAAACTCTGCAAGCAGATCACTGAGGATTAACCCGTCGCCTCCGGATTCTTCAGGGATAATGAACTCAAGATTACGGTGGAGGGTATCGTGCTCTGCGATGGCCTTCGCTGCAGGTTCAAGCACTTGTTGCTGTAGCGCTTGTACGATTTGATTGTTCCAAGGACTCCCTTGCTGGACGCCTTGGCGGTTCAAAGTTAGATCGAAATCAGCGTGGAGCACGAAATCGACGCCAATCCCGTCGAATTGTTTGACCGGGAGGTAGCTGTGAATTGGGCTGATTCTGATGGATCCATCAGCCTCACAAAGTTCGCCGTTGTCGTTCACTTGGAATGCAACGAAGAGGTCGCTTCGTTTGAGATCTTCTCTGAACTGCGGACGCTCTACGTCTCCAGGCTGCCAGGTGTTGCGAAACAGAACGTACCGCTGTGTTTCACCGTCCTCCGAGAGTTCCCGCGTTTCCACAGTAGGCGTGTCATCTCCAGACGGATTGTTCATCTTCTCCGGCACGTGTTCTTGATATGCGTCTTCGACTTCGCTGATGTATGAGTATGAATCCAGACCACGGTCGCCACCAAGGTCTCTGTTTACTGCCCCCTCGGTGTCTCGTATCCGTAGAGTTTTGAGGGTGTTCAGAAACAAGAATACACTTGGTGATAGGTTCGTCGTCTGCAATGGTTCGATGACTGCATCGGCATCGGACAAATGGCCGATAATTGCAGTAGTATACTCGTTGGGGTCTTCATCATCCCGTTGGTAGGGAACTTTCTTATCAGCATCGTCAATCCATTCAGGGACGAGAAAACCAGGTGCTCCGTCTTCGTCACTGTCCTGACTAGTTTGGAACTGGAAATGATAGCCCTTTGAATGAATTTCCACCCGGTTACAGACCTCGAATAGTGATTTGAATCCGATACCCATGAATCCAATTTGTTTATTGCTTTGTTTGCGGGATTGCCCTTGCTGGCAGACAGAAACGGCCCCTTCTAGATCGAAACCAGCCCCATTGTCATAGACGCGTAATTGATTAGATGCTGCGTCGCGTTCAAATCGCATTGCCGTCGCCCCTTCGTCATCTGCATTCTGGATGAGTTCTAATGGGAAATGTGCCTCAGAGAAGCCGCTCCGAACGAATTCGCCGCCACCACGGATTGACTCTTGTGCAAACCAGTTTGTTCGTTCTTGATAAGATTGACTCATCCATTCGATTTGTTGCCGTTCGCTGTAAGGTGCTAAATCCGTAATATCGGTGATACCAGAAGGAATCTCGACCATGATTATGAAGGCACTAGGGTAATCATTCTTATTAATCTACTCACCCAACTATTCGAATTAACGGCTCTGTAGTTTCGCTAGACGCGAGGGCTATGACTGCGTTATTGCCGTAGAAAGCGAAGGTACAGTCAGTGTGACATACGAAGTCCGTCTCTTCACGCGTGTTGCGGTGGCTAAGGCTAAATCAGTTGTCGCTAATCCGGACGAAACCGCCGACCCCAGCGGGGGAGGCGGGTTCGCCAAGTGGGCGATGCTCACCTTGCATGCACTCTGCATCGAGCTGGGCAAATCCTACCCGTTGCGGTGGATTTGCTCAGCGAAATGCTCGGCGTCTTTGAAGAGATCGGGCTCACCAGACTTCCACATTATACAGTGCTTCGCACGTGGTTTGAGCGGATTCCGACCAAGACGTGGCGTGCGTTTCTCGGCGCATCAACCGAGAAACGCACGGGCCACGCTGATATCGATTCGACTGGCTTTGACCGTGATTAGCCCAGCCGCCACTACGCTAACCGCACTAACTACCTCGTTCGAGCGCTGAAAGTCACCGCACTCGTGGATGTCGAGACGCTGCACATCACCGACATCCACTCGACGACCTCCAAGAAATACGATGCGAAAATTGGCCCGCAGGTCGCCCGGCGCAACGCCGGTGACCTGCGGAGCCTCGCTGCTGATCGCGGCTATGACGTGAAGTCCTTCCGCGATGAAATCTGCGAAAACGGCATCAGATCGCTGATTAAACACCGGATTATGAATCCGCTCGATCACGCCCACAACAGCCGCAT
Organism: Natrinema sp. LJW11; assembly: GCF_056135975.1. NCBI lineage: Archaea > Methanobacteriati > Methanobacteriota > Halobacteria > Halobacteriales > Natrialbaceae > Natrinema > Natrinema sp. LJW11. The sequence continues at coordinate 793,692 of NZ_JBWBDM010000001.1, read as the reverse complement.
GGACGGTGATCGGTACCACCACCGTTCCATGTCAGAAACTGTCTTCTCGTCGATCAAGCGTACGCTTGACGATGCCGTGCGAGCGTGAAGCTGGCAGGGTGCTTGAGCCGGTATCGTTGGCCGGTGCATCGACTGTAGTGGTCGGAGAGGGACGGGGACCATGCAAGATGGATTCTGAAGCCACAATAAAAAATATTGATCTTATTAGAAGGTGAACGTGTGCTTGATCTCGGAATCTGTGAGAACTTTCTGCGGTACGATGATGACCGACTGCAACTCGTTGAGTCCGTCGAAGAGGATTTTCCCAATTGTATCAGACGTGCGTAGCCCATCGCCCAGAAACTGAGACGTGTGGATCTCTTCGAGAACAGCCTTCTCCCAGCCCGGGGTGTCTCCATCCGGTAAAACCTCGTCGAGGAAAAACTCGGGGATGTCGAGAAAGAACTCGATGAGGTCCGGTACGAGATCCCATGCAAGATCCTCAATCACCAGATACGCGTATTCATCCCGATGCCCAATCGGCTCGCAATACTGTCCAGTAGCGACTGTACGCTGTTCTATAAATTCCGAGAAGGCGCGGCAGACCAGTGCACCAAACACGGAAGAAGTGTACACCGGATCCGATTCGCTCGCCAATCCATCTGCAGGCCCTGCACGAATCGGTGTAACCGAGAGGATCTGTTCCAGCGCATCAAACCTGACATCTCTAGGCCCCTGTTCGACGCTGAGCAGGAGCCGATAGAACCCGTCAGACTGGATCTCAGCCACCTCATAGTCCTCCAGGAGTTCCTTGATGAAGGTCGCTCGCTGTTCCGGCGGGATATTCTCTGCATCCGCCTCCGATAGCTCCGTACCGAGTTCTGGCGCGTAGTCTTCACCGAGCGTGTAGGTGAGCCCGAGATCGTGAAGGGTCCAAAACTGCGAGGCTTCAAATGCATCTCCTGACTCGAGCCCCATCCCCTGGAGAACACGGATGGCAGCCGGTTCAAGCTGGAACGTGTGAGCCGGTGGTGGTGGCGATCGATTCTTAATCTTCACAAACCACGGTGACCGGTCCCCGTCTGATGTTCCTTGACGTTTCCAGAACTTCGGCATCACTGTCCACCTAGATAGCCGTCTGATATGAAGATACAGGTATGATCTACTTTCACCTTCCTTGGCTGGTCTCTTTAACCGTGTAGAATAGACACAGTCCCATGGCCGAATGGGCCGATTACGTAATCACGCACGTCCGATACAATGAAGACGGTGACCGCATCACCGCGGTAAAGCGGCGGAAAGATGCCGGAACAACACTGATCGAACCGGAAGAGAAGGACCGATGGGAGGTGATCATGGGGCTCACAGTCGGTCTCGAATACTGTACCGCCTACAAGAACAGCGACGATGACTATGTGCGTGGCGAGGACATCCACAAGGTCGATATCAGCGACACGACGTATCTCCGGACGGACGGCAACGAAATCGAGCAGGACAACCTTGGAGAACTGCCTGAATTCTGAATCGGGTTCTCAACTCCGATTAGCGTAGAAATCGATCAAGTGCCCATCGCCGTTGTAGACGAGCGACCCTTTCGGATCTCTCTCCACCTGAGAGATGTACTCGGAGAATTCGTCTGCAAACCCTGTCGGTGATGAATCCCACAGCCCCACCGCGTACTCTACAATCTCGTCCTCGGACGCATGATCGCGGTTGAGTCCATGGGTAACGCCGTAGAAGGCGGTTTTCGCCATTTCGCGCAATAGTTTGACGGGTTTCCAGCAGAACATACAGTTGTGGTACTCCGGCCCGATCAAGACTCCTCGCTCCTGGTGGCGCTGGCAAACGGTCGTATCAAGACTACCGATGTTCCGGAAGTCAACGTCAAACGGTGGTTCGTCACCAACTTCGACTACGAAATATCCGCCATATAGAGTCGTAGCAGCTTTCGAATCATCCCGGTACAGGAACGCGGAGTTGAGCATCTGGTCCTTGTACCGGCCGGTGTGCGTGTGGCCGCAGAAGTAAGCCCGGCCCGGGAAATGGTCAATCATCGCCTTCTTCTCTGTATGTGTGACGAGAATATCGTCGGGGGCGACGGCGTCCGGATCCTGGGTAAAGCGTTGGTCTCCCACGGTGACGGAGCCTTCCTGGGGGACGTAAACCCCGACATCAAGAGTGTGGTCAAGATCGCCGTAGTGATCCCGATTCCCGTACACATAGACGAGGCCATTGTCGGCGCGGTCAGCAAGCGTTTCCAGATACGGTTCGACAGCCCGGAGCTGTTCCCCGCCAGTCGCTTTATCCTCGCTGTGGGCGTTCGTGAAGTCGCCGACGTGAACGACAAAGTCGAAGCGCTCGCCCTCGGTATCGGCCACAACCCGTTCTAATGATTCTGTATTCCCGTGATTGTCGCCCATCACGAGGATCCGTTGCGAGGCCATGGTCTTCCTGAGTCCTTGGCCAAGTATAAACCTACAGTGATGACTCAGTTCAAACTCAAGCTACCCGACTGATCGCAAGCCGTCTGTCTGACGCATGATGTATGTCTGACGTACGTTTAAGTCGCGGCTCGAATTACCGCCGATAAAACCCTTCAAACGCTGAAATTCACAATAGCCGAAGCGGTTACAACCAAACTTGCGATACCACCAAGACACACCATGAACCCCGACCCTTCCCGCAGTACGACCCTGTCGCGCCGCGCAGTCCTGACCGGCCTCGCATCCATCGCCGCCCTTCCAACTGCAACCAGCGCTGCGAACATGACAGGCTCATCCTCGTTCGGTCAGCCGTCGATCCCCAATGGATTTCGCGGTGAGTCCTGGAAACAGAACGATTTGGGCGAAGACGATAACAACGACGTCGCCTGGATCGGTCAGTCTCTCCAGAACACCACGATGCAGTCCCGTGTCGAAAAAGACCTCGGCATCAGCCCACCGCTATGGAACCTGTACACGTGGAACCTTGAGACGATCCGCAGCGAGAAATACATTGACTACAACAGTGACGATGACGGTGGAGGCATCCCACTCCTGAGCCAGGTATCGCTGCCCATCGGGCCTGGCTCGGTGTTTATTGACCTGGACGAAATCAACCAGTTTCTCGAGGACAACACGGAGAGTGTGGTCAGTGCCACCGCCGTAGAGCTGTTCACGGATCAGGTCGAGTCGGATTACCCGTTTAGTCAGATCGATATCTGCTCAGGGCTCTACGATGAGGAATGGCTCAGCTGCCGGTTCAACGATGTCAGCTATAGCAACGCCGAGGCCATCCTTGAGGACTCGTTCACCATCACTGCCACGCACACAGCAACAAACGGCGACGAAGAGTTCGAAATTGAGTACCGTGGCTTCCTCGTTGTCCAGACCTACAACCGGGGCGAATCCTATACGGCTGCAGGAGTGGTCTACCCGGAACGGATGGATGACGACGGATGGTGGGGTGACTACGAGTTTGGCGAGTCATTCATCGCCGATAGCCGCGACTTCATGAAGAACACGAAGTAGAAGCACCGACCGAAAACAAATTGCAAGCGCGTCGTCGAAACAGGAAGCCCCACCCTCAAGGAGCGAACGGCGCAAGCCGTGAGCGAGTAGGGTGGGGAGGAAGTCACAGGAATGTGCTGGTATCGAGGCCAGCTGTCAGCTGGTGCTGTGTTTGGATCCCTGTATGGAATCGTTGGACAATCTCGGATTGGTGTTTCGGACACGCCATTGGGATGATGGCTCCGTCCTGGACTTGGACCAGAGGATGCGGTGAATTGTACGGGGCGAGACGGCAGCTGGGGCACGACACTCCGCCGGCCGGTCGATGATGCAGGAGATCGGCCGTATCCTCGGACGTCAACCCACAGACTGAAGAGAACTGCTCGAGGTGTTCATCACAGCTGAGGACAGGGACCGTGAGCTGATCCAAGAGGAGAAACGACACCTCTTGCTGCCCGCCAGACTGGACGGCAGACTGGCACGCATCACATCCGATAGCCGACAGCGACTGCTGGACATCTGGTGATGCCATTGTGTATTCGCGGGCCGCCACACAGGTAAGTCATGGGGCACTACTCTTTCCATACCTCCAAGCTACCGGACGATCACCGGTGGTCGAGACGCTTTCATCGGATTCAGAAGAAATCTTCGGCAGTCGACCAACTGGAACAGCACTCAACAGTTACTCAGAGAAGACATCTTCAACGTACTGTTCCTCCCAGTCACGTCGGGCTTCGATCTCACGGGTTCCGCGACGTGTCACCGAGTACACGTTAGTGCGGCGATCGGCTTCACCTTTCTCGACGAGACCTTTGTCGACGAGTGTGTCGAGGTTCGGGTAGAGACGGCCGTGATGGATCTCCTTCTCGTAGTAGTTCTCGAGTTCATCCTTGATTGCCAGGCCGTGTAGGTCATCGAGGCCAGCGACGACGTACAGCAGGTCGCGCTGGAATCCAGTCAGATCGTACATATCAGAACTCATGGCTATCAGCGGCTTAAGAATAGGGGTAACAATGTCGCATCAGATATTACGGATGGACACATCATATCAGACCGACCGTCGAAATCACGATTCTGGATATTTCGCGGATATAATCATCGACGAGGATGAGTTATCGCTCTGTTTCTAGCCGATACTGAATACCTTGGACAATAGGCCTCTCAAAGGTCGTCGTATGAGTACGCTTGGTCCTCGCTGTCGTAAATGCGGAGATGATGGGCGGCGACATCGACACGATCGGGGCTGTTATCGGTGCAATCGCAGGTGCGCGGTTTGGAGCAGAGGCAGTTCCCGAACGATGGCTAACCGACGAGGTTGACGACGACGAAGAAGTCTGTCAGTTAACGACTAAGCGGGTCGAACTATAATCGGATTTCCAACAGGCTTGTAGCTCAAGGCCTTTCCTCACTGGAACGATTCCGTGATCGTCGTCAATCTGTTTCGAGTGCTTATTTAATTCACTCTTCAGGGGGGGCGTCCCCCTTTTGCAAGTCGTTAAGTGGGGGAGATTACCAACCTGTTACATGAGGTACGACAAATCAACCGCAGGACGACAATTAACCCTCCTACTCGAGGAACTAGAGTTGCCGGTTGACGAGACAGAATGTGGTCAGTTCCTTGACGACCTCGAGACCGCTCTCGAGGCTGTACTCATCGAACACGATCTCGATGCAGACCAGATTCGAGCAATCGGCGGTCACACCTACTCAGCAATCAATAACCGATGTCCAGTATGCGGCACTGAGTTGAAGTTGATCGAACCGTCACTTGATCCGCATAATGGTGCACACGCACGGGCAAGTTGCGAGTGTGGCTGGGCTGGAGAAGCCGTCTATCGACTGATCGATCTCCACGAAACCACATCCGGTAGCGATGGTCAGAGTGTGATAGACGACAGTGAGTCAGGGTCTGCGATTTTCGACGAGAACAGTAGCGTCTCCCTGTACGATCTCGAGCCGAGGTACTACCCCTACTGACGGGTGATGGGAAATGCCACGAGTCAGTTACGTCTAAACACGACCGCAACGCCAAAGGAAGCAAAGAGACGAATGATAGGAAATAAATCAGACGACGGCCCCGATCAGGGGACTAGCGATCAAACACAGACTGTCGCACTCGAGGACATACCCGCTCTCGAGGAAGGAGACGCAATTGCTGTTCGAACGCACCTCGGAGAATACGTCGAGATATTTGCAGGCCGAGTCGACACAGACCCTCGTTCAATGGCGTCGATCAAAAATGCTCTCGACGAGTACACCTGGGCGTCCTTACTGCCCGTCGATACGAACCTGTGGTGGGTACTCGAAGATGGGCAAATTGACGATCAAAGTCACGAATTAGATGAACTCCCACCATACCGGAAAGCACTGGGTGAACCACTGACAGATCCGCCATTGTGTTCACTCGACTATCGAGAGGAGTATGGAGTTCTATTCACGGTACCGTCACCAGTCTACAGTGGTAGACGTGTCCAGCACTACGCAAGAGACAAGCACCGACCTATTGTCGCGCTCAAAAGTGGTGATATCGTCAAACCCACGGAGCTGATCCCCGATAACCATAATTAAGAGCGTGTCATAGAATAATTCTCACGGTGTCTCTTTCACTCAATCTGGGGCGAACTATCCGTCACTATACATACTTATTGACCGCTGGGTTCCTGACAGTTTCAGATCGTGTTTAGGGCACTATACAAGATACAAGGCACGTATCTTGCGCATGTACTTCTTCAGAATTATTCTCGATGTCGAGAAGGGGTTAGAGACAATCCACTAATCAGTTGGAAGACCGTCATAACCTATCGAAACCAACAAGAATCTAGTCGCTAATCAGTTGTTGCTATTCCGATCAGGAACACCGTAATCGATATGAATTTCTGGTGTGCTCGGTGATTCCGGTGCAAGAGTACCGTTCCAGTCAACGACGTGGACGTTCGCCAGTTCACCGGAGAATCGGAACCGCATCACACCGGTCTCGACCGCACCTTCCGCGGCGTTGTCTGTAACGACCGTTGCCTCTTCGAGCGGGTCAGCGCCGATCAGTTCGATGTCGCCGTCGACGGTGATTTCGTAGTTCGATGGTACGCCTCTTCCAACGATCGTCACGAGATTCGGCAGGGTTTCGGCAGTCGCGGTGGACATACTTTGACGACGTGATTCCGCCAGTATAAGCCTTCTTTTCCCTTAAACAATAGAATGAGACGAACGTACAGTCTGAATGAACACGGATCTGGGTTCAGAGATCGATGTACTGGTTCTCCCACTCTCGTCGTTCTTGGATCTGCTCCGTTCCATCGTCGGTGATAGAGTAGTAGTTGGTCCGCCTGTCGAGTTGGCCCTTCTCGACCAGTTCCTTGTTGACGAGTGTGTCGAGATTAGGATACAGTCGGCCGTGATTGATCTCCGAACTGTAGTACTGCTCGACTTCGTCTTTGACATCTTGGCCGGACGGCTGGTCAGCGCCTGCGATCACGTACAGGAGGTCGCGCTGGAAACCGGTGAGGTCGTGCATCTCGAGTGAGATTTCAACGATGCTGTATTTGACTTCTTTTCCGACCCGGGTTATACGTATCCGCGGCGTGAAAGTCATCGTCTGGAGAACAAAGTCCAATCAGAAAATCGACTGTCGGTCAACATGACCCAGCGCCTGTCTGACCGGTCTGCTAGCGGCTGATATCAGACTACCACGGCTCTGGTGAATCGCTGGGCGGCATCGGTTTCGACCGTTAGAACTAGGAGTATGAAGCGGGAAACAGCCGATGGTTCATGTCGAAAATTTCTCGCTTCACGAGCAACGTCGTGCAGTTAGCTAAAAACGCTGTTGGTGGGCGAGGCGAAGTCGCCGCCACCGAAGGGGGTGGCGGCTTCGCCGAGTACGCGGTGCTGTCGCTGCACTGTCTGCGGGTTTACCTCGACAAATCGTACCGAGAAACACTTGATCTGCTGAGCGAGATGCCACATATTCTCGGGGAGATCGGCCTCGACGTGGCTGCCCTCCCCGACCACTTGACGTTAGTAAAGTGGTTTGACAGAATCAAGACAGCACTCTGGCGAGTGCGGCTGCGCCTCTCGGCGCAGTTGCATGACCCGAGCGGTCACGCCGCGATCGACGCGACGTTTTTCGACCGCGAAACCGCCAGCAAACACTACTGTCGGCGGACGAATTACCGCGTGCAGACGCTCAAAACAACCGCTCTCGTCGACACAGACAGCCACGCGATTCTGGACGTTCACTGTACAACCGAGAAAATGCACGACACACAGCTCGGCTGGCAGGTCGCCCGCCGCAACGCGGGGGACCTCGCCAGCCTCGCTGCGGACAAAGGCTACGACTAGATGCAACTACGCGAGAAACTGCGCAAAGAGGGCGTGAGACCGCTGATCAAACATCGTGAGTTTCGGCCCCTCGATCACGCGCATAACGCGCGGATCGATGGGCATCGATACCGCCAACGATCGACGTGTGAACCCGTCTTCTCGACGATCAATCGCACGCTCGGTGACGCCATGGTGCGCGAGCGTAGTTTCGTGAGTTCCGTGAAATCGCGCTGAAATGTGTCGTTTACAACACCAAGCGTGCCGTGACATCATAAAATCATGCTACGTCGGGCGATTCACCACGGCCAAGAGATCAGAAGAATGAATCAGGGTGGCACTTCGGACTAGGATCAAACGGACCAAGATGCCAATCACTGTCAAATCTGAGTTCCTCGAGGTCGTCTTCATCATTCATATCCTTCACTACGCTTACATCGTCGACATCTCTATCAGAGAGGAATCTCTGTGTATCGACGACATCCCGCGTTATGTCTTCAATCGTATCGAGAATCTCGTCGATCCCGTACTCTAGCGTCCTATACAGTTCCCGCAGTAGCACGAGATAGGTTTTCAGCCCCAGAACTTCCCGTACGACACCGAGAAGATACGTGTCTAGTTTCCGTACGGCAAAGGATGCAGCGCGGCTAACCAGGCCGTATTTTATCATCACAAGTTCCGCTACGAGTATTCCCAGACTCATCAACATGTTCTCCACGTCACCAGTGACCGTATCCGGGGCAGACTGGGATACGGTACACGAGTCCTCTACCAGTTCTTCGACGGTGGATACGACAGGGAGTACCTGGCCGGTCCATCGTGTCCACGTTGCCGTCTCTTCTAACAGGGCCTCCGCCAGTGGCGCACTATACCCGGTTTTGTTCTCGATCACCTCAAGCACCGATTGGAGAACCGATGCCGTACGTTCCGCTCCAGAGACGTCATCATCGATATCGTCGGCCGCGAGACCATCCATCTTTGCAGGAACTTGACTGCAGATATCATCCGCAATCTGCACCATTGTCCGTGTCAACGATTCGGATCCTGAAAGCAAGGTGTAGAAAGATGCGATCTCGACTGTCGCCTCATTGACCGCGGTTTCTTCATCCCGGTATCGGGCACGGATCAATACATCCACCGTTGTACTGTCATCCTCTGGTTCGTTGAGAACCTTACTGCTCCAATCAAACACGATATTGTACGTCCCTGTCCCGATACGGTGAGCGGCTTTCGTCGCTCGTTTCTCGGTTAGACAGTCCAACGCCTTGTTATTCACAACGCTTTCGACATCCCACGGCTGCCGTTGCTGCCGCCATTCCTCTAGATTATTCAAATTGACCGTCGGGAACGGATGGGTGCCGAACCTTCCAAGATCAATCATTGTAGTGCCTAGAACAGGGTATGAACCGACCTGCACCTCGTATTCACTGAACCCATAATGATCCAGGACGAGAACGTCAGGTTCCGCCCCTGACTTTTCCGGCCGGACCTCGTACTCAATGACAGCAGTTTCATCAAACCTCGGAAAGGTATAGGCCTTGTACGGATTATCTTCTGAAAGTTCGATTTCCTGCTGGGTCTCTGTAATCACCGAGTCAATAGGACCGTCTGATGTAGGTAGATCCGATCGGGCATTAGCAGAGGAAGCACTGTCTGCAGCGGCCTGTACTGTTCCTGCCATGGAGAGGGATATCGCGCCTGCGGTAGAGATCGAAAGGAGTTGGCGGCGGGAGAGGTCCATTTACACCGGATACCATACCAAAGCAAAAATCACTTTCGCCGCATATTACCTGTTTCTGGGATATGGGGGAGGAACCAAAAAATAATATCAGTTATCGTCACAGTGAACTCCTCACAGAGGATTGATTCGGAGTGAGAACGTTCTCACTGCGGTGGGAACAGGAACCCCCTATCCAGAACAGTCGACTAAACGTTAGCCGGTCGAACCTCGACCGTGCCCTCGCCGCGGACAACAACAGAATAACCAGCGTACTCGAACTCGACGGTGGAAACGCCACCAGAATCAGACGTAAAGAGAGCGTTCAGCGCTTCCGGATCGGTCACGTTGTAAAGCGGTGGCAGATCAACGGGATCGATACCTTCCGCCTCGGCAACAGCGGAGACAACCACGTAGACAGGAGTATTCTCTGTACCAGCGTCCCAGTTGGCAGTGATCGACGTAGTCATAGAATCTGGAGAGTCGTCCGCATTGATTGGCGTGTCCATTATTCGCATGGCCTGTGATCCCAGATCCAGTCATAAAAGGATCCCCCAATCCTGATGGGTTCCTCACAATCGTTCATGTCTGACGGCACGCTATCATCAGTATTCTCAATCCGCCGATCACCATGCTTAAGCCGCATATCGCCATGGGTTCTGACATGTACGACCTCACCGGTTTCCAGCGTGATCTGCTCTACGTGTCGGCTGGCCTCGAAGAACCACACGGTCTGGCGATCAAGGAGGAACTCGAGAACTACTACGAGAAGGAAATCCATCACGGCCGTCTCTACCCGAACCTCGACACGGTCGTCGACAAAGGATTGATCGAGAAAGGACAGGCCGACCGCCGGACCAACGTGTACTCGGTCACCCGTCGGGGAGAGCGAGAGATCGAAGCACGGCGCGACTGGGAAGACCAGTACGTGGACGGCCTTCTCTCCGAATAGCGTTGCCTCTTCGTATTACCGACTAGTATATCAGGTCTCTGGATGGTCGTACCGGTTGAACCGGTATTTTCCTGTCCTCATCACCCAGTACCGTCCATCGAATTCAACAAGATCGTTGTTGCTGACCGCCTGTGAGAGGGGGTCCGAGATATCGGTGTTGTTGATGCTGCGGTCACGTGCCAGGTCCGTGATTTCCTCGGCGGTGGCTCCTGGATTCTCCGCCACAACGTCCAGGACCTGGTCATATTCCTCTGCCATCGGTCAGGATATCTGGTGCTGGATGATCGCGTCTGCACCACATGCAGGACAGGTAGTAGTATCACTGTCGACAGAGGTTCCGCACCGCCGGCACTCGTACACGACTCCTGTCTGGTCTGTCCGGGACAGCAGACGGTCCATACATTTGGATAGCATGATACGATAGGTCACTCCGGGTTCACGACGTCGCGGCATTCGGGGCACTCCGCGTATACTGCTGGTCTCGTCTCGGTCTCGTGTTCGAGGATCACGTCGATCGTTGTGATTGCGGCGTGGCAGAACGGGCACGTACCGAGAGACGAGTGGTTCGTCGTGGACATAGATTAGGCGAGAGGGAGCGTGTGACTGTGACAGGGTGGTTGGGGATGCTCCCTCTACTTCCAGTATCGTTCCTAGATCCGTATATAGCCGATCCAACCGCGGTGAAACTGAAACTACGCGGATGATAGTGTCAAAGTTTGTCCTTCAACAGAGATCCAGAAGATCATACGAACTCAAATAGTCTCGTGGAGATGAGTTTCCATAGAGCTATACTGATGCACTGCGGGCTGGATCTGTATGGCGAGTCCATGGCACGGGCTGTACCGGGTTCTCGACACACTTGATGAAAGCGAGCTGCGGGCGATTCGCCGCCGATGTGACTGGTGTGAGGTATCCCCTCCTGGGAAAGCGAAAACAGCTTTTTCCAAACGTATCCGCGATTCTGCGAAAAGTTCCGTGGAGGATGGTGAGTACTCGTTTGAGCAAATCGTCCGGCAGATCCATGACGAGGTTCTCCGTGAAAGCCCGTATCTACCGGAGACCCGAATCAAGCATGTCCTGTTGCAGACACCGATCTGTGGTGAGGAACGGCCTCGGGAACTCATGATGTCCATGCAAATGTATGGAGCGCTCCGGAACGAGTTTGGTGATGACTACAAGGTGTATCGGGAGCATCGGGTTCACGACCATACCCGTACGGAATTCGATCTCTACGTTGAACACACGCCGACGGGCAAATGCTACCTGATTGAATCAAAGATCGCAGGGAATCTCTCGAAAGACAAGGTGCTGGGCCAAGTCTACAAGTACAACCGGATCCTCGATGAGGAGACGGAGAAAGACCGTATTCGGACTTTTCTCTTTGTGCTGGCAGATGACGATGACGTGTGGTGGGGAAAAATCGCACAGGGCCAGGATGACACACTTGGTGACCAGTTTGATCTGTCACGGAATCTCGAGGAAGAGGTTGAGAAGCAGCCCAAGACAACGGTGATCAAGCGCGTCCTAGACGAGAACCTCGCATGATCAACTGATACTTCTACGGCTGTGTCTCAGTCCATACATCTCAAAATCGAGAAGTTGTCGGGCCATCAATGATTTAGGCTGCCCATCCGTACCTCTGAGGTACATGACAGAAATCACCGCAGCCACGATAGAGTGGCCGAATCTTGATGAACCAATCGCTGTCACCAACGTGGATATCCTTACTGCGTTGGCAGAGACCGATCCGAGCGAGAATCACGGTGCGAAGCACTGGTACGTGTCTTACGGCGGCCATGACTATCCACTCAAGTATATCGTCGGCCGAGCCATCGCCCATGCAACTGGTACGGAACGACGGCAAGGACACACCCGGCGATGCACCAATCTCGTCGAAGAACTTGGGTTCACTGCGACGAGGATCGACGACTGATTTGCCGCTATCGTCACGCCAGTTCTTTCAGCGAAGGTTGATATCTGATTAGAAGAGTATCTTCGGCAGATGTTGAACGAGGTACAGCAGAGGATTGACGACAGTCAGTATGATAACTGGGAAATCTACTTCTTAATCGGCGCTGCGTTCATCAGCGTCTCCATCCATACCGAGATCAGACTGGTAACAGGGATGCTTCGAAGTCTTGATCATATGACGTTTCAGCACGGTATCTCACTCGGTGAAATCGTGATTGCCGCATTGCAGGGGATCATTGTCGGAATGTTTGGCTGGAAACTGTTCAGTCAAGGCAACCGGTTTTTCAAAGCATTCACGAGAACCTTTGATGGGAAGGAGATGGCGTTTCTTACGAAAATTGGGTTGATGACAGTTGTCGGTATCGTTATCGGCCTGTTCATCCCTAAAGTGGTCGAAACCTATGCGGATTATGTAGTCGTCCAGACCAGTGGCGCCGTCATCCTCCTCGGATATGCGTTAATACATATAGAGATCCGGAACTGGAAACTGCTGAACGAACTGCCAGTTCTCATCGCCAGTGTCCTCCTCATATATGTTCCGTATTTGAACTAATCAGATCATGGATATGATCCTACGACAGTCCCTCCCGTCAGAAAAAGTCCGTCTGGACTAATCTACTACCGGTACAGGTTTTCCCGCCGCGCCGCACGGTAAACGCGGATCGTATCGTCCGCGTCGTCGATATCCGCGAAGACATGGAGACTGTCCCCGATACGGAACCGTCCCTCCGCCTGGCCGTCGAGCACCTTGAAGTCCCAATGCGACGGATGGCAGAAACCGGGTGTCAGGTGGGGGTATCCACGGTAAGCGCCTCGTCGGTGGGGGACCAGGTATGCTTGTTTTGCTCAGCGAGACCAACGTTCTGGAGGCGGCTCAGAATCGAACCCACTTCGTTCCGTTCTGTAGCGTTCGAATTTGGTTCGTTAAACGGTGAATCGGGGAGTTCGCACACATCGCCGTGGATGACGCGGCGAACCGCGCCGCCGGTGTTCTGTCGGAGCGCCTTGAGGACGAACTGTTCCTCCGTCGTAAGCCGGTCAATGGCGTCTGCAGGCTCTTCAACGCCGCCAAGACGTGTCTCAGGGGTCTCCCATTCTTCGAGAACAAACTCGATTATCGCCTCCTCACGGTCCTCGATATTTTCGACGGACCACTCGTCATAGTTGTCCTGGATGTCCCACTGCACCCAGAGCTTCGATTCGACATACCCGTCGTCGCGCTTTGTTTCGAACGTAGCGTTCCCCCACTTCGAGTTCCAGGATCTGCTCGCCAACGTGAGGTTCCCGAGACGGTGAATATATGCGTCGTACCGAGCTTCGGGACTCGGATACTCGTCGGCATCCTTGATAGGGAGTTCGTCAGGGCTCTGTGGCCAGATGTGTTCGACCGTGTATTCGTTACTCATTGCTTCCGAGAGCGTCGGGCCCCCACGTTCACCCTTCTCGTCAGCTCGGTGTTCGTTGTAGAAGTAGAAGAGGTACCGGAGATCCTGTGAGCTTGCTTTCGAGAAGAGGTCTGCAGCGGACAGTGACCGTCGGAATTGCGAGTCGTCCTCGTATCGATTCATCAGGGAGACGACTTTGCTCACCCAGACATCCGCAGGGCTGTCCTTGCTGAGGTTCCGAGTGCGGACGTAGAGGCTGGATTCACCAGTGTGGCTCCGATGGTTCCCGATGGAGTAGACGCGGAAGATGTATGTCTCAATCGCGTTCAGAAGCTCCTGTCTCCCGTCCTCATCGAGGTTCGGCCAGGCTTTGAGGAGCAACGGGTAGAACTTCGTCGCATGACGCAGGCGATGTATCCGCTGGACGAGCGTCGAAATGTCGTCGTCGCCAGTACGGTCGAGTACTTTCGCTAACGCGTTGAACCCGCGCTCCAAGCTGTTGGTGTAGTCGCGGATGTATTCCAAGCACGCTTGAGGGTCTTCCCTTCGAAGCGTGCGAACGTGTTCTTTCAGTTCGGTGAGGAAGGCGGGATCGCTGTACTCGTCGGAGTTCGACCAGTCGAAGTACGAGATGAAGTGGTACCGCTGGACCGCATCGTCGCTGATGTCGGTGACGTACGGTGACTCCAGCATCGTCTGGTGGTCATTATACATCTCTCCGAAGGACTGCCGAATGCGGCGAATGGTTGCTTGGGCCTCAGCTTCGTCGGCCGCAGCGAGGTAGGCCATCCGCATCAGGAATGACTTCGTCTTGTCGAACGTTGAGAGGGACCGACCGCGATCGTTGACACTGTCGAAGATGAGTGTCGCCTTCTCCGGGTTGGCTGCGTCAACAACGTACACCATCAGTTCGAGTTCGAGGATGGTCTCCCAGAGTTGCTTGAGTTCGGTGGCGACGTCTACAGGATTGACATCGGGGGACGCAGTGAGATCATCGAGCTGCTCGTCGAAGTATTCCTTCGCCTCAATCATCTTCCGCTGGGACGGGCGCTCAGGTTCATGGACGTCGTGCCCGGTAAGCAGCCATTCGAGGTACTTGTTGTCCTCCTCGTCAAGTAATTGGAGCTGATAGATGTTGTCTTCAACAAGAAGCGTCTCGTGCATCACTTCGACGTCACCGAGTATCTCAGCCTCGTGATCCGTTTCCGGGGCGATATTCTCCAGACACTCCGTCATTGAGCGCACTAACAACGCAAGCGAGGTGATGCGCTGTTGGCCATCGATGAGGAGGTTGATCGGTTTCTCTCTGGAAGAGCCGTATCCACCAGTACTCCCGCCGCTTTCCGTTTCGTCCGTCTTCTGGATGATGATCGTCCCGAAGTAGTGCTGTTTGTCCGGAGGTAGCGTGTAGAGGTCAGTCCAGAGGTCGTCCCACTCCGGCTCGGTCCACGAGTAGTACCGCTGGTACTCCGGAACGTGGAACACCCCTGCTGTCGTCAGTTCTTCTAACGATTTCTTTCCCGATTCCATACACCTGATTGCTCAGAGAAGGCAGAAAGTTCCTGTGGGAATCACGCTACTGGAGTTAAAGCATCCTCAACAGATTTTTCGGCGGTGCATAAGACGGATGCGTATGGCTCAGGTCGAATGGACGTTCTCGGATGAGGAAATCGACAACGTTCTTGAGATAATTGCTGACCAAGAAGACGACCCGTTTGTGCAGAAACGACGGGAACAGAACGTGAACAAAGCCGAGATCGAAATTACTCCGGATCAGTTCTGGAACGCGCATCTCGCAGCACTACTCACCTCCCAGCAGCGCTCAGGACCGGACAGTCACGTCTCCAAATTTCTGAAGAACAAAATTCAGACGGTGAGTCTCGATCAGTGTCGGGATGTCGATGACGTCAGCGGATTCGTTTCCGAGACGCTCGAAGAACACGGAGGGATTCGGTACTACAACAACATCGGCAATGCCTGTGAGACGAATCTTGAACGTCTGGACTCTGGCGGGTGGGACGAACTGTGGAGTGAATTAGAGTTGTTGCTTGAGGCTCGAACCCGGGAGCCGAAAGCCGGCGATCCGGGGACGGAGCGGGAAGCAGCGACTTACTTGTCCGAGCGGCTCGCTGGTGATGGACTCCACAGAGTAGGGTCAAAGCAAGCGCGGAACATCCTCCAGATTCTCGGTCTGACAAGGTTCGAGATTCCACTTGACTCTCGTATCACGAAGTGGCTGAACAAGAACTTCGATCTTCCCTACCACGTTTCCGGGTCAGGACTCAGCACGCCGGAGTATTACCACTTCATCATGGACATCGTTCAGGATGGCTGCTTGACAGCCGATGTGCTACCCTGTGTCTTCGACGCCGCAGTGTTCTCCAGCTACGATACGAACTGGACAGAAAGTGATGCCGATGAAATCTTCTAAGATAGTCCACGGTTTTGCGGGATCCGCTTGTACACGCTGAATCAGCCGCTCCGCGAGTTCTTCATCGATATCTGAACCCCGGCTCACGTAGGACGGTGCCAACGTGTTTGAGATTAGACTCGTGCCAAGTATAAATCTGGATGCGCTAAGCGGAAATTGGTCGTTGAGAACTCCGAGTTAGATGTTACAGTGGACGCGTAGATCCTTATCGTTCGGGTTGTACGCTGGTCGGTTTCCTTGGAATGTTTCGTCGGTGAGGCTTAGATCTCCGATCTTTGCGACGGTGAAGAGTCGCCAGAACGGGATACTGCGAGAGTTGCTTCCTCCTGCGACCTGATACCCTCGTACTGATTCTTTGCCGCGTTTGCTGGTGCCGTGACAGTACGGTTCGACTTTTCGGTAATGACCGTCATAGCGGAATTCGATTACGCGGTTTTCCTGGATTGCTTGGCAGATCTTGGAGGTCATACGTCTATGTTGCTATTACAGCGACGATTCGTAAGAAACCGAGCCATCCAAAGTGAAAGTAGAGAGCTTAGAGACTCCAACATTTTGATTTCTGAACACCCGTATGGATAACTATGCTGTATATCGTCTTTGATCTACTTTCACCCTGGTTGACTGGTATTTAATAGCCGTCAGGTCACACGTAGTCACATACTTTCAGGCCCGTGATTTGGTAGCACGCTCGGCTGAACAAGTACCCTCCACGATACACTGATAATGTTGACACTCACACACATCGCTGATACGCACCTTGGCCATCGACAATACGGGTTGAAACAACGCGAGGACGATATGGTATCGACCACGCGTGCTGCGTTCCAAGAGATGATTGAGGAGCGCGAGACGGATGCGATTCTGTTACCGGGTGACCTGTTCCACTCGCGGGATCTGCGGCCGAAGATCCTGCATCAGATCGAACAGGAACTCAAACAGATCCCCGATGAGGTACCGGTGTTAGTCTCGCGCGGTAATCACGACGAGAATCTGACGCCGCGTGACGTGACGTGGCTGAATTACCTTCATCAGCGCGGACACATCGTGTTCTTGCAGGCTGATCTGAATGCGGACCCGGAGACAGCGTGGCTCAACCCGTACGATCCGGACGAACCGGGGCAGTCTGCAGGGTTTTATGATATTGATGCCGCGGACGTAGACGGGCCGATTCGCGTGTTCGGCCTGCAGTGGCGCGGCGCGAAGACAGACCAGGCGCTCCAGCAGGTAGCGAAGGGAATCCAGGAGACGAATGAGATGCATGGTGAGCCGGCGTGGACTGTGTTGCTGGCGCATTTCGGGATGGAAGACGAGGTGCCGACGCTCGGCGGGACAGTAACCCATGGCGAGCTGCGAGACGTGAAGGACGTCGTGGATTACCTGGCGCTCGGGCACATTCACAAGCGGTACGAGTCGGGTGGGTGGATCTACAATCCCGGGTCGCCGGAAGCGCATAACACGCGGGAAGGGCGGGCTGAGTGGGAGCACGGTTACTACTCAGTCAGACTCGATGCCGGAGGATCCGAGGCTGGTGGTGACGCGATTGGTTTCGATACGGAGCACCATCCGACGAAGCGACGGCCGTATTACCAGATTGAATTCGATGTTACTGCGTATGAGTCACCTGGCGACCTCGAAACCGCGTTTCAGAACCATGTCCGGGACGAGCAGGCTGCGATAACAGAGTACTGTAGTCAGGATGAGTTCACGGCACGAGGCGAGCCGCGGGAATCGATTATCGACCTTCGGTTCACGGGGACGTTGCAGTTTAGCCGTGGGGATTTCCGGACGGATGAACTTGCGGCGTGGGTGGAAGAGGCGTGCGACGCGTTGTACGTCCAGGTGAATACAGGGATTCGGACGGCGAACGTGCAGCAACTCCTCTCAGAGATTGACGAGGACGAAGTGTTCAAGGATGGGCAGTTGAACACGGCTGCGTTAGAGCACCGCGTTTTCGAGACGATTGCGAAGGAATCGATCTACGATGACCACGCAGCCGATGTCGCTGACGTGTTAGGGAACGCTCATCAGATGGCCCAAGCTGGCGAAGCCGTTGAGGATATTCGTGACTCCGTGAGTTCGGCGCGCCAGGAGTTGTTCCCAGAACTGACAGACGACGTCGTGCTGGACATTGAAGAAGATCCGTTCGCCGATGCCGACATAGGCGAGGAGACGTCTGGTGACACGATGGGCGGCGATGAAGCAGACGGAGAGGCGGAGACAGGGGAGGTGGTGGAGCAATGAGAATCACGGAGGCTGCGCTGGAAGACATCAAATCGTACGGGGACCGGACTGTCGTGCCGATCGAAGGCGGCGTGACGGCGATTCTCGGTGAGAACGGCGCGGGGAAATCGACGGTTCAGGAGGCCATCGGATTCGCGTTGTTCGACTCGCTCCCCTTCAACAACAAGGAGTTTGTGCGAGAAGGCGCGAGTTCCGGAACGGTCGAAGTCACGTTCGAGCAGGACACACAGAACGGGACGGACCGGTACAAAGTTGTTCGATCGGTCGGCCGGTCGAAGTACGGCGTGCACCGGTATGATCCCGATGCTGACGAGTGGATCGATCAAGACATCGATTCCAAGACACAGTTGGTGGACTGGTTGTGTGCGCGCTTCGATGTTGAAGATGGAGACGGGCTTAGCAGTCTCTGGAGTTCCAGCATCGGGGTACCCCAAACGCGATTCTTGTCGGACTTCTCGCAAACGCCTCGGAATCGCAAAGCAACGTTCGATGCGCTCCTGAATCTTGACGCGTACGAGGAGTCATGGGAGACGCTCAAGGACGTTCCGGACGCGATTGAGAACCAACAGCAGGATCTCCGCAGGGACATTGATACGCTCACTGGCGAGGTACAGGGTCTGCCGGACGAGCGGGCGGAAGCGGAGTCGTTGGCCGACGACGTTGAAGCAATTGACGCGCGAATCGAACGGAAAACCGGCGAGTTGTCGGAGAAGGAGGCGGAGTACGAGCAACTGGAAGCCGTTGAAGAGGAAATCGACCGTCTTGACCAGGAAGCCGACTCGCTGAAGGGGGACATCGACTCGACAGAGAGCAATTTGGAGACGGCCAAAGAGGAACTCGTGGCCGCCGAAGAGGCACAGGAGAAGTGCGAGGCGAACCGTGAGGAGTACCGTCGGTACAAGGAGGCACGCGAACGGCAGGACAAGTTAGAGGAACAGGAGGCCGAACGAGACGCACTCGTCGAGAAACGAGACGAACAGGAAGATACGATCCAGGCGATCCAATTCGAGGTCGAGCAACTCGAAGATGACCTGGAAGAACTGGAGGCAGCTCAGGAGACGTTGGAGGCGCGTGAAGAAGAGAAAGAACGGTATGAGGAACTCGATGAACGCATTGAGTCGCTGAAAGACCGCGAGGACGACGTAGGGGCATTCGAGGAGGAAATCGAGCAGTTGGCAGAGCAGATCGAATCGAAGAAGCACGAAATCGAGGCGAAAGAGGAGACGATTGCGGAGACAGAGGACGATTGGGAAGCGACGACGGATCCGGAAGCGCTCTCCGATGAAATCAGCGACCGGGAGGCGAGCCGGAAGCAACTAGAGAGCGAGCGCGAGCGGCTTGAAGAACAGTTGGACAGGTTGCGTGACACGGATGTTGATGCGCCGTGCCCGACGTGTGACCGTCCGTTAAAAGAGGATCACCGGTCGAAGACGATGAAGCAGCGTGAAGTCCGGATCGAGGAAATCGAAACAGAACGAGAAGAACTCGCCGAGGAACTTGATGCATTGCGTGAGCGGCGTGACACGGCGAGGGAGGTCAAACAGCGCGTTGATAAGCTCCCTGTTCACCGGGACAAAATCGAGTCGCTGGAAGATGAGATCGAAAACCTGCGTACCGAGAAGAAAGAGACAGAGGCGGAGTTAGCAGACTTGAAAGACGAATTAGCGGATCTCCTGGACCTCGAAGCCGAGCGAGACGACTTGAAGGAGGCATACGACGAGTACCAGACTGCTGAATTCCGAGATAAGGAGCATGCTGATGTCCCCGATGAATTGGAGGCAAAACGGGCCGAACTAGAGGAGGAAGACTCGGCGCTGGCGGAGATCGAAGACGAGTTAGAAGCGTTCGAGTATTTGGATGAAAAGTTAACGGAGGTCAAGGAAACACTGGACGAGACGGAGTCAGCACATCAGACGTATATCAAGCACGAGCAGCAAGCGTCACAGGTAGAGGATCGGCGAGAGAGAGTCGAAGACCTGGAGAGCGAGCTTGCGGATCTCGAAACAGATCTCGAAGAGACGGAGGCAGAACTGGAGGAGACGAACGCGTCGTTCGATGAAGAGCGATTCGAGACGCTGGAATCAGAAATCGAGGATCTCAAAGAGGAACTGGCAGGTGATCGGCGGTCATTAGAGCATAAGAAGGAGAACCTAGAGGAGGTTCGTGAAACGATCGAGGAGTTAGAGGAGAAGCTAGAGGAGCGTCAGGAGAAACTCCAGCAGGTGAAGGAACTGAAAGCGGACCAGCAGTTCGCCAACTGGGTTCGGGAGAACGTCCGGGAGGCCGGGCCGAAAATGCGCGAGATCATCACGGACCGGATTGGATCCCGGGCGAATGAGTTGTTCCGGTCGATTCGCGGCGCGTCGGCCGAGGCGCTAGAGTGGACGAGCAATTACGAGATCATCGTGCACGATGCGGATGTCCGAAAGTCGTTCTCAACGCTGAGTGGCGGGGAGAAGATGGCGGCTGCACTCGCGGTGCGACTGGCGATTCTCGAACAGTTAGCGTCTGTGGGAATCGCGTTCTTAGACGAACCAACGGCAAACCTCGACCGACAAAAGAAACGGAATCTCGTCACCCAGCTCAAACAACTGGATAGCTTCGAGCAACTCACGGTCATTAGCCACGACCAGACGTTCGATTCGATGACTGACTACACGATCACCATCGAGAAAGACCGGCAGACGTCAGAGGTGTCGGTCAATTAATGCCGATCGATAAACGCGGCGTCGCGTCTGAATTGGAGGCGAACGTTGACACGATTAAAACGTATCTCGAAGACGATACGGGGATCGTAGAACGGTATCAAGACGCGTTTCAGCGGCTACCCAGCGAGTGGACGAGTGCTGAGATTCAAGCCTCGCTCCAAGACGCGTCATACCCAGGGGCGTATCCGACGGACGAGTTCGATGACGTGGACAGTCTCATCGTCCCGTACCCGGAGAGTGACGGGTGGGAGAATCACGAGGAGGTCAACGAGTGGGCGCGCGATATTATTCGTGACGTGCCGGTGATGGCTGTCGATGGGTCACAACTCCCGCCGACAACGCAATTCAACGTCCCGCTCGCGTACATCCAAGCGGCATGGGCAGTCAACCATCATCACGCCGAGGGACGGCTTGACCGCGGCGTTGACGGGCGACTCTTGACGCCTGACGAGATCACACAAGAATCAGAGGACGGTGACTACCGATTCGTTGATTCCCAACTCGTAGGGCATCACCGGTTCGAACACGAAGGGCGGCTACTCATCGACCAGCTCTCGGACTTAGCTGACGCGCGTGATGCAGGCGATATCGGCTATACGCCGGTCGTATTCTATGACGGGCCGTTGATCGCGTCGTTTGCGAATCCGTTGAAGCCGGAGACCCGAGAGCGGTACATCTCGACGCTGAGTCGAGTTATTGCAGCGAGTCAGCACCACGAGATCCCGCTAGTCGGGTACGTCGCAGGCTCGAGCGCGACTGAACTCGTGAAGATGACGCGACTCCTGTTGCGCGAGGAGTTCGAGACTGACCGCGTCATTCCGGATGCGCACGTCCTGACAGAGCTGATGAGCCCGTGGGGCGATACGACGATCCCGTTCATCTCGAAACGTGATGGGAGCATCGACGCGTTGCAGACAATGTACGACGGGGAAGCGTACGAATTCCGCGATGACATCTTGTTCTCGTACCTGAACGTGCCGCCAGGCGCTGGACTCGACCGAATCGAATTCCCCGGGTGGCTGTGCCGCAGCCCCGGTCCCGACGGGTACGATTCAATGTACGAGTACACGGTCGATGTTGTGCGGGCAGAAGCAGGCATCGGACGCGGCTATCCTGAAATTCTGCAACAGGCCGATAGCGACGCTGTGTTAGACCATCAAGACCGCCAACAGTTCCAGCGTGTCGTCCAACGCTGGGCTGAATCGAACGATGTGCCGTTGGAATGGGACGGCAAAGCGCTAAGCAAGGAACTTCGACGACGATGATTCACCACCACACCCCACACGCACCAGCAGGATGCACCGCTCGACGACCAGACAACAGTACGGAGACGGAGCTATGACAGACACAGCAACTAACGAAGACAGTCCGGATCTCGATTCGTGCGTTCGGATTGGCAGCATCGTGTCCTCGAACAGCCACTTAGATTACGTCGTTGAGGTGTACAAGGAACGGGACTGTGATCGTCCACCGGAACTTCACGAGCGCGAGTTCGGGCAACCAGTCTTCATCAAGAAAACCGTCGACGGAACTGAGTACGCGGTTATGGGAGTGATTTATGACACGCAGTTAGTCGATCCAGACCAGGGACGAACCGGGCCGCGATTAGCGCAGGACGATCAGGCTCAATTCACGCCGGGATACATTGAAGAGCGTACCACGCTCGCTGGCGTGGCGCTTCTCGGTACCGCAGTCGTCACCGAGGATGGGGCAATACAGGAGCCAACGCATCAAATGCCCCGGTGGACGTTAGAAGTCGAGGATACCGTCTTCCACTGTCCGGATCAGGTCACGGTTTCCTTCCATACCGTCGACGATCAGATTCAGTTGGCGTACATGGACCGGCTCTTGGATATTGCTGGTGACCTCGGGTCGGAGGTCATCGTCGCACTGATTGACCGGTTACGAGGGATGCTCCCGGATGACGGTCCAAACCAGCGAGTACTAGATGTGGTTGAACAGAACGTGCAGTGGCAAGCGCGTGAACAGCGAGGGGTGGTCTAATGGTAGACCGATCAGACGTGGTCGGAACTGTCGCTGGACCGGGTGAAGATCCGAACGAATTCGTGTTCGTGACTCCGTCAGACAAGTCGATCAAGACAGGTGAGTTCATCACGTACACTGTCTCGGTTGAAGGTGAGCCACGATCGGTGTTCGCTCGCGTGACGAACCGTGAACTGATTCGGGGGCTTCCTGAAGGGTTCCTTGCGGATCCGGAGGTTGGGCCGGAGACAGTTGCGGCAACGCTCGGTGTGCCGACTGATGAGACCGAGTTGTACCGGTTGACAGCAACGGTCATCGGGTACTATGACACGAATATGACGACGTTCGCTAATCCTCGCCAGCTGCCTGACCCGGGGACGCCACTGTCGATCGCACCGCATCAACAACTCGAAACCGTGTTGCCGAATCTCGGCTGTGAAACTGACAGCACGGATGTCACAACACTTGATGGAGTCGCGCACGTCGGCTGGCTGTTGAATCGACCGGCAGAGGCGACAAATCTACACATTCCGATCGAAGAATTCGCTTCGACACACCTAGCGATTCTTGCATCAACTGGGAGCGGGAAATCCTACACAGCGTCGGTCTTGATCGAGGAGATGATGCGTCCGAGCTCGCGTGCATCACTACTCGTGTTTGACCCGCACGGTGAGTACGATACGCTGGCGGAAATGCAGGGTGAAGAGGCGTTCCAAGGTGCAGATGGGTACGACCCAGATGTCGTCTACTACGATCCAGAGCGGCTTCGCGTTCGAATTTCCGAGTTGGAAATCGGCGATGTGATGGCGGTGTTGGATAACCCGAGTAACCGAATGCAAGATCGCCTCTCGACGGCGTGGCGATCGATGCAGAACCGTGAAAGCCGGACGTGGGGGATCGATGCGCTCATTGCGGAAATGGAAGCCGAGTTCGGGGCTGATGACGCAAGTGTCGGCGCATTAGAGTGGCGGCTCCGCCGATCGATCGAGCGAAATGACCTCTTCCATCCTGAAGAGAACGTGCCGCTGGATGAAATCGTAGA
The DNA here is from genome assembly GCF_056135975.1 of Natrinema sp. LJW11. Classification (NCBI taxonomy): domain Archaea; kingdom Methanobacteriati; phylum Methanobacteriota; class Halobacteria; order Halobacteriales; family Natrialbaceae; genus Natrinema; species Natrinema sp. LJW11. The sequence goes on along the minus strand of NZ_JBWBDM010000001.1, from coordinate 769,481 downwards.
CCCAGGGCAGTGTACCGTTCTTCAGATGGATACGTTGGATCGGCGGGATCAGCAACTTATTACGACCGTTCTTCTGCGACGAATGTATCGAGAGCGACTCGGTGACGTGCGGAACCGGGATTCAGATATCGAGCATCCGATTTTCGCCTTGTTCGAAGAAGGGCACCGGTTTGCTCCAGCCTCCGGTGAAGCCCCATCGCTAGGGATCATGCGAACGATTACGTCTGAAGGCCGCAAGTTCGGATTCGGACTCGGGATTATCAGTCAACGCCCGTCGAAAATCGATCAAGACGTTCTGTCGCAGTGCGGAACGCAGATTTCGATGCAGATCAAAAATCCGAGTGACCAGGACGCGATCAAAAACTCCGTGGAGGCCGCTGGCGAAGACGTGCTTCGAGAGTTGCCCGGTTTGACCCCAGGGCAAGCGGTCGTGTCTGGTGATGCAATGAACACGCCGGCACTGATCCAGGTTCGACAGCGACGCACACCGCACGGTGCTGGAAGCCGGCCAGTCATCGAGGAATGGCGCGAAGCATACGACGAACGGCAACGTGAACCGACACAGTCCGAATCTGCTGATTTCGGGGAAGGAGACTCGACTGGCGTTCAGAGTCTTGATTAATGGATTCTGTTTGAACCCTCACAATCTGATACAAACAGTGTGATGCATACAGAGGATGAGTACAGCACGACTCTGTTTGTTTCACGTTGAACGCGGTGAACCATCCGCTCACTACACGTGCTTACTAATCGATCCTGATTGTGCCACTATCTATAGTTATCTTGTATCCAGTATATTCGAATTGGATTTTGTTTGATTCAGAAAGTCGATCCAGCGCATCAGGGTCAACGCTATCATATAGAGGTGGCAAGTCCAGTGGATCCTGTTCCTCCATTTCAGCCACTCTATCTACAATTTCAAGGGATGGACTGGACTGTGTACTTGTTATGGTGTCCCCCATTGGACTCAGTTTGACGGTTCCCGCTTATAACTGAATCGTGAATTAAAGTAAGCCATTATCGACCATGGTGGTTGATTGCTCTCGGCGAGTGTAGCACGAGTCTGACCACGATCAATGCGGTGAGTTAAGGTCGAATGCTCAGTACAGCTATCAGAACAGTATCGGTATTTTCAATAGCTAACAAAAGAAAATTACCTTACCAGCGGTGAGTGCTCAGTGATCTACCTCGTCGAGGTTCACGGAGATGTTTTTCGTTTGGAGATACGAGTTGAGCGCTTCGAGACCTTTCTCACGGCCTATTCCGCTCTTTTTCATGCCGCCGAAGGGTGTTTCAGTCGAGCCGCCGAACCATTCGTTTACGTAGACGCTCCCTGCTTCGATCTCTCGAGCCATGTTTAGCGCCTGTTTAATGTTCCGGGAGAAGACACCACCAGTAAGCCCAAACTCGACGTCGTTTGCGATGGTGATCGCCTCGTCACGATCGGAGAACGGGATAACCGTGAGTACCGGTCCGAAGATTTCCTCTTGGGCGATCTGCATACCACTGTCAACGTCAGAAAAGACCGTCGGCGGGACGAAGTGACCGTCTCGATCGAGGGGTGCACCCCCCGTCTCGAGGGTGGCCCCTTCGTTCGTCCCAATATCGATGTACCCGAGGACGGACTCAAAGTGTTCAGCGTGGTTGAGCGGTCCCATATCCGGGTCGTCCATTTCGGGATTGAGCGTATACGATTCCGCCCGGGCGACGATTCGCTCGACAAATTCATCATAGATCGATCCGTGAACGAGCGCTCGATCAGCCGCCGAGCAGATCTGACCGGCGTTGGTGAAGATTCCTGTCGAAATCCAAAAGACTGCCTCGTCGAGATCCGCATCAGGCATTACGATAGCGGGATTTTTCCCACCCAACTCGAGCGTTACCGGAGTGATGGTCTCGGCAGCGGATTGCATCACTGCCTCTCCCGTGGGTACGCTTCCGGTAAACGTGAGCTGATCGACGTCGTCATGTGATGAGAGGGCAACGCCCGGTTCTGCTCCGCCCGGAACGACGTTAACGACGCCCCCGGGAACACCAGCGTCTGCACAGATCTCCGCTAAGTGGAGCGCAGAGAGGGGCGTCGTCGGTGCCGGTTTCACGACGACCGTATTTCCGGCTACTAATGCCGGTGCCACACCACGAGCGGTAATACTCAGCGGGAAGTTCCACGGGATAATCTGACCACTCACCCCGTACGGTTCTCGCGTCGTCAGATCGAGTTTGTCTTCGCCGAGCGGAATGCTCTCTCCCTCGAGTTTGTCGGCGGCACCCGCATAGTACTCGAAGTATCGAGCGGCCCCTTCGACATCGTCGCGAGCCTGTGTAAGCGGCTTTCCTTGATCCCGGCTCTCGATCATCGCGAGTTCGTCCGAATTCTTTCGGATGCGCTCTGCGATATTGTGAACGATCTGTCCGCGTTCGATAGGTGACTTCGATTGCCACGCAGAAAGTGATTCCCGCGCCGCTGCGACTGCACTGTCAACGTCTTCCGACGTTGCCGCCGCGACCTGGGCTATTTCGTCCCCTGTAGCAGGATCTATCGTTGTGAAATACTCGTCAGCCGACGCGCTCATGCGCTCGCCGCCGATAAACAAATCGTGACTGGTTTGCTCTGATTCGGACATCAGATACTACAATGAAGTTACTATATAAATATCTAAGTCATAGGGGTAACCACACATAGTTTACAATGTGGGTTAATATCCATATTTCCTCCCCTCCAATAACCAAATTTTGTCACCTCAGCATCTATTGAGTTTCGAAGGAAAGCCAATGAACGAGATCACAGAGTCCTTTTGACACGAGGCTGTATGAGCACTATATCGCCTCGAGGTTAAGCCCCGGGGTATTCTCCTGTTCTGTTGATAACGAGAGTACCGTACTGATTCTCTCTATTCAACAGGCGACTTTTGGCATATTTCGGATAGATCGATAGCCGCTTCGGTAACTGCTTGCCCTGTATGTAACAGTTCGGTTCCCAGCACCCCCTCGTTTCACCACTCTTCTCAAATCCCCGAATTCGGACGTTTCACGCCTCAAAGGTCGATTTGCTCGATAGTCGAACCGAAGCCTGCAGTACTATAGATACTTTATATCAAATTGAAAACTCAATCTTGCCCTGAATAGTGTGTTTCCTATAAGCCTTGACTGAACAGATAGAGTCCGCGAGACAGGGATACCCAGTGCCCCAGACGGTATTAGCTGATTTCGGTCGCTTTGCAACGCTCGTCCTCTACGGCGTTGCGGCCGTCTCGTTATCGCGGTGGCTGTGCTGCTGGGCGTGTGAGGCTACTCCTTCCGCTCGATGCCGTACGGCTCCGGGTGAACACCCCCCGTGGATCGATTTTGAGTGTCACTCTGACGACGTCGTTGTCGTACCGATCCGACCAGTTCTCGACGTTCTGGTACCGGCGGCCGAGCGTATCGATGTGGTCCAGTGCCCCTTTCTCGGTGACAGCCGTCACCTCACCGTGGAGCGAGAGGTAGCGGAACGGGATGTTGGGGTCAATCACACACAACGCGATGCCGGGATCCTGCTGGACATTAGCCACCTTCCGGCGGCCGCGCGCCATGTTGATACGGACGTGTTCGCCATTTTAATCGACCCAGACAACGGTTTGGTGAGAGATGCTGTTCGGGAGCAGGGTCACAAGGACGCCGTACGACGGCCGCTCAAAGAGGTCTTCGAACTCAGAGGGGATAGACTCCATACCCCCTGTCGCTCGGCGGCGAGAAAAACAATTGCCCGTCGCTCTACCGACACCCACATGAAATATTATATACAGTAGACGTTAGAAGTAACTACTCATTTTTAGAACAGTGAGTTGATCAAGCGCGGTATCGATTGCCGTTGTTAACTCGCCAATTGAGTCGTAGAACCGATTGCTGAGAGCCATTTGTTACTGTCTCCAACACTCTTCGACCGAATTGAGTTCCGGCGAATACGCCGGTAGCGTGACGAAGGCAAGGTCGTCACAGGCTGCCAGGTCCGTGATAGCCGACACCTGAAAGTACGGTGCTCCATCTAACACGATGATCAAGTCATATTCAAATTCTTGGCATAATTCGAGAATGATATGTTTTGCGTGATCGGCGGTAACGTACTCTTCGAATCGAGAGAAAAAGCGATCACTGTCCTCGGTGTCGCGCCCAAAAGACATGTCCACTCACGTTGTCCGGATAATTCGAAAGACGGCCGCGTGCCGCGCGGAACCACGCAGCACGCGGCGCGACTTGGACAGATTTCCTAGTTTGATCGATATAGACTACCGTGACGTCCATCTCCCGCCGTTTTTTGAGATTCTCACGGAACGCTTCTTGCTCATCAGCATCAGATTCGGCGGCTGTACGGAGAGGTTTTTAAGAACTTAATCCCGCTTCGTTGAGCATCCGCCGATAGCTCGGGATTGAGGACTCGACATCGTAGGTCTCGTCGAGATATTGCTGGAAGAGCCCCGGCGTCCACGCCGCCCCGTCAATATCAAATCCTTCGGACGATTCATGGACAGTTTCTTCGAACTTTTTTGCTCTTGTTCTGAAAGCTTTCGGCTTCTCCCAGATCGATAAGCATCAGTAACAGCCTGCTCAAGCGACTCGTCGGTGTTGAGTCGCTTGAGCCAGCTATAGATCGTCCGTCGCTGAACGTCGTACCACACAGCTAGTTCAGTTTGCGTAAGACCTTTTTGTACGCTGTTGCGGCTAATAGCCGGGTGTCGGCTTCTTTTCTTCCACCTTACCGAGGGTCGTTTGTAGTTCTTCGACAGAGATCTCGTCAAGATGATCCACTATACTCAACGAAAATGTCGAGTGAATAGTTCTAACGGTTACTATAAGTTACCGGTCATCGGGACGAGCATAGCACAAACAGATGAGAGAGGACAGGAAGCCCGGACCAAATCTCTACGAACGGTTGTATCAGCCCCGATTATCTCGACCGAGGCCGCTGGAGTCTCTCCTTTATTTTGCTCGACGAAACTATCTCGTCATCTTCCTCCGGTTCGAATGCACTAATTCGAACGACACGGATATCAGGGTGGCCATGTTCGGCGAGCGTCGTTTCGAGTTCGTCAACATCGAAGGTCTGGTCGTGTCCAAGCGTAATGACATCCGGTTCAATCTGGTTTACCATCTCGAAAATCGATCCTTCAGAACCGAGAACGGCCTCGTCAACGACTGTGAGAGCGTCCACGATCTGTCGGCGTGCTTCCTCGTTCATACAGAGATTTTTCTTTTCGTTCATCCGTGAGTCTCGGCTAATGATGACATAGAGTTTATCTCCTAGTTTCTTGCTTTCTTGAAGATAGTGCAAATGACCAGGATGGAGAATGTCGAATGTACCCTGTGCCATTATTCGAGTCATATTGTAATTCCGGTAGCATGCCCTATAATTATTTCGGGTACATTAACGAACACCGTCATCAGGAAGAGTAGAACGAGGCGTTAAGTTTAATTTTTCACCGGTTCTTTGATATGCCCGAAACTGATCCGCGTACCCGTCTCCCTCGAACAGTTGGATTGTGTGTGAGCGTGTCATAGAAGAGTTCGCATGGCCTGTTCAGCAGTTTGAAATCGGCGTGCACTTGGTGCAGGCCACTCTTAGCACGTTCCAGATTTGGCAAAGATGAAATTCGGCGTTGCAGTTGATGAAGAGACCATCCAAGAAGTGGATGAACTAGCCGCTGGCTGTGAGATTTTGGAGCCGTTCCGAGATTGTCGAGACAATCTTCACAGCGTTCGTCCAATTTAAGTCGAACCATATGGAATGGATACGAGAGATCATTATTCGGAAACGAAAAGGGACGATCTGACGAGTTATAGGTTCTGTTCACTTGGTACACGCCTATCTAAGATAGTATCTCTCTATAACCATATCCATCGTGACTATTGTGTGGGAAGAGTTCTATGACACCCTCTTGTCTGGCAACGGCAAATTCACACACAGTGCTGCTGTTGGTACTGGTATCAAGCGACATGAGTTAGGTCAGGCGCGGCCGCATCCGGCCGCCCCGAACCCTCTCAAGGGGCAGAGAAATGGGGTGTCAGTCTGTGTTAACCAACACCTTCCTGCATGATTAGTCCCTGTTGGTTAACTTGGAGAGGTCACGCACCCTGAGCAGCTACTCGGCCATACGGGAGGTGATATGTGCCCCGTTTGTGTTCAGTGTTGAGCCCACTACTCGGTCGAGCCGTTAGGACGTGTCTTGCCCTGACTGCGTGACCTCCTCGACGGTAATCGTCAGGTCACAGGTTTCATAACGGGACTCGAAATCGGCCGCAAATATCTCTGACTCGTAAGCCGCGCGATAGGCGCCATGCCATTTGAACACTCCAGTTGCCTTGAAGTAGAAGAACGCCGCTGTGGTGTATGTTTACTCGCGGTCTCGATCTGTGCCTCGACTAACTCTTGTAGCGCAATCTGAAGGGTGTCGCTGTTGATTCCAGCGTAAAGGCTCGAGCTCCGCCGATGCGGCACAGTTTAGTTGGGAGCCACAGATTACAGCAGAGTATTACTGCTATATGGTGTGAGTCATCTAAATTTAAGCATCATTCACCCCTTCACGCCTTCAAACCCTAATCCGAACATCGCGCCGTTCTCTTGTGCAGACTTCTACACCACTGCTTGTTGGCAAATGTTATTCTTCGGCGAAGACGATGTCTTGTTCGAATAGGTTCATGATTTCACTGTCTGCGTACGAGAGTGCCTCAAGGATGTCGGCCGTGTGTTCTCCTTTTTTCGGGGGTTGGGAAGAGAACGTTCTGTCGTCAACTGTGGAACTAAACCTGAATGGTAGTGCAGGCGTGACAACCTCTTCGTCGGTTTCTGGATTGTATGAATCGACGAGCATCGACCGATCGGCAACGTGCGGATCTGTGTCCACAATATCACTGACAGTCCGTACTGCTCCGGTTGGGACACCGGCGTCCATGAGGCCTTTCTCGAGTTCGATTGACTCGTACGATTCGAATTCGGAAGTGAACTCGTCTTTGAGAACTTCACGGTGCTCGAGCCTGTCGTCGATTGTCTCGAAACGCTCGTCTTCGAGCAGGTCTTCGCGGCCCAGGAATCGACAGAGTCGCTCGTACATCTGTTCTGAGAGCGTTGCGAGGTAGATGTACCCGTCTCCCGTTGGGAAGACACCATTGGGTGCACTTCCGATACCCTGTCCGCCTGCGCGTTCGGGGGATTTTCCGGTTCGATCGTACCGCGAGATCCAGTAGGACATCCACGCCACGGCGACGTCGAACAGAGAAATATCGATTTCAGTGCCCGAACCCCCTCGGTCTCGCTGGCGGACAGCGGCCAGAATTGCATACGCGGCGTTGGCGCCCGTCCCACAATCGATGAGACTCGCACGGATTCGGACTGGGGGTCGGTCGAGGTAGCCTGTGATCGCCATCAAGCCAGAGATTGCCTGGACGCACGGGTCATATCCAGGATACGAGCTATAGGGCCCAGTTCGGCCGAATCCTGATAGTGAACAATAGATAATGTCTTTGTTTCGCTCGCGTACCGATTGGTAGTCGAGGTCGTACTTTTCAAGGACCCCTGGTCGGAAACTTTCGACGACGATATCTGCCTCGTCGACCAGTTCCGTAACGATTGCGTGGCCCTCGTCGGTTTTCATATCGACGCAGACGCTTTGCTTGCCGTGGTTGAACGGAGTGAACATGCTCCCGTCCATCAAGTTCCGGAAGTTATCGCCTGATGGTGGCTCGACCTTGATCACGGTTGCCCCCATTTCCCCGAGTAACTGTGTACAGACGGGACCGGCTATTGATTGGGTTAAGTCAACGATGGTAAGATCGTCTAACGGCTGCATACTGGTGATAATCATACCGGATTAAGAAAGTCTTTTGGGAACTGCCGACTTTCACATCTCCCATTTTCGAGACTATCTTATTCGTACTAGGTCACGAAAACAGTACAGATGATCTGGGAGTATGGAGTGTTGGTGCCAGAAGATAACGAGTATCCCTACATTACGAATATGTGAGATTCAACTCAATTTCATTGACAGCGCTTTGTATGGCGTTTGGGATTATCTCTTCGAACCGCTCGCTGTGCAATCGACGGCTTGGTCCGGCAACAGCAAACGCCCCGAGAACGTCCCCGTCTGGCCCCATCAGCGGTACACCGACAGCGTGTAGTCCGTCTGTACTTTCAGCTTTGTTGAACGCGTACCCTCGATTATGTATTGTTTCTAGTTCTTCAAAAAGTTCAGATTCAGTTGTTATCGTTGAATCCGTTGCGGTGGGCAGTCCATGGTGGTCAATGATTTCTTCCACACGTTGTTTTGGTAGATTGGCAAGGATCGCTTTTCCACCGGCGGTCTGGTGCATATAGAACCGCTTTCCGAGACGCGCGCGGCTAAAGACACCCTTGTGTCCTGCCTTTCGAGCTAGCACGACGGAGCGACCGTGTTGCTCGGTTGAGAATTGGACTGTTTCGCCAATCTGGTCTGCGATTTCTCTCACCTTGGACTCAATCTTTTTGATGCCGTCGAACTGGGAGAGCGTATACCCGCCGATATCTAGAAAATGGAGACCGACTTGATAGTTGCCATCGTTGTTGACGACATAATCGTGCTCCCGTAACGTAGCCAAATGTTTGTGTACTGTCCCCTTTGACATGTCGATTGCCGTGGCCACTTCTGAGACGGTTGCTCCATTTTGGCATTTCAGTACACCAATTATTTCAAGAGTGGTTTCGACACTCTTGATTCGTGTCGTTGTTGAACCGTTTTCATGTGGAGCCATGGTTCGGTATACATTTTCTCACGGTAAAAATTTACTCATTCGAAATCCGTCTGTGTTCGTTTCAGTTTCATTGGCTCTACGACGAGGTATTCGAGACAAGTAAGTTATAAGCCATGAGTTACATTTATTGAGTTCTCGTGGGAGATGGGAATGACGAGACCACAGTTGGTTATTGAACTATGACTTTCGAAATCAGCTGTGATCGGCGTTAGCAAGGAATTCTAGGTTCGAAGAGTGTACGAATAGTCCGACACCGAGCTCCGTTGCGCATTCAACTCTTATTGACGGGAACCGCTCTTTCGCGCGCTGGTAAGTTATTTATTCCACTCCTCTCTTCGAGTCTATCTTTAGATTCTTATCACTGTGACGTTTCTTATTGCGAAACATCGATCGTGCTCTGGGGTTATTTTCTGTGATCGGCCAAGAGGAGTATGCCGTTCGAATGGTACGGTAAAATATGTGCTGAACTATCCCATTCACTGCCTTCACAATACCACAAATTCTCAGAATTATCTTTCGGTGTCTCTGCACTGTAATAGATAGATTGAGATGTGATTTACAGTAGTAAATGGTTCTTCGTACTACTGTTCCCTGCTATACAAACATACCACTGTAAAGCAGATTATTTCTCTCTGCCAATTAGGTTCATTTATCGGTTGAATGGAGATCCGTGCTTTGCGTGATCAGCGTGACCAAGGAGATTTCGAATTATGAAACGGGACTTCAGCTAGCTTTCTTGTTTCCGATTTGCATTCCAATTTTGTTTCCGACTCAAATGGCTGAATGTATTTACAAATGTTTTGTAATACTGCGAAGTACTATAATAAGTCCCATTTAGGTGGGAGATTCTGACTTCGTAATGGTATCCTCGTGTATCTCTAATAGCTGCTACACAGTCCCACTACTATCGAGCCAACACTCGCCTATAATCTACTTGCAGTCATCTATTTCCCGATTGTACTTAGTGTGAACAACGGAGTGCTTATTTTGTATCGATCAATACTGGCACACGTATGCCAGACGCGTACTTAGTCGGTGCAGGACAATCAGACTATGGATCGTTCCCTGATGAGAGCTACCGGTCATTGTTTCGAATGGCATTCGACACGGCAGTAGAGAGCGTCCCAAACGGGCTCGAGACGGGCGATATCGATGAAGCCTTCATCGGCACTCTCGGGGTCGGCGGTCGGCAGCTTGGTCTCTCGGGTCCGGCAGTAACCGAACACGTCGGCCTTGGTGGTGTCCCTTGCACACGGGTCGAGAACGCCTGCGCGGCGAGCGGCTTTGCGGTCCGTCAAGCCGTCCAAGCGGTCAAATCCGGCATGGCAGACGTCGTCCTCGCGGGCGGCTTCGAGATTATGACGGACATGAGTTCGGATGCGACGAAGTACTGGCTCGGTGTCTCCGGCGAAACCGAGTGGGAGCGCCTCTCTGGCACCACATTCTCGGGCGTCTACGCTCAGATGGCCAGCGCTCACATGGAGGAGTACGGCACTACGCGCGAACAGCTCTCGCGCGTCGCCGTGAAGAACCACGCAAACGGCGCAAAGAATCCACATGCTCAGCTCGGCTTTGAGTGTTCACTTGAGGACGCTCAGTCGGCGCCAATCGTCGCGGACCCGCTTAATCTCTATCACTGCTGTCCAACCTCCGACGGCGCAGCCTGCGCACTGATCGTTAGCGAGGAAATCGTCGACGAGTACACTGACGACCCAATTCGGGTTGCCGGCGTCGGCGCCGGCAGTGATAGCGTCGGGCTCTTCCAGCGCGATTCATACACCGGTATCCCAGCGAGCCAGCGCGCCGCCGAAACAGCCTACGAAATGGCCGACATCGATCCTGCTGATCTTGATTTCGCAGAGGTTCATGACTGCTTCGCGATCGCTGAACTGCTGGCCTACGAGGATCTGGGGTTTTGTGAGAAAGGTAAAGCCGGCCAGTTTATCGAATCCGGTGCGACCGAACTTGACGGTGACCTCCCTATAAATACCTCGGGTGGGCTCAAATCAAAGGGCCATCCAATCGGTGCAACCGGCGCTGGCCAAGTCGTCGAAGTGTTCAAGCAACTTTCCGGAAAGGCTAGTGATCGACAGGTCGATAATCCCACACGAGGGCTTACGCACAATGTCGGGGGAAGTGGTGGCGCCTCAGTGATTCACATCTTCGAGAAGGAAACAGAGGTGAACGCCTAATGGTTGCCATCGCGGCCATCGGAGCCTATGCGCCACGATTCCGTATCACGGCTGAGGAGTTTGCAGACGCGTGGGGCCATTTCCAGGCATCGGGCATTTCCGAGAAAGCTGTCCTCGCTGCCGACGAAGACTCCTTGACGATGGCCTACGAAGCCGCAACCCGCGCGCTCAAGGCGGCCGATTGTGAGCCAGAGACAATCGACTGGCTCGGCTTTGCGTCTTCGAGGCCACCGGTGGCTGAAGAAGATATCACTGCCCGTCTCGGTGCGATGCTTGGCCTCTCTTCGACCACGACGAGACAGACCTTTACTGGCAGTACGCGTGCCGGTACACGGGGACTCTGGGCTGGAATAGACGCAATCGAGGCTGCAGCCAGCACTGCCATCATCGTTGCCGCCGACGCCCCGCATGGTGATCCGGACGATGAGATCGATCACGCCTCCGGGGCCGGGGCGGCGGCGTTCGTCCTCAAGGCCGACGGGCCTGCCGAGATTGTTGACCGAGCGGAGTACGCTGCGCCGTATCCCGGCACACGATTCCGAGATATTGGTGAGAATGAAACCCAAGGCCTTGGTGTTACGCAGTATGATCGGCAGGCGTTCACCGAGACGATCGGCGGCGCTGTCTCCGGCCTCAAAGTCGAGTCCGAACCAGAAGCCGCAGCCATCCAAGCACCGAACGGGAAACTGCCTTACCGCGCCGCGAGCGCGGCCAACGTCGGGACCAACGAAATTCAGGCCGCCACGACTGTCCACCAGTTGGGTGACCTCGGTGCTGCGAGCGTTCCTGTCTCGTTCGCTAACGCTCTCACAGACGGCTATGAGTCCATTTTGGGCGTTTCCCATGGCAGCGGCGCCGGCGCGGATGCCTTCTTCGTCACCGTCGATGGCGATATCCCGACGGAGACGACCCTCGAAGGTGGTGATAGCCTCTCATACGCTGAATATCTGCGTCAACGGGGCGTTGTCACCTCGGGGCCGCCGGCGGGCGGTGGTGCGTACGTCAGCGTCCCTTCTTGGCGTCGCTTGATCCCGCAACGGTATCGCCTTGAGGCAGGTCGCTGTTTCGAGTGTGGCACACTCGCATTCCCGCCAGAGGGTAGCTGCGACGACTGCGGTGCACTCAACGAGTATGACTCCATCGAGCTCCCCGGCGATGGGACTGTCGAAGCTGTTACGACGATCTCACAAGGTGGCGCGCCGCCGGAGTTCGCCACCCAGCAGTCGCAATCGGGCGACTATGCGGCTGCAATCGTCGCGCTGGAGGTCGAAACCGATGAGAAGACTGTCAGCGTTCCGGCGATGGGAACTGACGCTGAGCCATCAGCGTTCGCTGTCGGTGATCGAGTCGAGACAACAATCCGTCGGATCTACACTCAAGAGGGTGTGACGCGATACGGGTTCAAGATTCGACCGTCGCAAAACAAGTAACTAAGAGCAAAGCCAGTACTCTATCGAACGGTCCGTTCACACCGAAACCCGAATGCGAACGTTTTTCACGATACTTTCGGTCCAGTTATCTATGCGAACTGCAGTGCTCGGAGCAGGTAGTATGGGACACGGAATCGCACAGGTATCGGCGATGGCGGGCCACGAGGTCGTTCTTCGAGACATCGAATCGGAGTTCGTCGAAGCGGGCCTTGAGGGAATTCGCGAGAATTTGCAGGGCGGTGTTGACCGTGGCAAAGTGTCGGAAACGGCGATGGTGGAGACGCTCGACCGAATTGAAGGTGAGACCAATCTCGAATCGGCAGTTGACGACGCCGAACTGGTAATCGAAGCGGTGCCAGAGGACATGGACCTCAAGAAGCGAATTTATACTGATGTTGAGGATGCGACGGACGAGGGAACGATCATTGCCTCAAACACGTCTTCGCTGTCAGTAACAGAGATTGGGAGTGCGCTTGAACGTCCGGAATGCGCTGTCGGCCTTCATTTCTTCAATCCGCCCCACTTGATGGACCTTGTCGAGATTGTGATTGCCGAACAGACGGACGAACGGACCGAGATGATCGCCATTGACTATGTCCGAAGCCTCGAAAAAGAAGATGTCGTTGTTCGCGACACTGCTGGGTTCGCCTCCTCAAGACTCGGCGTCGTCATTGGGCTCGAGGCGATACGAATGGTCGAAGAAGGCGTCGCCAACCCGGCAGATATCGACGAGGCGATGCGGAGCGGGTACGGCCATCCGATGGGGCCGCTTGAGTTGACAGATCACGTCGGGCTCGACATCCGTCTCCACATTGCCAAATATCTCCGTTCAGAGTTAGGTGAACGATTTCGGCCGCCGCAGACGCTTCGCCGGAAAGTCAGGGCAGGCAATCTCGGTAAGAAAACGGGTGAAGGGTTCTACATCTGGGAAGACGGCGAACGAGTTGGCATGAGCGGCGACTGGGTTGACAATGCGTGAGAGACACCTAACGGCAATAAGGATATGAACTACTGTCGGTCGGCTACGTACTAGATCTCCGCCGCACCGATTCAACTCGAAACTACTTTTACACTCGTCTGTAGAGTGCACGCATGGCATTCAGTCTGTCTGATGAGCACGAAGCTATCCGTGATGCTGTTCGTGAGTTCGGTGAAAACGAGATGGCACCGGTAGCAGAGGAGCATGACCGCAAGGGCAAATACCCCGAAGAGCTACGACGAAAAGCTGCCAAGTACGACTTCGTCGCACCGAGTATCCCGATCGAGTACGGCGGTGCCGGCATGAACAAGCTTTCGAAGACGATTGTTACCGAGGAATTGTGGCGAGCTGATCCCGGGATCGGATCCGCGGTCGGCAGCGCAGGTTTTGGGACGAATATGATCGTTGAGTTCGGCGACGAGTGGATGAAAGAGGAGTGGCTCCCGAGGGTCGTAAGCGGAGAAATTGCTTCCTGTTCGATGATTTCGGAACCTGCCCACGGATCGAACGTTGCGGGGATTGAGACGACCGCTGAGAAAGATGGCGATGAGTACGTCCTGAACGGGAACAAAATGTGGATCACGAATGGGACGGTCGCCGACGTTGGCGTCGCCATGGCGAAAACGAGTCCAGGAGAGCGCCACCGCGGGATCACCGCGTTCCTCCTGCCGATGGATACTGATGGCGTCTCGACTGAGAAGATCAACAATAAGCTCGGTATCCGTGCGTCGGACCTTGCCGAGGTTGTCATCAACAACGCGCGCGTGCCCGAAGAGAACGTCATCGGGGAGGTTGACAAAGGCTTCTACCAGCTAATGGAGTTCTTTGCCTCTGGCCGAACCAACGTCGCCGCACAGGCCGTCGGCGCCGCACAGGGTGCGCTCGACGCTGCCATCGAATATGCTAACCAGCGCGAGCAGTTCGACCAGAAGATCGCCGATTTCCAAGCCATCCAGCACAAGATCGCCGAGATGGCCACCAAGGTTGAGGCAGCCCGGTCGCTGACCTACCGCGCCGCGACCGAAGTCGAACAGAACAATCAGAATATCGCCGCACAGTTCTCGAGCATGGCGAAATTGTTCGCCAGCGAAATTGCGGTTGAGGTGGCGGATGAGGGTATTCAGGTTCACGGCGGTTCGGGCTACGTGACAGACTACCCGGCCGAGCGCTACTACCGAGACGCCCGTATCACGAAAATCTACGAAGGAACGAGCGAAATTCAGAAGAATATCATCGCGGATCAGCTACTATGATTAACGTGCTGTGATCCTTCCATTCGCCATCAGTATGTATTTCTATTCATCCTGGACTTTGATATCGTCATTGGAACTGAGGGATGGTTTAGCCAAATCATTGGTTGTGAAAACAAGATGATTGATCTTCGGCCAAATGACGATGATGCACATCCGAATCTAATCAACTTCAATGACTTGCAAGAAACCGTATCTAAAGATGAGGGGAATGCCATGACAATCAGCTATCAAACATAATTTTTATTATCGATGGGGGCCACGTGTACAATGGAATGTCACAGAACGATGTGGAGTTAGAGTTCGGGGTTTTTGCTCAACCAGCATGGCGGCCAGAAACGAACTGGAATCTGTCTCTCGACCAAATGGTCGAAGAGGCACAGTTGGCCGAGAAGTTTGGATTTGACGAATACTGGGTCGGAGAACACCACAGCGGAGGTCACGAAACGGTCCCAATTCCCGAAATGCAACTTGCACGGATGGCAGAAGTTACGGACCGAATTAAGCTGATGCCAGCAACGGTCAACTTACCGTATGACGTTAATGACCCCTTCTCGGTCGCTGAGCGGCTTGCTTTCCTTGACCAGATGTCTCAGGGACGGGTAATTCTCGGGTACGGTGGTGGTGCTCTGCCGCCAGACATGGAAATGTTCAACGCTACAGATGACCAGGCAAAGGATCGAATGTGGGAAGCGATCGACGTCATCGAAACGTATCTTCAGGCAGAAGAACCAACGGACTATGATGGAGAATTCTTCCAATACGAGGATCGTCTGATCCAGTTCCCAACATACCAAAAGGAACCGAAATCATCGGTTGCTGGATTGACCTCCAGGAGCTCCTTCTATAATGCAGCGAAGGATGGGTACCGTCCACTCAGCCTTAGCTTCATCCCACTAAAGGCACCAAATAACCCCGCTTGTGTTAGCCTTGCTGAGACTGCGGAGGCGATCGAGGACGGTGCCGAGGATGCCGGTCGCGATCCACTGGAAGCACGCCAAGAATGGTGTATTGTCCGTGATATCTACATCTCTGAGAGCAAAGAACAAGCGTTCGAAGAGATCCGTGACGGGGCCAAAGACTACTACGACTATATGTTTGATCTTGGTCTCGCTCCCATCATGGCAACGGATGAAGAACTGGAGCGAGAGGATATGACGATGGAATGGATTGCCGAAAACCTGCCTCTACTTATCGGCACTCCAGAAGATGTTGTCAAACAAATCAAGGCAATACAGGAAGAAATTGGGCAGTTCGGTCAATTGCTAATCAATCACCACGACTGGAAGGTTCCACGGCACAAGTGGGATCAGTCACTTGAATTGTTCGCAAAAGAAGTTATGCCTGCATTTAAGTCTCGCCTAGGTCCGCGTGAGTTCTCCAAAAGCCAAGTCAACCCTTACGAGGAACCGGTTCCTGATGACGATGTATTTAAACTCGATGGTTCGGACGACAGCCGCCACTTCTGATAGGAAATAACTGATCTACACCTCTTTTGGACTCTCAAGCTGTTTTTGGCCTATAATTATTCACAGGGAGATGGAACATCCTGGATTTGGAGTACGTCATAGTGCTCAAGCGTTACAGTAGAGAAGTGATCTGCAAGCTATCAATGAGGGTAATGCTTATATGCATCTAATTAGAATCGAGTGAGTGTGCACCAATCAATTATCAAATCAAGTGAATCGGTTGGCCCGCAAACGGTCGCACTCACTGTCGCAACTCCTGATGAGTTCCAGGCAGAACCAGGTCAATTTATCCTTATCAAGGCTGAGATTGACGGAGAGGAGGAAACTGGCTACTATACGATCTCTTCGCCCGAAGTAACCGACAGTTTTGAGATTACAATCGGCGTTGATCCTGAAGGGACACTTGGACCGTGGCTTGCAGGTCAACCTGTCGACACTACACTCTCGTTTGACGGACCGTACGGCGACATTCGATACACGGGTACCAGCGATACGATTGTCCTTGCTGCTGGTCCTGGCATCGGTCCTGCTGTCGGGATCGGTGAGCGAGCCATACAGGAAGAAAGTGAAGTAGTAATCGGGTATAAGGGAGAGACCACACCGCATGAAGATCGAATTCGTTCGATCCATGAAAACGGTGGCAAAGTCGTTCAGGCAGAATCTGTCAAAGATGTAATCTCTCAACTTGAGTCAATCAATGATGGTCGGACTGTCTATATATTTGGGTTTGCTGGCTTCGTTAAATCAGCTAAAGAAGCTCTAGAGAACGATGGTGTTCCGTCAGAAGATATCGAGATCGAGAACTTTGGGCCTGCTTGAGTTCGTAATCAGCTTAAACTGCTACTAGCAGCCATACTTTCAGCAAAAATGTACAGCTTCCATTACCACTACCAAACCAAGGTCTGAGACGCAGCTAAAGGCAGAGAATCTGTAGTCTCACAAGGGCTACCTTTAAGTGGCTGGCAAGATAGTACATCATCTATGCACGGGTTTGGCAACCACAATCATGGAAATAGTCCCATCAGCAATTATTTTTCGAATGAATACATTCCTGTACTGAACTCACACACTTCTATAGTACATTGCATAGACCATGTCAATGAACTCTTAGAAGACATTCTTTCGATACAAGCTAGTAGGAAAAAAACAGAGGTGAAGGAACTAAACAAGGAAGATTCACTATATGATGGCCCATCCTGGTCTCGGGATCCGTATAAGCACGATCATAGGCCAAGTGATAATGATGGGAAATCTATTAGGGCAGATTATCCACAACTTCTCAAGGGCACAGTGACGAGTGGCCTTGGCAAAGGAAAAGAATTTGTTTCGCTTGAAGGCTATCAAGAACAGTTTATTGACAAACTCGGGTATGAACCATATCCTGGGACATTGAATATTTCCCTTACAGAAAAGAGTACAGAACGAAGACCCCGTCTTGAGTCTCAAAAATCTATTCCTATTGATAGCTGGACAGATGGGGATAAAGACTTTGGTTCTGCCCAATGTTATCCAGTGACTGTTCACGTAGATGACGGATCTTGGTATAAGCAAGCACATGTTATCGTTCCGAAACGGACTTCTCACGAGGACAGCAAGCTTGAACTATTATCAGATGTAAAACTAAGAGATAAATTAAATCTATCAGATAAAGATATGGTAGAAATAATAACTAAGTGAACGCTTTTCGGTTAGTTGATTTTCATTTGGCGACAGAATTCTGTCGAACTGGTACTCGGATCAGTTCGTAACAAATGCCACACACTGTGCTGGGCCACTGTTCAATAAAGGCTGAAAGCCAAGATGGTCCGTGCTCTAAGTCTCCATGCTGAAATTCAAAAGGTTCGGTGTTGAACGGGAGTGACATTCTGCCAAAGGTTGTCTATTTAGGCACAGCGGCAGTAGAAAGTGGGATATTTCTGTACTATGGAGCCCCTTCACTAGCTTAAGCAATACCGTCGAAAAAATTGTGAAACGAGGTATTTGAACCTACCTTGTAACCGAATTCAACTCACCAAAATACAGTATTTGTGAGGAAATATTTATATCGAATCGTATACAGTGTTCTGTTGCATGCTAGCAAGCTTAGATGACGCAGCCACGATTGTAACTGGTGGCGCATCAGGGAACGGACGAGCAATCGCACTGAAACTGGCAGAAGTCGGCGCGAACGTGACTATTGCGGATCTCCGTGAGGAACCCCGCGAGGGCGGTCAGCCGACCCACGAATTGATTGAAACGGAACACGACGCTAAGGCACATTTCGTCGAGACAGATGTCACTTCGATAGATGATTTGCAAGCAACGGTCCAGGAAACTGTTGACGTTTTCGGATCACTCGATGTTATGGTGAATAATGCGGGAATCTTCGAAGGTGGATCACTCTATGATGTGGAAGAGGACGAATTTAATCGGACGCTCGATATCAACATCCGCGGAGTGTTCTTTGGATGTAAGGCTGCAGCAGAGGTGATGCGTGAGCAAGACGAGACGAACGTAATTGTCAACCTCTCGTCGGTGGGTGGACTAAGTGGCCTTGACCAAGCCTCAACGTACTGCACGTCGAAAGGCGCAGTAGCCAACCTCACACGGGAACTGGCCGTCGAGCTTGGCCCCGACAACATCCGCGTCAACGCGATTAATCCGGGACTTGTTGAAACCCAGATGCTGGCCGACGCCGGTATTGATGAAGAACATGCAGAGCATCTTCCGCTCGGTGAGCTGTGCAGCCCCGAAGAGATTGGCAAGACTGCCGTCTTTTTAGCAAGTGACATGTCTTCGCATGTTACCGGTCACAACCTCGTCGTTGACGGTGGCCTCCTCGCAAATGGATACTGGTAGCGCACTTACGTAGTCAAACGGTTCGTCCACTTGAAAGCCGTCGGTAGACGGTTAGTGATTCCTGCTGGCGACCAGCCAGCAGAAGTCGAATCATTGAGCTATCTATATTTTTTGCGAAGCCATGTACCGCTATCCAACCGTTCTTTATTTTTCAGCAGTATCCGTCTTAGCCGTGAGAGTACACCGAAACTGACCCAACTCTTTGGATTGGTAACCCACCGAAAATTATTAGTAACTATGAATGCTTGTTCTTATCATGCGAGCGGCTATATACCACGGGCAGCAAGACGTACGTGTAGAGGACGTTTCGATTCCGGAAACTGGATCGAACGAGATACGGATCAAAGTTGAGGCGGCCGGAATCTGTGGTACCGACCTCCACGAGTACGAAGCAGGCCCGATCTTCGTCCCGAACTTCGGTGAACCGAACCCTATTACGGGAGCTGAACCACCGGTACGTCTTGGTCATGAGTTTGGTGGTGTCGTTGATGAGGTTGGTGCTGACGTGACGGAATTCGACCCCGGTGATCCCGTCGCAGTTAATCCGGGTATCGCCTGTGAATCATGCCAGTATTGTAACGAAGGTCAGTACAACTTGTGTGAAGATCTAGCCTTCATCGGGCTCTCAGCACAGACGGGTGGATTTGGCGAATATGCCACCGTCCCAGCCTCTAACGTTCATCGAATGCCGAATGACATTCCTGTTGAACATGCCGCGTTAGTCGAACCACTCAGTGTCTGCCTCAGAGCAGTTCGACGCGCTGGGATTCAAACCGGCGATTCTGTCGCCATTTTCGGCGCAGGTCCCATCGGGATCGGGCTCGTACAGTGTGCGGCTACTGCTGGTGCTGATAAGATATTTGTCTCAGAACCTCGTGATTCACGGCGAGAACTCGCAACCGACGCTGGAGCTGATCTGGTAATTGATCCGACCGAAACCGATGCAGTCACAGCGATCGCCGATGCCACGAACGGTGGTGCGGATGTAACGCTTGAAGCTACAGGCGTTCAAAACGGGTTCGAAGATGCGATTCAGAGTGCCCGTCCGGGAGGTCAGGTGACTATTGTCAGTATCTCTGAGGGTTCACACGAGATTGATACGAACAGCATCGTCATCCCCGAGCGAGACATCAATGGAACACTGGCATACCAGACGGGCCCGATTAAAACGGAATTTGAACGCGTGCTCAATCTTCTCGACAAGGGTCGGTTTGAACCCTCGACGATGATTACTGACCAGATTGATCTCGAAAATATCGTTTCAGAAGGGTTCGAACCTCTACTTGACTCGGAAAGTGATCAGGTGAAGATACTCGTCAAACCTTAATCCCATGAAATATTCTGGATAGCACCGAACCCATTTAATACGAGGTCGCAGTTTAACTTGTATACTAACTATGAAGGCAGCAGTCTACCGAGGCCCACGAGACATTCGAATCGAAGAGCAATCCGAACCAGAACTCGAGGACCCGAAAGACGCTATCATCCGCGTCACGCACACCGCCATCTGCGGGTCGGACCTCTGGTTCTACCGCGGCGAAGAGGAACAGGAAGAGGGAGAACCCGTCGGTCACGAACCGATGGGGATCGTTGAGGAAGTCGGCGACGACATCCGGTCAGTCGAACCCGGCGACCGCGTGTTCGCCCCATTCGCGATAAGCTGTGGCGAATGCGAACTCTGTCGTAAGGGACTCCACACGTCGTGCCTGAACGGTGGCTCCTGGAGTGGCGAGGGCCGTGGCGCGCAGGGCGAGAAAATTCGTGCGCCACAGGCCGATGGGACACTCGTCCGCGTCCCCGACCGGTACGCCGACAACGAGGACACGCTTGAAGCACTCCTTCCGCTTACGGACGTGATGGGGACAGGCCACCACGCTGCTGTCTGTGCGGATGTCGAGGCCGGCGACACGGCCGTCATCATCGGTGACGGTGCCGTCGGGCTCTGTGCCGTTCTCGCCTCAAAACGACTCGGCGCGGAGCGCATTATCGCGGTCGGCCACCACGAGGACCGCCTCGAACTCGCCGGGGAACTCGGCGCGACGGAGACCGTCTCCAACCGGGGTGAGAAAGCCATCGAGGAAGTTCAAGAACTCACGTACGGAGGCGCGAATCACGTCCTCGAATGTGTCGGCGCAGAATCCTCGCTGGAGGCCGCGGCCGGTATGGTCCGCCCTGGTGGCGATATCGGCTACGTCGGTGTCCCGCACGTCGAAGATCCGGCGTTCATACAGCCCCTGTTCTTCAGTAATGCGTCGCTGACCGGTGGTCCTGCCCCTGTCCGGGCCTACGCGGAGGAACTCATGGACGACGTTCTTCAGGGCACCCTCGATCCGTCCCCAGTCTTCACGAAGACCGTCGACCTCGACAGCGTTCCCGAGGGATATGAAGCGATGGACGAGCGAGAAGCTATCAAGGTATTGGTGAAAGTCAACTAGTAGTGAGTCAGGGTCGAACCCGATCACGGACTTCTCATTTTGGGCTCGTACCGTCGTTTGAAATTTTGGATCTGGTGGTCAAGAACTACCCTCGTCTCCAACGAAGAGTCTGAGTCAGACACAGGTCTTTAAACAGGCCTTCTGGATGGCATGGCACCGTCTAGTTAGCGCGGTTTGAGCAGTGAGCAGGTCGTAGAGTTAGTTTGGAATATGCTCGCAGACCTGCTCAGCGAGAGCTACGTGGCGGAATTTAATGAAAATTGAGAGCGTGAGCGGACGGCAACGCCCGTTAGGGCGTTCGCCGCCCGGCTCCATGCGACCGGTTGTTCCTTCGGGAGACACAAGCAATTCTTCGCTCACTCGGCGTTGAACGCTCTCATCAAGCGATCCGGAACTGGGTACATCGGCTGGCTGACAGCGTGCCAGACCCGCCGACGTCCACGAGAGCGAAGATCTCGTGCGGCCTATTAGAACGCGAACCGTTCTGAGGACGGTGAAGCCGTCGCGGGTCACAGTTGATGAAACCGCTGTCAGGATTAATGGCGACCAATCTTGGATGTACGCTGCAATAGACCTCGACACGATACTCATTCTCGACATCGCGCTCTTTGGACGGCGAGGCACGATCCAGCTGCTGCGTTTCTGCATGGACTCACCGAGAAACACGATCTCTCTCGTGCTGAGTTTCTCGTCGATGGTGCTGGATATCTGACTGCCCTTCATCGATTAGGATTGAGCGGTCACCTCGACTGCGTCGATCGAAACCACATCGAAAAGTTGTTTCACACCCTCAAAATGCGGATCGACCGCTTCCATAACTCGTGGGTCGGCAGTCGAGCGAGCCCAAGAGAATACTTGAATAGTTTGTTCACTACTATAACACACAGCTACCGAACATGTAAATTAACAAACAAGTTCCAGCGGAGGTGCTAAACTATACAGTGCTGTAGTATAAATTTCTCAGACTGCATTGTATCCACTACCTCTAACAAAAATCCACCACCGTGACGATCGGCCTCGGCAGGGGGCAACAAATCAACCTCCAAGCGACCGGCAGACGCGACGGCCAGCGCTGTCTTTCGACTAGCGCCTGATAGCTGTTGTGCTGGCAATCGCCACGGACCAATTTCTATTGGCAACGAATTCAACACGATCGCGTCCCTTGGCTTAGCTGTCGCGTTAGCGCAAACGCGACTCCCCCTGAGCCGCGAGCGGGCGTTTTCCTGCCTCGCGCCGCCGCGGCTCTTTCAGATACACGTGTAACGTTCATCGAGCCACTAAATTGATAATTCATGATATGGTGGGCACAATTGTCGCGTCACACCCACAGTACGCGACATGCCCGCCGACTCCTCTCAAACATCTAGGCGGGCGGTTTTCGAGATACACCGGGTTTCGAATGAAACCTACTGGCCACGCAATTGATAATTCATGATATGGTGGGCACAATTGTCGCGTCACACCCACAGTACGCGACATGCCCGCCGACTCCTCTCAAACATCTAGGCGGGCGGTTTTCGAGATACACCGGGTTTCGAATGAAACCTACTGGCCACGCAATTGATACCCCCCGGCCGTGATAGTCCCGACTGTCGCGTCCGAGGTATGCGCGACAGTTCGATCATGCCGTCCGGCGTCAGTTGCTGCCAGACGCTTTCGCCGTGCGTTTCGCTGTTCGGTTCTACTGGTCGTGTCTTCGTTCGCTAGCACCCACGCTCGAGCCGCCTGTTCGGGTTGGACGTCTTTCCGATCACTGTGATACTCGACGAGAGCCTCGATCACGAGGAGTTCCTCCTGGGGAGTACGATCGTACATCGCCGACCTTGGCCACGGCATCCAATAAAAAGAGTCGAGCTAACGACGGTGGTACCGGCCCATCACATCGTCGATCGTCTCGCCACGCCCGGCGGCTAGATTCCGTGCCCGTTTCCATACTTGCCGGGCGTGGTCAGGATCACGCTCTCGAAGGTCGTTATGGTAGGCGACTAACACCTCGATTAGGAGGAGGTCGTTAATCGTCAGAGACGCAGGCATACCATCGGGGCCAACGACCGCTGGTAAAAGTGATTCGGCCGCCGACTCACTCCTGTCGTTCGTTCTGGATCCGCTCGAGCGTCAGAACGCCTTCTCGATGCGTCTCCCACTCTGAGCCGGAACTCGGAGATGCTGGTAGCAGTGGTTCTCCCTTGAAGAAGGATCGAACTGCGCCGTAGGCGTTCCACCGAGTCGCGTTCGTCGGGAGCGCGGGATACTCTTCATCGGTCTGGCGATCGGTGAGCAGTAGCACTCACCCGTCGGGCGTCTTCCGACACTCGATCGAGATATCGGTCTCGAGATGCAGTCAGACCGTCCGGTCGTAGGCACGGTGCGTGATCGTCCAGCCGTCCGGAGCACTGGCGTCGAACAGTGGGATGTATCGACAGAGCGTTCCGAAGCGTCCGACGTAGGTCGTGTCAGTGGCGGGCTCTGTTGGTGTACTCATGAATAGTGGAACACTGGACGTACCATACTTAGACAGTCACATTTACCGACTAAAACCGTACTGGGGTCCAATCATTGCCCGTTCCCAATATCGGCCATAGTGGAACCGTAAGGTCTGTAACGGCACACGTCGCCGTTGAATCGTCGTTTGTGGTTTGACGACGGGTACACGGAGTGATCTCCCACTTCGGACTCTCCTCGCCGTCCTCGCTGTCTTCGTCGGCCTTCCACGGTGGAGAACGGCCTTTGAATCGGAGCGATCGGGACTGAGATTCGGATACGGATTCGGCCATAGAAGAGTATCGCGACTGGCGACGCTAAGACCTTTCTGCCGACGTGGTCTCGAGCGCCTTGGCTCGAGAGTCAACAAATGAACCGTCCCACCGCTTCATGATCGGCTGAAACGACGGGCGACGGTCCTCGTAAAGGTCCTTGTAGCGCATCACCGTGAGTTTCTCATCATCGCGTTCATTAACAGTAGATAGCAGCATGTTTTCTTTATCCAGATATCTTCGTGAAACACACGGTAAGTACAGGGGAAGAACGTATCATGAACCATGGTTTTCGATTGTTATGGTTACAGAGTCAATAACGGTATCCGTGGTAGCATCACTGATATTGTCCGTGGTAGTATTAGTTGTAGTATCAACAACACGAATTTCATATTTTCTCTCCTCACCAGCGTCCCACGGTGGAGATACTGAATTCTGATATACGGGTGGTGAGGCTGGCTCTATGGTATTGAAACCCGATTGGTCCACAAACTCCAGAGAACCATTTACGTGCTCATATACTTTGAAACTATATGTTGAATTCCCAACAGAGGTATTGTTCGTATCTATATAGCTGGAGTTATATTCAATTTCGTAATTCACTCCTTGCCAGTTATCAACGAACTCGGCAGAAGCATTTTCAATTACAGTGCCATTGGTGGGTTCCCCAACAGTTGTCGAATAGTCCATGGTCAGACTACAGCCAGCGAGCGGAACTATGATGAGAAGGAGAACAGTTCCCAGTAGCATCCGTCGATTCACATTAATAATCCATCATAACACAAGCATAAGTCTTCTCATCGGTCAAATGGCCTTTCCTCCCTGTTATTCGTTCAGTTCGCACACATAGTTGCCGTTCAGTACAGGTCAAGTAGGTGTTGGATCGACGACTGATTTATCCGGGAGATAGCAGAGACTGCGTGCTGAATGCAGCGGTGGAAGTTAGCCTGGAAGACATCGAGTTCACAGTGGAGAACCCGCATCACTCACTGGTCATTTACTCCCTCTTGATACACTCGGCGTATGCAGGACACCATCGACGAAGATTTGTTCCTCGTGGGTCAGAGTGACTTGATGATCAGAATATTGGAACGTAAAGGTCCAGTCGCCCTTCTCTTGCTCATACACTTTCTCTAATATTTCCGGGTCGATGTACTCGTACAACAAATCGAGTTCCCCTGGTTCTACCGCATCTTGGGCGGCCACCGCTTTGACAACGTTGGTGACAACGTCAGTTCGCGTCATCGTTAATTTTCTTCTGGATAATCCTACAGTTGTCAATCAAGGATTCGGGGATTTCGTCCATCGACTCGAACACGTTCTCAACGATAAATGCCGGTTCCGCAAAGTTGGGGCCACGCTGGACACAGAACCGTTCGGGATCCCAGCGAACGTACCCTTCTTCGGCGAGCTTAGGGAGGTGATGATGGCGCAAGTGAATAGCTAATGACTCAGAGTCCATCGACTGGTTAGGGGATTCTGCAGCCTCAGGTAGCGAGAGCCGCCGCTCTTGTGGCACATCCAGCAACGAATTGATGATTTCTCGCCGCGGCTCGACAGAAAGGATATCAAATAACTTATTCCACCGCTCAGCCCATTCCTCATCGTTAGACGGACTTGCAGTCATACTCTGGCCAATTGTCTCTACGCACTTCACCCTTGTTGGCGTGCAACTTTTGATAATTTCCATATTTTAACTTTACCATATCTATCGAGGATCTCCATCTTAGCTGCCCTTGCAGCCAATTCAGCGAACCATACTGCGAGATGTGTGCTGTGTATTCAGCACGGCTCTACAGAAGTCACCAATAGTTGGTAGAGGTACCAGCGTTAGATTCGCACACCTACATATCGGTTGGGTCACCGAAATCGGAACGAAAATAGCCCTATGAGAATCGTCCAATAACTCTCTCCTAATTACCAAGCCCCAATGCCTCGATTTGTTCTTGGTATCGGTTTCGAATGGTAACCTCAGTTACTTGAGCAACATTGGAAACTTCCCTTTGTGTCTTTTTCTCATTACAGAGGAGTGCGCTCGCATAAATCGCAGCCGCGGCATATCCAGTCGGTGATTTTCCTGACAACATCCCTTTTTCAGCTGTCGTGTCAATGATTTCATTTGCCTTTGCCTGTACTTCTTTGGGGAGATCAAGCTCAGAACTGAACCGAGGCACGTATTTCTTCGGGTCAACAGGTTCCATCTCAAGACTGAGTTCCTTGGAGAGATACCGATACGTGCGACCAATCTCCATGCGTTCAACGCGTGAGACAGCGGCGACTTCGTCCAGCGATCTTGGAATCCCCTCCATACGACAAGCCGCATACAGTGTACTCGTGGCAACGCCCTCAATTGAGCGTCCGCGAATGAGGTCCTCGTCAAGGGCGCGACGGTAGAGGACACTAGCTACCTCCCGAACAGATCGCGGGACTCCTAACGAAGAAGCCATCCGGTCAGTTTCAGAAAGCGCAAATTGAAGGTTTCGTTCGCCAGCATCCTTTGTTCGGATCCGTGTTTGCCATTTCCGCAGCCGGTTCATCTGACTCTTCTTTTCTGCAGAGAGGGACCGCCCATAGGCGTCTTTATTTTTCCAGTCGATCGTGGTGGTGAGCCCCTTATCGTGCATCGTCTGGGTCATCGGCGCACCAACGCGAGATTTGCTTTCCCTTTCCGAGTTGTTGAATGCGCGCCATTCCGGACCGTGATCGATGGCCTCTTCTTCAAGAATCAACCCACAATCCTCGCAGCTCACTTCGCTCTCATCTGGACTTCTAATGAGTGTACTTGAGTCACATTCAGGACAGGTCTGAACGTCCTCTTGTTCAGTTGATTCGCGCTCTGTCTCATCATCACGCTCTTTCTGACGAGTCGGGCGTTCCATCAGTCAATTGTCTATTGTCTCTCTGGAAGGTTAAACACTCAGGGTATTAGTGATGGATCGGTTCGGCTGTTGGTCGACCGGTTCAACCAGCAACCGAGACCATACTCTTCCTGAATGGCTCGAGATACTGACCCTCTCCCTCAGACATCGGGCTCACCCTCTGCTTTCTCGAGCGTGAACTGCTCGAGGTAGTCCACTGAGTTTCCATAAGCGAATATGGACTCATACGCCGGTGTAGATTGGGTGTCGCGGGGCTGGCTCACGTGGGGACGAATGGCCAAGAGTGGACTGTTCAAATGCATCCGTCGATACAAGCGTCTGGTTCGAGCTGAGCGAGACCTATTTCCCGGGGCACACTGACAAGATCACCACGACCGACAACACGACTCACGGAGAAGGATGCGGACATTTCTGCGACTAACAAGAGGGACAAGGACGTACCGGTGCTTGACGTGGCGGAGCAGCCGGAGGGTGAGACACGGGAAGACTACTTTCCACCGGAGAATCAGGGCGTGTAGTGCTATATAGGTGCCTAAGTGGCCGATACGAACCTGCCGGTTCCCCGTACGCATATCTGACTAGTCGGTGTAGGTCGTCAGGCATGACCGCAGAGACTCCTGATGTGACGTTTCATCGGTCAGCTAACTTCGATGCGGCGGCACCGACACTGATCGAGGGATTACCGGGCCACGGACTGGTGGCTTCGATCGCCGTCGATCAGATTACCGACCAGCTGGACCTCGAGCAGTATGGGGCGATCCGGTCCGATACTTTGCCACCTGTTGCATCGTTTACGGACGGTCTGGTCCAAGACTCGGTACGCGTCTACGGTGGTTCGGATCCTGATATCATGACGCTGCAGAGTGATGTCCCGATACCGGAAGACGCATTCTCGGATCTGAGCCAGTGTGTGCTGGAGGAGCTGGTAGAGGACTTTAATCGGGCGATCTTCCTTGCTGGTGCACCGGCCCAGTCTGAGGAACAGCAGGGTAACGTCGTCGGCGTGGCAACAACCAATGACCTGAAGACGGAACTCGAGGAGGCGGATATCGCACTTGCAGAGGAGGATGGCGCTGTGAGTGGTGTGACCGGTGCCCTCATCAATGCGTGCTATCAGGCGAATGTTCCGGCAGCGTTGCTGCTCGTCCGGGCGGATCCACGGCTCCCGGATCCGGCCGCGGCCCGGTCCGTGATCGAGAACGCGCTTGAACCGTTCGTCGAGTTCGAGATCGACACCAGTGAGCTACAGGAGAAAGCAGAGGAGATTCAGCGCCAGAAACAGCAGGTCGCACAGCAATTACAGCAGGCGCAGGGCCAGCAGGAAGAACCTGTCCGGGGGATGTTTCGATAGGAGATCACCTCGATCTTGGGAGATCACGCTGACCCGGTATTTCGGTTATTCGATCGCGTATGTCGCAATTTCTGATCCACCGCATGTCGGACAGTACTCTGTTCGCTGATCCACAGTCGTTCCACAGTGCCGACACTCATGGATCACGTCCGCATATTCGGGTTCATCTGGGCGTTTCGGTTCCCTGTCTGTCGAGACCGCTCGTTTCAGACGCTCCCAGCCCCCCATATTGAATCACTCGTGCCTGTTTCACCAGTAACGCCGAAAAGCGTTTCGCTGGTCTGTCTACTCGCTGTCCTGCGATATTCGTCTTAATAATACGGGGCGGCGTGTGGACTCAGATGTCTTCAGGTGGCTCGGTGACGCGGAGTTCGTTGTCAACCTCGTAGAGGTAGCCACGCTCGAGCAGCCGCGTCAGTGCATGGTCAGCATCCCCCGGTTCAAGCCTGATCTCGTCAGTGGATCGCAGCACTTTGATCGCCTCGTCACGAGGGATCGCCAGGACGTGGCGCTGACTTTCACCGTGTTCCTGCCTGGTGATGTGATCACAGAGGATATTGTATGCGTCCAACACCCAGTCGGAAAGTGGTGGACGTGGATCAGTGGTCAGGGACATCTGTCAGGTCACCTATCAACAGACTGTTCTAGATGCTCGGGCTTAACTATATCCCCAGGTTTGCCTGTCAACACAGTACTTGTGACCGTTCGCACGGTGATCGAGTGTACATGATGTCACGTACTAGTATATCTGATTAGCCGCAGAGAGGAGCACGATTGTTTGATCCAGAACTGCTCGTGAAACCCGCATTCAGTACAGGCAAAGGCGTTACCGGAGCGGCTATCTTCCTCTCCGATAGCTGCCAAAAGCAACGTGCTGAATACAAAGCGAGGGCCTTGTTTAGATGCTCAAACGTTCGCAGTGTAGAGTCGATCGAACTCATATCGACGTGCTAGTAGCTCGGGGAAAATACCATATCTACTAGGAAGTGAAGCGGGACGAGTTCGTTGTGCACACGAAGACCTCCCACTTCACAGAGAGGGTTGTGTCGCTCGCCCAAAAAGCCGTCGTTGGTCCGCCAGCTCCGGCCTACCGTCCGGGAGAAGAAGGCTACGCTGACTGGGTGATTCTTGTCGTTCAGGGGTTGAAGGAGTATATCGGTCATCCGTACCGGAAGCTGATGGACGTCCTCCGCGAGATGCCGGGAGTGACGAAATCACTCGGATTGACGCCTGAAACGGTCCCACACTTCTCGACTGTATGTACACGAAAGCAGGCGATTCCGATGAAGCAGTGGCGTGCGATCCTCGATCAGTCCATCGAACTGTATGATCTCGGTAATGTACAGGCGATCGATGCAACTGGTGTCGATCGCGTCCAGGCCAGCCAGCACTACGCAAAACGGACGGACTACACGTTCGAGGCGGTGAAGACGACGCTGCTCATTGATTGTGAAACCAGTACGATTCTCGACATACACTGTTCGATGAAACAACCGCACGATACGCAAGTCGGCTGGCAGGTGTTAGTGCGGAATCTCGACAATTTGGCGACTGTCGCTGCCGATAAGGGCTACGACTGGGAGGAACTTCGCACGAGGTTGCGTGCAGAAAGTATCACGCCGCTGATTCCGCAACGAGATCCTGGGATGCGGAGGTGGGCGAGAAACTTGCTCATCAAGGATCGGGCGTATCACCAGCGCTCGAACGCTGAATCGGTGTTTTTCGGACTCCGACGCAGATACGGCGATACGCTCTGGGCGCGAACCTGGTTCGGGCAATTCCGTGAACTTGTCATGAAACCCGCGGTCCGCAACATCGAACGCGCCATCGAGGACTCACACCCGTGAAATCACGCGTTCAAACAAGGCCCAGAGCGAGTATTCGGCAGAGTACGTATGTTACCGGTCAGCCTCTGTGGGGGACTCAAGTGGGGTTGACTGGGTGGAGAGATGGGTATCCGTGAACCCGGACTCGAACTTGAGACCATAGCCGAATACTCGATCAGCGCCGATATGTCCAGCCCAAATTAGTGCGATGAGAAGAGCGAGTCGGCTATCTGCCCAGAAACCGAAGGCACCGAGCGCGAGCGGTAGTGTGTACGTGTGCACGATATTGTAGCTCAGACTTCCGAGTCGTGGGCCTGCAAGATACCCGATCATGGACAAGTCAGGGGACAGCGCCAGAACTACCAGCATCCAAATTGGCCCGTCAAGCGTGAAATAGCTCCCCAACGCGATTCCCACCGCGGCCAATCCCTCGATACGTAAGAGTGTCTGTGGCTCCATGTGGGACCTCTTCTATCAGAGGCATAAAAAATATAGCAGGTCAATTGCTGACTATGCGCCTTGGGTCTTGTTTAGACGGTCGAAATCATCTGAGTTAGGCCCTGAGTGATTGTTCGATGTTTCTGACGGCGGCCTTTAGGACGAGTTCTCGGAACTGTCCAAACCACGTTCGTGCCTTAAGTGTTGAACCGAATCGCTTGCGCAACGCGAAAAACATCGATTCTGCGATAGACCGCTGATGGTAGGTTTCATCATCAATCCGGGCATTGTGTGCGGCGTCAAGCGAGTAGAACTCACGATGCTTGATCACCGGTCTAATCCCCTCGCTTCGCAGCATCTGTCGGAGTTCGTCCCAATCAAACCCTTTGTCAGCGACGACGGTTTCCACGTTGTCGAGGTTCCTTTTCAGGACTTTCCACGCAATCTGCGTGTCATGTGGTAGATTCATCGAGCAGTGTACGTCGAGAATAGCCCGCGTAGAACAGTCTACAAGAATAGTGGTTTCGACCGACTCAAACGTCCCTTTGACACGCTTTGCATAGTTATGGCTAGACGAGCGATGAGCGATGCTGGTCGAGTCGATTGCTTGTACCTCTCCGGTATCGAATAGTTCCGCAGACAGCTGCAACAGCATTCGCCAGACAGGCATCTTGAGTTCTTGCTTTCGAGCACAAACGGTGGTGAAGCTCGGCAGCTCATTCACTGAAAGCCCGAGTTTAGCGACGATAGCAGGCATTTCTCGAAGCACATCTAGCAATTGCCGGTAGGAGTGATCGAGGTATTCTCGAAGGCCATGAATCGCCACAATTACCCAATCAGCGTAACCACATTTTCCTTTGCTGAGAGGTTCTTTTGGATCACTTCCGACAGCTTTTTGAGACAATTTGACGCATCGTTCGGTGAAGCGGGCCAGTTTGGAGTGCACATCCACCTGTGCTCGCTTCATTTCCTAGAGTTCCCGACATAGAGGCAATATTACTAGCGTCTAAACACGGCCTGCGCCTTGTATTTAGCACGACTTACTCAACACCATTGCCATTTGATAGAAGCCGCAGTGTTCATTCACACTGTCTACTTATCGGTTGATTCGATTAGAATAGATTGAAAAACGCCTTCGAATCGTTCTATATTCTGCTTGAGCGAGATTACTGCTCGCTTGGTTGAGGAATCACGACTGGGTACCAGTCATCTTTTTCATGGCCTTGTAAGCGTTCAGCAAATCGTCGATGTGCTTGTGTTACTGCCATGACGAGGCGGACTTGGCTTGCCTTACCGTGATACTCCGTTACGTGATCTGAGAGATACACGTCGCGGAGGAGGTATTTGGGGTGATAGTCCGGGCCCCACGCGATCATAAACCCTTCCACCGAGTGCACCCTGAACCCAGACGGTCCGAAATGTAGCGCGTTGAAGGTTTCCTCCAGGTCATCTCTGTGCCCGTCCCAAACTGAACTTCCTTCTTCGAGAAGTGTGTGTAACAACTGTGCGTCAAGCTCGTGTTCGTCAGCTACGGCGATGACGATATCCTTCGGGATTGGATGCGTCCATTCCGCGTCAGCCGAGTCGGAAGTGCGTGTCTCTGTCATAGTGCTTCTGAACGGTTGCGTATGTTTGCTTGCCGTTCAGGTACACCGGCAAAATAACCACCGTGGTTTAAACCCTGGCCCGCTGAGAGCACCGCCCCCCGGATTCGGGAAATACGACGAGAGTCGCAGTAAGTACTACTCTCTACCGGCTCGGATTTTCCGAATCCTGCTGTGATGGCGTCGGTAATTCAATGGAACTTATAGAACCGCACTCATGCGAGCAGCACACTCTGGATACGGACGTTCAACATTCTCCAAGTTCTGAAAGGAGCGCTGCTCATCACACCGCCGTTAGTGCTTGTGGCCGTATCAGATCGGATGTGCCTCTGATTGGGTGCCTGTAGGTATGATCCTAAGAACGTATCAACCAAGATGTGTCCCTCATAGCGGCTGAGTTCCGTTGTTCTGGAGAAAGCATTACATCGAAGAGTGGTTTCACGCGCGCTTGGTATCGCTGATCGTTCTCGTTGTTCGCCGTCTAAACAAGAACTATGGTTCTAGGAAATTCGACGGGCCCCTCTCGGAATCGCCGTGGACGGGGCTAAGAAGCATGTCTGTCGTGGTGTCCGGTGCGGCCGTAGCTGGCAGTGGGTAGAACGCTAACTCCTTGAGTGGCTTACCCTTTTAAAATACGCGTTCATGAAATTGCATTACTCCGATGTCTCGAACTCCTTCAGAAACAGAGTCCGTCGGTCGATTACGACCGTCTACTGGTGAGTGCTACAACTCTCAAGATACCGAACGGGTCACCGTCACCCAGAGTGCTAGTGTCGTGTCGCATATCACTCCAACCGGGACTGAGAGACTGAGCGTCAGTGACTGGGAACCTGTTCCGGACCGATTCGACGAGAGCACGCATGAAACTCTCGTAGAGAGGCTCCGGACGGCAGCCGACGCTCTTACCGCGACTATCGATTCTGCTCTGCCCGAGTCCCTACAGGATCAGGTTACGGAGTGGTGCGCACTCCACGGGCTTGATGCTCCGGTTACGACGCATACTCGGACGATCATTGCTCGGCAAGCTGTACTGAACGTACTTCTCAAGACGACACTCTACGAGTGGCACCACCAGCACGCCGACCTGCCATCGCTACCCACCAATACGCGAGAGGCACTTCGACGAGCAGCGGATCAAACAGAGAATTCAGCGTTCAGCGAGTGCGTTCTTGATGAGATCGTTTGGTTCGCTGACGACGCCGATCTCGCACCGGTAGTCGATGCTCGGGACTGGTTGCTGGAGTCGAGAGAGCCGGCTGAAGCCATCGGCCGGCTCTATGCAGACCTGACGTCGAATGACGACCGTCAGATACTCGGTCAATTCCGGACGCCCCCAACTGTCGGGACGCTCATGCAGGCGTGGGCAGCCGGTGGCGATGACAGTGTGCTTGACCCCGGGATGGGAGCTGGTGTCCTATCAAGCCCATTCCACCCGCAGTGGGATGTGAGCACAGAACCAGCCCACGTTAACGGCATTGACAAGAGTCCCCTCTCGAACCTCATGGGGACGACCGCGCTCACGCTGTACGGGCAGGCGCACGACCCGCGTACGACTGATTTTCTCGACCTCTCACCAGCAGACCTGCAGCGAGATGTCGACGCGATCATCTGCAACCCTCCCTACACGAGTGGAGATTCGCTCCCGGCAGCGTACAAAGACCGGATCAATGCACAAATAGAGCAGTCGATCGGGAACGAGATCAGCGCACGCTCACCGCTCCATGCGTATTTCATCTACCACGCACGACAGTTCCTCTCTGCAGGGGATTGCGCAGCCTTTCTCACACCGCAAAGCCTCCTCACGACACGTTACGGAGAATCCCTCAAGCAGTTCCTCCTAGAGGTGTTCTCGATCAAAGCGTTCGTCCAATTCAACCCGGCTGGTGAACGAATCTTCCCGGACGCTCACACGACGGCCCTCATCACATTCTTAGAAGCAACACCTGAGAATGAAGCAGATGGCGAAACACGGTTCATTCGCGTCGATGACTCGGTTAGCGGGTATGAACTTCGTGACGCAGTCAAGGAGGGTGAGCCGGGACGCACCGACTGGGGATTCATCAACTGCGTGCAACAAACACAGCTCGATCCAGTCAAGAACTGGGAAGCATTATTCACCCCGACGGACATCGATACGAGTAGTTTCAGACGCCTTGACGAGTTCGCCATAGTACATCGTGGCGTGACGACTGGTGCAGTCGATTTCTTCTGCCTCTCACAGGCCGACGTTGACGACCTCGAATTAGACAACGAGCATCTTTCCCGGCTGATTCGGCGGCCAAGACTCGTCGACGGGTATGATTTCCGCGACGAAGACTGGGAGGAACTACGAGAGAGCGGGGAGGACGTGTGGTTGTTCGATCCTGACTTGATCCAAGAGATCCCGGAGTCGATCCGCGTATTTACCGAGCAGATGGCTGAGGACTCATCGGGACTACCAGACGACGACTCCGGCAGGGTAGCGAATGTGCTTGCATATCTGCGTGACGGCGTTAGCAAGCACGGTCTATCAGAGACGACTACGTTCGAAGATCGTCCGTACTGGTACCGGCCGAGGAGACAAGACTCTCCCCAGGTTCTGATTCAAAACGCGAGCGGAGACGGATTCACGTTCCTGCTGAATGAGACAGCGGCCCGAAACATCCACAATTTCGATGGACTCTACGACGTGACGCTGAACGAGACGGAACTGAAGGCGTTGCTCGCGTATTTGAATAGTGGCGTTGCCGAACGGGTCGTTTCCAATTACACGCAGACCCGGCAAGGTGGTTTGGAAAAACTGGGGCCGGGAGCTCTCAAAAAACTGCCTGTGATTGATGTGACCAACATAGATGATGAGTTGACGACTGACCTTGCTGACTTGTTCGATACGCTGCGAGAGACCACACGCCGCGACGATGATTGCGAGTCCGTCATTAATCGCATCGATGCTGTACTCCAGCAGACCCTGTGATTCAGAGTTCGTTTCTGACTCAGATACTTGGCTTGGTGATCCCGACGCTCCTTCACGAGAGTCGCAGTAAGTACCACTCTCAGCCGACTCGGATTTTCGAATCCTACGATGATGGCGTCGGTGACACAATAGACCTTCCAGAACCGTCGAGCTCTCGTGCAAGCGGCACACTCTGAATACGGACGTTCAGCCCTTCCCAAGATTGGAAGGTCCGTTGCTTATCACATACTGGTGTCAGTGCTTGTGGCCGCGTAGGATTGGACGTGACTCTGGTTGGGAGTCTTTGGGTATGATCCTGAGAACGTCTTAATCAAGATGTATCCGTCATAGCGGCTGAGTACGGATTTCTGGAGAAAACAATACCACGAGATCCACTGGGGATTCTAGCGTTCGGCAGAATGTACGTACTCACGTGCTTGTTGACATACTCATGGATGTACACGAGTACGTACCCAGAAACGTACTTGAGCCAAGGGTGTATTATGTGACCCCATACTGGTTTTCAGCACCGCGTATTCTTGAGCGCTCGGCAATGGGCCTCAGCTTCCATTTCATCGGCGGCGGGGTCGGTGGGAGTTCCCGAGCCGGTCGTGACTGAGGTACGATACCCAGAGCCTCAAGTAGTATCAACAGATTCTGTGAATCAAGGTGAAGATGTGTACGAGTTCAGTATCTCGCTTGAGAATTCGAGATTGATGATATTGCGATTGATGCAGAGGCTACTCGTCCATAGTCCACAGGAGTGGGCGATACGTAGTGGGAAGCGGGTCGCTGAAGATCGTATGTGGGTGGTTACCCCATCCGGTCGAGTGCGTCTTGCCGATCTTCTACAGGCACTTGATCGTATTTCATCGTTGTCTCAGCACTCTTATGCCGAAGTTGTGCCTGCGTTGCCGCTAGGTCTTCTTCCCGAGTCATGTAGGTCCCGACCGAGTGTCTGATTGCGTACCAACTCATCTGCCGGTGTTCTGTCTCGATATCTGCGAGATCACAGAGGTTCTTGAGGAGATAGCGAAGCGAGCTCGTACTGTACGGGTTCTTTTTCCGCGTCAGCCAGATCGCGTCTGTGTCGTCATACTCTGGGTACGCCTCCCGTTCTGCTAGCCATTTCTCTAGTGCTCGTGCTGTTCGACTTCGGAGTCCAACAACCCAGTTATCGCGGTTCTTGGAACTGTCCTCTTTGGGAATTCGGAGCACCTCGTTTTCGGTATCGATCCAACCGACCCGCGACCGCTCTACCTCTATGGGGCGGAGACCAGCATCGAGGCTTGCCCACACGAGCGAGGGAATCCTCCAACTGTTCGCTTTCTTCCAGTCGTCGGGTTTGACTTCCGACTTCGGTTTCTCGAATCGCTGAGAGAGGTAGCGCTTCCAGCGATCCCGCTCGGCCGGGGTGAGGTTGTTGTAACTGGGAACAGATCCATACTCCAGAGCGGCCTCGCGGACCGCGCTTCGTTCGTCCCGGGTCAGGTATTCGCGGGGGTTTGTACTGGAATCTTGCGTGAAGGTGATCTCGGGGTCCCACTCACTGAGGCCGTGTTCGTGTTTCCGCCATTTGAATAGCATCTTGATTGCTTTCTGGCAGTTGCATTTGTGGGTCTGGCTAACATCCTGTTTTGCGAGGTGAGTCATCCATGAATCGGCGTGCTCATGGGACACGTTCGCGGTATAGCCGCCCTCGGACTCCCAAACAAACCGGTAGAACTGGTCCATCCGGTTGGCACGCGGCTTGACGGTCCCCCGAGCATATCCGTCGGCTTTGTCTGGTGTTTTTCCGAAGGTTAACAGCCACGTGAGACAGTCCTCGCGTTCGGATCGGTAATCAAGCTGCTGGCGTTCGTTCAAGTACTGCGCTGCTGGCTGGGTGACGAGTGAGAACTCATCAAGATCTACCATGCCGAACCCCTCCGGAGAGCGCTGAGATTCCGGTTGGTTAGTCCTGTTAAAAAGGATGGTCGGGCAAGTGGGTTAATCGCTGTACGGCGTCGGGGTGGTCGGATCCTAGTTTCTGGATTGGCTTGAAGCAATGGTGGACACACTCATTGTTCACAGCCAAAATCGCAAGACAGCGGAAGGAAGGAGTGCTCCGACTGGGATTCGAACCCAGGTCATTGCCGTGAGAGGGCAATATGATTGGCCGGACTACACCATCGGAGCGCGACGCGCCGTCTCGCTCCGGGCCCTGCGTTGCGGTAGTACACAGGACGTCGGAGCGGGCGTCGTCTCTATTCAATCGTTGCGCAGTACGATGTTTAAGGATTCCGTTTCGTTTCGGGGCTGTCGACCTCTGCCACGCGAGAGCGGCTCAGGGGCCGGCGTTTCGGTGGCGGCCGCTACTCGTCGAACGGCGACTTGGTCGCTTCCGGTTCGAACCCCTCGAGACTGATAATGTTCTCGCGGCCGACGCGGAGCTTGCTGATGGTGCCGTCGTCTTCCATATCGGAGAGCAACATGCTGACCTTGGACTTCGACCAGCCGGTTTCCTCGACGATGTTGACCTGTTTCATCCGGCCGCCGTTCTCTTCGATGAGCGTTACGACGCGGTCCTCGTCCGTCATGAGTTCCTCGTCGGAGAGCGGATCGGGTTCACCGTCGGACTCACCGCTCGTGTCGGCCGCTGCTGGCGGTGGCGTCGAATCGTCGGTAGAATCGGACGTCGTAGCGGCGACGTCCTCACTACCGGGCCCGCGTCGTCGGTACCAGACCACGGCTGCGACGGCGACGCCCGCACAGAAGAGGGCACCGACGAGATACCAGCCCAGACCGAGAGTACTCATCGTCTCGAGGAGTCCGGCTTCGGTACCCGCGGCGCCGGGCCGATCGAACACCGCTCGGGGCCGGCCGTCGATGAACTCTCGCTGGCCGCTCCACCGAACCGACTTCGCGTTCTCGAGCGAGGTGCCGGCGTACTGTCCGTCCTCGGGTTCGATAGAGCGGAACGTGAGATCGCCGCCCGCCTCGATCACGATCGCTTGATTGGACGCGAGCGGGATACGTTCGAAGACGTCGCCGACGACGATCCGGTCCGCTTCGACGACGCCGAATCCCGTCCAGGTAAACGACATTTCGACGACGCCCGTCGCGGTAGATTCGTTCTCGGCAGCGCCCGTTGCGGTGAATCGTTCTTCGACCTGCGCTGAGCGGCGGAAGTTCGTCGCGTCCATCTCTCGACCGGTCGTCTGCGCACCGATTTCGGTCAGGGTGTGCGATTGATTGGTAAACCCGTCGTACAACTCCGTCTCTGAGGATTCGAACTCCTCGGCGAAGGTCTCGAAGTTCTCCCTGGCAGCGGTCGCGTTGTCATCGTTCGCGAACAGCCGTTCGTATCTGAACGTCCACGTCGCGCTGCCGTTTTCGTGGACGGTGATCTCGAACGTCGTATTGTCGAAATCCTGCGTTTCCTGGGTGACGAGCGGGCTCCCGTCCGCCTGAGTGGCCATCGCCGCGGATCGCGCCTCAATCGGGGCCGGCTCCGTAACTGATTGCGAAGCGGACTCGGTGTCGGCCGACGCGATCGGTCCGCAGACCCCGGCCACGAGCGCGAGGATGACGAGAACGACGAATCCGACGGTGCCCGGCCGGTTCATTCGTCTACTCAGTACGTGCCGGAGCTAAAAATCCTTGTGAATAGCGTGATCGCCGTAAACTGGATCACGGGCCGGGTCGTCGGTGGAGCGTTCGAGGGCCATCCGCTCGAAACTCTCGAACCGCCGGGTCACGTTGCACCGTCCCCTCGGCTCGCTCCGGCCCGTGTCGATAGCCACAAATCACTCGACCGAGTAGCGCCGCCCATGATATCGAACCTCGCGGAAGGCGTCCGAGCGTTTACCAGTAACGTCTTTCTCGTCCCCGGCGATCGGCCCGTGCTCGTCGATACGGGAGCGAACTTCGACGTCGTCGACGCCGTCCGCGATCGAATCGACGACATCGACGCCATCATCCTGACGCATACGCACCGCGATCACGTCGGCAACCTCGAG
The DNA here is from genome assembly GCF_056135975.1 of Natrinema sp. LJW11. Classification (NCBI taxonomy): domain Archaea; kingdom Methanobacteriati; phylum Methanobacteriota; class Halobacteria; order Halobacteriales; family Natrialbaceae; genus Natrinema; species Natrinema sp. LJW11. The sequence goes on along the minus strand of NZ_JBWBDM010000001.1, from coordinate 730,347 downwards.
GCGGCCAAAGACGCCTTCGGCGTCGACGCGTGGGGGTACGACACCTCGATCGACGGCGTCGACCACCCGATCGCGGACGAGGAGACGGTCCGGTTGGGTGACGACGACTACGTCGCGCTCCACACGCCGGGACACAAAGACGACCACCTCTGTTTTCACTCGGCGGACGCGAGCGTGCTGTTCGCGGGCGACCTCGTCTTCCAGAACGGGAGCTTCGGCCGAACCGATCTCGAGGAGGGCGACCGGGAGACCCTGATCGAGAGCATCGATCGGGTGCTCGAGCGGATAGATCCGGGACTCGAGGCGATGCATACGGGTCACGGGCCGAGCGTGACGAGCGATCCCTACGAGCACGTCGAACTGTCTGCGCAGATGGCGCGACAGATGTAACCTCGGTTCGTCCGGCCTCGAACTGCCGACCAGAACGCTGGTCGGAGCGGCGGTAGATTCGCGGAGAGAGGTTAGACCGGTACTCGTCCAGCGGCGTCGAGCAACGCATCGTACGCCTGATCGTACGCACCGGCGATCCGCTCTGGATCCGATCGGATATCGGTACGCAGCGGTGGCAGCCGGACGCGCTCGAGCGGATCGAGATACTCGAGCGCGTCGGGGACGCGCTTCTCGAGCGTTCCGTCTCTGGGGCTCGAACTCGCGATCTCGCAGGCTCGACAGTAGCGATCGCCGTCGTAGATCCGAACGCGACCGGGTTCGACGGCCGCGACGGCGGCGATCGACGCTGGATCCAGCGACGAGAGCGGAAGCGCGATGTCCCCGTAGGATTCGACGACGGCGACCTCGGCCGCCTCGATCTCGTCGGTCAGTCGTTCGAACGCGGGGACGTGCTCCCGTTCGGCGAGGTCGTTGTACTCCGCGACGGTCTCGACCGGGATCGCGTCCGCGAGCGGGAGGGCGTCGGTGACAGCGTCCGGCATCTCGGCGGTCGCGTTGCGGACGAACAGCGACTCCTCGACCCCGCGACCGATCCGGTCGACGAGGAACTCCCGATCGGTCCTCCCGAGTAGCCCGCTTCCGCCGCCGGGGGTGGGCCGCCAGAGCCGGTGGACGGGATTGAGTCGTTCGGGCGGTCGACCCCGGCCCTCCGCTGCCGAGAGCGCCGTTGCATCTTTGCCGTAGAGCCGCCCTTCGTCGAGGGCGCGACGGCAGTCGTCGTGATCGAACCAGAAGTCGTTGCCAGCGCGGGGCTTGTAGCCGGCCGCGCCGGTTCGAGCGAGCAGACCGGCCGAAAACGTGGTCTTGCCGGCGTCGACGCGATCGGCACCGACCACGAGGAGGATCATTCGCTCAGGCCGTAATAGCCGGGCTCGTCCTCGTCGCGGGGCTCCGCGACCACGAGGTCCTCGGCGTTGGTCATGACCCACGGGATCGCCCAGTCGAGCAGAATATCCTCGGTCTCGCGATCGATATCCGCGTCGGGCTCGAGGCCCTGCAACAATCGAGCGATTTCGTAGACGGTGTACATCTGGTCGTCCTCGAGGAGTTCCGCCGGCGTGTAGAAGTCACACGGCGGGAGGTTCTCGAACTCGGATTTCGGGACGGGCATACACCACCGTACCGTCGGCCGGTGCCTAAATGGTTCGTTCCGAATCGATCGATCGAGACGGGAACGGACCGTCGACCGCGATCTGTACGTGTTTCGATGAGCGCCGCTTCCGGACCGACGCGACCATTGGTCGCTTGCGAAACGGCCATTGCACTTTACATACTCGGTACTCGAGTACGAACGATGATACAGGGACCTGCCCCCATTCTATTGATTTACGTACTTTCGGCGCTTCTGAGCGGCGGACTCGCGGTGATTCTCTGGCAGCACCGCGACAAAACCGGTGTGATCTCGCTTCTCGGGACCGTCCTCGCGGCGGGGGTGTGGGACGTGTCGCTGGTGTTGCTGTACGTTATCAGTCATCCCCTTGCAACTACCGTACTGACCGGCACGTTATTCCTGGGCGTCGGATTCGCGACGATGACGTTTCTCGTCTTTACCCTCGTGTACACCGGACGGGAGGAGTTCCTCACGACTCCGATACTCGCCGCCCTGTCGGCCGAACCGATACTGTTGGCCGTCCTCGCCGTCGTCAATCCGTCACATCTCTTCTTCGAATCGTTCGACGGGTCCCTCGACCCCGGTCCGCTGCTCTGGATCCACCTCGGCTACGCGTACCTCGTTTTAGGACTGGTAACGGTCCTCATTCTCGGTTTTCTCTACCGGTCCCGGTCGCTGTACACGGGCCAGAGTGCAGCGCTCCTCGCCGGAACGCTCGCGACCTGGGTCGCAAACGGCGTCTACGTCGCCGGATTCGTCGAGTTCGATACGTCACCGATCGGATTCGTCGTGGCCGGATCGTTGTACGCGGTTGCTATCGTTCGCTACCGACTGGCCGACGTCGTCCCGATCGCCCGCGATCGCGTCATCGATACCGTGACTGACGGCGTCTTCGTTATCGACACGGACGACCGGATTATCGATATTAACCCCGCCGCGCGGAACCTGTTCGAGGGTGCCGACCGATCCGTGATCGGAACCGACGTCCACTCGTTGATCGCCGGCTATCCCGTGTTAGAAGAACAGTACGACGAGATCACGTCCGCCCCCGTCGAATCGGAGCGGGAGTTTTCGCTCGATACCGTCGCCTACCACGTCCGGTCGACACCGATCGAGGACAGGCGGGAGCGCCACGTCGGCTGGCTGCTCATCATTCGCGACATTACCGAACGGAAACGCCACGAGGAACGCCTCGAGCAACAGAACGAGCGGCTGGAACAGTTTGCAAACATCGTTTCCCACGACCTTCGAAACCCGCTGAACGTCGCGGACGGCTACCTCGATCTCGCTCGCGAGGCCGACGATCCGGCCTCGTATTTCGACGAGATCGATCGATCACACGACCGAATGGAGACGATCATCGAGGACGTGCTCGCGCTCGCCCGGGAGGGCTCGGCGGTCACCGATCCCGAACCGGTCTCACTCGCCGAGCTCGCCGAGCAAGCTTGGGAGAGCGTCGACACCGGCGATGCTACCCTTTCCGTGACGGCCGATATGACGATTCTCGCCGACGCGAAGCGGGTGACACGCCTGCTCGAGAACCTGTTTCGAAACGCCGTCGAACACGGCTCGACGAACCCTGATTCACAGGCTCGTCAGGACGCCGTCGAACACGGGACAACGGACGGAACGGACGGCGGCGCGGACCCGATCGGGTCGTCGCTCGAGGTCGAGGTGGGTCCCATCGCCGCGGGCGAGGGCGGTGGATCGATGGGGTTCTACGTTGCAGACGACGGTCGGGGACTGCCCGACGACGGCGAAGACGTCTTCAAGGACGGCTACACGACCGACGCGGAGGGAACCGGATTCGGACTGAGCATCGTCCAGGGAATCGCGACCGCTCACGGCTGGACCGTCACCGCCGGTGAGAGCGAGCGCGGCGGTGCCAGGTTCGAGTTCACCGGCGTCGATTCCGACGGTACCAGCGAGTCCGCCGCGGACGATTCGTCCGAGACACTCGGAGTTCCCGCGCGGGCGTCCGACGGACAGTCATCGGACACGACGCCGTCCTGAACCGACGCCGTCGGTCAGTCGATCGGTCGTTCGAGCGACACCAATGGCCGGTGCCTATTACTTGATTCGGGCTCGCTATCGGGCGTGGCGGATCCCCTGTCGATCACTCAGACGATCTATCTGCTCGCCACGCTCACGGCCGTCGTGGCGAGCGCCTTCCTCTGGCGGTATCGGAATCGAACCGGCGCGCCGTCGCTCCTGTCGCTGCTGGGCGGACTCGCGATCTGGAACGGATCGGTCTCGCTCTTTCTCGTCACCGATAGCGTCACGGTCGCCTCGCTCTCGCTCCGAACGGTGTCGGTCGGTCTCGCGCTCGTCTCGCTGATGAAACTCCTGTTCGTCCTCGAGTACACCGGGCGGGAACGCTTGCTTCGGCCGCGGATCGTCGGCGCGCTCGCGATTCCGTCGGTGGCTCTCGTGCTCTTGGCGTACACCAATCCAGGCAATCTCTTGTATACGACGCTGGAGCCGGCCACGGCGGGACCGATACCGATCACCTACGAGTTCGGCCCCGCAGCCGTGCTCTACCTCGGGTACGTGTACGCAGTGAACGCCGCCACTACCGCGATGATCCTCGAGTTCCTGTATCGATCGCGGGCGGTGTATCGCGGACAGAGTTTCGCCCTCCTCGGTGCGGCGGTGGCACCGTGGCTCGCACACGGAATCTACGTGCTCGACCTCGTTGCGATCGATCCGATGCCGATCGGTGGTATCGCGTCGGGGGTCCTGTTTACGGTCGCCGTCGTTCGGTACCGACTGTTGGATCTCATGCCCATCGCCCGGGATCGAGTGTTCGACAGCGTCTCCGACGCTATCTTCGTCATCGACGATACCGACCGCCTCATCGATATCAACCCCGAAGGCCGCCGGCTGCTCGATCGCGCCGGCGACGATACGGCTTCTCTCATCGGTCGCCCGTTCCAACCGTTGTTCGCCGGAACGGACTTCTGTGACCGCTACGAGACCCTCACCGCCGGCGGGGAACGGACGGCCTCCCGGGCGACGATCGACTCCTCTCATTTCCTGCTGACGGGGACGCCGATCGACGACGACCAAAATCGACACGTCGGCTGGCTCCTGATCGCCCGCGACATCACCGACCGGACGAACCGCGAATCGAAACTCGAGGAATCGAACTCCCGTCTCGAGCAGTTCGCCAGCGTCATCTCGAACGACCTTCTGAACCCGCTAACAGTCGCCAGAAACCACCTCGAGTTCGCGTCAGAAACGGCCGATAACGACGAGTATTTCGACGAAATCGAACGCTCTCACGAGCGGATGGAAACGATAATCGAGGACGTCCTCACGCTCGCCCGCGAGGGGGCGGCGGTCACCGATCCGGAGCCCGTTGCGCTCGACACGGTCGCCGAAACGGCCTGGAACGGCGTCGAGACCGGATCGGCGTCGATCGTCATCGAGGCGGACGTCTCGATCGTCGCGGACCGGACGCGGGTGACGCGGTTGCTCGAGAACCTGTTTCGCAATTCGATCGACCACGGGACGGAGAGCGCGGACGGTGCCGGCCTCGAGATTCGAGTGGGGACCATCGACGACTCCGCGGACGGCTCTTTCGAGGGGTTTTACGTCGAGGACGACGGCATCGGCATTCCGGCCTGCCGGCGGGATCGAGCGTTCGAAGACGGGTACACGACGGACGAGGAGGGAACGGGGTTCGGACTCTCGATCGTCGACCGGATTTCGACGGCCCACGGCTGGACGAGCACCAGCACCGAAAGCGAGACCGGCGGTGCCAGATTCGAATTCCGCGGGGTCGATTCGGCCCCCGCTTCGAGCCCGGCGGATCCCGTTTCCGGTGCCGATATCGAGGCCGGGTCACCGCGGGACTGAATCACTCGTCGGGAATTCTCCTATAGTAACAACTAAACTGATTCACACACTGATCGCACAGCCGTCGCGCGAACAGGTGTGCAGTGACTTTCAGTGGCTACCATAGCGGACGGAACTCGCGATCCGTCCCGCTTCTCCCGTCATTCGTCCCGCGTTCCCCCGTCCAGATAGTACCGGATCCGGTCCCGACTCGATTCGGCCACCTTCACGAACTCGACGACGCGCTCACCGTCTTCCCGTCGATCGGACTCGAACTCGAGCGTCAGCGATTGCTCGCGCAGGTGCTCGAGAAGCGCGTCGATCGAGTCGGGATCGCCCCTGACCGTGTGTCGTTCACCGACGGTTTCGCCGTCCGCCACGTCCCGAATGGTCGAGACCATCGGCTCGAGTATGGATTCGCCGAGCGCGTGCGCCCGCGCTCTGAGCCGAGCATCCGTTCCGTCCAACTCGGCCGCCTGAAACGCGTCCCGAACGATTCGGGAAAAGACGAAGTCGCGGCCGTGGTCGAAGGGAAGCGAGAACGCGTACGCGAGCTCCTCGTGGTGCTGTGATTCGGTCGTGTACTTGACCATCGACTGCCCGTCAGCCGATTTCAGGACGATGCCCTCCCGTCCCGCCGCATCGAGTTCGTCGATCGCCGCTTCGACCGTCGCACGTGCGGTCGACGGCGCCGTCCGACCGAAGAGTCGCGGTTGTCCGAACCCGTACTCCTCGCAGCGGGACCGCCGATCGGCGACGGAAAGGGGCTCGCCGGACTCGCGGTCACGGATGTCGATCACCCGGAACTCGTGGGTGTCGACGCCCTCGTAGTCGTGGGTCGTGTACGGCGTCTCCGGTCCGATCAGTTCGGCACAGAGGACTTCCGTCGGATGGCTCGAAAAGAACTCCTCGAGCGGGAGGCGCTCGCGCGCCCGCGCCGTCGTAAACGGGCAGACGTAGCCGCTTCTGGTGAACGCGAGAGGCTCCTCGGACCCCGCTCCAACGGCTGCGATCCGGACGTTGAATCCGTCGAGTTTCTCCTCGATCGCGATCGTCTCGGTCGCCTCGAAAAACGAGGGAATGCCGGGGTCGAGAACGAGGATCCGCGGAACGCTCGGATAGCCGCGAACGACGACGTCGCTCTCCTCGACGATGACGGTTCCACGCTCCACGCCGTGGCGAGTCGCGGTGAGCACGTGGTGTGTTCGGCCGGCCGCCGACCGCTGCTCGAAGTGCTCGAAGAGGTCGGCGGTCGCGTCCGTGGTCGCCCCGAGCCGCTCGAGGTATTCGTCGCGGTCCATACGTCGTCGACCACGTTGCCGATGAAAAACACCCGGTCGATCACCGATCGTCGATCGCTTCGGCCGTCCGCCGCGCCGAATCGATCGCGGGATGAGGTCTATGTGGACTCCCGTCCAACTGACGACTATGCCCGGTGAACTGCCGCGTCAACGGTTCGTCCTCGACACGTCGCTGTTCATCACCGAGGAGATCCGTCGGGACGACGAATCGCTCGAGGACGCCGTGGGCCGCCTGCTCGATCTCGTCTCGACCGCGCGGCTCGAACTCAACATCTCCTGTTACGTGCCGCCGTCGATCCACGACGAACTCGCGACGATGCTGCGCGATCGAGACGTCGACGAGGCGGTGTTCTCGCGGCTCGACACGTGGGTCGTTCGCAAGAGTCCAGACCGGTACGGCGTCACGATTCCGGCGAACATCGTCTACAACTTCATCGACGAGATGAGCGACCGCGTGGACCGCGGCCTCCGCGTCTCGGAGAAGGCGATCCGCGAGGTCGAACAGCTCGATCCCGAAGCGCTCGCCGGCGGCTCGAACGCCGATGACGGGCGCGAGGCGTACATGACCGACGCCGACCGCATTCTCTCGGACATGCGCGACAAGTACCGTCGGGCGCTCCGGCGGGGCGTGCTCGACTCCCGCGAGGACTTCGACCTGCTGGTTCTCGCTCGAGAGTTAGACGCCGGCGTCGTCACCGAGGATCGGGGCATCATCTCCTGGGCCGACGAGTTCGGCCTCCGGTACGTCCGCGGGGGGCAGTTTCCGACGCTGCTCGAGGAGTACCTGCGGGCGACCGGCGTCGCAGACGACGACTGAGGCGGGGTGTGAGTCACCAGACCAGCCACTCGAGCGCGCAGACGACGGCGGCCAGAAAGACGTGTTCACCGTCCACGACGAACCCGTAGTAGAGCGGGCCGCGATCGGGCGTCGCGAAGGGAACGTACGCGCAGACGTAGGCGTTCATCGCGAGCACGACGAGGAACTCGCGCGGTATCGCGCCAGTCGCCGCGAGGGCGACGACCGCGGCGGCGACGGCGACCGTCGCCACCAGCGACCCCGCTCGCGTCGCCCGCGGGCCGAACAAGTTCGGAACGGTCGGAATTCCTTCCTCGCGGTCGCCCTCGATGTCCTTTACGTCGAAGACCGCCGCGGCGATGGTGATCATGACCGTCACGTAGGCGAACAGGAACAGGATCTCAAGCGAGCCGAGTCGATCGTAGTAGTAACCGACGCCCAGCGGAATCGCGCCCCATGCGAGGCCGACGACGAGGTTCTTCACGAGGAAGGTCCGTTTGACGCCGCCGAGGGAGTAGATCAGCGCGACTGCGAGCGGGAGGAACAGGTACGCGGCCCCCGAGAGACCGAGTGCGACGGCGATCCCGATCGCAGCGACGTAGAGGACGATCCCAGCCGTCAGCCAGAGGCGGCCGTACCGCTTCGTAAACGCCGCGCGTCGCGGGACGTTCCGCTCGTCTTCCTCGAGATCGGTGAACCGGTTGACGGTGTAGACGAACATCGTCGCCGCGAAGACGATGAACAGCGGCAGGGGCTCGAGCGGGAGGTCAGCGAGGAGCAGCGTCGTGACGGCCACGCTGACCGTTGCCAGCGAGATAAAGAGGTTACTGTGGACCAGAAACCGCAGCACGGCCGTTATCGACGACAGCCACCCCGACTGTCGACGAGTCGCGGTAGGGGTGGTCACAGGGTGGCCTCTACGCGTCGTTTGGAGAGGCGAGCATTGAATGCTCTGCTGGAGGTCGCCCCTCGAGTCGACGTCGAACTGCTCGACCCCCCGTCGCTCGCGATGCCAGTATATCGCAGCGTGTGTCGTGGAGCACGTTTACACCTCTCATGCCTGAGTCCAAGGCGTTTCACCGTCAGTCTCGAACGGACGGTCGATGATGGGATTGAAGATCGGCCACTCGTGACGCCGTTGTGGGTTCGAGTTCGGACGCGTGATTGTCTCTCTCCCCGCTTCGATTTAAAATCCACACAAACGTGGCGAACGAGGACACGCTACGGGACTAACATCGGTCGTGTCGTTGATACACGTCGATGGATACCCGGTGCCGAGTGGAAACTGGCAGGATTTAAGCAAGGTCGGAACGGCCGTTCGAATGGTATGAAATTACACGAGTACCAGGCGAAGCAGGTCTTCGCCGATGCCGGGGTTCCGACGCCGGACTCGCAGCTCGCGTCCGACGTCGACGGCGTCGTCGCCGCGGCCGAGGAGATCGGCTATCCAGTCGCGGTCAAGGCGCAGGTACAGGTCGGCGGCCGGGGGAAAGCCGGCGGGATCAAACTCGTCGACGACGCGGACGAGGCCCGCGAGGCGGCCGAGTCCATCCTCGGAATGGATCTGAAGGGGTATCACGTGGATCGCGTCCTCGTCGAGGAAGCGGTCGACTTCACGAACGAACTCTACGTCGGGATCACGATGGACCGCGGCGAGGGCAAACCCGTCGCGATGGTCTCGACCAAGGGAGGCGTCAACATCGAGGAGGTCGCCGAGGAGGATCCCGACGCGATCGCCCGCGAACATATCGATCCCGCCTTCGGGATGCATCCCTACCAGGCCCGCAAGGCCGTCTACGACGCCGGTGTCGACCGGTCTATCGCGCGCGACGTCTCGAGCGTCCTCACCACGCTCTATCAGCTCTGGGACGACAAGGACGGCGCCGACGCCGAGATCAACCCGCTGATGGTCACCAGCGATAACGAGGTCATCGCGGCCGACGCCGTGATGAACATCGACGAGGACGCGCTGTTCCGCCAGCCCGAGCTCGCCGAGATGGAAGAGGCGGCCGCCGGCGGCGACGAACTCGAGCAGAAAGCCGACGAGTACGGCTTCGACTACGTCCGCCTCGACGGCAACGTCGGCATCATCGGCAACGGCGCCGGTCTCGTGATGACGACGCTGGATCTGGTCGACCACTACGGCGGCAAACCCGCCAACTTCCTGGACGTCGGCGGCGGCGCGAAGGCCGCCCGCATCGCGAACGCGCTCGACATGGTGTTCTCGGACGACAACGTCGATTCGGTCGTCTTCAACATCTTCGGCGGAATCACGCGCGGCGACGAGGTCGCCCGCGGGATCAACGAGGCGCTCGAGCAGTTCGACGAGATCCCCAAGCCGGTCGTCGTGCGACTGGCCGGGACGAACTGGGAGGAAGGTATGGAAATTCTCAACGAGGATCTCGTGACGGTCGAACAGACCCTCGAGTCCGCGGTTCAGCGTGCTGTCGAGTACGCTGGGGAGGTGAACGACCAATGAGTGTACTAGTCGACGACGACACGCGCGTCGTGGTACAGGGCATCACCGGCGGGGAAGGCAAGTTCCACGCCGAACAGATGATGGAGTACGGCACCAACGTCGTCGCCGGCGCGGTCCCCGGCAAGGGCGGCCAGGAGGTCAGCGGCGTGCCGGTGTACGATACGGTCCACGAAGCGGTCGACGAGGAGAACGCGGACACGTCCGTGATCTTCGTCCCGCCGGCGTTCGCCGGCGACGCCGTCTTCGAGTCCCTCGATTCGGATCTCGACCTCGCGGTCGCGATCACGGAGGGCATTCCGACCCAGGACATGGCGCGGGTCAACAAGCGCCTCTCCGAGACGGACACGCGACTCATCGGTCCGAACTGTCCCGGCCTCATTACGCCCGGCGAGGCCAAACTGGGCATTCTCCCCGGCAACATCTTCTCCGAGGGGAACGTCGGTCTGGTCTCCCGCTCGGGGACGCTGACCTACCAGGTCGTCGATAGCCTGACCAACCGCGGTATCGGTCAGACCACCGCCATCGGTATCGGCGGCGACCCGATCATCGGTACCGACTTCGTCGACGCCCTCGAGCTGTTCGAGGACGACCCCGATACCGACGCCATCGTCATGTGCGGCGAGATCGGCGGCGAGGACGAGGAAGAGGCCGCCGCGTTCATCGACGACTACGTCGACACGCCGGTCGCCGGCTTCATCGCCGGCCGCACCGCGCCGCCGGGCAAGCGAATGGGCCACGCCGGTGCGATCGTCTCCGGCTCCGGAACCGGAACCGCCGAGAGCAAGATTTCGGCGCTCAACGACGCCGGCGTCCCCGTCGGCGACACTCCCGCGGAAGTCGCAGACCACATCGAAGGCTTCCTCGAGTAACGCCATCTCGCTCTCGAGTCGGCCCGTGACCGACGCATCGGGCCGTTTCTCTCCTATTTCCCTCCGATTCATCTCGTTTCGGCGACTCGAGCGAACTCGCGTCTCGACTCACGACACCCGTCGCCGTTCCGGTTCGATACGGTCACCCCGTCGCTCTCCCGCAGCACGATCATGGCCGCGTCACCCGTCAGTGTCACGTATGCCTGTCTGGCTCGAGTGCGACGACTGCGGGGACGAGCACACGATTCCGGAGCGGGCCGATGATCCCGGTGGCGGGACGCGCTGTCCCGCGTGCGGCGAGCGCCCGTATACGGTTCGGCGGGCCGACATCGTGTGGCATCCCGATCTGTAACGCTCTGATACGAAACAGTCGAGCGCGGAGAACGAACGTCGAGAGCGGAGAACGAACGCCTACCGGTCGCCCGCGAATTGCCGTGAGGGATAGCGCGGCAACTAAAAGAGTCCGCCCAGCGTCGCACGGACTCTGGAGAGAGGACCGGAGGGTGCGTCGTCCGCGTCCGCACGGTCGGGCTCCTCCTCGTCGTCTCCGTCGCCGGCGGGTTCCGGCGCGGTTTCGTCCCCCTCGAGACCGGACTCACCGTCGTCGTCCGAGTCCGCGATCGTCTCGGAACCGTCGTCGGAGATAATATCGGGTGTCGACGACGTGTCGGGTTCGGGCGTCGCTTCGGTCTCGTTCGGGGAGGGGGATTCGTCGACGTCGCCGTCAGTGTCGTCCGTGATCGACTCGTCCGCGTCGGGTTGCTCGACAGCAGCCGTATCGTCGGCCACGTCGTCGGATTCCCAGGCTGGCGTCGCGTCTGTGCTCTCCTCGAGTGGGTTCCCGTGGCCCGCCTCGACGTCGTCCGCCCCCGCATCGGCCGCGGGATCGATCCAGAGGAACTCCCCGTCGGTCTCCTTGGACCGACCGGTGAGCAGGAGATCCGCGAGTTCGTCGTCGTCGGCCAGCAGGTCCGCGTCGACCGTCGCTTCCGGCTCGGGATCCGGCTCGTCCGCGCTCGCGATGATGTCGTCCGGACTCTCGTCCGCGAGGATGTCGTCGGCACCGCTCCCGTCGCCGGCGTCCGTCCGAAGCTGGTCGAAGACGTCGGCGGCCGTCCGATCTTCGACGGCGTCGGAGCCGTCCCCGTCGTCGGTCTCGGCTCGCTGGTCGCCCCCCGACTCCCCGTCCGACTCGATCTCCCCGAAGAGATCGTCGACGCTCGAGCCCACGTCGAACCCGCCGTCGGCCGACTGCGTGTCTGTCGTACTATCAGTCATGAAACTCTTCTCTGCTAGTCGATTATCACGCGACTTTAATTTTTGGAATTTTTTCAATCGCGTGAGATGAAATTGATGACGTATTAGTGTGCTGGCCATCGGCGGGGATCGACGGCCGGAGAGGTTGACAATCGACCAGTGGATCGTCGTCGAAGCCGCCGATTCGGAAAACCGTCGTTCAAGGGTCTGGTTCGGGTCTCCACCATACGTCGACTGTCGGTGAGATTCCGGAAACGGTCCTTCTCGCCGCCCGCGATCGCGCACACGGAGGCGACGGGCGAGCGCGAGGGCACCCTCGTGAACGCGACTGCAGAGACGACCGAGAAACGGGATGCGGAGACGCCCCGGTGACAGTCTGCTCCGGGCCTCGAGTCAGGTTCGGTCGACGAAGTCGACGATGTGCTCGGCGATCTCTTCGCCGGCGTCCTCCTGCAGGAAGTGGGCCGCCTCGTCGATCCAGACGTCGGGTTGCTCCGTCGCAGTCGGGATGTGGTGTCGAAGCGGATCGCGGTCGTGGGACGTGATCGGATCCTCCTTCGCGAACAGCACGAACGCCGGTTTCTCCCACTCGCCGAGGAGTTCCTGGGTTTCGGCCATCAGGTCGGCTCCGGGGTCGTCGGGCGACGTGGGGACGAGGCCGGGGAACGTCCGCGCGGCGGCCATGTACCGCTCGTCGGGGAACGGTGCGCGGTAGGCGTCGACCACGTCATCGGAGAGGTCACGGTAGCAACCGTTTTCGACCAGTCTGCCGATGTCGAGGTCGTCGGCGGTCGCGACCATCTCGGAGAACTCGTGCCACCGGTCGCTCATCTCCTGCGTCCCGTCGGGGACGCCGGTGTTCATCGGGACGATGCGCGCGAATCGGTCGGACTCGTGGGTCGCGAGCGAGAGTCCGAGGACGCCACCCCAGTCCTGGCAGACGAGCGTGACGTTCGTCAGGTCGAGCTCCTCGACGAACGTCTTCAGCGCGTCGTAATGCATCTCGACGGAGTACTCGTCGCGGTCCTCGTACCGGTCGGAGCGTCCACAACCGATCAGGTCGGGGACGATCACGCGGCCGCGCTCGGCCAGCGTGGGCATCATCTTCCGGTAGAGGAACGACCACGTGGGTTCGCCGTGCAGACAGAGGAACGTCTCCTCGGCTTCGCCGCCGTCCGCACTACCGCCGGTTTCCACGTACGCCATCCGTAACTCGCCGACATCGACGTACTGCGGTTCGTAGTCGAAATCCGGCACGTCCTCGAATCGCTCCGTTGGAACACGAACGACCATACGTCGTGATATTACATACCACTATTCAAAGGTTGGGGAATCGACGTAAACGCTGTAAGCATCGTTCGAACCGATAGTTTCGGACGTAAACTCCGCTCGGCTATGCGCCGAAGTCACCCGAAGGGGACTGATCGAGGAGCACCCGACAACGGCCACGACTATCCAAAACCATTATAATGTCGTCAACTGAGTCTAGAGTCGTGGTTTACGAGACTGGAAACGAGACGGTCGACGACGCACTCGAGCGGGTGCTGGCCGGCGAGCAACTCGATCGAACGGACGGGCTCGCGCTGCTAGCCCAGCCGGTCGATGCGCTCGCAGAGGCCGGCGCGGCCGTACGCGATCACTTCGGCGACGGCACGGTCGACGCCTGCTCGATCGTCAACGCGAAGGCGGGCAACTGCGCCGAGGACTGCGGGTTCTGTGCGCAATCGGTCCACTTCGATACCGGCATCGACACCTACGGCTTCCTCGGCCCCGAGAAGATCCTCGAGGCCGCAAAGCGAGCCGAACGCGACGGTGCCCAGCGCTTCGGGATCGTCGTCGCCGAGAAGGGCGTCTCGAAGGAACGCCGTCCCGAGGAGTGGGAGGAAGTCCTCGAGTCAATTCGACTCGTCCGCGACGAGTGCGATCTCGAGGTCGACGCCTCGCTGGGAATCCTCACCGAGGAGGAGGCCGCGATCCTCGCCGACGAGGGGATCAATCACTACAATCACAACATCGAGACCTCCCCGAACTACTTCCCCGAAATCGTCGGCTCCCACAGCTTCGAGGATCGGGTGGAGACGCTCGAGGTCGCCAAGGCGGCCGGGATGGACCTCTGTGCCGGCGTCATCCTCGGCATGGGCGAGACGCCGACCGACCGGGTCGAAGCGGCAATCGCCCTGCAGGACATCGGCGTCTCCTCGCTCCCGGTGAACGTTCTCAACCCCGTTGCGGGAACGCCGCTGGCCGAGCAGGGCGTCGACATCAGTACGGAAGAAATCGTCGAGACGGTCGCGGTGTACAAGCTGCTCCACCCCGACGCACGCGTCCGCCTGACCGGCGGCCGCGAGGTAAATCTCGAGCCGGACGAACAGCACCTGCCCCTCGAGGCCGGCGCTGACGGCATCCTCACGGGCGACTACCTGACGACTGAAGGTCAGTCGCCCGGCGAGGACTTAGAGATCGTCGAGCGCGCAGGGCTGGAGCCCAATACGGACACGAACGACTTCGATCCGGAGGCAGTCAAGGCCCGCCACAGCGGGGCCGCGGAGTCGTCGACCGAGACGGCGAGTACAGGTACAGAACCGAGCGACGACTGACGACACGACGAACACAGCACATCGACACCATGGACGAAATCACGTTTGCGGTACTCGGAACCGGAGGCATCGGCCGACGAGCGCTCGAAGTGAGCCAGCACAAGAACGCGCTAACGCCCGTCGCGGCGTGCGACCGCCACGGCGTCGCGTTCGATTTCGACGGCCTCGACGTCGACGAACTGCTGGCGGCGACGGAGGGGAACATAGACAACGAAGTCGCGACCGACGGCGGTGAGCGAACCGAAGGTGAGCGCGAGCGAAGTGAGCGCGATCCACATCGGGACGCGAAGCGTTCCGAGGACGGTTCACGATCCTCGTCAGAGCTTCGCTCTGACGGCGGTCCGGCCGCCACCGCCGCCGACAGCGAGGGCGGCGTCAAACAACACGGCGAAGACAGAGGCGTCGTCGCCTCGAGTCAGGCCCGGCCCAGCGAGGACCCGATCCAAGAGATCATCGACCACGGCGAACGGATCGACGCGGTCCTGCTCGCGCTGCCGAACTACGAACACGACTTCATCCCGCGGACGGCCGACCGGTTCGCCGAGGGCGACTACTCCGGGGTCATGGTCGACGTACTCAAGCGCTCGCGCGTGATCGACATGCTCGACGACCGCAGCGAGGAGTTCGACGACGCCGGAATCACGTTCATCTGCGGTGCGGGCGCGACGCCAGGCCTGCTGACCGGCGCGGCCGCGCTCGCCGCCCAGTCGTTCGTCGAGGTAACCGACGTCGACATCCACTGGGGCGTCGGCCTCAAATCGGGCTACGAGGACAACCGCGGCACCGTCCGGGAAGACATCGCCCACCTCCCCGAGTACGACATCGAGACTGCCCGGAACCTCTCCGACGAGGAGATCGAGGCGATCATCGACGACCACGACGGCGTCATCGAGTTCGAAGACATGGAGCACGCCGACGACGTGTTGCTCGAGCGCGCCGGCGTCTGCGACGCCGAGGACGTTTCGGTCGGCGGGATCCTCGACGTGCGCAACGACGAGAAGCCGACGACGACGACGGTCCGCGTGACTGGGACGACCTTCGACGGCGAGACGGCGACCAACAGCTTCCGGCTCGGCGACGAGACGAGCATGGAGGCGAACGTCAACGGGCCCGCGCTCGGCTACCTGAAAGCCGGCGTGCGACGGAACCGAACCGGCGAGTACGGCGTCTTCGGTCCCGCCGACCTGATGCCGGGGTTCTGATCGATAGCGAGCGGACTGTCTTTTCATGGGAGACGAGATACGATGATTCGGAGACCGTCACGCACCGGCCGGCTCGAGCCCCATCTCTGCCGAATTCACCGACCGATCGGAACCGTGAGAGTGAAACCGTGGCGCTGAGTTCGTTTAGCCGAATGGCCGACCGCGGGTTCGACCTCGAGGACCGACTCGAGACGCTCGAGGCAAACGATTTGAAACGCGCCCTCTCCCCCGTCGATCGGGTCGCCGAGCGAGGCTACTTCGCCGAGCCCTCGGGCGGCGAGTTGCCCGTACTCGAGGCGAGTGAGGCGCTGGTCTTCGCCTCCAACAACTACCTCGGGCTGACCGACGACCAGCGCGTCCAGGACGCGGCCCGGCAGGCCGCAGCGACCGTTGGCACGGGCGCCGGCGCGAGCCGGCTCGTGACCGGCGACACGATGGTCCATCGCGATCTCGAGCGGTTGCTCGCCGAGACCAAGGGTACCGACCGCGCGCTCGCCTTTTCCTCGGGCTACGCCGCGAACGTCGGGACGATCACCGCGCTCGAGCCGGACGTCGTCTTCTCGGACGAGTTAAACCACGCGAGCATCATCGACGCCTGTCGGCTCGCGGACGCCGAGACGGTCGTCTACGACCACTGCGACGCCGAGAGCCTGCGGTCGGTGCTCGAGGAGCGAGCGAGCCGTGACGGTCGCGAGCCGGCCGAGGAATCGTGGCTGATCGTCACCGATTCGGTGTTCAGCATGGACGGCACCGTCGCACCGCTGCGGGCGATCTGTGACGCCGCGGAGGCGTTCGGCGCGTGGGTGATGGTCGACGAGGCCCACGCGACCGGTCTGTACGCCGGCGGCGGTGGCGTCGTACAGGCCGAAGGACTCGAGGACCGGGTCCAGATCCAGATGGGGACGCTCTCAAAGGCGCTGGCCAGCCAGGGCGGATACGTCGCCGGCAGCGCGGAACTGATCGAGTGCCTGTGCAACGACGCGCGCTCGTTCGTTTTCTCGACCGGTCTCGCGCCGCCGGCCGCGGCGGCCGCGAGCGAGGCGCTACACGTCGCTCGACACGGCGACGTGCGCGAGCGGCTCTGGGAGAACGTCGCCCACCTTCGCGACGGCCTGGAGTCGATGGGGTTCGCGGTCCGGGGAGACTCCCAGATCCTCCCGGTGATCGTCGGCGAACGCGCGGACGCGATGGCCCTCGCCGAGGGAATCCGCGACCGTGACGTCATCGCGCCGGCGATCCGGCCGCCCACGGTCCCGGATGGGACCAGTCGGATCCGCGTCGCCCCGATGGCGACCCACGACCGTGACGATATCGTCGATTGTCTCGAGGCGTTCCGCGCGGCGGGCGAGGAGGTGGGGCTGTTGTGATCGCGACGAAGCCGATCGCCGTCGTCGGAACCGGGACGGGCGTCGGGAAGACGGTTATCACGGCCGGACTCACGCGCCTGCTCCGTGAGGCGGGACGCGATGCGCGGGCCATCAAACCCGCCCAGACCGGCCACCCGCCGGATGACGACGCGGGGTTCGTCGCCGCGGCCTGTGGGGATCCCGAGGCCGCGACCTGCCCCCGCTATCTCGAACCGGCGCTGGCCCCCAGAGTCGCCGCCGACGTCGCCGACGAGGAACTCGAGTACGAAACGATCCGGGCGGCGTGCGAGCGCGAGATCGAGGCGACGTCGGTCCTGATCGTGGAAGGAATCGGCGGCCTGCGGGTTCCGCTGGCCGGCGATCGGGAGGTGATCGATCTCGTCGCCGACCTCGAGGCCGCGGCGGTCGTCGTCGCGCGCTCGGGGCTCGGGACCCTGAACCACACCGCGCTCTCGATCGACGCCCTCGAGGCCCGCGGAATTGACGTCTGCGGCGTTATCGTCAACGAGTACGCCGGCGAGACGACGGCGGAACGGACGAACCCCGCCGAACTCGAGCGGATGACCGGCTATCCGGTGGAGACGGTCCCGCCGCTCGACGCGGATGCGAGCGACGGCGATAGCGAACCAGGGACCCTCGCTGCCGGCGTCGGCGATGCACTGTCACCGGCGTTCCGCGATCGGCTCCCGGTAGAAGGCTGGTGATCGAACCGCGCGATCAGGCCGACGGTGCCGGTCGCTCCTCGTCGACCGTCGTCGACTCGTAGTTGGACGAAATGTTAGCGCCCGCCGCGTCGAGTTCGATCAGGGAGGAGACCACTTCGGATTTTCGGTGCTCCACCTCGAGATGGACACGGAGGCCGGTCTTGTCGTCGTACGTTTCCGCACAGAGCGGGCAGCTGCGTGGGTCTGTCACTCGTGGGTCACCATGAGAACCTCTCATCGTTCACCACCGTAATAGTGTCGATCAATCTATGTATAGATATATTCGCGGCGAATAAAACCGGCTCATAGTATTCGCCGTCCTGTTTTCCCTCTCACGATACTACTTCCGTGCGTCAGAACCGGGGTCGCCGACGAGCGTCGAGGGACGAGCCCCGCTCAGAAGAAGTCGTTCAGTCCCGACTGATCTTCGTCAGGTTCGTCGTCCGCTGACGCGGTATCCGATGTCGACTCGGTGTCGGTCCCGTCGCTCGACTCCGTCGTTGCGAGTGGCCGTTGCTCGTCCGACTCGTCGCCGTCATCTCCGGCCTCGGTATCGGTAGTGGCCGCGGTACTCTCATCACTCGAGCGGTCGGCCTGGAAGAATGCGTCACCCGAGTGTTCGACCGCCGCGTCGGCTTTAAGCTCCGCGGCGTCCTCCACGATCGATTGGACCTTGTTGGTATCCTTCCCGCTGCCGGTGACGAACGAAACCTCTGATTCGTCGAGATCGTAGGCCGCCGCCATCCGAACGGTCAGATCGCGGTTCTTGCAGTGGTGGGTCATCGCCGAGAGGAAGGGGAGGACTTCCCGGCGGACCGTCCCGACGCTCGCGCCTTCCCGTTCGGCGATGCGTTCGGCGATCGAATCGCGGGTGTTCCGCGTTCCCTTGGTTCGACCGAGCTTCGACCAGTAGCTCGGCGGGCCGTACCGAGTCCACCCGCCTTTGTCGCCGCGGCGCGAGGCGGCGACGCCCGCGGTCATGTTGTCGGTCGCGTAGCGCCAGTAGGAGTAATCCTGCGTCGCGCGCACCCGACCGAGCCACCGGTCGGCGTTCGAGAGGAAGCCGTAGGCGTCGGCCAGTTCCCCACCCTCGTAGTCTTTCGGAACGTTATCCTCGATCCAGTTGAGCAGTTCGTCGGGCGTCTCGTCGACGTCGTAGGACGCTCGCAGCGCCCCTTCGGCGTCTTTCTCCTTGATGAGTTCGTCGAGGAAGTCGAAGATGCCCTCGGTGGTGTCGCGCTCGCTCGTGACGACGTCGTCGACGGTCAGTCGCTCGGTCTCCTCGGCGACCGCCTGCAGGTCGTTGACGGCCGAGCGCAGGTCGCCGCTCGTCGATTCGGCGATCTTCTCGAGCGCTTCCTCCTCGAATTCGACGCCTTCGCGCCGGCAGATGTCCCGCAGGACGGGGACGATCGAGCGCTTCGAGACGTCCCGGAACTCGATGGTCTTGCAGGCGTTGCGCAGCGAATTGCTCATCTCGTAGAACTCGTTGGCCACGAGCACGATCGGCTGGTTCGCGTCCTTGACGACCCGGGTGACCTCTCGAGAGCCGCCGTAATCCGCGTTGCCGTGGAAGTTGTCCGCCTCGTCGAGGATGACCAGTCGGCGGCCCGCCTCGCCCGCGGTGAGGGTCCCGCTCTTGGCGGCCTCGCCGGCGATCTTCTCGATGACGTCGGCTCCCCGGCTGTCGCTGGCGTTGAGTTCCATGACGGACCAGCCCATATCGCTGGCCAGCGCGTGGGCGGCGGAGGTCTTCCCGACGCCGGGGCTGCCGTGGACGATCACCGACTTCCGGTGGTCGTCCCAGCTCTGGGCCCACTCCTCGAGTTTGTCGCGGGCCTTGTTGTTGCCGCGTACCTCCGACAGCGTCGTCGGGCGGTACGTCTCCGTCCAGTCGGTCATTGGAGACAGGTTAGTGCGAGTCGCGTTTAGGGATTGCGGAGCGTCACTCCTCGTCGACCGTTTTCAGGTCGAGATGGAGTACCGATGACCCGCGTTTAGCCTCGAGAACCACCACTCGAGCAGACAGTCCCGCACCCCACCTCTAAGCGACTGGCCCCGCTGTGTTTCGATGATGGCGGCGTTCATCGACCTCGTCACGCGATCGCTCCGCGAGGAGACGCGAACCGAGTTCGACCGGCGCGTCGACGAGCAGGCCGCTCGTCTCGCCGACGCCCTTCGGGCGGGGCGACTCGACAACCCCAGCTTCGGACTCGGCATCGAACTCGAGGCCTACGTGGTCGACGATCAAGACCGCCTCGCTCCCGTTCCGGACTCCCTGTTCGAGAGCCGCTGTGAGAAGGAGCTCGGCCGTCACAACGTCGAGCTTCACACCGATCCGAACTCGTTCGACGGCGACGGAATCGAAACGCAGGCGGCGACGCTCCGGCGGGACTATCGAGCCGTCCAGCGCGCCGCCGACCGCGCAGGGCTCGAGGTCGTGTTGGATGCGATGTGGACGACTCCGCCGCCGGACGGCAGCGACGACTACCTTACAGCTGTTCGCGAGAGCGAGGGGATGACGATCGCGGACAACATGACGCGGTCGCCGCGATACTGTGCGATCGACAACGACATTCTGGCGCGAGCCGGCGGATCGGTCACCCTCTCGGTTCCGGGCGTCGAGCGCGCGTTTCCGTCGATCCTGTTCGAATCGCTGGCGACCTCGATCCAGCCCCACGTCCAGATTCCCGACGTCGAGGCGTTTCCGCGCTACTACAACACCGCGATCGGGACGCTCGGTCCGGTGCTCGCGCTCGCGACGAACTCGCCGCTGCTCCCGCCGGATCTGTACGAGATCGACGATCCGTCCCGCTTACTCGAGGAAACCTATCACGAACTCCGTGTTCCGGTGTTCGAGCAGTCCGTCAATCACGGCTGGGAGAAAGTTCGCTTCCCGAACGAAATACAGCGGACGGTCGATACGGTCGATCGGCTCGTTGCCGATGAGACGTGTGCACCGTTCCTCCGCGAGTGGCTCGGGGACGGGGCTCGCGAGACGTTCGCGGCCCAGTTCTGGGAGCTCGATCACAAGCGGGGAACGTACTGGCGGTGGCTCCGCGCCGTCATCGGCGGACAGCCGGTCGCGCAGGGGGACCAGTGGTCGGTTCGCATCGAATACCGACCGCTTCCCACGCAGCCGACCGTCGCAGAGAACGTCGGCTTCCAGATCCTGGTCGCGGGGCTGGTCCGCGGCTTGTGTACGGCCGACCATCCGCTCTCGAGCCTCGATCGAGACGCCGCCGAACGCAGCTTTTACGCCGCCGTCGAAGACGGGCTCGACGCCGAGATGGCGTGGATCACCGCGGACGGTGATCGAACGACCGATCCGACCGTGATCTACGACGAA
Source organism: Natrinema sp. LJW11 (assembly GCF_056135975.1). Taxonomy (NCBI): domain Archaea; kingdom Methanobacteriati; phylum Methanobacteriota; class Halobacteria; order Halobacteriales; family Natrialbaceae; genus Natrinema; species Natrinema sp. LJW11. Next base: position 709,025 of record NZ_JBWBDM010000001.1, on the reverse strand, counting down.
CTCTTCGAGTTCGCTCGTCGCGGCCTCCGCGAGCAGGGAGTTTCGTCGGCGACTATCGAGGAGTACGTCGGGCCGATCGAGGCACGCTGGATCGATCGAACGACTCCGAGCCGATGGAAACTGGCCCGCGTCGCGGACTATCTCGACGCTGGCAAACGATTCGACGACGCCGTGCACGAAATGCAAGCCGACTACATCCGTCGAGCCGGGACCGACGAGCCGCTCGTCCGGTGGTCCTGAATCGGGCGACGACCGGCGCTTCAGCCCGGAAATTTTGTCGGTGCGTACTGCAAGCGAACGCGTCGCAACCGGATGGCGTCTCACTCCCCCTCCGCTCTGTCACCCCCTTGCGTGGACGAGAACGGACCGCTCGGCCGCATCGTCGTCGGACTCGACCCGAACGGGAAACTCGTGATCGTTCGCGATGACGGGCGTTTCGTACCCCGTCGAGAGGACCGTCCGCTCGCCGGCATCGAGCGACACCGAACGGCGTTCGACCAGTTCCGCGCTGGTACCGACGAGGAGTTCGAGGTCCTGCGTGCCGGCCGCCCCACCGGTGTTCTCGACCGTCACGCTCACCTCGAGGAACTCGCCGGAGTCGATCGGCGCGTTCGTCTCGATCGGACCGATTTCGAACGTCGAATCGCCGCCGTTATCGCTCTCATCGCCGCTACTATCGTCGCCGCCGTCGGGCTCGATCTCGCTGAGACACTCGTTTGCGCGCGGGTTCTCGTGCGTAGCAGACACCCGCTGGTAGTCCGCTTTCCGCGTCGTCAGCGACGAGAGGACGGTACCGGTACTGCCGTAGTCCGGCACCTCGACGGTGATCTCGTCGGCCCCTGCACGCACGTTCGATCCGTCCGCGATCTCGAAGACGACCGTGCCCGAGAACGGGGCGGCGACGTCCTCGCCGAAGGTGACGCCGTCCTCGAGGATGGTGTCGCCGAAGAGGCCATCGTCGGCGTAGAACCCCGTACTCGCGTAGGCGACGTCGCCGGCTTCGAACGTCCCGGTAACCGTCGCTCGAGAACAGGACTCGAACGTCACGTTTCGCGCCGTCTCGCCGTTCGAATCGTCACTCTCGTTCTCCGTCTCGTCGTCCGCATTCTCGTCTCCCGCGTCCGTCTCGCCGTCCGAACTATCGTTCTCTGCGCCGCCGTCGTCTGCCGAACCATCGGTCCCTCCCCCGGTACCGTTCGCCTCCGAGTCGGTCCCGGAATCCGGCCGGTCGGAGCCGTCGTTCGTTCCGTTTCCGCCGTCCGTTTCGTTGCCGTTCACGTTGAGACAGCCCGTGAGTCCAACTCCGAGTCCCGCGGAGGCGATGAGTGTTCGGCGGTCCATATCTGGGCCACTCCGTCCCGCACCATAAAGTGTAGGAAATATGTTATGTTTGATTACAGTCACCGATCCGGACGTGACTGGTCGGATCGACTGTGAGTCAGCTCGAGGCGAAAACCGTGGCCGAGTGGTCAGACAACTAGTTGAAACGGTTCCCCGACGCGACTGCGACCGTCCCGCGTGTGCGCCGAAACCGACTGACAGCAGTCCGTTTCAGTCCGAGGACTCCTCGGCCTCCGGGACGGTCGCGCTGATGGTCACGCTCGATATCCTGGTCCCCTCCACGTCGTCGACGGTCACCTCGTAGCCGTCGGCCTCGATCGCGTCGCCGACCTCGGGCGAGCGGCCGAGACGGCTCAGGACCAGTCCGCCGATGGTGTCGAACGCGTCGCTTTCGAACGTCGTCCCGAGGGTGTCGTTCACCGCCCCTAGCGGAACGCCGCCGTCCATCTCGTAGCGGCCGTCGGCGAGTTCCTCGATCGAGGGCTCCATCGATGCCACGTCGAACTCGTCTTGAATCTCGCCGACGACCTCCTCGATGACGTCTTCGATCGTTAGGATCCCCTCGAATGCGCCCCACTCGTCGATGACGACGGCCATCTGGACGTTCTCCCGGCGGAAATCGGTCAGTATCGCGTCGATTCGGCGGGTTTCGGGGACGATGAGGACCTCTCGAGCGAGGTCGCGAGCGGTCGGCTCGTCGACCGATTCCTCGTCGGACTTCCCACTGGTTCCGCCCGCGGCCTCGATCGCTTTGAGGACGTCTTTCGCGTGGACGAAGCCGATGACCGGTTCGTCGGTCGTTTCGTCGACGACGGGGAACCGGGTGTAGGTCCCGCTCGCGGCGACGCTCCGGAGTTCCGAGAGGGGCATCCCGGCGCGAACTGTGACGACGTCCGGCCGGGGGACCATCACTTCGCGGGCGATCGTGTCGCCCAGATCGAAGACGGCCTCGATCATCTCGACCTCGTCCGTGTCGACGGCTCCCTGGTCGCCCGACTGCGAGACGATGCGCATGATCTCCTTCGGCGTGTGGCTCTCGTCGCGCTCGGAGGCCGGTGCGACGCCGATGAGTCGCGTAAAGAAGTTCGCCGTCCCGTTGAACACGATGATTCCCGGGATGAAGATGTAGTAGAAGAATTTCATCGGCGCGGCGACGAGCAGTGCGATCCGCTCGGCGTCCGCGATGGCGAGGGTCTTCGGGGCCAGCTCACCGAAGACGACGTGCAGGAACGTGATGATACTGAACCCGATCGCGATGGAAACCAGGTGAAGCGTGCCGGCGGGAAGCACCGGCCCCAGTACGGGCTCGAGCAGCGAGGCGATGGCCGGTTCGCCGACCCACCCCAGTCCCAGCGAGGCGATCGTGATCCCCAACTGGGTGGTCGCGAGGTAGTCGTCCAGGTTCTCCTCGGCCTCCTGGACGAGCTTCGCCGACGACCGGCCCTCGTCGACGAGGGTCTGAATCTGCGTCGGCCGGATCCGGACGTACGCGAACTCCGCGGCGACGAAAAAGCCGTTCAGAAAGACCAGGAAGAGAGCGAAGAGGAGCCGCCCGAACGAGAACGCGAGATCCACTTCTACCATCGGTTCCACCCCGGCGACTGCGAGCGACGCCGTGCCGTCACCGTCGCGTCGGGTCCGCTCTGTGCTCGAGTACGGCGTAAATGAACTCCCACCGTCGACCCGATGGGACGGCGACCATCGCTCGGCGGCGAGGACGAGACCGCAGTCCCGCCGCCGGTAAGTACGACCATACGGTCAGTTGGCACACGAGTTACAAAACCGTGGCGCTGGCGATCGGCGAGAGCGCGCGCACGAGAGCGTGATCGAGGTGGTTTCGGGAATCGATCGACCGTTCCGCCGCCGGCCAGCAACCGGAGCTACTCGCCGGTCGGGTCCCGGAGCCGATAACTGCCCGGAACTCGAAAGCGACCCATGAACGTCGCGATCGTCACCGTCGGCGACGAAATTCTCGCTGGGTCGACCACCAACACCAACGCGTCGTGGCTGGCAGAGCGGATCACCGAGCGCGGCAGCTCCGTGACGCGAATCCTGACGATCCCCGACGACCGGGAGCTCATCGCCGACTACGTCGCCCGGTGGAGCGACGAGTTCGGCGCCGTGATCGTTACCGGCGGTATCGGCGGCACGCCCGACGACGTGACCGTCGAAGCCGTCGCCGACGGCTTAGAGCGGGAGTTCGTCGTCCACGGCGAGATCCGAGAGCGATTAGTCGAGAAAGCGGCCGCGTTCCGCGACGAGAACCCCGAGATGGTCGAGGAGTACGACCTCCAGCTCGATATCGACGCCGCGGCTTCGATCCCCGAGGGCGCGACGCCGATCGTCGTCGACGAGGGGTGGGCTCCCGGCTGTATCGTCGAGAACGTCTACGTCTTCGCCGGCATTCCCGACGAGATGAAAGCCATGTTCGAGGCGGTCGCCGGCGAATTTCAGGGCGATGCCGTCGCTCGAACGCTGTACACGCCGGCACCCGAGGGATCACTCCACGAGGTCCTCGAGGGAGTCAGCGACAGGTTCGACGTCGCGGTCGGGAGCTATCCGCGAAGCGAGAACCGGCCCGGCCGGATCCGCGTCTCGAGTACCGATCTCGAGACGGTCGAGGCGGCGATCGGGTGGCTGCGGGAGCACGTCGAGACGACCGACCCCCCGTCCTCGAGCGAAGGGGCGGCGGAGTAGCCGCCTCGAGCGACGTCTCGGATTTCACGTTCTTCTCTCACTCCGACCGCCGATCCTCGGCGATCCGAACGAAAACCGTCGCGAATCCGGCGAGGGCGAGGACGAACCGTTCGCCGGTCGCTGCGACGGGGAAGATCCGCTCGACTCCCGCCGACGGCTCGTCGCGGGTCGGATCGAAGCCGGTCCTGTAGTGGGTGTTCTCGGTCGTCCCGCGGGCCGTCGACTCGGCGACGCCGCCGGGATCGAGTTCGACGAACGTCTGGACGAGTCCGCGCTGATCGGTCACGAGCAGCGATCCGGACAGATCGTAGAACCGGTCGTGAAGCGGCCAGAAGAGATTGACGCCGTTGAAGAACGCGTCGAACAGGATGTGAGCGAACAGCAACGCGGCGAGCGTGGTCCACGCGACGCGGTGACCGTACTCCCCCCACCGTTCTCGGACGACCGATTTCTCGCGGATCGTGCTGTCCCACAGCAACAGGGCGGCGGGAACGAGCACGATCCAGACGTTGTGCAACGCGGCGCGGTGCGTTCCGGGGACGACGACGCCGATCAGCGTATCCAGATCGAGCAGCGCAGCACACCCCATCACGATCAGAATCGCTCGAGTGTCGAACTCGTCGCCGAGCAAGGCGACACCGAGCAGCCCCGCGAACGCGACGTGGACGACGGTCGATGGCATACTCCGCCGACTCGAACCGCGAGGACTTGGCTGTTGGGGGCTCGAGACGAGACGCTGTCGACCGGCCGTACTGGCCTCGGTCGTCAACTCCGCTGCGCGAGCGATCGACCCGTCTCCGGTAGCTACTTGGATCGACCGCCCGACCGTCGCGTATGAGCGGACGCGGACCGAAACGGGAACTCGCGGAGAAAATCGCCGGGGAGATCACGCTGAGCGAGGATCCCGGGGCCACGCTCCGGAAGTGGCGCACCGACTTCAGCGTCTCACAGACCGATCTCGCGGCCGAACTCGACGTCTCGTCGTCGGTCATCTCCGACTACGAGAGCGGCCGCCGGGAGAGTCCCGGCATCGGCGTCGTCGGCCGACTCGTCGAGGGATTGCTCGAGATCGACGAGCAACGCGGCGGCGAGCGCATCAGACAGTACGGTCGAGTCCTCTCGGCGGGCTTCGACAGCGATATCGTCTACGACCTCCGGGAGTACGCCACCTCGCTTCCCCTCACGCGACTGTACGACGACCTCGAGGCGACCGAAGTAGCCTCGAGCGGCACCGATCAGGTCAGCGGCCACACGGTCATCGACAGCATCGAGGCCATCACTCGCCTCTCGAGCGAGGAGTTCTTCCGGCTCTACGGCCAGAGCACGAGCCGCGTACTCGTGTTCACCAACGTCACGCGCGGGGAGGGCGTCGGCATCGCCCTCCGGATGATCAACCCGACGCCGAACGCCGTGATCCTCCACGGACTCGAGGAGGAGGACCTCTGGGACCACGCGCGGGAACTCGCGCGAATCGACGGCTACTCGCTGGCCGTCACGTCGGCACCGCTCGACGACGTGCTCGAGCACCTCGTGACGCTCGAGTAGTCCAGATATTCTGTCGTGTGAGGGACTGCTCAATCGAGAGTTTCGGGGGGCGTCATCCGGATTCTCGACAGATGGCCTAGTCGCTGAAACGGGTCTACTATCGCAACCGCGTTCAGGCGATCTGGGCCTCGTATTCGTCCGCGTCGAGGAGGCCCGCGAGTTCGTCGAGGTCGTCGGCCTCGATCTCGAGCATCCAGCCCTCGCCGAAGGGGTCCTCGTTGACGAGTTCGGGGGCGTCGAACAGGTCGTCGTTGATCGCGACGACCTCGCCGCCGACGGGCGCGTAGAGGTCGGAGACCGCCTTGATCGATTCGACGACGCCGAACTCGCCCCCCTGCTCGAGCTCGTCGCCCTCGTCCGGGAGTTCGACGAAGACCACGTCGCCGAGTTCGTCCTGTGCGAAGTCGGAGATGCCCACGCGGACGACGCCGTCGGTCTCGAGTGCCCACTCGTGCGATTCCAGGTACCGTCTATCGTCGGGAACGTCGAAGCTCATTATACTGTGTCGATGAAGGGTGTGGTTTCAACTCTTGCTTTCTTGGACTGCCCGCGGACGACCACCTGCAGCGTCGTCCCCGGTTCGGCGTATTCGACCGGCACGTAGCCGAGGCCGATCGGTCGCTCGAGGGTCGGGCTCATCGTCCCGCTGGTGACGGTGCCGATGACCCGGCTCTCCGTCGTGGTGATGTCGTAGCCGTGTCGGGGGACGCCGCGATCGATCAACTGGAAGCCGACGAGTCGCTCCTCGACGCCCGCCGCCTCGATCTCCGCTAAGGCATCCCGCCCGACGAACTCGGTCTCGAGGGCGACGGTAAAGCCGATGCCGGCCTCGTACGGCGTCCGCGGGTTGGTGTCCGGGTCGAAATCCTGGCCGGCGAGGAGCAAGCCGGCTTCGATACGGAGCGTGTCGCGCGCGCCGAGCCCGCAGGGCTGGCACTCCAGGCTCGTCCAGATCTCCTCGGCCGCCGCCCAGGGGACGATCAACTCGAACCCGTCCTCGCCGGTGTACCCCGTCCGGGCGGTCCAGCAGTCGATCCCGTCGATCGTCGCGTACCGGGCTTCGAACCGCTCGAGGTCGCTCACCGACTCCTCGGCGACGCTTTCGACCAGGTCGACGGCGTTCGGGCCCTGCACGGCGAACATCGCGTACTCGTCGGTCCGGTTGTCGACGGTCGCCTCGAGGTCCCACTCGTTGCGGTAGCTGAGCCACCGTTCGTGGGTCGTCTCGTCGGTGCCGGCGTTGGGGACGAACAGGTACGTCGCCCGCCCGTCTTCATCGGGGAGCCGATAGACGACGGTGTCGTCGACGATGATCCCGTCCTCGTCGGTGATCGCGGCGTACTGGGAGTCGCCGACCGCGAGCCGGGAGACGTCGTTCGACGTCAGGCGTTGCATCAACGCCGTCGCGTCCGGGCCGGTGACGTGAATCTGGCCCATGTGCGAGACGTCGAAGATCCCCACGTCCTCCCGGACGGCGGCGTGCTCGGTTCGAATCGAATCGAACTCGACCGGCATATCCCAGCCGCCAAACTCCGTGAACTTCGCTCCGCGCTCGTCGTGTAACCCACGTAACGGCGGCGTCTGAAGCGGCATACTCGAGATATCTGCCGCGGAGTAGTAATGTCTTTTCGTCGGTCGGACCCACTGGGGATCCCCGTTATCGTAGCACTGACAGTTACTGCACAGTTGATCGCACGACAGCCGCGTGTTCTTCGCGAAAGTAACCGGTTGTCGTTACAACAGCACGGACTATCGTCTCCGGTTGCCGAAGGTATATGCCTAAAACTAACCTAGATGCCGTCGAATGAGTTCTCCGAAACTCGAGCCACGGGCCGACTGGAATCAATTGTACATCGACGGCGAGTGGCGTGACGCCACCGGCAGTGAGACGATTCCGGTGGAGAACCCGGCGAAACAGGAAGTCTTTACGGAAGTACCGGCGGGAACCGAAGCCGACGTCGACGCCGCATACGAGGCGGCCGAGGCCGCCCAATCCGACTGGGCGGCGACTCCTCGGGAGGAGCGCAACGAGATCGTCCAGAACCTGCTGGACGAACTCAACTCGCACTTCGAGGAGATCGCCGGCCTGCTCGCGACGGAGGCCGGAACGCCGGGCTACCGCGCGATGGGCGAGTTCGCGACCGCGACCGGCGACGTGGAGATGGCGCTGGAGCTCGAGCCGCCCGAAGAGGAGGTTCGGCCGTCCTCGTCGATCGAGGACAAGGACAATCACATCGTCCACGAGCCGGTCGGCGTCGTCGGTATCATCTCGCCGTGGAACTTCCCGCTGCACCTCTCGCTTCGGGCCCTCGCACCCGCGATCGCGCTGGGTAACACCGTCGTCCTGAAGCCGGCGACGGACACCCCGATCACCGGCGGGCTGCTCATCGCGAAGCTCTGCGAGGCGGCCGGCGTCCCCGACGGCGTCGTCAACGTCGTCACCGGCCGCGGCTCGGCGATCGGCGATCGGATGACCGGCCACCCGACGCCGCGCGTCATCTCCTTTACCGGCTCGACGGCCGTCGGCAAGGGCGTCGCCGAAAACGCCGGCGAGAGCCTCGCGTTGCCCGCCCTCGAGCTGGGGGGCAACGCGCCCTTCGTCGTCACCGACGAGGCCGACCTCGAGCGAGCCGCCCGCGCCGGCGCGTTCGGTTCCTTCTTCCATCAGGGACAGGTCTGCATCTCGATCAACCGCCACCTCGTCCACGAGTCGCTGTACGACGAGTACGTCGACTTGCTCGTCGACCACGCCGAGTCGCTCGTGATCGGCGACCCCTCCGAGAACGAGGACGTGACGTTCGGCCCGGTCCAGAACGAGACTCAGCGCGACGAGCTGGTCGAGTTCATCGACGGGACGCTCGAGGCCGGTGCCACCCTCGAGACCGGCGGCGAGGCCGACGGCCTGTTCGTCGAGCCGACCGTCCTCTCGGACTGTACGAACGACATGCCGACGGCCTGTAACGAGCACTTCGGTCCCGTCGCGCCCGTGATCCCCTTCTCTGACGACGAGGAGGCGATCGAACTGGCCAACGACACCGAGTACGGCCTCTCGGCGTCGGTCTTCTGCGAGGACGGGGATCGCGCCCGCGACCTCGCCGACCGCATCGAAGCCGGCATGGTCCACATCAACGACCAGCCGATCAACGAGGACCACAACGCTCCCTTCGGCGGGGTCAAGCAATCGGGGCTCGGCCGGTACCACGGCGAGTGGATCCTCCGGGAACTCACGGAGCCGAAGTGGATCTCGGTCCAGGGCGAGGAACGGGATTACTTCGTCTTCGAGTGATCGACCGGCAGCGAGGGCGAACGAAGTGAGCTACCGATGAACCGCGGGCCGCTGTCGTGCGGGCGCTGTCTTCCCCGCCCGACTCGCTCGGCTTCGCCTCGCTCCTCGAGAACGGGGGCTTAGCGCCCGCTCTTTTCGCTGAACCGAGGAAGCGAATCGGTGGGGTAGATGTGGCCCTCATCGGTGACGCGATAGCAGGGTGCTCCGTCCGTCTCCTTTTCCGCCGGATGCTCCGTTTGAAGACCCACACGGCGTTTCGTCACATCTATCTCACGGCCGCGGAAAGCACGGGTATGTTCGACCGCGTTCGCGCCCGACTCGCCCGTTCCGGCGACCGACAGCCCTCCACCGAACCGTCGGTGGGCCTCTTCGTCGACGGGCCGAACGTCTTCCGCGACGAGTTCGACGTCGACCTCGACGACCTGCGCGACGCGGCCCGCGAACTCGGCCGCGTCGGCGTCATCCGACTCTACCTCGACGAACACGCGACCCCCGGCCTCATTCAGGCCGCCGAAGCCCGCGGCTTCGAAGTGATCGTCACCAGCGGCGACGTCGACGTCAAACTCGCCGTCGACGCGACCGCGCTCGCGGGCGACGGCACCATCGACCGACTCGCCATCGCCTCGAGAGATACCGACTTCAAACCCGTCCTCGAGTACGCGGGTACCGTCGGCGTGGAGACGATCGCGATCGCGCCCGGGACGCACGGCCGCTCCGACGCGCTTCGGAACGCGGCCGACGAAGCGGTCACGCTCGAGCCGTGACGGCGAGGGGTTGGAGAAATCAGCCGCTGTAGGAGCTCTCACCGACGATCTCGAGGAGTTCGCCGCGGCCCGTAGCCGTCGTCTCGTCGAATTCGGTCACGCGGACCCGCACCTGTTTCTCGACCGTCTCCGGCCCGGCGCCGTCGATCACCAGTTCCGTGTCGCCGATGTACGCCCGGCCGCTGGTCCCGTTCGTCTCCGCGACGAAGATGTCGATCTCGGACCCGATATCGAGCGTCGGCCGGTTCGCACGGAACTGCCAGCCTTTGAGGTACTTCTCGAAGAAATTCATACGCGCGCCACCTCCTCGCTCTCGCGATCGATGACGTACTCGCGGCCGAACCCGGTCAACGCCGCGATGACGAACACCGCGACGAGCAGCCAGCCCTGGAAGACGAACGGGACGACGTCGATCGGCGTGACGAGCATCGACTGCTCGAACCAGCCGTACTCGTCGGGGAGGTTCTGCATCGCGCTGTAGCCGGCGAGCACGCCGCCAGACCACGGGAAGATGTAGCCCAGGGCGGCGGTCTGGCCGTCCAAGATGTTCGCGCGCCGGTAGCCGTTCAGGTTGAATCGCTCCCCGATCTTCGAGATGTAGGGCCCGATCGCCACCTCGGCCGCGGTGTTGATGGTGATGATCGCGTTGATCAGCGCCGCGGAGCCGACCATCGTGAGTTCGGCGTTGCGGACGTTCGTCGCGAGGTTCTCGATCGACCACTCGAGCAACACCTCGAACGCGCCGCCGCGGATCATGATCTGAGCCGCGCCGATGATCAGCAAGACCAGGATCGACAGTTCGAGGAAGCCGGCCACGCCGTTCATCAGGCTCCCGCCGACGCCGACCGCGTCGGGGTCCTCGACGACCGTGAGGATCGGCAAGCCTGACAACGGCTCTGCCAGCGGCGCGTCCGGCGGCGCGTTGAACATGACGATGCCGCCGAGGCCCTCGAGACCGAAAACGAGGTTGAACGCGACCGCGATGACGATCCCCCACGAGATGGCTTCGACGATGTGGCGGCCGGCGATCGCCGCGACGATCACGGCCAGCATCGAGACGACGTGAATCAGGCCGATCGCCTCGCTTCCCTCGAGGAAGATCTCCTGGGCTTCGGCTCCGATCTCGAGGCCGTCCATCGCCCCGCCGGCGACGACGTAGCCGAGGAAGGCGACGATCGCAGCGATGATGACGTACTTGAATCTCGAGGCGACGACGCCGCCGATGTCGGCGTCCTGCGTGACCGCGCTGACGATCGTCGTGTCGCTAACAGGCGCGAGGTTGTCGCCGAAGATCGCGCCCGAGAGGATCGCGCCGAACAACAGGACGGGATTCGCACCGAGCAAGACGCCGGCGGGGAAGAACAGCCCGACGAAGGCGACGGTCGCGCCGTATCCCGTCCCGATCCCCGTCGTGAAGACGGCGGCGAGAACGAACGTGATCGCGGGGAACAGGGCGGCACCGACGCCGGCGGTGTCGGCCAGCCAGACGAGGCCGCCGACGAAGCCGCCGTCCTGTAACAACTGGGCGAACATGCCGGCCCAGATCCACGCCACGATCGCCGTCACCGCGACGGGCTGGGTCATCCCCTCGAAGATCGTGTTGGCGTAGTGCTTCCAGTCACCCCGGGCGAAGAACATCCCGACGATGAGTCCGACCAGGATGCCCACGATGAGCCCGCCCGTGTCCCCGATCCGCCAGAGCGCGGTCTGGACGATGGCCCAGACGATGAAAAACGCGATCGGGAACGCGCTCATCCCGCGGCCGCCGTAGAACTCGACTCTCGGCCCGCTCTCTTGATCCGGCTGTGTGAACTGATCCGCCGGGCCGTCACCGGCCGGCCCGTCCCCAGTGTCGCTCATACGTGATCACGCATATTGATACATTGCGGCACTAATTACAGCCGCCATAATAACTATTATCAACAGGTGCGACCACCGACGCTCATCGTCCGATACCTCCCACGGGTGGATAGCCGACGCATGGCCGGTCCCGATCGACATCTCTCCGGCGATCGAGCCACGTCCGTCGGCCGCCCTGCCCGGAAATCAGTGACTTTTCGAGCGCGGGGCTCCAGTATCGGGTATGATCGACGAGACGCCGGTGCTGGACGACCACCTCCACCTCGATCCGGACAGTCACCGAGGCATCGACGCCGTCCGCGACTTCGCCCGCGTCGGCGGCACCCACCTGCTGGTGGTGAACAAACCCTCCTGGCATCTCGGCGTCGAGGCCGAGACCGGCGAGGACTTCCGCGAGGTCTTCGAGCGCACCGTCGAAATCGTCGACGAGGCCTCGAGCGAACTCGCGGGCCGAGCGTGGCCCGTCCTCGGCGTCCACCCAGGTCTCGTTTCGCGGCTGGTCGACGACCGCGGGTTCACGCCCGAGGACGCCCGGGACCTCATGCAGGCCGGAATCGATGTCGCGGCCGAGTACGTCGAGTCGGGCGAGGCGCTAGCGCTGAAATCCGGCCGGCCACACTACGAGGTCGACGACGACGTCTGGGACGCCTCGAACGCGGTCATGCGCCGCGCGTTCGACCACGGGGCCGACCTCGAGTGCGCCGTCCAGCTCCACACCGAGGCCAGCGAGGACCTGACGGCCGTCGCGGAGTGGGCCGAAGACGCCGGCATGCCCGCCCACCGCGTCGTGAAACACTACGCGGGCGGCCGCCTCGAAGGGCCGACGCCGAGCGTGATGTGCGAGAAGGATCGCCTCGAGACCGCAGCCGAGCGCGGCGAGCCGTTCCTGATGGAGACCGACTACATCGACGATCCGGACCGGCCGGGTGCCGTCCTCGGGCCCAAGACGGTCCCGCGGCGGGTTCGGTGGCTGCTCGAGAACGGGCACGATACCGCGGTTCGCATCGCCCACGTCGAGACGCCGACGCGAGTCTACGGGATCGACACGGAAGCGACGCTCGAGCGACCGGAGTAATCGCTGATTACAGTTTGACCGTTCGAGGAACCAACGGCGGGAGGATCCGTTCGCGGGTCAGCTGACCGGCTGTAGGCGGGTATTTCGCACTCTTTCGGTCCTGCTAAACAGTCACTCGCTGTGGCTAGTGTAGAGAAAGGCATTTCAAGCGGCCGGTGTAGGTGTCTGTATGAGCAATCCCCCGACCGAGTTCTACTCGGAGGAACGTTGGCAGAACTGGATCGGTCGAATCAAAGACGAAGACATCGATCCAGAGGACGAATCGTCGGCGCGGCTCCTGCTCAACCTGCAGGACGACACGGCGATCGCGATCGCGAAGATCGTCGCCGCCTACGACGACGACGAACTCGATCAGGAGGATGCGCTCGGAGAGATCGCGGACGTTCGTGAGATCGTCCTCAGTGAGGTGAATATCGAGGACGAGGAGAAGCTGATCCTCGTCGACGGCGTCCAGACGAGTCTGGTTTGCGTCTTCTTCGCGGCCGAGGAGTACGTCGCCAACGGACCCGCCGACGAGGGCAGTGTCGGCGACTATCTCGGCGCTGCGGCCGACGCGGAGGCCGAAGAAGACCTCGACGCCGCACTCGGTTACGCGGCCCAGGCCGGGACGCTCATCATCGACGGCAACGAACTCGACATGACCGTCGCCGAGGACCTCGAGTACGGACTGGTCACGGAGTGGATCAACGGCCTCGACAGCCTCCAGAGCGCGATGAGCGATCCGGAAGTCGTCGAAGAAGACGAGTAACGAGTATACGCGGCGACTCGAGCGGCAGATTTGTTCCGGGCGACGGGTTCGCCGTTCCGTAGCCACCAGACGTTTACGTTATCATGACTATCCTCGGCTATGTCATTGCGGAGAGACGAGCGTGCAGTGACCGTCCAGATAGGGGCGGTGCTGATGCTTGCTATTATTTTCGCCGCGCTCGCGCTCTATCAGGTCAACACGGTCCCTGCGGAAAACAGTGCACTCGAGTACGAGCATAACCAGCAGGTCCACGGCGAACTACAGGAACTGCGAAACATGGTTCGGAACGCAGGAATGCTGAACACGTCGCAGTCGGCATCCGTCACGCTTGGAACGCAGTATCCGACTCGCACCTTCTCGATGAACCCACCTGCGCCGACTGGGAGCCTCGAGACCGTCACTCCGTCGTCGACAGTTCGTATCAATCCCAAAAACGGGGAAAACTCCGAGTTCGAAACGCGGTTTCTCGCGTACGAACCCGACTACAACGAATACAGCGATGCCCCGCGCACTGTCATCGAGCACTCGTTGCTGTACAACCAACATGATGGGGCAAACGTCTCGATCGGGTCCCAACAGTTGGTTCAAAACGAACGGATCACGCTCATATTGCTCGACGGCAATCTATCGGAGACACAGTCTGGCGTAACATCAGTTTCTCTCGAGCCCCTCGATGAGCCACGGACGAAAACGCTAGAGGATGGGTCAGAACTTATGATTCCGACTGAACGGAAAGCGATCTGGGAAAGCGAACTCGAGAACAACGCGGGGGTTACCGTTCAGAAGACGATGGCCGACGACGAAGTAAAACTCGTACTCCAGCGGGAGTATACCCTCGAGATCGCCCGCGTTGGTGTCGGTCAGGGGGCAACGAGTAGCGATGATTTCGATATCGGGTCTGAGAAGGAAGCATCGTCCGGACAGCAAAATGGAACGAGATTCAATCTGGAATGGAGGGCTGCAACAGTGGCTGGAAACGATGTCCCTGTCTCCGGTGGTGAGACAACTGTAAAAGGAGCACCGTCCAACACGGTGACGATGACTGCCGGTGTCGAGGAGTACGCCGATCTACAGGGCGGACGGGCTGACTTTTCCTTTTCGGATCCAGACGGCGTTATCGACGATGCGTCGTTCGATCCTGATCCAACGTTCAAAAATGGGAACGTGACTGTCGACCTGACGATAGATGCTGAGGCAACAGACGGCGACGAAGCAAAGGTATTCGTCTCAAGCGGTGGCGGGCTGGCAGTGGCAACCATTTCCGTCGACGCTCCCGACGTAAATCTCGAAGCCTCCAACCCGGTATCGACCGGTAGTGACAACAGCAGAGTCGAATTCGAACTCAAAAACGACGGCGATGAGACGATAACGTTGGACGAAATATCCCTCGATGATGTCAGGCCTGCGAATCCGACCCGCGTTAATGACGCTAGCGGGGGTCGCGAAATCCTGTTCACGGCAGATGGCGGCGTGATCGGAGAAGTCGATACCGCAAACACCGATACCGACGGTATTCAGGTTGGCAAAGATTCTTCCAACCCATTCGCCCATACGAAACCGTTCGAACCCGGTCAAACTGCAATTGGAGAAATTGGGCCGTTTAGACCCGATGGTTGGTACGCAGTCACTGATATGAGTGGCCAGACTCTGGACATGACGATTAGTTATGAGACCGAATCGGGCGCTATAGGACAGGAACAGATAACTCTCGAGATAGATTCGCCATCTATCGATGAAATAACGGTCAGCGCCGCGGGAACCGGTAACGACCGGTTCGATATCACTACAGGTGTTTCTGATCCAAACAACGATTTGTCTCGAGTCGAGTTTGAAATGAGAGATACGGCGAACACTCTCGTCGATAGCCACACTGACGATAGTATCGACGGTGGTACAGGTACCGTCAGTACTAGATTACAAGCAACTGGTAATAATAGAGATTCTGAGTATACGATCATCACCACCGTGTTTGATACCGCTGGAAACAGCGAATCGGTGACTCGCACGATAACCCCAAATTAATTATATTATACGTGTCTGTGTGATAGAAGGACGAATAGTAGCATACTATTACGTCAATCGTCGAAACACCGAACGACAATACCTTGTACCATCACCTGTATTGACGAGACATGACTGCAGTCGGCATCGACGCCGTCGAGATCTGGACCGGGAACCTCAAACTGGACCTTCCCGGCACGTTCGCCCCGGAGAAGGGCGAAGCCCCGGAAAAGTACACCAAAGGGCTCGGGCTCAACGCGAGTTCGTTCCCCGATAGCTACGAGGACATCGTCACGATGGGGGCGAACGCCGCCCACCGACTGATGGAACGGAAAGGACTCGAGCCGGCCGATATCGGTCGAATCGACGTGGCGACCGAGAGCGCCTTCGACAACTCGAAGCCGGTTTCGACGTACGTCGCTGGCTGCCTCGAGCAGGTGTACGACGACGACTTCCATCACGCGAACAAAGGCGAGCGGAAGTTCGCCTG
This sequence comes from Natrinema sp. LJW11, assembly GCF_056135975.1. NCBI lineage: Archaea > Methanobacteriati > Methanobacteriota > Halobacteria > Halobacteriales > Natrialbaceae > Natrinema > Natrinema sp. LJW11. The sequence goes on along the minus strand of NZ_JBWBDM010000001.1, from coordinate 693,218 downwards.
TATCGCGGGGACCCAGAGCCTGGACGACGCCTACAACTGGATCCGCGCGGGCCGCAATCGCGGCCGCTCGGCGCTGGTCATCGCGACTGACACCGCACTCTACGCGCGCGGTGACGACGGCGAGGCGACCCAGGGGGCCGGAGCCGTCGCGATGCTCATCAGCGAGGATCCGAACCTCGTCGAACTCTCCGCCGAGCAGGGCTACGGCTCGGCCGACGAGACGGACTTCCTCAAGCCCAACCAACAGTTCCCGTCCGTCGACGGCAAACGATCCGTGCAGGTCTACCTCGCGCGGATGCGCGAGGCCCTCGAGGACTACGAGAGCGTCGCGGGCGAGGTCCACGAGGAAGACTTCGTCTACGCGCCGTTCCACACGCCGTTCCCGGGGATGGTCCGGAAAGCGGCGTTGCTCGCGTTCCGCCACATTACCCGGAATACGGACATCGAGGACGAACTGGCCGAGGAAATCGGCCGACAACCCCGACCAGAGGCGTTCGACTCCGACGAGGAGTACCGCGACGCGCTCCGGGAGTACATGGATCTCCTGAAGGACACCGACCGCTACGCGGAGTGGTACGACACGACGATCGATCCGACCCTGACCATCGCGCGCGAGGTCGGCAACTGGTACACGGGTTCCGTCCACGTCGCCCGCGCGAGCGCCCTCAAACACGCTCGCGAGCAGGGCCGGGAGATGACCGGCGAAAAGATGCTCATCGGCTCTTACGGCAGCGGCGCACAGGCGGAGATCCACTCCGAGACGATCCGAGAGGGGTGGGCCGCGGAGATAGATGCCCTGAACGTCGACGAACAGCTCGCCGATCGCTACGAGATGTCGTGGGATGACTACGAGGAGATCCACGACGCCCACAACCACGAGATGGACGTCGACGTCGAGGAGTTCACGACGCCCACCGAGGAGTTCGTCTTCGACGGCTGGGGCCGCATGGGCGAGCGGAAGTACCGATACGTGGAGTAGCGAACGTACCTTTTTCCGCCTCGGGATTCCTCATGGTTCGAGAGAGCGATGCTCTCTCGTCGCAAACCGCTCGCTACGCTCGCGGATGCTGCGGTGGTAACGCCTTCGCCCGAACTACGCATTCGCTATGAAGCGTGAGGAGCGTCTGTGAGTTGTTCCGGAGTTCTCGGAAACCAAACTGTTAGCGAATCATATCAGTGGACTAATTTATAGGGGTATTGCATACCCGCACATGCCAGACAGTCCCGATCCTCCGGACTGGATCGTCGAGCGACCCGGCCTGACCGCGCTCGCGCTGCTCAGTGGTCTCCTCGCACTGTTCGTTCTCCTCCCGTATCTTCAATACGTCCTGTTCGGCATCGTTCTCGCGTACATTCTACTGCCCGTCCAGCGGCGACTCGAGGAGTATATCAGACCGACGTTCGCGGCGATCACGGTGGTGATCGCCACGCTACTCGTCGTGTTGATCCCGCTCGTCTACGTCATCTCGGTCGCGGTTCGACAGTCGCTCAGGGTCGTCGAGTCTATCAGACAGGGAGAGATCGACGTCGAAACGATCGAGGGAATGCTCGAGACGAACGGGTACGCAGTCGATCTCGTGGACCTCTACGAGTCGAATCAGGGGCGAATCGCGACGGGCATTCAGGAGATCACGTCGGGTGCGATCGGTCTCGTCGGTAGTTTACCGAGTATGTTCATCGGTCTGACAGTCACGCTGTTCGTCCTCTTCGCCCTCTTGCGGGACGGGGACCGACTCGTCGCGTGGTTCCAGTGGGTGTTACCGATCGACGACGAGGTTACGGACGAACTTCGCACGGGACTTGATCAGCTCATGTGGGCTTCCGTCGTCGGAAACGTCGCCGTCGCGGCCATTCAGGCGGTGCTGCTCGGTGTCGGGCTGGCGATCGCCGGCGTCCCCGCCGTCGTCTTCCTCACCGTCGCGACGTTCGTTCTGACGCTGCTTCCGCTCGTCGGCGCGTTCGGGATCTGGATCCCGGCAGCGGCCTACCTGGTCGCGATGGGGCGGCCGACCGCCGGCGCGGCGATGGCCATCTACGGACTGCTCGTCACGTTCTCGGATTCCTACCTGCGTCCCGCACTGATCGGCCATACCAGCGCCTTCAACTCCGCTACCGTCGTCGTGGGGATCTTCGGCGGCCTCATCGCATTCGGCGCCGTCGGGCTGTTCATCGGGCCGGTCGTCCTCGGCGGCGCGAAACTCACCATCGATTGCTTCGCTCGAGCGCGTACCGAGCAGCCGATCGCCGGCGCCGTCACTGAAGGCGACGGAAGAGACGCTGGTCCCACGGAGTCGGCCGGTGAACCGGATTCCGTAACCGAGTCGGACGAGGGCGGCGACATCGAGCCAGCGGCCGATCCCGACGACTCGCGTTCCGACTCGTAACGAAGCGCCGACGCCGTTACTCGTTTTTCCACTCGCCGGGTTTTACGCCGTGAATCTCCCCTTTCGCCTCCCGTCCCCCGGGCCACAGCCCGAGTACGATCACGCTCGCGAAGAAGAGGCCGAGGACTGCCGCCACGATCGCACCGTGGACCCCCGGTAGTTCGGCGGCTTCCGTCCACTGTTGCTCCGGGGTGAACATCGTGACTTTGAACGCCCAGCCGACCCCTGCGACCGCGAACAGGAGCCCGTACACGCGCCGAATGCGCCGAGAGAGGGCCTCCCGAGTCGACACCTTGAACGTCGGGTGCCGAAGATCGTCGCTCAACTCCTCGCGCCAGGCCGGATGTTCGACGCCGACGGGCTCGAAGGCGTTCGCGAACACGTTCTCCTGGATGAACCGGACGCGGGCGCGCCAGTGGTCGTAAAACCGGTAGCGGCGGACCTCGTAGAACAGGAAAATCGAGAGGACGAACATCCCGATCAGGAGCAGGAAGGCGGGCATATTCCGACTCGAGAAGACGATCGAGAGCAACGCGGCGAGGAGCGTGATCGCCCAGTCGGTCGTCCGATCGATCCGGTCCTGGGCGCTGTTGGCCTGACTGACTTCCCCGCGATAGAAGTGGGGGAGCACGCCGAGCAGCGAGTCGGTGTCGCCCGCGGCCGCCGCCCCGATCTCTTGATCGCTGCGATCGAGCGGACCGTCTCGAGCGTCCCGTTCCTTTCCGCCGTCTCCCTCGAGTTCCCCGTCTCGAGTCTCGCTCTCGTCCGCACGTGTCTCGTCGCCTGCGTCGACCATGCCACCCTCCGACACCGGCGTCGCGTATAGTGGTCCGTGTAGCGCCTGCAGGGTTGAGAGCGGGCGTCGTGGGTCGACGGTCGCGGAGGCGGCGACGACCGGCCCGCCAGTCCGAAACGAGTGCGTTCATAACCCCGTGCCCGCTAGAGACGCGTATCGTGTCTCGGATCGAACGACGCAATCGACGCGGGTGGGGGCGGACCGGAGCGATCGATCGGGACCACCGCTAATCATGCACGGATCACACGCCACGGGGAGTCCGTACGCTCCCCACACGAACGAGGACCGCGCGGCGATGCTCGAGGCGGTCGGTGCGGGAAGCGTCGAAGACCTCTTCGACATTCCGGCTGACGTCGCGTTCGAGGACCGCTTCGGCATCGACGCGCGAACGGAACGGGAAACGCGACGGCTGGTTCGGTCTATTCTGGGTCGCAACGACGACGTGACCGAACTGCTCGGACGCGGCCACTACGGCTACTACGTTCCGTCGTTGGTCGACCACCTCGCGGACCGCTCCGAGTTTCTCACGTCGTACACGCAGTACCAGCCCGAGATCTCCCAGGGGTTCCTGCAGGCCCTGTTCGAGTACCAGTCGCTGCTGGTCGAACTGACCGGCCTCGCAATCGCGAACTGCTCGATCTACGACGCGGCGACGGCGCTGGGCGAGGCCGCGACGCTGGCCGACCGCGTCCGCGATACGACCGGCCACCGCGTGCTCGTCCCCGAGTTACTGCGCGAGGAACGGCGGAGCACGCTCGAGAACTACGTGGCCGGTACCGATCTCGCCGTCGAGGAGTATCCGATCGACGACGGAAACGTCGACCTCGCGGGACTCGAGGCGACCGTCGACGAGGAGGTCGTGATGATCTACGCCGAGAGCCCGACCGTGCGCGGGACGATCGAGGAGCACCTCGGGGCGGTCGGCGACCTCGCCGACGAGAACGACGCGCTCTACGCGCTCGGCTCGGACCCGATCGCGCTGTCCCTGCTCGAGCGGCCCGTCGACGTCGGTGCCGACGTCGTCGTCGGCGACGCGAGCGTGCTCGGCCTCCCGACGAGCTACGGAATGGGACTCGGTCTCTTCGCGACGCGCGAGGAGTACCTGCGACAGGTTCCCGGCAGACTGGTCGGGGTCAGCGAGGACGCGACCGACCGGCGTGCGTTCACGCTCACCCTCCAGACCCGCGAACAGCACATCCGCCGGGAACGCGCGACGAGCAATATCTGTACGAACCAGGCTTGGGTCGCGCTCCGGACCGCGATACACGCCGCCGTCCTCGGGCCGACCGGGATGGTCGACCTCGCGAAACGCGACGTCACCCGAGCTCGGGACCTCGCGGCGCGCCTCGACGACATCGTCGGCGTCAAAGCGCCGGTCCACGACCGCCACCACGTCCGGGAGTTCGTCGCCCGCGTCGACCAGCCTGCACAGGCCGTCGCCGAGGACCTCGAGCGACTCGGCTTCGCGGTTCACGTCCTCGGTGACCACGAGATTCAGGTCTGTATCGCCGGCGTTTCCGACGACCGGATCGATCGATTCGTCGAGGCCCTCGAGGAGGTGGCACGATGAGCGGAGACCAATTCGACGGAGACGGACCGGACGCCGCACAGTCGCGCTACGACCAGGCCCGGTACGTCGAGAACGGCGAGTACGAACCGTTGCTCTCGGAGAAGGACCTGACGTGCGTCGAGATCGGTGGACGAGACGCGGACGGCGGCGACGCTGGATCCGACGACGGTGACAGTTCGCCGCTCTCCGACGACCTCACGCGGGACTCGCTCGAGCTGCCAGAGCTCTCCGAACCCGAACTGGCGCGCCACTACACGCGGCTCTCGCAGATGATCTACGGGATCGATAGCGGACCCTACCCGCTGGGGTCGTGTACGATGAAGTACAACCCGAAGTTCACCGAGGACGTGGCGGCGCTGCCGTCGGCGGCCGTCCACCCCGATCGGTCCGAAGCGTCCGTTCAGGGGACGCTCGAACTCCTCTCCCGGCTGCAGGACTACCTCGGCCGGATCGGCGGGATGGACGCGGTGACGCTCCAGCCGCCCGCCGGCGCGGCCGGCGAGTTCGTCGGGATCCGCGTCGCAGCGGCGTACCACGAACACAACGACGAGGGCCACCGGGACGAAGTAATCATCCCGGAGAGCGCCCACGGGACCAACTTCGCAAGCGCCGCGCTCGGCGGCTACGACGTCGTTTCCCTGCCCAGCGACGACGAGGGACGGGTCGATCTGGAGGCGCTCGAGGCCGCCCTCTCGGAGCGCACCGCGGCGCTCATGCTGACCAACCCGAACACTCTCGGGCTGTTCGAGCGCGACATCACCGAAATCGCGTCGATGGTCCACGACGTCGGCGGCCTGCTCTACTACGACGGGGCGAACCTGAACGCCCTGCTCGGCCGCGCTCGGCCGGGCGACATGGGCTTCGACGTGATGCACTACAACGTCCACAAGACGTTCGCGACGCCCCACGGCGGCGGCGGGCCGGGTGCCGGTCCGGTCGGCGTCGTCGAGGAACTCGCCCCGTTTCTGCCCGCGCCGCGCGTCCGCGAGCGTGATGAGAGTTCAAAAGGGGGCGATCCGGTCTACGAACGGTTCGATCCCGAACACACGATCGGCAAGGTCCACGGGTTCGACGGCAACTGGCTGGTGCTCCTCAAGGCGTTCGCCTACATCGCTCGTCTCGGCGACGAGGGACTCGCGGACGCGAGCGCCTCCGCGGTGCTCAACGCGAACTATCTCGCAGAGCAAATCGAGTACGATATTCCCTACGGCCCGTTCCACCACGAGTTCGTCGCCAGCGCCGGCGAACAGGACGCCGCCGACGTCGCAAAGCGGATGCTCGATTACGGCGTTCACCCGCCGACGACCAAGTGGCCCGAGATTGTCCCCGAGGCCCTGATGACCGAACCGACCGAAATCGAGAGCAAGGACACCCTCGACCGACTCGCCGCCGCGTTCAACGCGGTCGCCGGCGAGGACGATGCGACGCTCGAGGCCGCGCCGGAACGCACTACTGCCCGTCGGATCGACCAGACGAGCGCCGCGCGGAATCCGCGGCTGTCGTGGCAGGCGCTTTCGGACGACTCGTAAGCGATCGATCGGGTCGCGGTCCTCGTTCGGTCACCGTGCGGGTATTCGATCGAATCCCCGCCCCATTTGTGGCAGCCGGTCACGGGACTCGCTAGTGTTTCTACGACGGCAGAACCATCTGCAAAAGTTTCGAACGAAAACGCGGGTCGAGACGATCGGTTTAGAATCGAGTCTATGCCGTGCTCGAGTCCACGGCGGTGCCGTTGTCGCCGATCCGGACGAAGCCGTAGTCGCAGTCGGGGCAGTGCCACTTGACTTTCGTCCCGAGGTGGAGCGTCGTGCTGGCGGCGCGGTAGAACGTCTTTTCGCCCCCGCAATCGGGACACTCGTGGACGAGTTCCAGAGCCATACGTGATGGTAGTGAGCGAAGCGAGTTTAACGTACTGATTTCCGCAGTCCCCGTCCCTCCGGAGCGAACGCGAACCGCGGCGCGTCGAGTGACAGGGAAGTTAAGTGCGATCCCGCCGTCGATCCGACCATGTCGATCTACACCGGTCGCGGCGACGACGGGCAGACGGATCTTCGGGACATGACTCGCGTCTCGAAGTCCAGCGCCCGCATCGAGGCCTACGGAACCGTCGACGAACTCAACGCTCTGCTCGGCACGATCCGACCGACCGGCCACGACGATATCGACGATCGGCTGGCGGCGATCCAGAACCACCTCCACGTCGTCCAGGCGGACTTCGCGAATCCCGATCCGGACGAGGACGACCCCGCGATCCGTCCCGATCACGTCGAGATCGTCGAGGACTGGATCGACGAGTACGACGACGAACTCGAGCCCTTGACCTCGTTCATCCTTCCGACCGGCAGCGACCACGGGGCGGCGCTTCACCACGCTCGCACGGTCTGTCGACGCGCGGAGCGGCGGGCGGTCGCACTCGCCGGCGAGGAGGAGATCAACGAGGACGCGGTCCAGTACCTCAATCGGCTCTCGGACGGGCTGTTCACGTTCGCTCGCGTGGTCAACGCTCGCGACGGAGAACCGGAGGACGCGCCGGACTACTCTAGTAGCTACTGAAAATCAATGCACACCTGATCGTGCGACAACTGTACGATCAGTGTGTAAATCGTTTCAGTGGCTACTAGAGGCGCACACGGGAAGCAAATCGGCTTCGATTTCCGCGATAACTAGCCTCGAGACGGCGGCTCTGGGACTCGATATCGACGCGACTCTGTATCGTCCCATCGCGGCCCGAGTTTGGCCACGAACGGCGGGGACTATGAGCGCTCGGGTTCGGTCATCGGTGGGAGTTCGATAGCGACGAGTTCGTGTCCCGTCTCTCGTCGGTGGTCGGATCCGATTCGCGTCGCTTCCTCGCGGCCGTCTGCCGATCGTTCGTACTCACAGCCGTTGCATTCCACGATGAACCGTTTCCGCTCTCGGGAGCCAGCGGCCGTCTCGTTCGTTGCCATACTCTACCAGTCGACGACCGTCTGCTTGAACTGCCCTCCAAAACAGATTGGATTTCGCCGCCGATCGCCACGGCGCGCTGACCGGGCTCCGGTGAATACGCACCCGCTACTGACGGTCGAGACGATTTCGATCGTTCGGACGAATCACAGACCGATATTCAGCGCGCACCCCTACGTCTCGCCGGCGGTGACTAGAACGAACGATGGTCGTACGCGCCCGATATCGGGTGCAACGCTCGTTATCGTCGGAACCGAGTCGTCGAGCGAAGCCGTGCGAGACTGGGTGCTCGGACTGGAGTTCCCATACACTCCGAGCGTTCGGACGCAAGCCTTCGAACTCGAGCGGACGACCCACGGCCGTTCGAGAGCCGAATCGGATTCGCACCGCGCTCACCGGCTCGAGAGTCCCCGTCCCGACGCTGTTGTGCCGCACGCTCGAATTCTGTTGTCTACGAAAGAACTATATTCTCGTCCGGCCTCTCTATGGGAGAGAACCACATGAACAAACACTTCCACGACAGCCTGTACTACCTGCGACGAGCCGCCGAGCACGCTCGACTCGGCGCGATGGAGCAGACGGACGAGGTGACGGACCGGGTCCGATCGGCTCTCGGCCGCGAGCGCGACCCGGAACCCGGCCGCGTCGACCGCGTCCGCGAGGACGTGACCGACCTCGAGCGACGAGCCGAAACGAGGGCCTTCGGGGCGCTCGATTCCGCGCGTGACCGCGTGGGCCGCTCGAGGGCGGCTGCGGACGACCGCTGAAAGGAAGCCTTAAGTCAAACGCACGGGAAATCCCTCGTGCGGGTTGGTGATCTAGTTGGTTATGATACCTCCTTCACACGGAGGAAGTCGGCGGTTCAAATCCGCCCCAACCCATCGAATTTTCGACTGATTCCGAGTGACCGGTTTTCCCGAATTCACGCCCTCTACCGACAAGTTCACTACAAACCTGACGGCAAAGTACATAACCAATCCAACAGGGATCTTGTCGACCCCGTTGCAGTGTCACGGTCTCCCGCGAAGACTACGGTATACTATCAGATAGTGCATCAGAGTAGCGTATGGGAAATGGTGCAGAACGGGCCTCAAGAGAACTCAGTTGGGAGGAGATAGAAAATAGTGGTATTCCGAGCTTATCGAACTTTTCGTGCGGTTGGTCGGCAGATGAGTGCGTGTGGGCGATTCAAATATTAACTACGACAACGTTGTAGAACTATTTTTGCCGGTACTGTCTGATTTGGTGCCTCGGCTGGCGTCAATCCGTTACGTGACTGACGCAGTCGTTGTAATAGTGTTCTATTCATACAATTTAACATCTACCGCTCGCTCGAGTGTCCACCCGCGAACTGTGGATACGGTCAACTCTTCCCTTCACTGTCTGCCACCACTCTTCGATGAGACTTCGGTCGACGTAATCGGGTTGACTGATCGCCCATACTCGGGAGCTGGCAGGTAGTTACCATAGCAATCGACGTGAAACACTGCGTCCGTGAGATCGTGTTTCTCGGCCACTCAATACGGGAACGTGGCAGCTAACTCGGTAGCTCGCCGTTCGGAGACGGAGACGTGGAGCGGCAGCTTTGATTCGATATTTATTGTATTGTATGTACAAGACTGGTCCCCGTTTGGTTAGGGGCCTTAGCACTGGCGACCCGCGGCTTCCCGTGCGATATTTCGATGCCCGTTTCCTCGGAGACAGCGCTCGGACTGAACCGATGAACTCGAGCGCCGAGCGCGCGTCAGCGTGAAGCGCGTAATTCCGTTCTTTCAGACGGTTTTCTGTACCGACCTACCGGCGCGACCGCTGGCCGATCGCGGTCGCGCGGGAACTGACAGACAGCAGACCGTATCAGCGGTTTTGCTCCGTTCCGGACCCCCTGTCCCCCGCCTCGGAATCGTTCGGGTACCGAAGGTACCTTCCTGATAGCCGCGTCGACATACCGGGACGCGACCATCGCCGGATCACCCGTAGTCACACCACACCGCGGGCGATCTGTTCCACGAAAAGCGGAAATCACACCGAAGTCTCTGATTCGAGACGTGAACACCGTCTCACTCCGCCTCGGTCGGAGAGAGCACGCTGTCCGACCTGTACCTATATGTTCCTCGAGTAACGTTTCAGCACGTGATGGGGTGGCAGCACACGGTCTACGCCTATCCGATCCTGTTCGCTACTGCCGTCTCACTCGGGCTGGGGGCGTACGCATTCAGGAGCCGACGCGAACACGATCACAGCCCGGTACTTCTCGTATTCGGGACGATGAACGTTGCAGTGGCTATCTGGACCGGCTTTTCCGCGATAAAACTCCTGAGTACGACCCCGGAAATGAAGTTTCAGCTGTACAGACTGCTGTACGTCGGAAGCGAGTTGATCGCCCCGCTGCTCCTCCTCTTCGCGCTCGCGTACACCGATCGAACGGACTGGCTGCGTCGCCGCGTCGTCGTCGGGTTATTTATCGTTCCGGTCGCGTTCTTGCTGCTCCTCTTTACGAATCCGTACGATCTCGTTATCGTCGAAACGCGGATCGTTGAGATCGACGGGATAGTCGTCTGGCGTGCGGAAAACGGCCCCGCGTACGTCGTCCTCAGTTACGTGTACGTGTTGACCCTCGCAGTGCTCGCGCTCGGAATCATCGTCCACGAAGCCGTCCGTCTCGGCCGTTCCTATCTCCCGCAGGCAGCGCTGCTGGGGATCGCCATCGTCACGCCGATGACCGCGAGTTTCCTCACCTCGGCCGGCGTGGCACCGTTCGACCACGACGGCGTCAACCTCGTGCCCGCCACGGCAGCAGTTTCGTCGATCGCCCTCGGAATCGCGACGTTCAGGTACCGTCTCCTCGATCTCCCGCCGATCGCGTACTCGACCGTCGTCGAACGCTCTCCGGACGGGGTCCTCGTTCTCGACTCGGCCGAGCGAATCGTTCACGCGAACGAGACCGCGTACTCGTTGCTCGGACTGTCGGCGTCTATCGTCGGCCGACCGGCCGATGCTGAACTGCCGGCGCTCGACGTGACTACCGCGTCGAGTCGGACGGTCGAGGTTTCCTCGGACGCCGGGCAAACGGAGTATCTCAACGTGCGGTCCCAACCGCTCCGACGACACGACGACGTCGTCGGTTGGGTACTCGTCCTGAGGGACGTCACCGAACGACGTCGACGGGAACGCGAACTCGAGGCGTTTACCGGGGCGATTTCCCACGACCTCCGGGCACCGTTACGAACGACGGAAGACTACCTTCGATTGCTCGACGAGTCGCTCGAGGAGACGGTCGACGAGGACTGCGAGGAGTTGATTGCGGTCGCACGGCGAAACAATCGACGCATGCAGGAGATGATCTCCGGGTTGTTACGGTACTCCCGAATCGGGCCATCGGCGGCAGCCTTCGAGTCGGTCGACTGCGACCGGGTCGTCTCGGCCGTTCTGGAGGCGCTTCGGTTCGAGATCGAGGAGCGAAACGCGACCGTCGTCGTCGGGGATCTGCCGACCGTTTCGGGCGTCGAACACCTGCTCCGGCGACTGTTCCAGAATCTACTGGAGAACGCACTGACACACGCCGATAGCGGCTCACCGGAGATTCGCGTTACGGCGAGTCGACGAGACGATGCGTGGCGGTTCAGCGTCCGCGACGACGGTGGCGGGATCGAACCCGACGAACTCGACCGGGTCTTCGATCTCTTCACGCAGGGATCCGGCACCGACCCCGAGTCGGGAACCGGGATGGGGCTCGCGATCTGCAGGAAAATCGTCGAACAACACGGAGGGACGATCGAGATCGATTCGGAACCCGGGGAGGGTACCGAGATCGCGTTCACGATTCCCGATGGCGAACGGACGAGAACGCCGGAGTCGTGGTGAGGCCGACTCGCGGACCGTCGGCCCCTGCGGCCGGTTCCGAGCGGCCGGCTTCGCTACGATCTGCCGACCCGCTCGAACGTCGTCGTCACCGTCGTTCCGGCGGCACAGGTGTCCTCGACTTCGATCTCGCCGTCGACGTCTTCGATGACGGTCGTGACGAGATACGGTCCGATCCCCATCCTCGCTCCGTCCTCGTATCGGGAGGACGGATCGACGAATAGTTCTCGCTGAGCGTCGGGGAGCCGAACCCCGTCGCCGGCGATCGCCACCGACGCCCGGTCGTTCGATGCGTCGACGCTGACGCTCACGGCTGACGATTCTCGGTGTGCGCGATCGACGACCGTCGACAGGAGGTGCGTGAACGCCGACTCGAGCATCGGCGAGCCGTAGACCGTCATCGGCTCGTCGACCGCGTCGGTTCGGTCGATCGTGATCGGGGCGTCGGACTCCCGTCGGACTCGCGTGACCGCCGCGTCGAGCACCGCGTTCAGATCGCGGGGCTCGCGTTGCAGGTCGTCCGGCGACAGGACGTCCATCAGGCCCGCTGACGTGTCCGTGAGTTCGACGAGGTGCTCGGCCGCGTCGAGCAACGCCTCGAGAGCCGCTTCGTCGTTCGCGTCGACTCGGTCCCGAAGCTGGTCGCCCCGACCGACGATCATGCTCGCGTCGTTTCGGATGTCCGTTCTGATGATCCGGTTCAACAGCGCGAGTCGATGGTTTCGGTCGAGGAGTTCGCGCTGATTCCGCTTTCGTTCGATGGCGTAGCGGAGCGTGCGAACGAGCACCGTCGCGGTGATCGTTCCCTTGACCAGATACTCCTCAGCGCCGCGCTGGATCGCTTCGACGCCGATATCGCCCTCGTCGTGCCCGGTCAGCACCACGATCGGCACCGCCGGTGCGTGCTCGACCATCCGATCGACCGTCTCGAGCCCCGAGCTGTCGGGCAGCATGAGATCGAGGAGGATCGCGTCGGGCGTCCGTCGCTGCACACGATCGAGTCCGTCGCCGAGGCGATCGACGCGATCGAGTTCGTCGATCACGAGCGGCCCCGTCGTCTCTCGAGGTTCGGTCTCCGACTGGTAGTTGACCACCAGCCGCTGGACGAATTGGGCGTCGTCCGGGTTGTCCTCGACCAGCAGGAGGTCGACGCCGCGTTCGTCCCCGGCAGTCATAACTCCGATCGCGTGACTCCAGCGGAAAATCTCCGAGAGGCGATCACGACTCGTCTCCGAATGCGGTTGACGGATGTTCGACTATTCCGTCGTCGCATCAGTATCTGAACCATGTATACGTTAGTGACTGTTTACTCGGACAACAATTTTATAGCTAGGGGTGAAACGAGACGTATGGGCCGACCACGGGTCGAAGCCTCGGCCGATTTCCACGTGGCACTCGATGTCCTGTCATTGCTCTCGAATAAATGGCATCCGGTCGTCGTCGTCGCGCTGACCCATCACGGTCCCAGCGGATTCAATGATCTCCTGGAAGTGATCCCCGACATCTCTGGGAAAGTCCTCTCCGAGACGCTCGAGGCGCTCGTCGAGGCGGAGCTGGTCGAGCGGACCGTCATCAGCGAGTCTCCGCTTCGGGTCGAGTACCGGCTCACGAGCGCCGGAGCAGATATGGAACCGATCTTCGACGCGCTCTCCGAGTGGGGAACGCGCCACCTCGAACCGAACGCGCCGACGGTTCTGATCGCGGACGGTGACCGGCGGCTTTTGGACATGTACGGCGAGTGGCTGAGCGACCGGTACGAGGTAGCGCGTGCGTCCGACGGGCGAACGCTCGAATCCGCCCTCGAAGACGGACCGACCGTCGTCGTCTTCGAACTGGGACTTCCGGGAGCGGCTCCCGACGACGTGATCGAGTCGGTCGGCGACCGCCGTCGGACGATCGCTCTCGTCGGTGACCGACCGACGTTCGATCTCCTCGCGCTCGAGTGCGACGACGTGCTCCGGAAACCGATCGTTCGGGAGACCGCGATCGAGGCGATCGAGACGCAGTTAGGGCGGATCGGGGAATCCGACGAACAGCGCGAACGGGCGTCGGTCACCGCCAAACTGTCGTTGTTTCGGTCGGTGTACTCCCGAGACACGCTCAAGTCGAATCCGCGGTACCTCGAGGCTCGTTCTCGGCTCGAATCCCTCGAGGCGGCGGTCGACGACTGACGCGGGAACGTCCCCGTCGACGAGCCGACCGGCGGTTTTCGTGACGGTCGCCACGCTCGTATCGGTTCGTCTCATCGGCGGTTCTCCACCCGTGTTCGGCACGTAGTCGTCGGTTGTGTCGTTCGATACGCAATCGGGGGCGAGACGCCCGAGGTCGTAACTTACCTTGGACTCACCTCCGAGCTTACGGGCGGGTTAGCTTGCGTTTAGTATGCTTCGATTCGTGTGACTGTCACGAGGGAAAGGGAAAATGGTAGGTTCACATCTCGAGCCGGTGACGGAGCGATCTCGGGACGAGCGATCGGGAGACCGAACCGAGTCGACGACCGACGATCGAAACACGAACGGGGACGCGTCGACCACGTCGAGCGATGGTGCGGAGGGATCGTCGACACTGTCAGTCGATGACGTGTTCGGGATTTTATCAAACCGCCGGCGTCGACACACGATCACGTATCTGAACGAGAACGGGGGCGAACCGGTTCCGATCCGCGAGCTCGCCGCCTCCGTTGCCGCTCGGGAGAACGACACCTCGGTTCAGGACGTGACGTACAAGGAGCGAAAGCGAGTGTACACGTCCCTCCACCAGTTGCACCTGGAGAAGATGGACGATTTGGGTATTATCGAGTACGACGGGGACAGGGGGCTGATCGAACGGACTGAGCGGACCGAACGATTCGGGACGTATCTCGACTCGGTCGCCACTGACAGTATCGCGTGGTACAGCGTCTCCCTCGCGGTCGCGGCCTGTTGTCTGGTCGGTGTCGGTCTCGCCTGGTCCGGAGTGGTACCGATCGTTTCCCGGTCCGGATTCGCCGTCGCGTTCTTCGTCGCGGTCGTCTTCGCACTCGTCTCGAGCGCCCACGCCGTCGACGCGCGTCGAGACCGGTGACGAACGAGGCTCACTCGTATCGTGGTCGCTGCAATTACCTGTACACCTGATCGCACGGCTGGAGCGCGGTTCGGAGCGGCGCGGTTCGGAGCGAACAGAGTGAGCGAGAACCGCGAGGCGAACGGTGAGCGAAGCGAGCCGTGAGCGACCGTCGGGAGCGGGAACCGCGCGGCGAATCGCGGGATCTTCGATCCCGCGAACCGTGCGAACGAGCACGGAGTGCCCGTGAGCAGACGGAGAACGAAGTGACCCGTGAACGAACGGAGTGAGCGATCGCCGGGAGCGAAAACCGCGAGGTGAACGGGAGTGCATCGCCGCAGTCGGTACTATAACTTCGGGACGGCGTTGCTCGAGGATCTGTCCAGCGGGAGGTAGTGAGATCCGCCGGGCGAGTTATACGGTCTGTTGGAACGATGTCCCGGTGCTATCGCGAGACGGTTCGCGGTTGCTCCGGGACGGACTGACAACGGTCCGTATCAGAGGGGCCTACGATCGAAGGATTCGCAGTAGCGATCCGCGTTTTTGCCAGAGTTGATAGCCCGTCGAGAATCCGAAGAGAACGAGAAACGCGACCCCCCAGAGGAGCGGATCCACGATCGCCACGCCGGGTAACTCCCCCAGGGACGCGACGACGGCGAAGAGACCGACGACGCCGAGCGACCGATAGTATTCGGCCCAGCTGAGGCCGACCGGGGTCTCGACTTCCATATACAGCGAGATGTGACGCGCCCCGTCTCGAGCCGTGACGACCTTTCGATCGTCGTCGTACTCGACGACCCCGAGCTCGTCCAGCCGCGGGAGGTGCGTTTGATGGAGCGAGTTGTAGACGCTCTCGCGGACGTTTCGCGGGGCGGGTGACGTGCCCGATTCCGCCGACGCGACCCGTTCCGAGAGTTCGCGAACCGTGATCGAACCGCCCGCCCCTCTGAGTTGTTCGAGCGCTTCTCGTCGGCGTGCGCTGCTCAACACTTGATGAATCTCTCGTTCCGGAACTGCGAGTGTTCTCGATAACATCTGTCGGTATCCCTCCCCGCTAGTGGGGAGAGTGGATCCGGGATCCGTATGTATGAGCGATATACCGGATCGCAGGACTGTGTTGCCGGTCGTGACCGCGCACCTGCGCTCGAGTATACCTGGTATACCTCACTGAGTCGGTCGGCCGTCGGCCGGGACGAAACCGGCGCCGTCGCCGTCGGTCGTCGCCCGGTTCGGTCCGACTATCCCCGGATAACGACCGATTAGATCCATCAAACCGCCCGTTCGCGACGCCGAACCCGGGATAGAACGCTTCGAATCGGTCGTTGAGTGGCATCGAAGCACCTCATAGATAAGGAGTGTACGGCTGTGGAATAAATCAGCCCCTCCGGGCCGAATCGACGGAATCGATCGCGGACACCGGGCGGGGAACCAACCATGACGGATAAACAGATACACTCGCTGTCCAGGCGGCAACTCCTCGGTGGCGTCGGCGTGATCGGCGTCGCATCCGCGGGGGCCGGCCTCGGCACGACCGCGTACTTCAGCGACGAGGAATCGTTCGATGACAACACGCTCACCGCCGGCGAACTCGACTTGCTCGTCGACTACGAACTGTCCTACGATCAGGGAAGCGCCGGTTCCGGCGGGACGAGCGGAACGATCAACGGCGACGTGCAGGTCGTCGACGAAAACGGCGACGACGTCGCGGAGGGCGATGCGGTCTCACTCACGCTCGACGACGTCAAGCCCGGTGACAGCGGCGGGGCGGAATTCTGTTTCCGGATCATCGATAACCCCGCGTACCTGTGGCTCAATGGCGAGCTGACTGCCAACGACGAGAACGGGTACACGGAACCGGAACCCGAGACCGATAGCGACGGGGACGTCAACGATCCCGGCGAACCGGACGGAACCGGCGAACTCGCGGACAGCATCGAAGTCGCGCTCTACTACGAGGGCGACGATCCGGCCACCGACGCGATCGTCGAGGGAACGCTCACCGAGGTGCTCGCCGCGGCGTCGAACGGCGTCTTGCTCGACGGCGACGGTGCCTACGGCGTCGAAGCGGGGGAGCAAGCACCGTTCGACGGCGGCGAAGACGCGGAGAACCCCTGCCTGTACGTCGACTGGGAGATTCCGGTCGAGGTCGGCAACGAAATCCAGACCGACCTGGTCGAGTTCGAATTCAGCTTCTACGCGGAGCAGTCGCGTCACAACGACGGCACGAACAACCCGTACAGTAGCTGATCGAACCGCGTCCCAATCACGCACCACTTCACCCACGTGACGGACCGAGCGCCTGCCCGGCAGGCTGCGTCGGCCGATACCGGCCGTTGCGGCGGTTCGACTCCGCCGGTGGGCTTTCCCCTGACGGGGAGCGACAAATCATGACAGAAGACAAGTACGGTCTGTCGCGGCGCCAGCTCCTGGGCGGACTCGGCGCGATCGGCGTCACATCGGCCGGCGTCGGCCTCGGCACGACCGCGTACTTTAGCGACGATGAAATGTTCGGAAACAACAGTCTCGCATCGGGAGAGCTCGATCTCCTGCTCGACTACAAGACCACCTACCACGGTGGCCCGGGCCGTCTGGAGGACATTCGGGAGATGGGGTACGACGATGCGGAGGAACTCGAGGACGAAGCCGGGACGTACCTCCTCGAGGAGGTTCCCGACACCGGCGATATCGAGAACTGGGACGAGTACGTCCTGGAGAACGGGTTCTGTGGGGAAGACGCCCGTGAGATGCTGGTCAACGGCGAGGAGGTCGCACCGATCCGCCTCGAGGACGTCAAACCCGGAGACTCCGGTTGCCTGTCGACGAGCCTCCACCTCTGTTCCAATCCGGGTTACATCTGGATGAACGGCGAACTGGTGGCAAACGACGACAACGGGGTGACCGAACCGGAATCGGCGGTCGACGACACCGGCGGCGAGGGTGAGGGCGACCTCGCCGACGCCGTCGAAACCCGCGTCTGGTACGACGAAAACTGCGACTGCGAGCTGGATCGTGAGGGAGCGGACGGCGGCGAGATCGACGTCGTCCTGGTCCTCGACCGGTCCGGATCGATGTCCGGATCGATGAGCGCGATGACGAACGCGGCGAACGGGCTCATCGACGAACTGGGGAGCAGTGCGAACGTCGGTCTCGTCAGTTACTCGACCAGCGCGTCGCTCGATCAGGAGTTGACCGGCAGCCACGGCGACGTCCAATCGGCGATCAACGGGCTGTCGGGAGGCGGGCAGACGCACATCGTGGACGGAGTGGAGACTGCCCGAAACGAGCTGTTCAACGGTTCGAACGCTCGGAGCGGTGCCGACAAGATCATGGTCGTGATGTCCGACGGAGAACACAACCAGAGCGGCGATCCCGTCGTCGCTGCGGACGACGCGAAAAGCGACGGCACCGAACTCTACACCGTCGGATTCGGGTCGGCGGACGCCTCGACGTTACAGTCCATGGCGAGCAATCCGTGGGACGTCCACTACTTCGATGCTGCAGACGACGACGAACTGATCGATGCCTTCAGTCGGATCGGTCAGGCCATCGCCGGCGAACGAGTCATCTTCGAAGGGACGCTCGCGGAACTCGCGGGAATCCTCGAGACGGACCTCGGGATCCCGCTCGACGGCGACCGGGAAACGGAGTACGACGAGCTCGAGGCGGGCGCGCCCGCGGCCGGCGACGGCGAGGGACGTGCGTGCTTCGAACCGGGCGTGACGACGTGTATAAGTCTCGAGTGGGAACTGCCGGTCGACGTCGGAAACGAGGTCCAGACGGATTCGATCGCGTTCGACGTCGGATTCTACGGCGAGCAGTGCCGGCACAACGACGGCGCCGGATCGACGGCGGACTGACCGACGGTGAGGACGGCTCGATGAGCGGCCGTTCTGGGTCGACGGCCCCGACAGTCAGATTCCGGTTCCGAACCGGTATACTCGGTATACGGGCCAGTATACTCGATGTGCGAGCCCGTATAGGGATCATACATATCGGGTAGTGGTACCCAGAGACCCGACGAGAGCGACACCGAATCGATGGAAAGGGGATCCATGTACGAAACGATCGAACGGCGGAGACGACGTCGTCTGCTGAGCGCCGACGAGGCCGCTCTCCAGCCGATCGGGACGAAACGGGAGCGATCCGAATCGATTTCGAACAATCGTAACGCGGTCGGTAGTCGCCGCGACGGACTGAGAACGGTGAACGATGACGGATAAGCGAGCGTCCGATTCCGATACCGACGGAGCCGACGATCGGGGGAACGACGAGGCTGCCGATCGAGGAAGCGACGGTACCGGAAATCGGGGATTCGTTTCCCGCAGGCGACTGCTTTCCGCGCTCGGCGCCGCCGGAGCGACCGGAATCGGAACCGGAGTCGCCGCGGAGCAGTTTCTGGGCGATACCGAGCGGGCCGGGATCGGCCTCGAGGCCGGAGCCTTCGACTTGCAGGTCCAGTGGGACGTCCTCGAGGGGCCCAGGACGGGGCACAGTGGTCGCAGCGACGGAGCGGTCCGGATTCCGATCGAGTACGACGCCGATCACCGGCGCGGTGCCGTCCGACTCCGCGTGGCTCACGCGGCCGTCGACGGGAACAACCCGGCGGCGATCTGGCTTCGGGGGTCGTGTCCGGAATCGCTCGGAACGCTCGGAGAAGTCGCGACGGTCACGCTTTCGGTCGCCGACTGCGACACCGGTGAGCCGACTCGACTCCTGACGAGCGGATCCATGCGCGACGTCTTCGAGGATCTCACGACCGGGCTCGCCCTCGACGGGGCTCCCGAATCCGACGGGACGGACTGCTTGCAGCCGGACGCGCCGGTGTGTCTTCGCCTCGAGTGGGACCTCGAGGGCTACGTCGGCGGTGAGTCGGCGACCGTCTCGCTCGCGGCGATCGGTAATCAATGCCGACACGACGGACGGTCCTCCCCGCCGTTTTCGGCGGGCTCCGGTTGCCCGCCCGCAGATTCGTGTCCGTGCTGTCTCGACGTCGGGAAACTCGAACTCGAGGCGGGCGGCCCATCGGGGATCGGGGAGAACGCGATCGAACCGGGCACCTACTCGTTTACCGAGGGAACCGCCGAATACGAGCTGCGAGTGACGGACACCGAATCGACGGGGAGCGACGAGACGGTTGCGGTGGCGTTCGAACTCGTCTCCGACGACGGTGCGTCGGCTCCCGATCTCTGTCGCGTCGACATCGCCGGCGGTCCGGGGTCGGGTCCCGGCCCCGGAACGGAAACGTACAGGCACCCGGGCGGGGGTCCGTTCGGGGCCTCGACGGGTGACCTGACGGATGCGTCCGGCGGACTGCTGTTCGCCCGACGCTGGACCGGAACCGGTGACGCCCCGAACGATTACCACGCGATCAGCCACGTGACGGTCGCGGTCTGTGCGGCCGACGGGAGGTGCGACTGACATGAACGACAACGACACGACCGACGGATCGACTCGAGACGGGAGCCGATCAACGGCGAACGGTGTGGGATCGATCGACGAACCGCTGCCGGTCGACACCGCCGAGGCGAGTGCGGATCCGCCGGAGGGGTCGACCGATGGGCCGCGGCCGTCCGGTGTCGACGGGGCGACCGAGATCGAGGCCGATGAACCGACCGAAACCGACGGATCGGCCGACTCGGCCACACCTCGAGGACTCGGAGAGCTTCGATCGATGATCTGGCCGGCGGCGCGGATCGGCGGTCTGATTCTCCTCGTCGCGCTCGTTTTGCCGTTCGTCGCGTACGCCGTTCCGCAGGTCGCCGGCGCTGAGCACAGCTTCGTCGTGCTCTCCGGCAGTATGGAGCCCTCGATCTCAACCGGAGACGTCGTCCTCGTCGCCGGCGTCGAACCGGACGCGGTCGAAGAGGGCGACGTGATCACCTACCAGCGCTCCGAGGGCGAAAGTCCCACGACCCACCGTGTGATCGAGGTCGACGACTCCGGCAACGACGTGCAGTTCCGAACGAAAGGAGACGCGAACGAGGATCCAGACCAGACCGCGATTGCCGGCGACCAACTCATCGGTCGGGTGACCGTTACGATCCCCGCGATCGGTCACGTGATCACCTTCGTCAACACGCCGGTCGGATTCGGATTGCTCGTCGCGCTCCCGCTCGTCTCGTTCGTCCTCTCCGAGGCCTGGGAACTTCGTTCGAAGCGTCGGAGCGACGACTCGGACGAACCAGAAGCGTCGGCCGGTCCCCGATCGGACGGCAGGGTCGAACCGTCCGAAACCGGGATCGACGGCTCTCGAGAGGGCGGATCGACCGCGACGGAAGGTGGCAATTCGACCCAGCCGACGGATCCGCCACCGGCGTCGCAGTCGACGGACCGATACGTCGTCACGAAATCGGACCTACTGTATTCGGTCGGTGTTCTGGCGGTTCTCGTGGGGTACAGCGGGTGGACGATCTATACGACCGTCCTTCGAACCGGAGCGCCCGGGGTCGTCTCGATGACGGTGTTCACCGGTTCGGCGACGACGCTCGTCCTCGCACTCGCGGCGCGCTCGAGGCTCCCCGACGGGTCGGACCTGGACGGGACGGACCCGAACGACTCGGGACCGTCGACCTCGACTGATTCGGACGCGTCCGACTCGGACGACGTGGTCGAACCGGTTGCGACTCGCGGTGAAGCAGACGATCACGACGTCGCCACGGCTGGGGAGAGACCGCAGAACGGACCGTCCCCGTCGACGTTCGAATGGCCCGATACGGACGAATCATCGGCAGTCACGCGAGTCGATTCCTCGAACCAGATCGAGGCTGACGCACCGAGCCCCGGGACGGGGACGGCCGTCCGCGGCGATGCGATCGACGGCGGCGGACCTAGCGGTGATACCGATGACGAGTAAGCCCATCGTTGCGACGCTGGTTGCGATCGTGTTCGTCGGCAGCGCTCTGAGCGTCGGCTACACCACGGGCGCGTTCACCGACACCGAAGAACTCGAGGTCACCGTCGCCGGCAACGTTTCAATTGACGAGTACGCGGGTGGCCCGCCCGGCGGTGACGCTCGTGGTCCCCCTGACGACCGCGGCCCTCACGACGCAGAGACGGATCGTGCGGCCGGTTCGGCAGCGACAGCGGGATGCGACGGGGACGGACGCCTCGAGAACGGAACGACGGACGGCGGGACGGCTACAGCGTCGAAACGTTGTGACGGAACTCTCAGCGAGACCGACCCGAAGACCGACTCCAACGAGAGCAGTGATACTGACGAGAACGAGACTGCAACGAACGCTATCAAAGCGGACGGTGGAGCGGGTGAAACGGACGATAGATCGGATGAAATGGACAGCGGAGCCGGTGAAACGGCTGGTGGCGCTGTCGGACTGGACGAGGGCGATGCTGACGCTACAGGCGCGGCGGGAAATGAGTCGGACGGACTGACCGACGCAACCGATAGTCGCCCGACGAACGACAGCGTCTCGAACACCTCGAATCGAACCGAAGCTGCCGACGCCGGAAACGTGAGCGCCAGCGCCTCCGGTGAGGAACAGACGAACACGTCCCACCGCGATGGCAACTCGACCGTCGATGGCAGCGACGGAGACGGGGAACCCGCTCTCGAAAGCACAACTGACGACGAAGATGAGAACTTCGTCGAAGAAAACGAGTCCGGTGACGGAAATGCGTCCACCAGTGAGACTGCGACCAGTAGCGGAAGCGAAGACGACTCCAGTGGTACCGGAACCGATCCGAGCGAATCCACCGTCGCGCGAGAAGCCGCTGGCGGATGATATAGAAGCACCGCGGGCACCCGTTTCTCTCGATCGTCTCTTCGCCGAACGAGGACCGCTGAATCAGCCGGTTCCGTAGTCCCGACGGCTCCGGGAATCAGTGATCCCGGTGTGCTGACTCCCGAGAGAGAAACGCCGAGAGGATCGCGGTGTGGACCGTCCGGAGGTCCGTCTCTCGGATCGTGGCGGCCGCCTGAAAGCGTTCGCGAGCGGTGGCGACCGTTTGGGGCTCGGCCGCGAGATGAGCGAGGACGAACGCGTCGGAATCGACGCCTCGAGGGGCCTCGAAATCCGCCTCGTCGTACAGTTCCGCGAAGTCCGCCACGACCGCCGAAACGAACCTGTCGGTTGCGTCGGCCCCCGGATCGCCCGCGGGGACCGTCGAGGCGGTCGGATCGAAGTACTCCTCGTAGTCGACGACGCCGGCATCTTCGTACAGGAACTCCTCGAGTGCGTCGAAGACGTCCTCCGAGAGGTAGACACCGAACAGTTTGTATCCATCGGCGGCCATCACGCTGTGGTTCCGCGTCGAACCCCATCAAAGGTAGCCCTCGAAGACCGCGACGGTCGTCGGACGGTCGCTCGTCGGATCGTCGTCGCGTCGCGGTGACACGAGTGCGCAGTTCCGACGGAAAGCCGGCGCGACGCGCTCGAATCCGCGCAGATTGCGACGGGATCGAGCCCGATGGGGTGTTGATCCGTGGCCGAGCGGACCCGCAGGACGTGACTCTGGCGGCCGACCGATGCTGACATCACCGACCGACATACTCAAACGGCTGTGTTGCCTGTAGTACGACACAATGATGCTGCCAACGCACGCGCTCGTCGGGCTGGCTCTCGCCCTCCCGCTTGCCGCCATCGCCCCCGAATTCGCCGGCGTCGCGCTCACCGCCGGCCTGGTCGGCGGTATTCTCCCCGATCTGGATATGTACGTCGGTCATCGGAAGACGCTGCACTATCCCGTCTATTATTCGGTGCTCGCTCTCGCGGTCGCTCCGTTCGCGATACTCGTCCCGACGACGGCGACGATCGCCGCGACGCTCCTGTTGCTCGGTGCGGCCGTCCACAGCGTGATGGATATCTTCGGCGGCGGGTTGGAACTGCGGCCGTGGGAGGCGACCTCGAGCCGCGCCGTCTACGACCATCGTCGAGGGCGGTGGCTCGCCCCGCGTCGCTGGATCCGGTACGATGGCGCGCCCGAGGACTTGCTGCTCTCACTCGGTATCGCCGTCCCGCTGTTGATCGCTCTCGACGGCGTCCTCCGCTTGATCGTGGGAGCCGCGCTGGTCGTCGCGGTCGGTTACACCGCCGTTCGACGGCTGCTCCCAACGATCGCTGAAGTCCTCGTCGCGGGATACCTGGTCCGGACGCTCCCGGATCGCCTCCTGACACTCCTCCCGGCTCGATACGGACCCGAACGCGGTAAGTGACCGACCCCTGTGCTGGTAGTGACCGCCGACCGCCGCCAACCGCGGGCTCGTCTCCTTTCAGTATCGTTATGCACCTCGACTACAATCTGCCACCCAACCAATGCAGACATCGGTGGCCAGAGAGGCTGATCGCGGTGTCCGGTACGCGATCCTCGCCGTCCTCGTCGTCGGTTTCCGTCGGCGTGATCCGGGGGCGGTTTTCAACGCCGTCGTCTCGATCGCGGCGACGTTCCTCCCCGGAGCCGTCGAACGCCGGTACGACGTGACGTTCAGGCCGTGGCAACGTGCGTATCTGAGTACGGCGATGCTCACCCACACCGTCGGCATGCTGGGTCCGTACGACGACCTCTGGTGGTGGGACCACGTTACTCACACGCACTCGGCGACGATTCTCGGTGGACTAACCTTCGCCGCGGCTCGTCGCCGCGGGCGCGACCCGCGGTCCTGGGTCGTCGCCATCGTCGCCTGCGCCGGAGTGCTGTGGGAGGTCGGCGAATACGGTATTCACGCGACCGCCACTCGCCTCGGGCTCGAACCCGTGCTCGTTTCCTACGGGGCGGCCGACACGTTCTTCGACCTCGTCTTCGATATCGTCGGCGCTCTCGTCGTGGTCGTACTCGGTGACTCTCTCCTCGAGAACCTGATATCGACCGACGAGAACCTGTCGTCGGCTCCCGACTCTCGGCCCTGACGACGGACGGGTGGTTCGCCACCCGGTCGGTCGACTCCGGTCGGCGCCGCGTGTTCACACGAGATCGCCGCTTCCGCGTGCGGACGGATTGGCCTCGAGCGTCGGAATCTCGCCCGTTTCGGCGAGACTCTTGAACCGACGCAGCGCCGTTTCCGCGATCGTCTTCGGAACGATTCCCAGTCGCTGCACCACCGCGGCCCCAAGTTTGCCGCCGGGCGGATCGAACTGCAACCGAAGCGTCACTTGGGTCCCTCGATCCCCCGGAGCCTTCCGGAAGCGGACGTCGCCTTCGGCCCGCATCGTCGCTCCCTCGACCGACTCCCACCGCAAGCGTTCTCCGGGCCGGTCGTCCACGATCGCCGTCTCCCAGGTCAGGGTCGGTCCCCGCGGCGGTCGTACCTCCCAGTGATGCCGGTCTTCGCCGGCCCCCGTCACCTCGGCGACGGGACCCATGATTCGCGACAACTGCTCGGGGTCGCGCCAGTACGCCGTGAGTTCGTCCGCAGGGACGCCGACCGTGATCGCTCGCTCGACCGTTATCGGTCCGTCAGCACCGCCGAGGGTCGGTCCATCGCGTTCGTCGGTCGCTACTGAACCGAGCGTTCTGAGGGGCCGACTCGACCCGCTGAGACCTCGAGCGGCGAGCCAACCGCCCCCCAATGCCATCGCCCCGCCGACGAGCGACCGTCGCCTGAGTCCGGCGACGACCAGCGCGCCGCCGAAAGCGGTGGCGGCCAGTCGTTCGCCACGACCGATCGAGCGGTCGTCGCGACCGCGTTCCGGATCGACCGTCTCGCCGGCCGAGTCGCCGGGGGCCGGCTCCGTGACGTGATCGCTCATACTGTCTCGAGTGCGCCGGGTAGTTCGAACGAGCGAACGGTCGCTCGTCGGGGCAGTAGCGGCTCACCCGTCGGTGAACGCGCCGTCTCCCTCCCTCGAATCGGTCCCATCATCGAACTGGGCCGTATCGGTGCCACCGTCGAACGGGGCCGCATCGGTCCTACCGTCAAATGGGGCCGTATCGGTGCTACCGTCAAACGGGACCGTGCCAGACTCGGCTCGGAATAGTTCACACGGCAAACAAGACGGCGGTGGTATTGTAGCTTACAACTGCAAATGCAACGCGTACCGGTTTCGGTCGCCGGCGATTCCGGTAATCGTGTCCTTAGAGCCGTCTCAGGCCCGTGTACTGTACACGCCGACCCGTTGTCACCAGTTAGTCGTTTCGTACCTGTCCATCGATCCACTAGACGATTCAGGTTGCGGATTACTTCTTCCCGGCGTTCATATAGCATCTTTGATTGGTATATCCCGACACTATCCTCCGTATTTTACAAGAATTCCCTCGCCGAAGATCCCTCCGGATTTTCGAGGGAATACGAGACCGCCGAGACGAATCGGCTCGACGGCGAACGACACTGAGAGGGGAGGGATCTCGGTCTCGAGTTTCCTTGGCGGACGACTATCAACCACCGGACTAAACCGAAAATACCGAACTGTATCTATTTCCGATATTATTTTATTTGTAACATATGCGACAAACTGTCAGTAGCATCGAACGAATTGCACGAACCGATTCAGTCGTTCTGGATCGGCATCGCTGAGCGGCCTATATCTCCTGAACGTAGGCGTACTCGTCCGAGAGCGCTTCGGCGTCCTCGCGGAGCAACGCGACGACGAGACAGTCGACGTGCTCCTCGAAGTACTCGACGAGATCGGCGATGCGAGTCGAGTCGATCGCCTCGAGCGAATCCAGCAGCATGAACGGAACGATTTCGTAGACGTCGTGGACCAGATAGCCGGCGAGTGCGAAGACCAGTCCGGTGACTTCGCGTTCGCTCTCCGAGAGGTGATCGACGGTATCCTCGTACGTCGCTCCGTCGTCGGTCGACCGGACGATGTGCAGGTCGAACGCGGTTCGCGTGACCTTCCGTCTCCCTTCCCGGACCGTCTTCTCGCGACGATCGATCCAGATGCGGTCGATGTTTCGGTATTCGAGGATCGACAGAATCGACTCCATGTGCTCGTTGAACGCGTCGACGGCATTTTCTTCGATCCGGTCGACACGCGTTCTGAGGTCGGTCAGCTCCGCTTCGACGCTCTCGCGGCGCTCCTCGAGTTCGCTGCGCTCCTCGATCTTCCCTTCGATCTCCTCGATTCGGCCCTGCACGTCGTCGCGGTCGTCTTCGAGTCCCTCGAGCTCGAGCTCGAGACGGTTCAGTTCGCGGTGGGTGTCGATAACGTCGCCGTACTCCGCGTTTTCGAACGCTTCGGCCTCGGATTCGAGCTCGTCGATACGCGCTTGTTGCTGTTCGACTTCGGTTTCGAGTTCCTCGATGCGCTGTTCGCGGCGCTCGAGTTCGTCGTCGATCGCCGACAGCCGCGTTTCGATTTCTCCCCGTCGCTGCGTTCGCTCGCGAAGCTCCTTCCGACGCGAGGAGAGCTCGTCGATCTGTGCTTGCAACTCGCTTCGTTCCTCGAGTTGTTCCTGGCGGAGCGATCGCAATCGCTCGAGCGTCGATTCGATCCGGTCGCGGCCGACCTGCGAGCCACACGTCCAGCAGACGACGTCGTCGTCCGCGAGGAGTTGTTCGGTAATGTCGCCGTCGTCTTCGTCCGCCGACTCGACGTGGTCCTCGAGATCCAGCTCGAACCCGTCGTCGGCGAGCCGTTCCTCGTTGAACCGGATCACGCTCTGCAGTTCGCTAACGGTCGTATCGAGCGACCGTTTCCTGGCGCGAAGCTCCTGGATCCGCCCTTCGAGTCGATCCGGCGACTCGGTATCGCCGTCGAAGGCCTCGAGTTCCGCCTCTAGCTCGTCGCGTTCCCGCTCGAGTTCGGCGTAGCTCTCCCGTTCCGTCTCGAGATCGTACTCGATGGACTCGAGTTCGGTCCGCGCCGTCTGGAGGTCGGCAAACGCCGATTCGATCTCTTCTTTCCGATCGCGACTCGCCTCGACGTCGAGATCGAACGCCTCGAGTTCCTCCTCGAGGTCGGCGATTTCCTCGGTCGTCGTTTCGATTTCGTCCTCGAGTTCCCGTTGCTTCGACTCGAGGCCCGGGAGTTCGGAGTCGAGTTGTTCGAGCCGCTCGAGGCGATTGTCGAGGTCTCGTTTTTCGGCCTCGAGGGTGGAAATGTCGGCTTCGATCTCGTCCGTATCGATCGGACGCATGATGAGTTCGCGAAGGTCGTCGCCGCGTCTCACCGCTCGGCGTGCTTCGTTGGATTCGAGCAGGAAGGCAAAGAGGTCCGCGAGCTCCGGATCCTCGAGATAGGAATCACCGTCGAAAACCACTTCCCCGTTGCGTCGCTCGAGGTATCGCTCGTACCGTTCGCCGTCGAATTCCAAT
Source organism: Natrinema sp. LJW11 (assembly GCF_056135975.1). Taxonomy (NCBI): domain Archaea; kingdom Methanobacteriati; phylum Methanobacteriota; class Halobacteria; order Halobacteriales; family Natrialbaceae; genus Natrinema; species Natrinema sp. LJW11. The sequence continues at coordinate 665,412 of NZ_JBWBDM010000001.1, read as the reverse complement.
TCGGCGCGACCGGCGTCAGCATCGCCTTTCAGCGAGGAGCGCCGACTGCCCAGCGCGGCCATGATCGTCTGAAGGAACGACGTTCGGTTCGTCGCGTTCCGTCCAGTCAGGACGTTAACACCGGGTTGAAGCGTTACCTCGCTACTATCGATACCGCCGATATTCTCCGCGAGAACGGTAATCGACGAGGTGACTGACTCTGGAGATGACACGACGGTTATTTCACGCCGCCGGCTATAAATGCTATGCGGTAACGGCCGATTTTCCGACGTGTCGCGTTACGACGTCTCCGTGACTTCACAGTCGCAGCCGCCTTGATCGAGTAATTCGGCGACGGAGTAGTCGGTTCCGCAGTTCGCGCAAATGGTTCGGACGTCGACGAAGACGTCGTACTCCCGGTCCGTAATCTCCTCGGCGTTTCTCAGTTCCTCGAGCGTGGATTCCGTGACGACCTGCGTTCGGCCGGCGAGGCGCTGAACGGTCTCTTTCTTTCGTTCGAGTCGGTCCTCGGTGTCCTCCTCGGGGAGGGACGCGTCGCGAACGTTCGTGAGATACGTATAGATCGTCTGGTGAGTGACGAAATCGGAGCGGACGGCGTCGATGTCGATCCCCGACCGCTCCAGTTCGCGTCGCTTTCTGACCGCGTCAGAGCGCGACACGTCGTCGTCCGTCAGCGTTCGATAGAGCGTTTCGATATCGGAATCGAGCACCGATCCGCCCGCATCGCGGAGGGCCGCTCGGAGGACGGCCTTGTTGAACTCGGTCGCGAGGTCGCGGAGACTCGTTCGGTCCGTTCCGTCGCCGATCCACTCGGCTTCGAGGCGGTCCCCCCACGACTCGAGGTCGTACTCGTCTATCGCTCGCTCGACCTTGGTCCGACGACCGCCGCTCGAGTCGTCCGTCATACCGGTAGTCACTGACGCCTATCGTACAAATGTTGCGGTTATCGCACCGGGTTGCTGGCGGCAATAGTATAGTGGCCACCGAAACGAGTTACACCTGATCGCAACGCCGTCGTGCGATCAGGTGTGCAGTGGTTTTCAGTGGATCCGAAAGGACCTTCCAGGGGCGATCGACGCTGTAACGGGTGTCGGGGCACCGCTGCTGCCGAATGTGACACCCACTCACCGCGGGAACTGTGCCGAAGCGGTCGACCGTTTGCTGCTCGTCGATCGCGGCCCATTTTTCACCGTAAACGACACGTTTCCTTTCTGGCCGTTCAGGCATTTAACTGACGGACTTTTTTCGCGGATGGCATCTGCCGGCGGCTCATCCCGCTTTTTATATGACAAACAAGGTTTATGACCGGTGATAAAATATTATTTCTAGGTGCTATATTTCAGTGAAACGTGTGTTCCGAGCCCGATAGAGACGATATTGAACGCGGACCGAATTAGTGCAATTAGTATCAGATATCAGCCAATACTGCACGGGAACTGACTTTCTCAACTGGCGTCTTATCCGTTGGAGCAAGCAGTCGATATGCCGATAGAATGGAGCGAAACGGTCCGATCCGGAATGGTCCGTTAGCCCCCGCCGTCTGCTGACTACTGACGGTTACAGAGATAGGGCTGTAATTCTGTTCGGTCAGCGACGGTTTCGTTCGCGAAACGGTTCCGTGGCGGTCGAGGAACGAACCGTCGTTTGTTGCCGTTCGGACGCACGTTCTTCTTTACTCGATCCCGCCCCGAATCCGGTCGGCTACTGGCCGAAACGAACGGTGTGTTCGGGGTGTCCGAACGGTGTGTCGTGTTCGTTCGGCTTCCAATCCGAGCACCGGATTCCGTTGGGAGACACTGATCGGTCGGCCAACGATCAGTCCGGCAGCGAGGACTGTCCCGCAGGGTACCGGTTTGATCGTCGCGAGCCGGACGCCCGATACAGAGAGCTGTTCTCCGCTCCCGCCGACTGATTCCCGAGCGAACTCGGCGAAGCTATCGTGATCGTTTCTCATCACCGAACGGAGTACGACTCCGCAGGCCCGAGCCGTTCGCTTCGATTCGGCGAGTTGGCCCGTGGTGGCTACCAGATGACTGGTGTCGGTGAAATCGCCGTGCGATACCGACCGCCGGTTTCCGTTCGTCGTCGTGGTACTCTCGTTCCGGGCCCGTCCCAGCGGACGGAGATACGTTTATTACGCCCCACCTCGAAGGGGGACTTATGACAGCTCCCGAAGAGCTAGTGGTACTGACGTACCGATGTCCCGATTGCGAGGGGGAACTCTCGCTCGAACGGCGGTCGTGGGAGTGCGTCGATTGCGGTCACGTTCCGCATCACGCCGCCGATTGATAACGGATTTTCGGCACAGATCGGCCCGCTACCGGGCAATTCGGTCGATCAGAAGCGTACACTTTTGTCGGTCCGCTAGCGACACACGAGCACAACAATGGACGAAGATGCGCTCGAGTATCACCGTGCCGATCCGCCGGGGAAGATAGAAATTTCGACGACGAAACCGACGAACACGCAACGCGACCTCTCGCTGGCGTACTCGCCGGGCGTCGCCGCGCCGTGTCGAGAGATCGCCGGACGCGCGGACGACGCCTACCAGTACACGACGAAAGGGAACCTCGTCGGCGTCGTCTCGAACGGCTCGGCCGTGCTCGGACTCGGCGACATCGGTGCACAGGCGTCGAAACCGGTCATGGAGGGCAAAGGCGTCCTGTTCAAGCGCTTCGCCGACATCGACGTGTTCGACATCGAACTCGACCTCGACGAACCGGACGCGTTCGTCGAATCGGTCGCCGCGATGGAGCCGACGTTCGGCGGTATCAATCTCGAGGACATCGCGGCTCCCCACTGCTTCGAAATCGAGGAACGCCTCCGCGAGCGCCTGTCGATCCCGGTCTTTCACGACGACCAACACGGCACCGCGATCATCAGCGGGGCCGCGCTGCTCAACGCCGTCGAGATCTCCGGCAAGGACCTCGAGTCGCTCGAGGTCACGTTCGCCGGCGCGGGTGCGGCCGCGGTCGCGACGGCCAAGTTCTACGTCTCGCTGGGCGTCGAACGAGCGAACATCACGATGTGCGATATCGACGGGATTCTGACCACCGAACGGGCCGAATCCGGCGACTTGAACGAGTACAACCGGGAGTTCGCCAGCGACGTGCCCGACGGCGCAATCGCGGATGCGATAGCGGGCGCGGACGTCTTCGTCGGCCTCTCGGCCGGCGGCATCGTCAGTCAGGAGATGGTCCGATCGATGGCCGACGACCCGATAATCTTCGCGATGGCCAACCCCGATCCGGAGATCGGCTACGAGGACGCCAAAGCAGCCCGCGACGATACGGTTATCATGGCCACCGGTCGCTCGGACTACCCGAATCAGGTCAACAACGTCCTCGGCTTTCCCTTCATCTTCCGCGGCGCGCTGGACGTCCGCGCCACCGAGATCAACGAGGAGATGAAGGTCGCGGCGGCGTCGGCGCTGGCCGACTTGGCCAAACAGGACGTACCGGACTCGGTGGTGAAGGCCTACGGCGATCAGCCCCTCCAGTTCGGCCCGGACTACATCATTCCGAAGCCCCTGGACGCGCGCGTCCTCTTCGAAGTCGCCCCCGCAGTCGCACGAGCGGCGATCGAGTCGGGCGCGGCCCGCGCCGAGATCGATACCGATGCGTACGTCGAAGCGCTCGAGGCGCGACTCGGCAAGTCCCGCGAAATGATGCGGGTGGTGCTCAACAAAGCGAAATCCGATCCGAAGCGCATCGCGCTGGCCGAGGGGACCGACGAGACGATCGTGCGGGCGGCCTCCCAGATCGTCGACCGAGGCATCGCCGAGCCGGTTCTGATCGGCGACGAGGACGAGGTTCGGAGCACGGTCGCGAACCTCGGTCTCGAGTTCGAACCGGACGTCGTCGACCCCGAGAGCGGCGAGTACGGGGCGTACACGGAACACCTCTACGAACGACGGAAGCGCAACGGCGTTACCCGCCGCGAGGCCGAGTCGATGATCCGCGACGACACCAACTACTTCGGGAGCGTCATGGTCGACCGCGGCGACGCCGACGCGATGCTCACGGGACTGACGAACCACTATCCGTCGGCGCTCCGGCCGCCCCTGCAGGTGATCGGCACCGCCGACGACGCCGACTACGCCGCCGGCGTCTACATGCTGACGTTCAAGAACCGCGTCGTCTTCGTGGCCGACGCGACGGTCAACCAGGCTCCAGACGAGGACGTCCTCGAGGAAGTCACTCGCCACACCGCAGCGCTGGCCCGCCGGTTCGACGTCGAGCCACGCGCCGCCTTGCTCTCGTACTCGGACTTCGGCAGCGTCGACAACGACGGGACGCGGAAACCTCGCGAAGCGGCCCGTCGGCTCCGTGCCGATCCCGCCGTCGATTTCCCCGTCGACGGGGAGATGCAAGCCGACACCGCCGTCGTCGAGGAGATGCTGACCGGCACCTACGAGTTCAGCGATCTCGAGAAACCGGCGAACGTGCTGGTCTTCCCGAACCTCGAGGCCGGTAACATCGGCTACAAGCTGCTCCAACGACTCGGCGGGGCCGACGCGATCGGGCCGATGCTCGTCGGCATGGACGAGCCGGTTCACGTCCTCCAGCGGGGCGACGAAGTCAAGGATATCGTGAACCTCGCGGCCATCGCTACTGTCGACGCGCAGGACGACGAGTCCTGATCGGCTGACTGGCCCCCGCCGTCAGTCGTCGTTCGCGTGAGAACCGACCGATCACAGCGGCTTCAGGATCCACCGCTGGCTCGCGGCACCGGTCGGCGTCGCCCGAATCACGTCGGTTCGCGCATACATAGAGTGAGACGGAGCGCTGCTATATCGGATCGTACGTCCACTTCCGGTTGTTGCCGCGTTCTCGGCCTCCCGTCGCCAGTCACTCGAGCGCGACCGGCTCACCTCGTTCCGCGGAGTCGTGGAGCGCTTCGATGATCCGCATGTCTCGCAGGCCGTGGCGACCGTCCGGATAGAGGTCACCGTCGCCGAGGAGTCGGTCCGCGAAATAGTCGAACTCCTCTTCCATCTCGCGTTCGGCGTCGAAGCTTCCGTGCTCGACCGTGACCGACACGTCGCCGCGCGAGAGGTGCAGCGAACACTCCCCGTGGAACGCCGGTCTGAGCTCGATCCGCCCCTCGGTTCCCGTGATCTTGAGATGGGTGTCTTTGTGGGCGTGCTGGCTCGAGGTCGAGATCATCTGCACGTCGTCTTCGAAGACCAGCAGCGACGAGGACCGCTCGTCCGGGACGTCGGCGAACGCCTCGTGGGTCGAGACCATCTCGGCTTGCACGCTGACGGGGTCGCGTCGGAGCAGGAATCGGGTCGTGTTGATCGAATAGATTCCCAGGTCCATCACCGAGGTGCCGTATCCGCTCAGATCGGCGTCGAGTCGCCACTGGTCGGGGTCGGGGATCATCTCGAGCAGGCGCTGGGTGTTGTGCCCGTAGACGGACACCGGCTCTCCGAGGAAGCCGTCGGCGATCAGTTCGCGGGCCCGTTGCACCGCCGGATCGGTCTGCATGCGATAGGCGATCATCAGGGGCACGTCCGCTTCTTCGCAGGTCGCGACCATCCGTTCGGCGCGCTCGACGGTCGCCTCCATCGGCTTCTCGCAGAGGACCGCCTTGTCCAGTTCGGCCGCGGTCTCGGCGTACTCGAGGTGGAAGGCGTTGGGCGTGCCGACGTAGACGGCGTCGTACTCGCCCGCGGCCGCACCGTCGTGGAACTCGTCGTAGCTGATCCCGCTCGCGACGTCGTTCTCGTCGGCGAGTCGGGTCGCTTTGTCGGTCGAACTGCTGACGAGGACCGTCACCTCGCCGAGATCCGACGATGCGATCGCCGGAAGGGCGACGTCGATCGTCCACCATCCCAGGCCGATCAGGGCGTATCTGACGGTCCCGCTGTCTGTCGTCTGCCAGGTCCGATCCTCGTAGCTGTCGATCCACTCGAGCATAGCCGACCTAGTCACCAACCTGATAAAAAACGATCGGTGATCACATCGCACTGGAGCGGTTGACACTATTTCTCGAGACCGTCGGTGGCACACTCACGTCGTTCGTCGGAGCGGTAATGAAAATGAACTGTCACGGTATCGTTCGGTTTCCTGGTGAACCTCCCTGTCGATTTCTCCACCCCACAAATTCAGTAATGGAAAACGCTCGTTCGATCTCGGCGTTGGGTAAGTACCGACCGGTTCTGTCAGAGATACTCACTCACGCGGCGGTCCAACCCTCGTTACGGTTATTTGCCTTCGCTGCATCAGCTACCGATCCGTCCGTGATTGCTGAACTATAGCGACCGAGTTCAATCTCCTGTAGCCGCTCGAAGCACCCACTCTCCGCTCGAGTCAGTTGCCGGAACCAGCGCGATACCGGCTCTACGTCCGGAAAATTGGATTCGACCGGCGGTCAGTGATTACAGGCATAAGTCTGTAATCTCCTTTCCACCATGTGAGGTTTTCTCACGGATTGTTCGGTATTACATAACGCACGGTCGATCTCGGAGAACGCGGATAGAGCCCCGGAATCCGACCGTTGGCCAAGTGCCCTTTTCCGGGTAGAGACCGGGCCACAGTCATTCGACTACAGGCTGCGAGCGGACTGTAGTCCGCCAAAACGGCATCCATTTCGAACGAGAGCGTAAGTGCAGTGAATGAGTCAGTTCGCGATCAGCTGTAACCGCTTTCTCCTGCGGTGTGACGTTCAGTCGTCACCGCTAATGCGAGTACATTGCGTCTGATCATCGACGTGGAACCGGTACTCACCTGTTTCAAGCACGTGTCCCCGATCGGGATTGTAATACCCGAGCGTGGACGGATCGATCGCGACATCGACCGTCGCCGACTCGCCGGGGTCCAGTTCGGCCCGTTCGAACCCGACCAGCGAGCGTTCGGGCCTGACCCGCGAGGCGTGCGTCTGCGTCGCGTACACCTGCACGGTCTCCGTTCCGGGACGGTCCCCGACGTTCGAGAGCGTGACGCTGACTGTCGCCGCCGGTCCGTCGTCGTCGGCCGACGTTCCCGACCCGTCCGCGACCGCTACATCCTCAACGCAGAACTCGGTGTAACTCAGCCCGTGACCGAACGGATACAGCGGGTCGTAAGAGTCGGGGTGTTCGTGGTCGCCGATCGGCGTCGGATGAGCGAGCGCGTCGTGGTGTTGTGGGAGGTCCCCGTGGCATTTCGGCATCGTAATCGGGAGCCGACCGCTCGGGTCGTTCTCGCCGAACAGCGTCTCGGCAACGGCGACGCCGCCCTCCGTTCCCGGGAAGTACGCCATGAGGATCGCCGGGACGTGTTCGGCCATCCAGTCGACGATCAGCGGCCGGCCGGTCACGAGCACGCCGACGACGGGCGTCCCGGTCCCGTGAACCCGCCGGACGAGTTCGCGCTGGGCGTCCGACAGCCGAAGGTCGCTTCGGGTCGGCCACTCCCCGGTCGCGACGCCCGCCTCGGCCTGCGGGCCGAATTCGTGAAGGTACCAGCCCTCGCCGAGCGCGAGCACGGCGACGTCGGCGGCTTCCGCCTTCTCGACCGCCGCGTCGACGTCGACCGGTTCGTTGAGCGTCGTCCCCGCCGCGTGGGTCACCGCGCCGTCGGTGCCCGCATCGATCGCCTCGAGAATCGTCGTCCCCGGCAGCCCGTCGTCGCGACTGACCGACCAGCCGCCGAGCTGGTGGACCATGTCGTCGGCGTTCGGCCCGCCGACGAAGACGTCCTCGTCGCCCTCGAGCGGGAGGACTGCCTCGTTTTTCAGCAGCGTCATCGACTCGCTGGCAACTTCGCGAGCGGTCTCGCGGTGGTCCTCCGACCCGAGCGTTTCCGTCACCGTCCCCGCATCGACGTAGGGGTCCTCGAACAAGCCGAGTTCGAACTTCGCGCGGAGTACCCGTTTCACGCTCGCCTCAACGACCGCCTCCTCGAGCCGCCCGGATTCGACGAGTTCCACGACGCGGTCGGCGTGGTCGACGTGTCCGACCGACGCGACGTCGACGCCGGCCTCGCGGGCCTGTCGAACGCCGTCGGCGTGGTCGCGAGCCGTCCGGTGGGCCTCGTGGAGGTGGCGGATCCCGTCCCAATCCGAGACGACGTGGCCCTCGAACCCGAGGTCGTCGCGGAGCAGTTCCGTGAGGGCGGCGGCCGATCCGTGGGAGGGCTCGCCGTTGATCGAGTTGTACGACGGCATCACGGAGTCCGCACCGGCGGCGAGCGCCCGCTCGAACGCCGGGAGGAACGTATTCCGGAGTTTGTACTCGGAGATGTCGACCGGCGACGCGTCCTCGCCGCGCTCGGGCTCCCCGTAAGCGGGGAAGTGTTTGAGAGTGGCGAGCACCCCCTCGGGATCACCGACCCCGTCACCGCGGTATCCCCGGACCTTCGCGGCGGCCAGCTCGCCCACGAGGTGCGGGCTCTCGCCGAACGTCTCGAACACCCGCCCCCAGCGCGGCTCGCGGCCCACGTCGACGGTCGGACCGTAGTTCTGGTGAGCCCCGGTCGCGCGGATCTCCCGGGCGGTGATGGCAGCGCTGTCCTCGAGCAAGTCCGGATCCCACGTCGCGGCCGCCCCGAGTCCGTTCGGAAACGACGTCGCGCCGGTGATGTAGGCGTGGCCGTGGACCGCGTCGACGTTCAACAGCATCGGGACGCCGAGTCGGCTCTCCTCGACGGCGACGCGCTGGAGGCGATTGGCGATCCGTGCCGCTTCGGTCGGATCGCTGGTGAGCGACCCGGCCCAGCCGAACGGCGCGACGGCACCGATCCCGTCCCGCGCGACGGTCTCGACGAGGTCCTCGACGTCGAGATTTTCCCTGAAACTCCCGCCCCAGGTCCCCGTCACCTGTCCCGCCTTTTCGGCGAGCGTCATTCGCTCGAGCAAGTCCGCGACGCGCTCCGACGTCGGTGCCGACTCCCGGCGGTACGTCGGCGTCTCGGATCGATCGTCCATTGTCCGTGAATTGTTACCGTAGCGCTATAAACGTTATCAACCGTCTCACACACGCGCCACGCGCGTCAGTCGTCGACTGCGGGCTCTCCCGGCCGATAGCCGCGGCCGATGGTCTTCCACTTCCCGGAGCGGAACCGGTAGTAGTTGATAAGCGCACCTGGAACGCTCTCGGCGAGAAACGACAGGGAGAGTCCGAAGAGGCCGAGCGACGTCGTCGCGCCGAGGTAGACCAGCGGGATGGCAAAGCCGAACATCCCGATCGCACGGCCGTAGAACGGCCAGTTCGTGTCGCCGGTCGCGTCCAGCGCGCCCGCGACGCTGCTCGTGACGCCCTGCGGGACGACGGCGATACACGCGGTGTACACGGGCGCGACGGCGACGGGAACGGTGGGCGACGCGGGATCGTCGACGAAGAGCCGGACGATCGGGTGTGCGAAGAGCGCGACGGCGACCGCTGCGAACAGATAGACGACGACGGTGAAGATAGTTATCTCACGCCCGTACTGCGCCGCCGTCTCCTCGTCGTCGGCCCCGAGGGATTGCCCGACGAGACTGCTCGCGGCGAGACCGAACCCCCATCCCGGCGTGTTCATCAACCCCCAGATGCGTCGACTGATGATGTAGGCCGCGACGACGTGCGAGCCGAAGAGACCCACGAAGACGAGGATCGGAAACCGGGCGACGGTCCACACTGAGCTTCGACCGACGACGGGCAGTCCGATGGCGACGAGGTCCGTAAGCATCTTCCGCTCGAGGTAGCGGTCGACCCAGCGAATCCGAATCGGGAACTCGCCGACGCCCGGGAGGTGACCGAGCGCGAGGCCGAGCGCGAACGCGGTCGTGACGCAGATGCTGGCGATGACGGTCCCGAGCGCCGCGACGACGACGCCCATGTCGAGCGCGAAGATGAACACCGCGTTGAGGACGACGTTGATGAGCGCGCCGCTGGACCGGACGACCATCGGCGTCCACGCGTCGTCCGCGCCGACGAGGGCGCGGCTCCCGATCTGGTTGAGAATGGCGAACGGGACGCCGAGCGCGAGGACGCGCAGGTAGTCGGCGCCGTAGCCGATCGCGACGGGATCGTCGCTCAGCAACGAGACGAGTTCGACTGGCACGGCCCAGAACAGCGCGCTCACTGGGAGAGCGACCGCCGTGACGAGGGCCGCACTGGAGCGGACGACCTGCCCGATCTCGTCGTATGCCGACGCGCCGTATCGCTGCGAGACGAGGGCGATCGTTCCCGCCGCCATCCCGCCGCCGATGGCGAACGTCATCCCCCAGTACGGTCCGGCGAATCCCATTCCCGCGATCGCCGTCGGTCCGAGGACGACGCCGACCATGGCGACGTCCGCGACGCCTTTCGACATCCGGGCGAGTCCGGTGACGATTCGCGGCCAGGCGAGGTCCGTCGTTTCGCGCGCCCGCTCGAGCGAGACGATCCCGAAACGGGCGAGTACCATCCCGATACCGAGCAGGAGCAATCGGAGCGGATTCGTGCGAGGGACCAACGTATACTCGCCGTCTTCGAGACCGCTAAAAGCTATCTCTTTCGTTCACCGCCCGACTGCCCGTTCGACGCGCTACTCGAAGTCCGGCCCCTCGACGGCTTCGTCTTCGGCCTCACGCCAGCTGTGCTGTGGCGTCCAGCCGAGGTCGCGTTCGGCCTCCGCGGTGGTGAACGCGGACGCGTCCCCCTCGAGGTCGGAGGGCGGCGCGTCCTCGAAGAGGGCCTCCATGAGTCGGTCGGTCTCGATGCCGAGATAGTTCTCCGCGGCGTGGCAGAGGTACGCTTCGTGGCCCTCGACGTCGGCGTCCAGCGCCGCCGAGACTATCGACGCGAGATCTCGTACGTCGATGTACGACCAGAAGTTCCCCGCGCCGCCGCTGGGGGAAGTTCCCTCGGGGCGTTCGGTCAGTTCCTCGAGGTCGAAGCGCTCCCGGTTTCCGCTCGTCTGGTACTCGCCGGGGTACTGCACCCACGACGGGCGGATAGACGTGACGGACACGCCGTGTCGTCTGGCGGTCGCCGCGGCGACGGCCTCGCCGGCCTCCTTCGAGGTGCCGTACGGATCTTCGGGGCGGAGCGGATGGGCCTCGTCGATGGGGACGTACTCGGGCGCGAGGAGGCTCTCGGCGAAAGGGAACCCGTAGGCCGATTCGGAACTCGACCACACGACGTCCGCGCCGGCCCGACCGGCCGCCTCGAGGACGTTGTACGTACTCAGAACGTTGTTGGCGAACACTCGCGAACCGGCGTGGCTCGTCGGGTCGGGGATCGCGGCGAGATGGACGACGGCGTCGGGCTCGGCGGCCGCGACGAGTTCGGCGGTCTCGCCCGAGTCGGTAAGGTCGACCTGAAAGAACTCCGCCTCTGCAGGTCCCCCGCCAGCGGGGAGTCGTCGGTCGAGACCGATCACGTCGTAACCGTCGGCGAGTAATCCGTCTACGATCCACCGTCCGGCGCCACCGAGCGCACCGGTGACGACGATGCTCGAGGAGTCCGTGGTCACGGGCGGACAGTCGGCGGGTGCACTAATGAAACCCACGGAGAGCGTTGCTTCGGTCGGTCGACGTGAACCGCTGTTCAGAGAGGCCTCCCGCTAGATGGGGTATTCATAGAAATGCATAAACCACCGGCGGCGGAACACGGCGGCATGGTCACTGAAACGGGTACGTCCGTGAGCGTCGACGGAAAGACGGCGGTCGTCATCGGCGGGACGCGAGGAATCGGTCGAGCGATCGCGCTCGGATTCGCCGAGGACGGCGCGGACGTCGTGGCGACGAGCCGGTCACGGGACGCCGTCGAGGACGTGACGGCGGAACTCCGCGAGCGCGGCGCGGCGACGACGGCGGTCACGTGCGACGTGACCGACACCGAATCGATCGAGACGCTCCGGGACGCGACGATCAAGGAGGCCGGAGACGTCGACGTTCTCGTCAACTCGGCGGGGACGGTCGCCCAGTCCCCCGTAACGGAGATGAGCGACGAGGAGTGGCAGCGGGACATCGACGTCTGCCTCACCGGGGTCTTTCGGGCGTGCCGCACGTTCGGCCGGACGATGGACGACGGCAGCATCATCAACGTCTCCTCGATGTCGGCCGATCAGGCCCGGGAGGAGCGCGCGGCCTACTGCGCCGCGAAGAGCGGCGTCAACGGGCTGACCCGCGCGGTGTCCGCGGACCTCGCACCGGATGTCCGCGTGAACGCCATCGCTCCCGGGTTCGTCAAAACGGAGATGGCCGGGCCGAAACTGGAGGAGGGGTCGGCGTTCCGCGAGACCGTCGACGAACGCACGCCGATGGGCCGCGTCGCCACGCCCGACGAGATGGTCGGCACGGCTATCTACCTCGCCAGCGACGCCGCGTCGTTCACGACGGGCGAGGTCGTCACGGTCGACGGCGGCTACGACGACAGCGCACAGTAGTCTCTTACAGCCCGTAGAGCTCCTTCGGTCGGTCGTACGCCACGTGCTCGACGAGCCGCTCGGCGTTGTCGGAGGGGATCCGTCCCCGCTCGACCAGCTCGCCGACGACGGTCGCGAGCGTTCGGCGGAACATCTCGAACCGAGAGCCGTAGGAGACGAGCTTCCGGGAGTCGCTGACCATCCCGGCGTAGTTGGCGAGCAGGTCGACGGCCGCGACCCGCTCGAGCTGGTTCTCGATCCCGAGCGGGCTGTCGTTGAACCACCACGCCGGCCCGATGCTCACGGTGGGGTAGGAGCGGGCGACGACCGTCGCGCTCGGGTAGTGGGTCGGATCGAGGGTGTAGAGGACGATCTCCATCTCCCCGTCGAAGGCGTCGAGAAAGTGATCGAGTCCCGCGACCAGGTCGACATCCTGCGTCGAGACGTCGCCGCCCGCGTTCGGCCCGACGTCCTCGGAGAGGGAGTCTCGGTAGTCGCGAACCGCGCCGACGTGAAGCTGGGTCACCCAGCCGGCCTCGCTGTTCAGTTCGCCGATGAACTCCAGCAGGAACGCCTTGAAGTCGCGGATCTCTTCTTCCTCGAGGCTCGCGCCGCGCCGCGCTTTCGCGTAGATCTCGCCGGCTCGCTCCTCGCTGACCGGCCTCGAGACCGGATCGGTTCCCATCCCGATGTCGCACGCGACGCAGCCGTGGTCGACGAAGTAATCGTGGCTCTCCGCGAGGGCCTCGAGGAACCCCTCGAAGCGATCGACGTCACCGTCGGTCACGGCGTAGAGCTCCGAGACGAACGTCGACCACTCGGGGGTCTCGACCTTCAGCGCCCGATCCGGCCGCCAGGTGGGGCGGATATCGACGCCGTCGACCGCAGTCTCGGCCCGCTCGTGGTACTCGAGTCGCGACGTCGGGTCGTCGCTGCTACAGAGGACTTCGACGTTCATCTCGCGGATCACCGCCTGCGGCCGCATTTCCGGTTCGGCGAGTTGGCGCTTCGTCTCCGCCCAGATGTCGTCGGCGGTGTCCGCGTTCAGGGGCTTCTCGATGCCGAATCGGCGCTGCAGGTCGAGGTGGACCCAGTCGTAGGTGGGGTTGCCCGCGAAGTCCGGGAATACCGCGGCGAGCGCGTTCCACTTCTCGCGGTTGTCGGCGTCGCCGGTGATCTTTTCCTCGGGGACGCCGCGCTTGCGCATGAGCTGCCAGACGTAGTGATCGGTCGCGCCCTCGACTTCCCAGACGTCGCTCCAGGGCTCGTTTTCGACGACCTCCTCGAGGTCGATGTGGTTGTGCGGGTCGACGACTGGAAGGTCGGCGATGGCGTCGTAGAGTTCCACAGCGGCTTCCGAATCGAGCAGATACCGCTCGTCCATGAATCCCATGGGCGACTCTGTTTCGAGAGCGGCAATAAAACCTCGGAACGGGACCGCCGCCGGCGCGTTCAGGAGCGCGTCTGCTCGAGCAGCCCTTTCATGTATCCGACAGCGAACAGCCGGCCCATGTCGGTGTAGCCGGCCTGAGTCTCCTCGCGGTCGCCCTCATCGAGCATCTTCGGGACGTGATCGGGACGGATCGGACCGTCGAATTCGACGTCGCGGTAGGCTTCCATCGCCGCGAGCATGTCGGTCTGTCCCTCCTCGTGCCACGTCTCGACGAACTCCTCGGCGGTCCCCTCCACGTCGCGGAAGTGGACGAAGTGGATCCGGTCGCCGAAGCGCCGGATCGTCTCGGGGACGTCCGCGCCCATCGCCGAGACGTTCCCCTGGCAGAACGTCAGCCCGTGATTCGGACTCTCGTAAAGGTCCAGAACCCGTTGGACGTTCTCGACGGAATTGACGAGTCGGGGGACCCCGCGGACGGACGCCACGGGCGGGTCGTCGGGGTGGAGCGCGAGGTCGACGCCGGCCTCCTCGGCGACGGGAACGATCTCGTCGAGGAAGTACTCGAGGTTCTCCCACAGTTCCGCCTCGGTGACGTCGACCGGGTACTCCGGCGCGCGTTCGGACTGCTCGTGGTCGTAAGCGGTGGTCCGGGAGTCGCCCCGCAGCGGGACGGCGTCGGACGTGCGGATCACGCCGACCGGGTTCTCCGTCCACACCCAGGAGTAGACGTCGATACCGACCCGCCCCATGTTCCGGAGCAACTGTTTGACCGTCTCGATCTCCTCGTCGCGACCCTCCCGGCCCAGCACCGTCTTCGTCATCGGCGGGCGGTCCTCGACGACCTCGAGCGACAACCCGTGGTCCGCGAACCGGTTCCGAGTCCGGAGTAGCGAGTCGAACGTCCACCACTCGTCTTCGCCCCAGAAGCGGACGACGGCCGTCGACAATCCGAGCTGTTTGGCGTGCGTCCACCGCCGGTCGGGAGACGGCGGGAGCATCAGCGTCGTGTTCACACGTTCCCTTCGGAAAGCCCGATAATAGTTGTTGTGCGACGCATCGCCGATTGAGCGGCACGATTACCAGCGGTAAACCGAGCGATAATCCGGGGGGACGACCGCGCGAACGGCGCATTCCGGTACCTGTCCCTCACTATTAAATAGCAAGCTGTGGAACAATTCAGGTGCGGTAACAGTACCCATGTCAGAGAAGTTTCCCAGCGACGAGAAGAGACGACGGACCGTCCTGAAATCGCTCGGCGTCCTCGGCGTTTCGGCGGCGGCCGCCGGCCCCGCCGTAACGGCACAGGAATCGGCCGACTCAGCCACGGACTACCATAAGGCGCTCCGGGACGAACTCACCGCCTCGAGTCGCCAACAGAAACAACTCCCGGCGGGGTCGTACGTCTACGGAACGACGGAGGAGGCGGCGATCGGCGCGTTCTCGCTCGAAGGTGGCGGGACGGAGACGGAGATTCAGGTCGACACGGACGCCGTCCCGATCACGAAAGCCGAACGCCTCGAGATTCCCGGGGGAGCCGAGGACCCGGCGGAGTACGCGTATCGCGGAGAGATCACCGACCGGTCGTTCGACGAGGGAGACCTACTCCTGGCCGTCGCGTACGTGCGAAGCGAGTCCGACGATGCCGAAGCGAACGCGGCGTTCGGGTATCGAAACGCGGCGTCAGACGGGGCCACCGCGTCCAGCGACAACTTCGTCCAACGCGGCGCGGCTATCGAGCCGAGCGGCGAGTGGATGCGATACTTCTTCCCCATCGAGATCGGCGCGAGACCGAACGGCTCGGACCAGGTTCCGGCGCTCGAGTTCCACACCGGCTACGCCGAGCAGACGATCGAGTTCGGCGGGATCGCGCTGTTCGATTACGGCGAGTCGGACGTTTCGTTCGAGACGCTCCCGCCGTATTACTACGAGGGGCGGGCCGAGGACGCAGAGTGGCGCGAGGATGCTCGCGACCGCATCGAGGAGATTCGGAAGACGAACATCGAGGTGGAGGTGCGCAACCCCGGTGGACAGCCGATGGACGGTGCGACGGTCGACCTCGAGATGACCGACCACGAGTTCGACTTCGGCAGCGCCGTCTCCGTCGAACACGTCACCGGCGAGGGCGAGGACGACGAGATCTACCGGGAGACGTTCCTCGAGAACTTCAACAGGGCCGTCGTCGAGAACGGGCTGAAGTATCCCGCCTGGGAGGGCGTCTGGGATATCGACAACGACGCGACCAGGGCGACGCTCGACTGGCTCAACGAGCGCGACATCCCCACGCGCGGCCACTACCTCCTGTGGGAGGAGTATAGCGATGCCGGGGGCGGGGGCATGAACGTCGACCCCGACCAGTCCGCTGCGGAGATCGAGGCGGAGATTTCGGGGAAGATCGAAGCCCACGCCACCGAGTTCGTGGGGCAGGTCTCCGACTGGGACATGCACAACCACCCGATCTGGCAGTCCAATTTCCGCGACGGCGACGAGTTGGGATGGGACGCCGTCGACCGCTGGTGGTCGGTCGCCGACGAGGCCACGGACGCCGGGCTCTACACCAACGAGATGGGTGCCATCGGCGGCCAGTGGCAGCGGAGTCAGTACCACGACTACGTCTCCTACTTAGTCGAGAACGACTACCCGATCGACGGGATCGGATTCATGGGCCACCACCAGCAGCGGTA
This sequence comes from Natrinema sp. LJW11, assembly GCF_056135975.1. Classification (NCBI taxonomy): domain Archaea; kingdom Methanobacteriati; phylum Methanobacteriota; class Halobacteria; order Halobacteriales; family Natrialbaceae; genus Natrinema; species Natrinema sp. LJW11. The sequence goes on along the minus strand of NZ_JBWBDM010000001.1, from coordinate 649,018 downwards.
CAACCAGATGCTCGACGTCCAGGACATGATCGCCGGCTTCGATCAGTTCGCTGAGTTCGGGCTCCCGCTCCTCGTCACCGAGTTCGACATCGAGATTTTCGACCGGCGAAACGCTCAGGACGTCGCGGTCCAGGCGGACTACCTTCGGGACTTCCTCACGGTGGCGTTTAGCAAGGAAGCCGTGGAAGGCGTCCTCTCGTGGGGCTTCTGGGCGGACGACCACTGGCGGCCGACAGGTGCCTACTACGACTCCGACTGGAGCCTGCGGGCACACGGCGAGCAGTTCCTGGAACTCGTCTTCGAGGAGTGGTGGACCGACGAGACCGGCGAGACCGACGACGACGGCGTCTACGGCACGCGCGGCTTCAAGGGTAGCTACACGGTCACCGCCGAAAAGGGAGCGCTGTCCGGCGAGACGACCGTCACCGTCGACGACGAGACGGGATCGGTGACGGTCGAGCTCACTCCGCCGGGGAAGGGCGACGAGGGCTCGAAGGGAAAGGACGCGAAGGAGTGCAACTGATCGTCGCCTGACGTTCGGTCACTGGACTCTCCCTCGAGGCGGACGGAGGTTCGAAAACGGTCGACCGCTCCGCGACTTTCTCCGGCGATCGACGATGCCGACTGTCGCGATACGACGGCTGTGCCCCGCAAACGCGTTTCGTCGCTCGCCGCAACTGCACCGGCTGTCCGCCGAACGAAGCGTCTCGCGAAGCGCGCTGCTCCGTCCGCCGATCGCTGTGAGAAACGATGACCGTCACCGCTGGCGGGGCGAGACAGCGTGGTCAGTTCATCGATACCGTCACGTACCCGGGGAAGTTTAGGATGAGCCGCTGGGTCGTGTCGCCGAATACGGCCTTTCCAGCCGGGGACCGTGGCTGTCCGAGGGTGAAGAGATGGTCGCAACCGTGTTTCTCGGCGAGGTCGATGATGCGATTGGCTTCGAGCTCGTCGGTGACATCAGTCACGACGGACCACGCCACATCGATGTCCTCGAGGGCCTCATCGGCGATCTGTTCGGCGATCTGTTCGGCGACGCCGATCGCATCCTCGTCGCTGTAATCCTTGTTCTCGATGCGACCGATCTGATCGAGGCTCGAGACCGATTCCTCGAACTGCGCCTCGCTGAGGGGTGAGTAGAGGATCAGGTCGGCGTCCGCGCCGGTCGCGTACGCTGCGGCTTCGCGGAGCAAGTCACGATCGCCATCGCGGTCGTTGAGTACGACTAATGCGTCTTCCATGGAGTGTGTCACGTCCTCATCCCGTATAATACTAGGCTCGTCTGAGGATCGATAGGGGCCCGTTCGACCGACGCTGCCGGTCTCCGGTGCGGGTAGTTCACTAGACTTTTGCTGATTGCGGCGAACTACCTACCATGTCGGTACGCGAGTACTTGGAAACCGTGCGGGAACGCGACTGGGCGGAACTGGAATCGGGCACGCTTCGTCTCGCCGTGGTCGGACTCGGTTGGTGGACGCGCGAACAGGCGATCCCCGCTATCGAAGCGTCGGACTTCTGCGAGACGACCGCGGTCGTCAGCAGCACCCGCGAGAAGGGCGCGGACGTCGCAGCGACGACGCCGAGCGTCGAGGTCGCACTCACGTACGACGAGTTCGTCGACGGCGACTCGGTCGACGAGTACGACGCCGTCTACATCTGTACGCCAAACGCGCTTCACCTGCCGTACGCGGCGGCGGCCGCCGAGCACGGGAAAGCGGTTCTCTGCGAGAAACCGCTCGAGGCGACGGCCGAACGCGCCGAGGAACTCGTCGCGGTCACCGAAGACGTCCCCCTGATGGTCGCCTACCGGATGCAGACCGATCCGGGGGTCCGGCGGATGCGCGAACTCGTCGCCGACGGCGAGATCGGCGATCCGGTGGCCGTCCACGGGCACATGGGCCAGCAGATGCTCGACGTCGTCTCCGGCGACCCCGACCAGTGGCGGCTCGAACCCGACCTCGCGGGGTACGGCGCGACGGTGATGGACCTCGGTATCTACCCGCTCAACACCGCCCGATTCGTCCTCGACGCCGACCCCGCGAGCGTGACCGCACAGATGCGCTCCGACGACGAGGCGTTCCGGGAGGTGCCCGACCAGCACGCAACCTTCACGATCGAGTTCGACGACGGAACGTTCGCCGCCTGCACGGCGAGCCAGCACGCCTCCCTCTCGGGGCACCTCCGGGTCGTCGGTACCGAGGGTGAACTGATACTCGAGCCGACGTTCCTCGGCGAGTCGCCCCAGACGGTGACCCTCCGGACGGACGGCCGAGAACTGCAACTCGACGACGGTCGGCGCGACGTGTTCGGCGACGAGATGACCGAGGAGTTCGACTACTTCGCGGACCGCGTCCTCCGAACGGAACCGATCTCGCCCGACGGCGACCACGCGCTCGTCGATATGCGAACGCTCGCGGCGATCTACGAGGCGGCCGAGACCGGAAGCAACGTGTCGGTTCAGTAGGTGAAGCGAATCAAATCGGGCTCTCCGACCACAGCAGTCGCTACCGTCCGCCGGTAGCCGGCTCGTTCTCTCCCTGTTGCTCGAGGATCTCCACGAGTCGGTTCGCGAACTCGACGGTTCGCCTGGGAAGCCCGTAGCGTTCGGTTCCCATATCGTACTCGCGGAGCTCGGACACCGTTTCTTCGGTGTAGGGCAGCGTCGTCACCGTCTCGCGAACGTCGATCTCGAGCACGCCGTCGTCGGTTTCCAGCCACGGCTGCGTCCGCTGTTTCTGGTCGTACTCGATCGAGTGCGTCTCGTCACCGATCGCGTCGACGACGTCGTCGATCGCACCGATTTCGATCCGGTCGTTTTCGGCGGCGAGGAAGAGCGTTCCATCGACGGAATCGGGCTCGTAGCGTGTCATTAGTGGGACGTACGGCCGCTCGCGTAATAATAGTGGTGTCGCCGGTCGGCCACCCTCGAGAACGAGGGGATTCGATTGAACGCGAGGGAACGGCGCGTCTCAGTGCTCCGCGAGTTCTTCGCGCGTCTCGACGGCCCCTTCGAGGGGTTCGCTGTCCCAGTACTCGTGATTCGGATCCTCGCGGAAGCAGGCGGCCTTTCCGTCCCCGTCGGAGACCTCCTGCAGGTCCGGGTGCTCCTCGCGACAGGCCTCGCGAGCGACGGGACACCGCGTGTGGAACCGACAGCCCGAGGGTGGATCGACCGGGTTCGGAACGTCGACCTCTCTGAGCGGCGGCTCGCTGGCCTCCATCGAATCGAGGTCGAGGTCCGGCGTCGCCCATCGGAGTACTTCGGTGTACGGATGGCGCGGATCGTGGATGAGGCGCTCGGCGGTGCCGATCTCCACGATCTCGCCCAGGTACATGACGGCGATTCGGCCGTCGCCGTGTTCGGCGAAGTACCGCGCGTTCGAGAGGTCGTGTGAGATGAAGAGGAACGACGTTTCGAACTCCTCTTGCAGTTCCAGCATCAGGTCCATGATCTCGATACGTAACGAGACGTCGACCGCGCTGATGGCCTCGTCGGCGAGGATCGCGTCCGGATTCATCAGCAGTGCGCGAGCGAGCGCGACGCGTTGCTTCTCGCCGCCCGAGAGCTGGTGGGGGTACCGATCGAGGAACTCGTCGGCCGGGGCCATGCCGATGCGCTCGAGCAGGGAGTGCATCCGACTCCGGCGCTCGGTCCGGTTGATGTTCGGATGGGTGTGTCTGAGCGGCTCCGAGAGGATGTCGACGATGCGTCGGTTGGGGTTGAGCGCGCTCCCCGGATCCTGGTGGATGATCTGGAGCGCCGACCGGATCTCGTCGTACGGAATATCGCCGCCACCCTTTTTGGCTTCCCAGATATCCTGGCCGCGATACTCGATCGCGCCGCCGGTCGGCTCCTGAAGGCCGATCATCGTCTTCCCCAGCGTGGTCTTCCCGCAGCCGCTCTCACCGAGGAGACAGACGAGGTCCTGTTCCTCGATATCGAGCGAGACGCCGTCGACCGCTCGGACGACGCGGGGGTCTTCGGTGAAGCGCTCGAGCAGTCCCTGTTCTTCCTCGAAGTGGACCTCGATGTCGTTGAGCGAGAGGAGCGGCGTCTCGACCGGCTCCTCGTGGCGTGTTTTCGCGATCGGTTCCGCCGTCTCGGCGGAAGCGGCGTTCTCGAAGTCGTCGCTCGTCTTGCCGAAATTGAGCTCGATCTCGTCGCGGGCTTGCTCCCAGTGGTGACACGCCGACCGATGAGCGGTGTCGTCCGCGTCGACCGAGGCTAGCGGCGGATCGTCCGTCCGACACTTTTCCGTCGCGAGCGGACACCGCGGTTCGAACCGGCAACCAGACGGAAGGTTCACCGGAGCGGGACCTTCGCCCGGGATCGGCTGCATCTCCGCCAGCGGCGCATCGATGTTCGGCGTCGCGTTCAACAGCTTTCGCGTGTACGGATGCGCCGAGTTACCGATGATCTCGTCGCGCGGCCCGATCTCGGCGAACTGGAACGCGTAAATGATCGCCATCCGGTCGGCAAGCGACGCGACCAGCGGCAGGTCGTGGGTGATGAAGACGATCGTCAGGTCGTACTCGCTCTGCAAGTCGTCGAGTAACGTCAGGATCGACCGCTGCATCAGCAAGTCGAGCGCGGCCGTCGGCTCGTCCATCACCAGCACTTCCGGATCCAGAACCATACTCAACGCGATCAGGGCCCGCTGTTGCATCCCGCCGGAGAGCTCGTGGGGATACGCGTCGAGGACCCGCTCCGGCTCGAGATAGAGGTTTTCGAGGAGTTCACGGGCGAACTCGAGTCCCTCCGAGACGTTCTTGTCGTGGGCCTTGAGCGTCTCCGTGAAGTGGGCCCCGACCTTCATCGTCGGGTTGAACGAACTCATCGCGCCCTGGAACACCATCGACACCTCTTCCCAGCGGAACTGTCGGAGTTCCTCGTCGCTCAACTCGAGGAGGTCGACCGACGAACCGTCCTGGCGGTTGTACGTGATCTGCCCGGAGAGGACGCCGGGATCGGGAATGGCATCGAGCAGTGCGGAGGCGAACATCGACTTCCCGCTTCCGCTCTCGCCGACGATACCGAGGACTTCGTTTCGCTCGATGCTGACGTTGACGTTCTCGAGGACGCGCGTTTTGCCCTCGTTGTAGGTAACGCTCGTGTTTCGGACCTCGAAGATCGGATCTTCGACGGCCTCCTGTGATACGACTCGATTGCTGGATGTGCTGTCGGTAGCCATTATATCATCTCCGTCGTCGTGTCGGTTTCCTCCTCCTTGGTGGACTCGGATTCCCCGGTGAGACGGGTACGGACGCGGGGGTTGAAGATCCGGTCCATCCCCTGACTCAGCAGGACGAGCCCGAAGGCCAGCCCGACGATGGCGACCATCGGGACGAGGAGCCAGTGGAAGGCGCCCATCGAGAACAGGCCACCTTGCTCGTACCCGTAATTCAATGTAACGCCCCAGTTCTGTCCCGTGTACGGCAACACGCCGATGAAGTACAGACCGACGGACGCGAAGATCGTGTAGCGTGCGGCGAGCACGAAGTTGACCATCACGTACGGCATGATGTTCGGCAGCACGTCCTTGATGATGATGCGTATCGAACCCGTCCCCATCGTACGGGACGCTTCGATGTAGCTCTCCTCCCGGATCGAGAGGACCTGTGACCGGATCGATCGACCCAGCCCGGCCCAGTAGTTGATCGTCAGGACGACCCCGAGGAGAATCGGATTCTCCGGACTCAGTGCGAGCGCCAGAACGATGACGAGCGGGAGACCCGGGATCGCCATGAAGAAGTCGGAGATCGCCGTGATGACGGTGTCTATCGTGCCGCCCTTGTACCCCGAGACGGTGCCCACGATGACTGCGAGAGTGGTCGCCCACACCCCACCCGCGAGCACCATCAGGAGGATGAACGGCGTCGAGTCGATGATCAGGGCCAGCAGATCGACTCCCGAACGGGTCGTCCCGAGCGGATACGCCATGTTCTCGAACGGACTGAGTAACGCCTCCTCGGCCTGATTCGGACTGGCATCGCGCCAGAGGCCGAGCAGGTCGACGACCGCCATGAGGAGGTAGACGCTCAGGATGAGAACCCCGATCCGCGTTCGTCTGTCGGACCACGCGACGGCGGCGGGCGCGTAAATCTTCTGTTCGTAGAACTCGTTCAGGCGGTCGCGGCGACTCATCTCGACGTCCGACGTCTCCGAACGCCAGTCGATGCCGTCGGCAGTAGTATCGGGTTCAGTACTCATCTGACTCACCTACACTGATACGCGGATCGATCAGCCCGTACGTCATGTCCGCGATGTAAACCCCGACGACGAGCGTCACCGTAATGACCAGGAAACACCCCATCATCAGCGGATAATCTCTCGCATGGAGCGCATCAATCATCCGGAAGCCGAGACCGGGGTACGAGAAAATCTCCTCGAGCACGACTGTCCCCCCGAGACGGAACCCGATCATCAGGAGGAGCCCCGTATACATCGGGAGGATAGCGTTCTTGGCGACGTACCGAGTGGCGATCCGGCTGTCGGAAAGCCCACGCAGTCTGGCGACTTCGACGTACTCCTCGCCGAGCACCTGAATGCCGTTCCCGCGCATGTTGAGGGCCGTCGATCCGACCCCACCGAGCGTAAACGCCAGAATCGGGAGGGCAGCGTGGTAGAGCACGCTCGAGAAGTACAGGAGGGGCTGCGAGGCGTCGAGGCCTCGCTCGACGGCGTTCCCGGTCGGGAACCAGCGGAGTTGGTACGCCAAGAAAAACAGGAAGACCACGGCGAAGATGTAGTAGGGGACCGACATCAGGAGAATCGATCCGCCCGATGCGATCTGGTCGAACCGCGAGCCTTCCCAGTACGCCTGGATCGAGCCGAGCAACACGCCGATGACGAACATCAGTATCGTGGACGTCACGACGAGGAAGACGGTCCAGGGGAGCGCTTGAGCCACCAGGTCTATGACGGGTTCGTTCCTCGAGATCGACTGCCCCAGATCTAACTGGACGACGCCGATCATGTAGTCGATGTACTGTTGCCAGAGCGGTGCATCAGGTCTGATGTTCTGCAGTGCCTCGATACGCGCGTCGACCTGATCGGCGGGGACTCCCTGCTGAAGGAGCCGGAGCCGTAACTGCGTGAACGGACCGCCGGGAAGCAGCCGGATCAGGCCGAAGGTGAGCGTCGTCACTGCGAGAATAGTCAACGGAATTTGCAACGTCCGTTTAAGGTAATAGTTCATTTTGAATGATGATAAAAACGGAATCGTGTCGCCGGATCACCCGTCGTACTGTAGTTCGCCCTCGTGGGGCCACCAGAACTGCGGCCACTTGACCTGTCTATTGGGGCTGTCCTCGTCGGCGATCGACCACTCGTCGTCAGTCACCCAGGATTGCTCGTGTTTGGACACGAGCCCGAGGAAGGGAAGTTCGATGTGGTTGTGCCACGCCGCCTCCTGGACGTACGACCGTGCCTCGTCGTCGTTCGGTTGCCGTGCGATCTGATCGACCGTCTCGAGCGGAGTGATCGACATCTCTCCGCCGTCTCTGTCGGGAATCGTCTGTTCGGTTTGTGCCTTCTCCCGGTAGTTGTGGCCGCCGCCGATCTCCTCTTCCCACAGCTGGTAGCGCAGCGGGAAGTACGGGAACGACGACCGCGATCCGCCAGGGAGCCAGTAAAGGCTCCCCATCGCGAAGTTGCTGTTGGAGTACTGATTGAACCAGTCGTTCGTCGGGACCGTGTTCATCGAGAGGTCGAAACCGAAGTCGTTCAGCTGGCTCATGACGGTATTGGTCATGGTCGTCCAGTCCGTCCACCCCGAGGGTGAGTTGTAGTCCCCACCGATGGTGTCACCGCTGGAGTCCTGCCAGGTTCCGCCTTCAAGCGTATATCCGGCGTCCTCGAGCAGCTGGGTCGCCTCGTCGGTCTGACTCTCGTCGGCGCCGTAGGTCTCGAAGTCGTCCTGCCAGTCGTCGAGCCAGTACTCCTGGTCCTTGGGTGCGATACCGCAGGGCGACGGCGTCACGAACTTCGACCGCGGACCGGCGTTGTCGACGAGCTTCTGTCGGTTGATGACGTGTGCGACCGCCTGTCGGACCGCTCGCTGTCCGAAGTGGGGATCGTCGTGATTGAACACGATTCCATAGCCCCACTTGGCCGGGATCTGGACCTCGACGACGTGGTCCGGGAACTGATCGACGGTATCCGGCGGTACGAACAGGCTCGGAGAGGCGTCGGCGTCCTCTCCCGACATAAGCGCCTGATGCTGGGCGGTGTTCCCGTCATAGCTCTCGATCATGAACTTCTCGATGTTGACGTTGTCGGCGTTGTAGAACTCGGGATTCTGTTCGAACTCGAACGCCTGTCGGTCCTTGCTCACGAACGAGAACGGCCCACTGGCAACGGGGTCCTCCCACGCCCACTGGAGGAATTCCGACACGTCCTGATCCAGGAACTGTTCGTGGACGTCCGCTTTCGTATCGACGAAGAAATTCGTGAGTTCGAACTGGATGATTCGCGGGTTCGTCGGCCCGGAGAGCAACAGGCGCGCGGTCTTCTCGTCGACGATCTCGTAGTCATCGAGATATCCCCAGATCGAGCTACCGGACATCTCCGCCAACTGGAGTTGAACGTCGAGGTCGTCGGTCGTCCAGTCGTCTCCGTCGTCCCACTTCAGATCGTCGCGGAACGTCAGCGTCACTTCCTGTTCTTCGACCTGTAGGTCCTCGAGCGCCCCGGTAAGGAACTCGTCTTCACTGAACGAGTACTTCAGGAACGGAGCGAATACCGATCGCCCCGCGGGCCAGCGGTAGTTCTGTACGCCCGACGTGTTGAAGTGAAGATCGGCCGGATTGCCAGTGTACGCGTTGACGAACGTGCCGTCCTCCGATCCACCACCCAAACAGCCAGCGAGCGCGGCCGCCCCTGACGCTCCTGCCACCGTTAACATTTTTCGGCGACTAATCGCATCGCTGTAGTCACCGGGACTGCTATCTGTTCCCATACACGTGAACGATAACCATAGTTGGTAATAAATATTATGATGTGGAGTTGGTATGATTCGTCTCCGAGAGCGACTTTCGCTGTTGCACCGCTTCCGTTCTCTCGGAGGACACGCTGGAACCGGAAGCGAACGATCCACGGCCTGACGGCTGATCGACCACTATCGTTTTACCGGTCGCCGACGACGACTCGACCATCCCTCGATGAATCAGTACGACGATTGCTGGCTTCGGTACGAGCGAGTGGCGAGCGAAAGACGACTCGAGTCCTACCAACACCGGTGTAGACACGCGTACGTTGCCGAAAAGTCACCCGAGTGCGGCGCGATCCGGGACGAACTCCGACGGGCACTGCCCGGGCTTCTCGGAGCGGACCCTCACTTCTGGCAGCATCCACCGACGACGGTCGACGGATTCCTCGCCATCGGCACGCCGGACGACATGGCGATGATCGCCGAGTCGGTTCCGGGTGACGACATCGCCGACCTCGAGGACGGGGGCTACCTCATTCGGTCGGTCACGTGGAACGGCGCGGACTGCCTCGTCGTCACTGCCCCCACCGATCGGGGACTGGTGTACGGAACGTTCCACCTCCTCCGGCTGCTCAGCACTAGAAAGCCGATCGACGACCTCGACGTGCGCGAGGAGCCAGCGTACGCGAACCGATTGCTCAACCAGTGGGACACGCCGTTCCATCGCTCGGTCGAACGGGGGTACGCCGGCGAGTCGATCTTCGACTGGGAACGACTTCCCGACCTCCGGTCGCGATACGAGGATTACGCCCGCCTACTGGCCTCCGTCGGAATCAACGGTATCGTCCTCAACAACGTCAACACGACGAAGCCACAGCGAACGAGTGCGAACGCCGCGTTCGACGCGTTCGAAGGATGGCAACTGCTCGAGTCGCGTCGTCTCGAGGACCTCACCGGGCTCGCGTCGCTGTTTCGCCGGTACGGCATCCAGCCGTACCTCTCGGTCAACTTCGCAGCGCCGATGCTCGTCGGCGACCTCGACACCGCCGACCCGCTCGACGAGGCGGTCCGGGAATGGTGGCGAGAGAAAGCCGACGAGATCTACGATCTGGTTCCGGACTTCGGCGGCTTTCTCGTCAAGGCTGACTCGGAGGGCCAACCCGGCCCCTACGACTACGACCGCGATCACGTGGACGGCGCGAACGCGATCGCGCAGGCGCTCGAGCCACACGGCGGGCGCGTCTGGTGGCGCGCCTTCGTCTACGGCTCGCACGAGGACCGGGCGGTACAGGCCTACGACACGTTCGAACCGCTCGACGGCGAGTTCGCCGAGAACGTCACCGTCCAGATCAAGAACGGGCCAATCGACTTCCAGCCCCGCGAGCCCGTGTCGACGCTGTTCGGCGCGATGCCGGAGACGGACCTCGGGCTCGAGTTACAGATCGCGCAGGAGTACACCGGACAGGGCGTCCACGCGACATACCACCTCCCGATGTGGACGGAGATCTTCGAGTTCGACACGCACGCCGACGGCGAGGGGACGCCGGTGAGTTCGCTCTTCCGCGGCGACGGGGAGGGCGTCGTCGGCGTCGGCAACGTCGGAGAGGACTACAACTGGACGGGCCACTACCTCGCCCAGGCGAACCTCTACGCCTTCGGCCGCGCGGCCTGGGACCCCGACCGCTCCGCCGAGGCGATCACCCGCGAGTGGGTCCGACTGACGTTCGGTTCCGACGAGGACGTCGTCGACACCGTCACCGAGATCCTCCACGACTCGTGGGAGGCCTGCATCGACTACGAGACCGGCGGCCTCGGGCTCATGCACATGATGCACAACGGCGAGGAGTACCTCGAGAACCACTACTACCCGTCGCCCGAGGAGTGGCCCGGTTACCACGGCGCGAGCGAGGACGGGATCGGCGTCGACCGAACCGAGAGCGGGAGCGGCTACGTCACGCAGTATCGCGATCCGGTCGCCGAGCGCTACGGCTCCGTCGAGACCTGCCCCGAGGAGTTGCTTCTCTTCTTCCACCACCTCCCCTGGGACCACGAACTCGCGGACGGAACGACCGTCGTCCAGCGGCTCTACGACAACTGCTTCGCGGGCGTCGAGGAGATTAAACGGCTTCGAGACCAGTGGCGCTCGCTCGAGGGACGCGTCGACGAGCGGCGATACCGCCACGTCGCCGAGCGGTTCGACGAACAGGTCGCACAGGCCGAGCGGTGGCGGGACGTGCTCACCACGTACTTCCGCGAGTACTCGGGCATCCCCGACGAGCGAGGGCGGGCTCGAGACGAGTAGTTCGGGTCCGCGCTGCGATCACCGATAAATTTTTCACGCGTGTTCGCTACTCACACACCATGTCGAAAACGTCGACGCTGCTCGACCTCATCGCCGCTCAGCGCGAGCAGATGAAGGTCATCATCGCCCTGCTGATCATCTCGGGGCTCCTCCTCGCGCTCTCGGCCGCGTTCGTCGGGCCCGGTGACCAGGCGTATCCCATCCTCATCATCGATATCGTTCTCGTGGTCGGCGCGTTCGTTTTCTTCAGCGGCGCGTACTGGTACTGCACGAAACGCGAGATGAACGAATAAATCGGCTCGCTCGAAGCCGGTTCTCGATGCGGTCCAGAATGACGACGCGTTCGCGATGTTCGTGAGAAGTCGTGATTACGACGCGTTAGCGAGGAAGTTCGCGGTCTCGTCTGCGAGTTCTCGAACGTCCTGGTTGGCGTCCGTCGCAGCCACGTCCCGGAGTTTCGGTACGGCGGCGTCGTCACCGAGGTGACCGAGCGCTCGAACGGTACGCGCACGCACGACGACGCTGTCGTCGTCGAGACGGTCGATCAGACGGTCGCTCACCGGGGCGACGACCGCCGGCTTCGCCGCCGCTAGTTGGGCGAGCGCGTCGATCGCGGCGCCAGAGATGGACGGATACGCGTCGTCCAGCAGCGCGACGAGCGCATCGACGTCGTCGAACGCCGACCGGGGTTCCGATTCGATGGCGGCAACGACGACGTTACTCAGCGTTTGGCGGGCGGAGATTCGCCGCCTGCGCTCTTCGTTCTCGTGATCCTGTATCGTGCGCCGAGTCACCTCGTCGGTTACCACGTCGCTGCGGTCTTCGCCCTGCGGATCGGGCTCGGTGACTCGAATGCCCTCGAGCAACTGGCGAACGAACGGCGCGACGAGCTCGGGGCGCTCGACGGCGAGCGTGGCGAGGACGTTCGAGCCGGTCAGCTGTACGTCCACGATATCGGCGCCAGCGGTGTCGACGAGGTCAGTCAGCCGCCCCTCGAGCGCTTCCGGATCGCGTTCGGCGACGGTCTTGAGGACGGTAATCGCGCGCAGTGCGACCGGGGAGGAATCGTCGTTGGCGAGCGACGCGACCTCGTCGAGGACCGGTCGCACGGCGTCGACTCCCTCCGCGGCGAGCGTTTCACAGACGTCGACGCCTCGCTGTCGGACTAGCGGATCCGATGACGAGAGCGAGGCGCGTATCTCCGCGTCGTCGATGTCGTCCAGGGCTATCGACTCGGGATCGAGTCCGTCGAGCGGCACCGATGAATCCATCGCCATAACGGGGTGATACGCGCCGACCGATAAATACGTGTGGGTTATGCTACCAGACGGCCCGATAGGTCCCTCGACCGTCCGGGTCGTTACTCGACGTTCGCGACGTCAGTCTCGGTGAAGTACGTTCGGCCGGTCCGCGGTACTTCCTTCGTCCCGGTCACCTCGAAGGAGGCAGTCGTGACCACCTCGGCGGCCGAGTGGCCGACGCGGAACTCGTAGGGTCCCTCTTCGACAGTCAGGTCGAAGTCCCGGTCGTGGTAAGCGAGTTGCGAGGCGTCGACCTCGAAACGGACTCGTTTCGTCTCGCCCGGCTCGAGGGAGACGCGTTCGAACCCGACGAGTTCCTGTACCGGACGGGCCTGATCGGGATTCTCGGCGCTCGCGTACAGCTGAACGACGTCGTCGCCCGCGGTGTCGCCGGTGTTTTCGACGGTCACAGCTGCGGTGATCGTCCCTGCCGGCGGGAGCTCGTCGGCCGACAGCGAGAGGTCGCCGTACTCGAAGTCGGTGTAGCTCAGGCCGTGACCGAAGGGGTAGAGCGGAGCGCTCTCCGTGTAGACGTACTCCTCGTTCGCGGTGTTGGGCTTCCGATTGTAGTGGACCGGGAGCTGCCCGATCGTGCGCGGGATGGAGACGGGCAGGTGGCCACAGGGGTTGTGTTCGCCGAACAGGGTGGCGGCGACGCCCTCGCCGCCGCGTTCGCCGGGGAGCCACGCCTGTACGACGGCCGGGACCGCTTCTGCGACCCACTCGAGGGAGTGGGGCTTGCCGCTCACGACGACGACCACGACCGGCGTCCCCGTCTCGTGCACGCGTTCGACGAGGTCGCGCTGGACGCCGGGGAGCCCCAGATCGACCACGTCACAGCCCTCGCCGCTGGTGGCGACGCTGGGCTTGTTGATCCGTTCTTTATCCGATTCCGAGAAGTCGACGGCGGAGCGTGCGCCGACGAACGCGAGGGCGACGTCCGCATCCGCGGCGGCGTCCGCAGCCGCCTCGAACTCCTCCGTCTCGGGACCGGTCGTCGTACAGCCCCGCTCGTAGCGGACCTCGAACCCGTACTCGTCGCTTCGGTCGTGGACGGCATCAAGCGGCGTCGTCGCCTCGAGTTCGACCTCCTCCTCGGGGTAGTGGGCTGGATAGGCGTAGTCGCCCATGAGTTCCTGCGCGTCGTCGGCTTTCGGGCCGACGACCGCGACGGAGTCGGTCTCCTCGCCGACGAGGGGGAGCAACTCGTCCTCGTTTTTCAGGAGCGTCATCGACTCGCGGGCGGCGCGCTCGGTGACCGCTCTGGCCTCGTCGGTGCCAAACGGCTTCGCAGCCGTATCTGGATCGACCGTCGAGTCGTCGAGGAGTCCCTTCTGGGCCTTCGCGCTGAGAACGCGACGAGCCGCCTCGGTGACCGTCTCCTCGGCGAGTTCGCCGGCCTCGACGGCCTCGACGAGGTGCTCGCCGTAGTAGTCCGTGTACGGGAGTTCGACGTCGATGCCGGCCTCGACCGCCTGGACGCCGGCCTCGCGTTTCGTGTCCGCCGTACCGTGTTCGGTCACGAGGTGGCGAACGCTGTAGTAGTCGGAGACGACGGTCCCGTCGAATCCCCACTCGCCGCGGAGGACGTCGGTCAGGAGCCACTCGTCGCTGGCACAGGGGATCCCGTCGATGTCGTGATAGGCGTTCATCACCGACTCGGCGTTCGCCGTGCGGACGACCGCTTCGAAGGGGAACAGATGCGTCTCGCGGAGTTCGCGCCGTCCGAGGTTGACCGAGCTCCGGTTCTTCCCGCCCGCGCCGGCGCCGTGGGCGACGAAGTGCTTGAGCGTCGCGGTGACGCCGTCGCCGTCGGCCTGCAGTCCCTCGACGTAGCTACGTGCCATCGCCGCGACCAGATAGGGATCTTCGCCGAACGTCTCCTCGACGCGCCCCCACCGGAGGTCGCGGGCGACGTCGAGGACCGGAGAGAGCGCGTGTGCGGTGCCGATGGCCTCCAACTGGTCGCGGATGGTGTCGGTGACCGACTCGAGGAGTTCGGGAGACCACGTGCTCGCCATCCCGATCATCTGTGGGAACGTCGTCCCCTCCGGACCCATGTACCCGCTGAGACACTCTTCGTGAGGGACCGCGGGAATCCCGAGTCGCGTCTCGTCTCGGAGATACGCCTGGAGTTCGTTCGTCCGTTCGGCCGCTTCGGTCGGGGAGAGACTCCCCTCGCCACCGATACGGGTCAGGTGGCCGATACCGTTCGAAAGGTGCTCGTCGACGGCTTCCTCGTCGAGTTCCCCATTTTCATCTACGAGTTTGTCAGCGTTTACGGAGCCGAGCTGCGCCGCCGTCTCCTCGAGCGTCATCTCCTCGAGGAGGGCCGCGACGCGCCGCTCGGTCGGCGTCCCGCTGACGCCACGGTCTGAACTAGCTTGCATCGTCTCTACTCTCCCAAGCCAATGGCTTAATAATTCGGACTCGACTCGCTCCGATGGGTCGGTGCGGTCGAACGGATCGCTATCCGGAGTCGTCCCGGGAGCCGAGTAGCCGATAACCGGACGCTCGGAGTCGTCTGGTTGCATTTTGCGCGGTATTCATCACTGTCGCATCCGTCGCCCGTGTACCGTTAGTCTCCGCTGTCGGACGGTTTTCCACCGCCGAATTGAGTATCATTCCTGCTAACCGGCTGTTCATCTATGAAAAACACGATTTCACTATCGTTGAGGCGGTAGTATCGGCTCCCGTCGATTGAGAGGCGGTCGCATACCACGAGACACCGTTCCTCGAGCGGATCCCCGAGCAGGCAGTTTCAGGCTGCTACTATTTCCGTCCGTGATTGCTGAACGGGACCTGCCTCAATCCAGCACCCGTCACAGGGCGTCACATTGCCGTTGACGCATAATCTCGCCCTCCCAACCCGTCCGTTTTACCGCAGAGCCGTTTCGGCCGCCGCGGGATGTTCTTACAATCGTATCCCTGTAAATACTGCCCAGAATATGGGATGTTGTCGCTTACTGTTCGCCATTAGATAACGCCAGTCCGTTCTTGAGAAACGGTGGCTGACGCTCCGTTGGATTCGGTTCCGGGGTGGCGCTCGCCGCACTCGACGATCACTCTCGAGTAGCGGCGGATCGGCGGCACCGAAAAATCGCGTCGCGTCGGAATCGCACTCGAGCGGCAGTCGATCCCTCAGTAGTTGTCGTAAACCGTCTTGGAGATGCTGTAGAAGTCGAGTCCGGCGTCGCCCTGCTCGCGGTAGGTCTCGCTCGAGGAGTCCTTCATGCCGCCGAAGGGCACGTGAAGCTCGAGGCCGGTCGTCTTCTCGTTGATCTTGACGACGCCGGCGTCGACCTCCTCGACGAAGCGGTTCGCCTCGGTGTGGTCGTCGGTGACGACGCTCGCCGAGAGCCCGTAGTCGACGTCGTTGGCGACGTGAATCGCCTCGTCGTAGCTGCTGACGGGAATGATCGCGAGCACCGGGCCGAAGACCTCCTCCTGGGCGATGCGCATCTCGGAGTCGACGTCCGAGAAGACCGCGGGCTCGACGAAGTAGCCCTCGTGGTCGAGCGCCGACCCGCCGAACTCGAGAGTCGCGCCCTCTTCCTGAGCGATGTCGACGTACTCGAGCGTGCTCTCGAGTTCCGACTCGCTGACGTGGGGGCCCATACCGGGATCGTCGAGCCCGTGACCGTGGTCGATCGCGTCGGCGCGGTCGACGACGGCATCGACGAACTCGTCGTAGACGTCCTCGTGGACGATCGCACGCGAGGCGGCCGTACACGCCTGCCCGGTGACGCCGAACGCGCCGTTGGCGACGATCTCGGCCGCTTCCTCGACGTCCGCGCTGTCGCTGACGACCGTCGGATTCTTGCCGCCCATCTCGAGCTGGACGCGCTTGCCATCCTCGGTCGCCGTGTCGTAGACGGTGTTGCCGACCGCCGTGCTGCCGGTGAAGGAAACGGCGTCGACGGCCTCGTGACTGGCGATTGTGCCGCCGACCTCGCTGCCGGGGCCGGTGACGATGTTCAGGACGCCGGCGGGGAGGCCCGCTTCCTCGAGCGCGTCGGCCATCTCGTGGACGACGCCGGGTGCGATCGACGCGGGCTTGATGACGACGGCGTTACCCGCGGCCAGCGCCGGTGCGAGCTTCCAGGCCGGAATCGCGATGGGGTAGTTCCACGGCGTGATGAGGCCCGCGACGCCGAGGGGCTCGGTCTTCGTGTAGAGGTTCGTATCGCGCGCGCTCGAGCTCTTGACCGTGCCGCCGAGATCGCTCGCCTTCGCGCCGTAGTAGTGGAAGATGTCGATCGCGCGCTGTACCTCGCCGCCGGCCTCGCTTCGGGTCTTGCCCTCCTCGCGGACGAGCAGTTCGGTCAGTTCGTCCTTGCGCTGGTCGAGCAGCGAACCGGCCGTCGCGAGGATTCGACCGCGCTCGGGACCGGGCGTCGATCCCCACTCGTCGCTCGCGTCGCGCGCCGCTTCGACCGCTCGCTGGGCGTCCTCGCTATCGGACTGCGGGTAGCTCGCGATGACTTCTGCGGGGTTCGCGGGATCGGTCGTTTCGAACGTCTCGCCGGTGTGAGATTCGGTCCACTCGCCGCTAACGTAGTTCAGCCGCTGGTCTGTCATACGTCTACCCGATAACGCCGTCCGCTCATAATTCTTGCCGTTCCGACGCTTCCGGGCCGATCAAATCGTCCGGGGACGAGACATTTATAATGGATTAGGTAGTTGATGCCTGCATGCGGTATCAACGCCTATCGACTGGCGACCAGCATAGACTCATCGCTGTCGACGACGAGACAGCGTACGATCTGACTGCCGTGAAACCACGACTGGATAGCTTCGGGGAGCTCGCAGCCGCGGCGGATATCGCGGCCCTCGAGATCGACGAGATGGCGAGCGAGCTCACGGGCGAGGCCCCGACCGTCCCTCTCGACTCGCTTACCGACGGCACGCTCCCGCTCGTTCCCCAGGAAGTCTGGGCGGCGGGCGTCACCTACGAGATCAGCGAGGAGGCGCGCGAGGCCGAAAGCGGGATGCCGGAGATGTACCTCCACGCGTACGAGGCCGAACGGCCCGAGATCTTCTTCAAAGCCACGCCGAGCCGAACGGTCGGTCCCGGTGAGGCGGTCGGGATCCGATCGGATTCCGCGTGGGACGTTCCCGAACCGGAGCTCGGCATCGTCCTCTACGACGGTTCGATCGTCGGCTACACGATCGGCAACGACATGAGCAGCCGAGAGATCGAGGGCGAGAACCCGCTGTATCTGCCCCAGGCGAAGATGTACGAACGCTGCTGTTCGATCGGTCCTTGCGTCGCCTCCGCCGCCGAGGTCGGCGATCCCCACGAGCTAACGATGGCGATGGAAATCACTCGAGATGACGAGGTCCTCTACGAGGGCGAGACCTCGATCGGCAACATGGCCCGCACCTGCGACGAACTCGTCGAGTACTGGCGTGACCACGACATCGTTCCCGAACTCGGCGTCCTGCTTACCGGCACCTCGCTGGTTCCGGACGACGGCTTCACGCTCCAGCCCGACGACGAGGTCCGTATCACGATCGACGAAATCGGCGAACTCACGAACCCCGTCATCGAAGTCTGATCGATATCGACGGCCCAGGGATGCGATCCATCCGGGGGAGCCACTCCAGCGAAGATTTTTTCGGAGACGGTGATGACGGCGTCTCGCGATCGGAAATCTCTCTCAGCACGTTCGTTGTCGCACCGTCGAGAGCCGATTGCCGCGATCGTACCGGATGAGAAGAATCGGGTGGGACAGACCGTCTATGGGACGGGACGACCGCTTATACCGGGCGGGATCGTCCCGCTGACTTCGGCTCGACGAAGCTCACGCCTCGTCAACAACGCAAATCAGAGATTTGCGAGCCCGATGACGCTATCCGTCATCGAACAACACGGAGCAACGCTCCGTGAGCCCGACTCCGGCTCACGCCGCATCGAACATCTCGACACCGTCGGCCAGGTGCTCCTCGACGGCGTCGTCGTCGAGCGTGAGTCCGAGTCCGGGCTTTTCGGGCACTTCGGCGTAGCCGTTCTCGATGATGTCCTCCTCGACGAGGTCCGACCACCAGCCGAGTTCGTAGGAGTGATACTCCACCGCCAGCGAGTTCGGGATTGCCGCGCCGACGTGGATGCTGGCCATCGTTCCGATCGGCGAAGAGACGTTGTGCATCGCGACCGGCACGTAGTACATGTCCGCGAGGTCGGCGATCTTCCGCGTCTGGCGCATCCCGCCGACGCGGGGCACGTCCGGCGCGACGATGTCGACCGCCTGATTCTCGAGCAGCCGACGGTTACCGTGATTGCGGTAGACGTTCTCGCCGACGGTGATCGGCGTCGAGGTGCGTTTGGTGACCTCTTCTTGCACGTCGTGATTCTCCGGCGGGATCGGGTCCTCGAGCCACCAGACGTCGTACTCCTCGAGGCGCTCGGTGAGTCGGTGTGCGCTGCCGGCGCTGAACGACCAGTGGCAGTCGAACGCGACGTCGGCGCGGTCGCCGATGCGTTCGGTGACCTTCTCGACGATTTCGGCTTTGTGCTCGATTTCGGGCCCACGGAGATGACGGTTCGCGCGGTCCTTCTCGTGGCCGCTGGGGACGTCGAGGTCGAACTTCAGGGCGTCGTAGCCTAGTTCTTCGACGACGCGTTCGGCCTCGTCGGCGCAGGCGTCGGGGTCGGCCTCCTCCTCGGTGTGGCAGTCGCAGTAGATCCGCATCTCGTCGCGGTACTTACCGCCGATGAGCTGGTAGGCGGGCACGTCGAGAATCTTCCCCGCCACGTCGTGCAGTGCGAGTTCGATCCCGGAGATCGCGGAGATCGCTTTCCCGGAGATCGAGCCCTCGCCGGAGAGCTTCTGGACGAGGTGTTCGTAGAGTCGATCGATGTCGAGCGGGTTCTCGCCCTCGATGAAGGGAGCCATCCGCTCGATGATCTCCCGTTCGCCGACCCCCCAGTAGGATTCGCCGTTGCCGACGAGGCCGGTGTCGGTGTAGACGCGGACCAGCGTCCACGGGTAGTTTCCGTCGACGATGGTCGTCTGGACATCGGTAATTTCGACGTCGCGCGGCCCGCGGGAGTTGGTAACGCCCATCGTCTCCGCGGAGAGGTCGCGCATCGTATACTCTGCGTTCGGGTCGGACAGCTGTCTGTAATCCATCGACAGTCGTGAATCACGGCAGGTGCTACTAAAGCTTCCGTCTGAGCTGATCGCACGTCACTCATAAATCATCCGCGAGTACTCTCGCTCAACCGATCGACGGCGTCACCGAGTGGCAGGCCGCGTGAACGAGTCGTTCACCAATGCGGAACAGATGCGACGAATCGGGGAGACGACGCGTGACCATGCGCTATGAGTAAGTGAGGTTCAGCTCGATCACGTTCGCGGCGCTCTCGAGGAGTTCGGGGAGTTCGGTCTCGAACCGGTCGCCTTTCATGCGGCTCTTCGGCCCGGCGACGCTGAGCGCCCCGATCGGGCGGTCGTCGCGGTCCAGAACGGGGACGGCGACGCAACAGAGTCCGTCGATTCGCTCCTCTCGGTCGAACGCCACGCCGCGGTCCCGGATCGTCTCGAGTTCGGCCTTGAGCTCGTCGCGGTCGGTGATCGAGTGCGCGGTGTCGGCCGACATCCCGTGTTCGTCGAGGATTTCGTCGACGCGCTCCGCCGGGAGATGGGCGAGGATCGCCTTCCCCAGCCCCGTGTTGTGGAGCAGCACCCGGTGGCCGGTACTCGCCGCGACGTTGACGGCCTGATCGCCGCGCACCCGACAGACGTAGACGCCCTGTCCGTGCTCCTCGACCAGCAGGTTGACGAGTTCTCCGGTCTCGTCCGCGATCGCCTCCATCTCGGGGCGGGCCGTCTCGTAGAGATCGTCTCGCTGGCGCACGTACCGGCCGAAATCGAGGAATCGGAGTCCGAGATAATACGTCCCGTCCTCTTTGACGACGTACTCCTCCTGCTCGAGCGTACTGAGATAGTTGTATACGCTGCTTTTCGGTAGCTCGAGTTCGTTCGACAGTTCGGTGACCCCGGCCCCATCGAGTCGGCGTAACGTCTGGAGAATAGTGAACGTCGTGACGACCGATTTAACGGGATTGTTCGCTCGTTTACCCATACAGTGGCTAGATAGCGTTTAGTATAAATATTTGTGTGTTCAACATTCACGAACGGGCAACCCAGTATGACGACTGTGATTTCGGATACAGCGATGGTGGAGGGCCGACGAGTACTGCCGCTTCCGATATGTGAGTCTGCTGCACCGTCGCTCACAAACGAAACAACGGTTCGGCATGAATGAACGATCACTCTATACGGTTGTTCAGGGCCGGTACCGGTATATTACCCGACAGACGGAAATAAACGACCTCGCACGTCTATTCCCTAACCGACGAGGGAATACCCGAAAACGATACGGAAACGGGTCGTACGCGCGAGTAAGGGTTATCGATAGAAAACACCCCCTCTTCGACCTCCGTTCGTTATTACGTAACGTCCGGTGAGTTCGTTGAAACGAGACCGTGGCCGGTCGAAAAACGACCACTAGCCGGCTCGTAATGGTTGCGAACGCGGTTTCCAGTCGAACCGTCGATCGTTCTCCGGTATCGGCGACACTGTGATTACAAGCGTATGCCTGTAAGGAACAGCGGTCGACAGCAACGACCGACCGTTCGACGCGAGATCCGATCTGTATATTTAATAGATTATAGACAGTTCTCTAAAATCATAATAAGTCCATCATAAAGTCGGGTTTCGGGTCTTTAGCCGCACACGCCGGCCATAATATGCGCTACAATGCCATTCAGGGCCGTTTTAGGGCTAGATAGCTCGGTGTGCCATCTCCGGTCAATCGCTTCCTCGCGCCGTCGGAGCTATCGCTGAGTGGCATCGATTTCGACTCGAATCGGCTTCTTTCGTCACGTTCTTCCCCCTTTCGAGCGTTCTTCTGCAAACGTCCCCGCATCAACCGAATAAATATATTATCGCTTTCATATTTTTTCATATAGTCATTCAGAATAGGGTGTTCTGTTCGAGGCTTGAGGAGGCGGGGACGATAGCGAACGGATTCCCGAAGCCGTTCGTCCGATTCGACGGAGCCGTCCGACCTCGTCCCGATATCGTTTCAGCTTCACTGTACATCCGTATCCCGTTGTCGAGGTTGCTTCGGCACCGATCGGTATCGAAGGAATCCGGCCGGAACTCCGGCCCGTTCCACTCGAGCAACGGGGAACAACTCATGAGCAGTTTCTGATAACTCGACGGCGTACCGCCTACACTTTTATACTCGCTGCCACTACCGTTGGAACATGCGAGCAGCCGTACTCGAAGAACATGGGGAACCGCTGGCGGTCAAAGATGTCGACTATCCGGAGCCGGGAGCCGACCAGGTAATCGTCGAGACCGAGGCGTGTGGCATCTGTCGGAGCGACTGGCACGCCTGGCAGGGCGACTGGAGCTGGATCGGCGCGGGCGTCCCGGAAGGGCAGATCCTCGGCCACGAGCCCGCAGGCGTCGTCTCGGCGGTCGGGAGCGACGTCGAGACGCTCGCGGAAGGCGACCGCGTCGCGGTGCCGTTCCACCTCGGCGACGGCACCTGTCCGCACTGCCGCGAGGGGCGGGCGAACAACTGCGAGACGGTGCTTCCGCTCGGCCTCTCGGAGTACTCCCAGGGCGCGTTCGCGGAGGCGTTCCCCGTTCGGGAAGCCGACTTCAACTGCGTGAAACTCCCCGACGACGTCGGCTTCACTGAGATGGCGGGCCTCGGCTGCCGGTTCATGACGGCCTACCACGCGCTGGCCGACCGCGCCGACCTTCGACCCGGCGACTGGGTCGCCGTCCACGGCTGCGGCGGCGTCGGCCTCTCGGCGATCCACATCGCGGACGCGCTGGGTGCCCACCCGATCGCGATCGACCTCGTCGACGACAAACTCGAGCGCGCCGAGGAACTCGGCGCCCGGGAGACGGTCAACGTGACGGAGGTCGACAGTTCGGCCCAGGCGGTCCAGGCTATCACCGACGGCGGTGCCGACGTCTCGATCGACGCACTGGGCGTCGCCGATACCTGCAAGAACTCGGTCAACAGCCTCGGCACGCGGGGCAGCCACGTCCAGGTCGGGCTGACGACCGGCGAGGAGGAGGGCCAGATCGAACTCCCCGTCGACGTCATGACGATGCAGGAGATCGACTTCCACGGCTCCTTCGGGATGCCGCTGGTCCGCTACGAGGAACTGTTCAACCTGATCGCACAGGGCACCCTCGAGCCCGACAAGATCATCGGCGAGACGCTGTCGCTCGAGGAGGCACCCGAGACGCTCGCCTCGATGGACGACTACGGAACGGTCGGCATTCCGGTCATCACGGAGTTCTGAGCGCGAACGGGGATCGTCCCGCTCGGTTTTCACTGCTGGGCTCCGCCCCGAGAGCCGCAGCTCTCCGGTTTGCAGCCCGCGAAACCCGGGCGGGCGGGAACCGCCCTGGGCGTGAGAGACATGAGCGTACTCGAAGCGGGGGCGAGTCCACGTCCGAGCGATCCGGGCACGAACGCACGCAATCGGCCGGTCAGCGCACAGTTGGGCCGAGCGCGTACCCGGCGGGGAGTTACCACCCCGCAGATCGGACGTTGGGCGTGTTACACATTGTTATGCAGTCGCTTGGCCGCCGGTAGCGGCTCCGAACCGAACGCAAGCACCGTCTACTCCGATCGTAGCACCCAGCTACCGGGCGGTACTCGATACACCCCGGCCGTTGGGACTCACTCGTGTTGCCGAACCGGGCGGAACGGATTCGCGTGGCCGAACGGACGAACTCGAGGAGACGACCGGTCGGACCCTCGCCCCTCGCCCGCCTCGAGATCGGATGCAACCGGTCGACGGGCGGGAGGTGCTTGCTTGCGACGCCTCCAGAGGGATGGGGCTGCAACCCGTTCGGAATCGTATGAGTGACGACGACGGATCGCGACCGATTCGGATCGGTATCGTCGGACTGGGCTACATCGGGACCACCGTCGGTGGGCAGCTCCACCGTCACCCTGACGCGACCGTCCGAGCGGTCTGCGATCTCGATTCGGCGCTCCGCGACGAGGTCGGCCGCGGGTTCGGCGTGTCCGCAGATCGGCAGTACGCCGAGTACGAGACGATGCTCGCGGAGGCGTCCCTCGACGCGGTGCTCGTCGGGACGCCGCACACCCTCCACTCCGAACAAGTCGTCGCCGCCCTCGAGCACGACTGTCACGTCTACTGCGACAAACCGCTGACGACCGACCTCGAGCGAGCCCGCGACCTCGCGGATCGAGTCGAGCGAAGCGATCGGACCGTGATGGTCGGCTACCAGCGTCACCTCCAGACGGCGTTTCGAACGGCGCGCGAACGGTTCGCCGAGCGCGAACCGGAGTGGCTGACCGCCTCCATCACGCAGGGGTGGATCGACGACTCGCGGGGGACCTGGCGGCTCGATCCGGAGTTGTCCGGGGGCGGCTTCCTCTACGATACCGGCAGCCACGTCCTCGACGCCGTCTGCTGGACGACCGGCCTCGAGCCGGCGTCCGTCGCCGCGAGCATGGCGTTTCACGACGACGAGCAGCGAGTCGACCGCCGCGCTCACCTCGACGTTCGGTTCGAAAACGGTGCGACCGGCACGTTTTCGTTTCACGGCGACGCGCCGTCGGTCCGCGAGCACGTCCACCTCTGGGACGAAGAGGGTGCGGTCTACCTCGAGGGAACGCAGTGGGGGTCCCGAGAGGTCGTCGAAATCGACTCCGACGCCGGGGAGCACGTTCCCTACATCGATCCCCGCGACGAACGGACCCGGGCCGACGCGTTCCTGGAGAGCGTCAAACACGGAACCGAGCCGCCGGCGACGGTCCGGGACGCGCTCCGGGTGACGGCGCTGACCGAGGCGGCTTACGAGGCGGCTCGAACCGGTGATCGAGTTCCCGTCGACCGATGATCGTCGCTCCGCCACCGCATCGATGCGGCCGCGATCGGTTCGCTCCGACGGTCGCACCGATCGCGCTTCCCTCGGTTTCGTTTCGCCCTTCGGCGAACGGTCGTCGCCGCTCGGTTTCACCCCGATAAGTGAGAGGATAACCGTCTCGTTACGTCTGGAAAAGCGGCTTTTCGCCGATATGCACGTCGTCGAGTCATCGGGCCGATCCCGCCTCCGTCCCGGGGTACGAAACAGTTACTCTCCCTCGCTCGACCGAGAGCGACGGGGCGAGTCGTCCGGATCCCCGTTCGATGGCGGTCGGCAAGTAAGACCCTCATAGTCGTCTTCGCCTTTCGGTTACAAGCCGGATAACTACATCTGGTGCTGGCTATCGAACGAGTATGATCACCTGCACTAACTGCGAGACCGCCCAGTTCCTGCAGATCACGCAGAGTCGCGTCTACTTCGAGGACGGCGAAATGATAAACGAGATCTCCGAGACGTACGAGTGCACCCTGTGTGGGGCGACCGGCCAGTACGTCTACGACGACGATAGCGAGGAAGAGACAGTCACCGGCGAGGTCGAGCACACGACCGAACGTCCAAAGTACGCCTGACCATCGCCCTCCCCTCTCGGGGGAACGGAAACGGGCGAACCGAACTGGGTCGGACGGTTACGAGTGCAGTAGTGACGGTTCTCTCTCCGTCGATCGCATCGTCCCGTCGTCGTTTGCCGCGTTCGATCGTCTCGGTCCTGTCAGCAGTCTCGAGTCGAAGGTCTCGAGATCGCATCAATTCGACGGCTCGTCTCCGTCCTCGGCGTCCTCGTGGGAGCGACCGACACTGAGCTCGTCGAACGTGGTGCGGTCCTCCTCGAGTTCCGGTCGATCGTACTGGCGTCGGCTGACGGCCGCGTTCCGGCGGGTGGCGTCCCACTCTTCGAAGAGGCCGTACTCCGTCATCGTCTCCATGCCGGCGATGGCCGCCGTGAGCTTGATCCCGACCAGCGGGATCTCCGCGACGGAGACGATCACGTCGGCACGGAGGATCGCACCGTCTCTGAGCAACACGTCGAGCACGTCGACGAGCGCGTCGTCGTTCTTCTGCGGCCTCATGGCTGTTGGTTTGCCGGTTCGCCCGCTGCGCTCCCGCCGCCTAGTTCCGGTGCGAACGTGTACGGCGGCCACGGTCCCGTGAACCTGACTTCGAGACCCTCGTTCGACGCCACGTCGTCGAGTATCGAGCCGATGGCTTCCTCGTCGTCCTCGTGGGCCAGCAGCGTGAGCCGGCAGAGGGTTTCGCCGTCGGCCGACGCGCTCGAGTCCCCGCCCGTCCCCGACTCGCTCTCGGCCATCTCGTCCGAGAGTTTCGCGCTCGGAGATCGCTCGAGCGCGTGGACCTCCCGCGCGTTTGCGGCCAGTCGCTCCTCGAGGTCGGCGGTCAGCGATTCCCGCCGCGCGGCCCGGATCTCCGTCAACCGCTGGTCGAACTTCTTCTCGAGCAGGAACGCCGTTCCCTCCTCGGAGCCGCCGATCCGCTCGTCGAGTTCGCGCAGTCGCTCGTCGCGTTCGACCAGCGCCTCGTCGCTGATCGGATCGATTTCGACGACTTCGACGCGGTACTCCCAGTGGTCTTCCAGTCCGGAGAGCGCCTGCTCGAGGGTCTCGGACTCCTCGCGGAGCCACTCGCGGACGGCGGCGTCGTCGCCGCGCAGAATCGTATCGAACTGGAACGGAACCGGCGTTCCGAAGGCCTGTCCCGCCTCGTCGACGACCGTCTGATGGCGGACGAGCCAGCGGCGGATCTGTGCGAGGTCCGCCGAGTCGTAGAGACCGTCGCACGCGTGAACGACGGCTCCGATTCCGTCTTCGACGATAACCGAAACGGGCTCGCCGTCGACGCCGGTCGTCTCGAGGGCGGCGGCCTCGTCGGCCCTCACGAGACAGTACAGGTAGCGCCCCTCGTCGATAGACGGTGTCTCGGCGCGCTCGCCGGCCGGTTGCTCGTCGAGCCCCTCGAGCCGTTCGGCGGCACCGTCACCGTCGTTCGCGCCGTCGGAGCTCATTCGCCCTCACCTCCGAACACGGAGTAGCCCGGTTTCTGCGTGGCGGTCGGCTCGCCGTGCAGTTGTTCGATCGCGTCGTTGACCAGCCCGTCCAGATCGCCCCGGAGATCGTCGACCCCGTCCTCGATCTCCTCGTCGGCTTTGAGCTGTTCGATCTCGGCCTCGATGGTCGCGAGCTGGCTTCCGAGGCGTTCGATCTCCTCGTCCGAGAGGTTCCCCGACTCCATGCGGCGGACCGCCTCGCGCTCGAGGGCGTCGATCAGAATTTCGACGACGGTGATGACCAGGGTAACGAGCCCCTGTCGCGCGTCCTCGCCGTCGCCGACGTCGATCGACGTCACGATCCGTCACCCTCCGCTTCCGGGGTGGCCTCGTTCTCCGCTGACTCCTCGTCAGCCGACTCCGCTTCGTTCTCGCTCGAATCCGCGTCGGATTCCGACTCATCGCTGAGCAGGTCGAATCCGCCGCTGGTCGGTCGATCGGGGTTCGGTCTGGCCCCGAGGCGCTCGCTCACCAGCTCTTCGTCGCTGCCGGCGGTGTTACTCTCGGTCGACTCGCCGCCGTCCGCGTCGCGGTCGCCGCTGTCGGCGTTCGATTCGCCGTCAGCGTCGTCTTCGTCGGCGGTGACGTTGACCCCTCGAGTCGAGTCGATCACCGGATTCGGCCGGTCCGCCTCCGCGAGTTCGGGATCGTCGACCGCCTCGGCGACGCGGCGCATGTCCGTCCCCTCGGGGAACTCGAGGCCGTACTTCGCCGCGGTCTCGAAGGAGGCGATCGCGGCCCGGACCTGCACGCCGAGCAGCTGGGTGTCGCCGATCGAGACGGCGATATCGGCGTTGATGACGATCCCCTTGTCCAGGAGCATCTCGACGACCTCGGCGAGGTCGGCCTGCTGCCGACTGGGCTGGAACTCATCGACCATGGCACTCACCTCCGGCGTCGCTCCGCTCGGGGCCGTAGTCAGTCGTCCTCCCCTCACAGCCGTTCGGTCGCCGCGGTAGTGGGTCATTCATTGTTCTTTCTCCGCTGTCGTTCCCGCTCGAGTTCGAACCGGCGGCCGTAGATCCGTTTCCGCGTCGGTGCGGTCGAGAGCTTGACCGCTTGGGGCACCGTCGAGTAGCGCGCACCGCCACCGAGATCGTTTCGTTCGATCGGAATCGTCGACGACGCCGTCGGATTTCGCGAGTTCGTGCTCGTGTCCTGCCGGCGCATCTTCTCGCGGTTGAACTCGTAGAGTCGTTCGAACGTCTCGTGCGTCTCGAGCAGCGCCGACCGGAAGGCGTCGATGCCTTCCATCGCCTGCTGCTGGATCGCCGCCTGGTAGGCCGCCGGGTCCTCGGCGACGTCGATGTCGCCGAGCGCTTCCTTCGCAGCGGAGCCGGCGTCCATTCCCGTGTCGAGCACGCCGTCCCCGTCTTCGCCCTCGAGGAGGCCATCGCCATCGTCGTCGCCGTTCGCGACATCCGACACGGCGTCTTCGACCATCCCGGCGTCGTCGCCGTCCTCGAGGTCGTCCACGGCGTCGTCGAGTTCGCGCTTGTTCTCCCAAACGTCGGTCAAATCCGCGGCGTTCCAGGCGCTCAGCAGGTCGATCGCGTCGAACAGCTCCGTGAAATCGACGAGTTCGGTGACGCCGTCGTCCTCGTTCGCCAGCACGTCGGGAATTTCGCCGAGTTCGATGGCGTCGAGGAGTTCGTCCCCGTCGACCGCCTCGGGTAGATCGCTGAGATCCATCGCCTCGAGCAGTTCGCCGACTTCCTCGGCGACCCGAACGAGATTGTCGAGGTCGCCGACGACCGTCTCGAGGGTGTCGTCGTCGAGGTCGTCGATCGCGCCGCTCTCGTCGAGGATCTCCTCGAGTCGACCGAGGCTCTCGGTCGCGTCCTCGAGTAGCGCGTCGAACGTCTCCTCGGATTCGGCGTCACTCATCGTCTCCCTCCGTCTCCTCGGTGCTCGACCGGTCCGTCGGCTCCGGCCTGATCTGGACGGTGAGCACCCCGTTCTTGATCGTCGCTTGCGATTCCGTCTCGCGCCAGGGAACCTCGATACGATCGAGTTCGGAGTCCTCGACGGCGATGACGAGCATCGAGTCGTCGAAGCCGACCGTGACGGCGTCCGGATCGGCACCGGCGACGTCCGCGGTGACGAGCAGTTCGTCGTCGTGGCTTCGAGTCGCGACGTGGTGATCGCTCGAGGGACCCGACGATCGGATGCGTCGTTTTCGCGATCGATCGCTGTTCCCACCTCGCGATCCGTCGTCGCCGAACGGATTCCGTCCGAGCGGCGAATCGTCCGCGAGATCGTCGCCCGATCGGATCGAGATGTCGTAATCGAAGATCGTTCGATCGCCGCGGTGACGACCCGAACGCGACGCCGGGCCGTCATCGAGCGACTCCAGGGCGGACAGCAGGCTCGAGAGCCAGTGATCGTTCTCGTCGATCTGGCTGTCGTCGGTTCGGTGCTCGTCGGATCGATCGTCGTCCGGTTCGTCGCGGTCGTCGTTCGGGGGTAGTTCGCTCATTATCGTTTCACCTCTACGCGGCCGCTCGACAGTCGCTCGTGGACTTCGCGGGCGGTCTCGAGCTCCGCCTCGAGTTCCTCCTTGCGACGCTGATACTCCGCCTCGGAGCGTTCGCCGAGTTCGTACAGTAGTTGGTTCTCTTTGAGTTCACCCTCGAGGGCCTCCACGTCGTACATCTCGTCGAGCGCGATGGAGTGGAGCGCGTCGACGATGCCGACGAACGGCCGGAACAGGAGGTCGTCGAGGATGAACATGGTTACTGTTTGGCTCCGATTTTCACGTCGACGAAGCTGTAGGGTGCGAACGGCCCCGTATACTGGACCATCAGCTCGTCGTGGTCGTCCTCGAAGTCGGCGACCGCGTCGTCGAACGTCTCGCGTTCGTCCTCGTCGACGAGGTACGAGCGGTTCAGGACGAGCCGGTCGCTGAACAGGTCGTTTTCGACGGACTGTGCGGCGATGGGCTCGAGGCGGTCCGCGACGTCCGCCTCGATCGTCTCGCGGTCGACGTCGGCGTCTTCCTCGCGGACGAGTTTGAGTCCGAGTTCGATCTTGCCCTCGATGTCGTTCATCGCGCGTCGGAACGCCGGTCGCGCCCCCCGAAGGACGTTCTTCAGCGCCCGATCGCTCTCGAAAGCCATCCCGAACTGCATGGGGACGACGGTCGTGCCGCCGTCGTACGCCATGATCTCTCGGAGGACGTCGTCGTGGATCTGGGCGTCCTCGTCCGTCTCCTCGGGATCGGTCGTGTCGATATCCGAGACGACGGCGCCGAGGCGCCGGTGTGAGATCGTGTAGACGCGGTCGGCACCCGCGACCGCGTCGGTCTCGAATTCGACGGTATCCGACTCGACGACGCCGTAGACGTACCGGTTATTCATCGGTAGATCACTCGTTGGTTACTCATATCGTTGTCTCGTCGCTGATTCGAGCCCGGTGGTCGTCGCCCGTCGGCACCGCTCCGTATCCGAGACGCGCGTACCGCTCCTCGAACCCGTGGTATCCGTGAGAGACGCGGTTCGATAGACGCGTGCGTGATCCGTTCGGTTCGGTGATTGAACATCTGGATGACATGGGGCTGCGATAGCTGTGCTCCTCGCGGCCGCTGTGCGCGCCGTGTCGAGCACTCGAGTATCGTCACGGATAGTTCGGTTCCCCGGCGGGTTATCGTGGTGCTTGCAGCTGCAACCCGCGGTATCACCCGAACGAATCGCGATGCCGACGACCGCCGGTATCGGGAGTTAAGACGGTGAGAGACCGCCGCGAGAAAGGGGGACTTGCAGTCGCAGTGCGAGTCGTGTTACGAGACGGCGCTCAAACGGAAGATGGTATGTCACAACGAACACCCGATTCCTCGAGTCTGGCAGAAGTACTCGATCGCGTCCTCGACAAGGGCGTCGTCATCGACGTCTGGGCGCGCATCTCCGTCGTCGGGATCGAATTGCTGACGATCGAGGCCCGCGTCGTGGTGGCCTCGGTCGACACCTTCCTGCACTACGCGGAGGAGATCGCAAAAATTGAGCAGGCCACGGCGGAGGGCGACCTCGACGAACTCGAAGAGCTCGAGGTCGAGCCCCGCCCCGAATCGTCGCCGAAATCGGCGGAATAACTCCCCATGGCCGACGACACTTCGCGCAAGCGCAAGGTCCGTGTCAAGAAGATCACGGCCAGCCGCGAGCAGAAGAACGGTCGCAAAGCGAAGAAAGAGCTCGCGCGAACGGCACCGAACGCAGGCGAACGAAACGGCGACAGCCCCCTCTCCGATCCCGAAACGGTCGTCCCCGACCCGTTCGTCGAGACCGACGCGGTCCGGTCGCTGCGCGATCGGATCGACGGCTGGCTCGAGGCGGACCAGCCGGTTCACCTGATCGGGCCGACGGGCTGTGGCAAGACGGCGCTCGCGCTGTCGGCCGCGGCGGAGCGGGGCCGGCCGGTCGTCTGGCTCAACGGCGACGAGGCGGTCGACACCGCCGCGCTCGTCGGCTCCCACGCCGGCGGCGAGCGGTACGAGGAGAACGATCAGTTCGTCAGCGGCGTCAGCAAGAAGACGGAGATCGTTCGCGAACGCTGGGTGGACAACCCGCTGTCCGTCGCGGTGCGAGAGGGCGCGACGCTCGTCTACAACGAGTTCTCGCGCAGCGACCCCGCCGCCCACAACGTGCTCCTCTCGGTCTTCGAGGAGGGCGTCCTCGAGCGGCCGGGCAAACGCGGCGACGATCGGACGATCGACGTCCACCCCGAGTTCCGGGCGATCCTCACGTCCAACGACGTGGAGTACGCCGGCGTCCACGAACAGCAGGACGCGCTGCTCGATCGGTTCATCGGCGTCCGCGTCGACTACTACGACGACGAGACCGAGCGCGAGATCGTCGCCGCCCACGTCGACCTCTCCGACGACGAGATCGCGACCATCGTCGACACGACGCGGGCGCTTCGCGACGAACTCGAGATCGTGGTCGGCACGCGCGCGGCGATCACGGCCGCGAAGGGGCTGACCGTCTTCGACGGCCACGCCGAGAGCGACGAGGACGGTGAGTTCGGCGACGAAGCGCTGGCGAACGTCTTCACGGACGTCCTGGCGCCCAAGATGGTCGGCGAGAACGACGGCGACGTCGACGACCTGCGATCGCAGATCACCGAGACGATCTGAGCTACCACGGCGGCGATCGGATCGATCCGAGCGAACCACAAACTGAACCAAACCCAAGCCAATGGCCGAAGCCGACACCCAATCACAGGAGCAGTGCAAGGCACGTACCACGGACGGCGAGCGCTGCTCACGGCCGGCACAGGACGACGGCTTCTGCTACCAGCACGACGAGAGTGATCAAACAGTGAGCGACAGTCAGACAACCCAAGAGGAAGAACAGGCCGACCAAACGGACGACGCGGCCGAAAGCGGCGACGTCGAGCAGCCCCGATCCCGCGGGACGACGACGATGACCGCGGAGGAGAAGACCGACCCCGAGGAGGTCGACGAGGCGGCCGACATCGAACAGGAGGAGATCGCGGGCATCCTCGCGGTCCGCAACACCGTGCAGTCGACCGCCGGGCAACTCATCGGCCACGAGTTCGACGGCGTCAGCGAGATCTCACCGACCGACGACGGCTGGCGCGCCGTCGTCGAGGTCGTCGAACGCCGAGCCGTCCCCGATACCCAGGACATTATCGGCCGCTACGAGATCGAACTCGACACGGACGCCACCGTCCACGGCTACCGCCGACTCGACCGCTACCGGCGCGGCGACACCGCCGAGTTCGAGTAACGGCCGATCGGTGCTCGTCCGCTCGAGCGAGACCCGTTCGCTCGAGGCCGCTCGAGTGGTAACGCCGGCCGCTGTCGCTCACTCCCGTCGGGCCCTTTTCGTCGTGATTTTTCACCGTGTGATCGCTCAGATCGAGGGGCCGCCGTCGGCGGCGAGTGCCGATCACTCGTCGGCGTCAGGTAATTCGACTTAGTATACACACGATGCTCGATGGTTCGTGCGCATATCCGGGGGGATCAAATTCCGTCGACTACAACCTGAGGGACAGTTGAAGCGGAACGGTGGTTCACAATCTTCTATTCACTCGCAAATTTGCTGAACACCGCGATGACTACGTGTGCGAACTGAACGCTGGACTTCCCGCCAATTTCAGATACTGTCCGTAGCGTCGTACAAGATACGGAGCGCAAATTTGGCAGTCACTCGTGATCTGCTGGTCGAAGTAAAAGATACTCGCCCTTCTCAACAGTAATGTGAAAGTCGCTGTAGACGAATTTGACTATCCCATTTTCCTGTGACTCACAGAGATCATCCAGCAGTTCTGGATCAATCGTCCTATATAACGGACTCAATTCCCACGGCTCACACTCTTTTAGCGAGCTTACAGCATGGATAGCTGCCATACTCACAGATTCACCCTCCGGAATTTCGTACTCAACCAGCAACTGCTGATCCGGATCTTCGAGTCCCATTATCGATTTCAGTGGTTGTAACTAGATAAATACCGAGTTTGAAAGTGTAACCGAAGCGCTTGATCAGCAGGTATACCGGGTGATTGATTCAAAGGTCCCACGGCGAAACAATCAAACCTGACGTGCTGAACTCATCCTCTGTCTCTCGCATACTTCTACTGACGCCCGCCAGATAATTTGTCGAGGCTGTCCTGAATAGAACGCGCAACTGTGGCTCGAGTTTCAGGCTCTTCAACGAAAGATGGTTGATTTCGAACAACTCGCGCGTTGTTGAGGTATTTAAGCCAACGGAAGATTTCGGTCTTTGCAAGAATTGACTGGAGTTCCGTAAAACTGTTTGACGTATAATAATCATCTAGCTAATATATAATAATGATCGACAATGCTTTCCGCGGGAGTATGGGTGAACACGATAGTGGGTCACTCGGAGAACGGTCGTTCGAATCAACTCCTCGCCGCAGGTTCCTGGCCGGTGCTGCGGGTACGTGCCTCCTTTCGGGAGTCGGTACCGGGATAGCTACCGGTGGCGAAAGTGACGGAGACGCAGAACCGAGTGCGGGTGAAGAACTGTGGCGAGTCGATTTCGACAATTCGGACTACCTTCGTGGGCCTTCCTTGTCATCCGTAGCGGATGGTACACTCTTTGTGAGTAACCCCGATGCCGTTTACGCACTGTCCGCATCGACGGGCGACGAAGAGTGGCAATTCGGCGTCGACGACACGAGATTTCACAATTCGCCCATCGTGGTTGATGGCACCGTCTTCGCGACGACTGACGATTCCTTCGGTCGGGAAGTGGATGACGGAAACGGAGCCGCAGTGTACGCGTTGGATGCAGACACGGGCGAACAGAAGTGGCAGTTCGACGACTACGATGAGACCGTCGCACCGATACACGTGGCGGAGAACACCGTCTTCATCCCGAAGCAATTTTGCGTCGCCGCGGTGGACGCGGCCACCGGAGAACACCAATGGGACTTCAAGGTCGGCTACGGTATAAATCACCATTACCTCGGAACGGACTTCTTCGCCGAAACGGACGACGGCACGCTCTACGTTTCTGATTTCGAAGGGAACGTGTTTGCCGTGGACGTGGCTAGCGGCGAGGAAGAATGGCGCGCCGACGTCGGTAGCCAAGCAACGACCGAACTCTCGGTGGTCGATGATACGCTATTCCTCGGGGCGTTCGGCAGTGAAACTGGCCAGGCGGACGACTTCGACGTTCAGTACTACGTTTCAGCGCTGGACGCGACCACCGGCGAGGAACGGTGGCGGTTCACGGTGAATCCGGAACCCGGTACCGAACGATCGAGACTCGAGTTCGTGACCGTGTTCGACGACACCCTGTATGCCGGGACGGAGGATTGCGTCGACCATCCGGCGTGTGCCAGCCTGTACGCCATTGATGCGGTTTCGGGGGAGAAAAAGTGGCAATTCGAGGCGGATAATTCCGTCGGCACGGTGACGCAGGTCGATGGCACGCTCTATGTCGGAACGGCGTTTTGGCGAGGCGACGATAGCGTCGTTCACGCGATCGAGCCGGAGACGGGCAGGGAACAGTGGAGTTTTCTCGCCGGTAATCTATTGCTCTCGCCGATAACCGTCGTCGAAGATACCCTCTATGTCGTCAGCAGAACTGACACGGACTTCGAGGACGCCTATCGGTTGAACGCACTGGATGCGGCCACCGGCGACGAACAGTGGAACTTTATTGCCGATACCGACGTTAGCGAGCCGAGATTCGCAGGTGGTTCCGTCTTCGTTTCAACCGACAGTACATCAGTGCACGCACTGGATGCGGGGGGAGAGGGGGCAAACGAGGAGACTTAGAATTAGCGACGATTCGAGCGGGCCCGAACACGACCACGAACCGCGGCGCGCGTTCTGCGTGCCGCGCAATGGCCCTGTCCCTATAGGGGCACTAGCGCTTCAGGCGAACTGATCCTGGAGCCAACTCACACTCCCATCCGACCACAACACCGAAGCATCCCCTCGTCGTCGAGCCACTCGTGCAATCGATCGGAGGCCACGCCGTCCACGGCGTCGACGTCGGTCCGGAAACCCGGTGTGCCCACTACGACACCGACCGCGACGTCGTCGCGTTCGAGTTCGCCTGCTGCGAGCGCTACTATCCCTGTTTTCGGTGCCACGAGGAAACGACGGACCACGAGGCCGTGCCGTGGCCTCGAGCCCGGTTCGACGAACCGTCCGTGCTGTGTGGCAGTTGTGGGACCGAACTGACCGTCCCCGACTATCTCGCGGCCGACTACAGCTGTCCGTCCTGCGACGCTCGGTTCAATCCCGGCTGTGCAAACCACGCAGAGCTGTACTTCGAGACGGCGGATTCGGACCTCGAGTGACCGGACCGACTCGAGTCACCCGCACACCTCGAGCGTCCGAACTCAGTCGTCGGCCGGAACCGCTCGCGAGTCGGTCTCGGCGGCTGACTCGTCGGCCAGCGCCGCTTCGACCCGCTGGGGCAGTTCGTTGACCATCGAGCGGCCGTCCTTCTCGCGAACGACGAGTCCGTCCTCCTCGAGCGCCGCGAGGTGATGGGACACCGTGCTCGGGTCGCGCTCGAGGGCGTCCGCGAGCCGGGCGTTGGGTGCGCGCCCGAACTCGGCGATCGTCTCGAGCACCTCCCGCTTTGCGGGTTCCGCGAGGGCGGCTAAGAGTTCGGCGTCGTCGTCCTCGAGGAAGTAGCGGCGCTTGCCGTTGACCTTGCGCGCGGTCACCAGCCCCTCGTCCTCGAGGATGCGGACGTGATGGCGAACCGTCGAAAGGGGCACCTCGGTTCGGTCGCTGACCGCCGAGAGGTACGCGCCGGGTTGCGTCCGAACCGTCTCGTAGATCGCCTCTCGGCGATCGTGCTCGAGCGGGTCGGAGTCGTCGTACCGGCTGTACCGGAAGATCGGTAAGAGCTTCCAGAGGTCCGACACTGCTCGTCGGAGCCGGTCCGTCTGACGGAGGTGACGGAGCCAGCCGGCGGTCGCCGTGCTCGCTCCCCCGGCGGCCCCGGACGCGCCGGCCCCGGCGGCCCCGCCGGTTCCGCTCGCCGCGACACCGGACGCGGAAATCGCACCCAGCATCCCGACGAGGATCGCGTTCGTGGCCGCTTCGCTCGTGCTCGGTGGCTCGACGGGACCGGCGGCACCGCCGATCGCTTGCTCGAGCCGTCCGTCGATTCCGGGTACTGTGTCAATGGCGTCCTCACCCGTTTCGGTGACGGTCTCGTTGACTATCACCGTCGTCTCGTCGACAGTTCCGTTGACGGTTATAGTCGTCTCGTTGACGGTTCCATCGACGGCTGCCGTCGTGTTAGTGACCGTCTCGTTGGCAATCGTCGTCGTGGCAGTGACGGTCTCATCGACGGTCTCCGCCGTTTCTTCGGCCGCGGTATCGACGGGTTCCGTCGTGCTCGAGGCGGTGTCGTTGACCGTCTCCGTCGTCTCCGCGGTCGCATTTTCTACGGCGTCGTCCGTGTCGTCGGTGGTGTTTTCGGGACGTTCAGTCGTACTCTCGAGATCCTCGCTGGCGTTTTCGGTCGAATTCGTCGCTCCGTCGTCGGTCGTTTCGAGCGAGTCCGCCGACGCCGTCGCGACCGAGCCGACGCTCGCCGCTCCGGCGACGGCACCCGTGACTGCGCCGCCGAGGAGCACGGCGGCGACGAGACACGCGACGACGCGGACCGCGACCGACGAATCCGACCTCATAGCTGTTGTGAACCCATGATCGATGGATAGTAATACCTTTTCTCGTTCGTGACAGTCGCGCGACCTAACAGCTATTGTCGCCGCTGACAGTCACCGGACGCCCGATCGCACGACAGTATCGCGGTTCGGAGCGGAGCGGTTCGAAGCGAACAGTTGAGCGAGAACCGCGAGGCGAATAGCGCGGGATCGAAGATCCCGCGAGCCGTGAGCGACCGTCGGGAGCGAGAACCGCGCATCGTGCGATCGGTGCGCAAATCGCTTTAGTTGGTACGGGTGGCTCTCGAGCCCGAAACCCGGCCGATCCAGCAAGGTATTTCAGCGTTGGGCGGCCGAATTCACGTATGGATCCGGCGCTTGGCCCTCCCGAGGAGATGGCCGAGATACGCGACGAGCTGACGCCGATGATGCGTCAGTATCACGATCTCTGTGCACGTTACGACGACGCGATCGTGCTCTTTCAGGTCGGGGACTTCTACGAAACCTTTTGCGGCGCGGCCGAACGGACTGCGCGGCTGCTCGAGATCGCGCTGACCAGCCGGGAGGACAACACCGGCGAGTATCCGATGTCCGGCATTCCGATCGACAACGCCGAGTCGTACATCGAGTCGCTGCTCGAGGCCGGCTACCGGGTCGCGGTGGCCGATCAGGTCGAGGAACCCGGCGAGACGTCGGGCGTCGTCGAACGCGCGGTGACGCGCGTGATCACGCCCGGGACGCTCACCGAGGACGAACTGCTCGCCGGCGACGACAACAACTTCGTGGCCGCGCTCGCTCGCGGCGACGCAGCCGCCGGCGAAGACCGCGATCTCGCGCTGGCGTTACTCGACGTGTCGACGGGCGACTTCCTCGCCACGAGTTCCACCTCGAGGGAGTCGATCGTCGACGAAGTGAGTCGGTTCGATCCCGCGGAGGCCGTCGTCGGCCCGGACGCGCCCGCCGATCTCGTTCCCGACGACTGTATGGTCACGCCGTACGACGCGAGCGCGTTCGACCGCGAGCGGGCGGGCGAAAAACTCTCCGCGTACTTCCGCAACCCCGATGCGCTGCTCGCGAGCGACGCCGAGATTCGGGCCTGCGGCGCGGTGCTCGCCTACGCGGAGTACGTCCGCGGCGGCACACACGTCGGCGAACGCGGTGCAGCGGACGACGAGACCGAGGACGATTCCGGAGCCGCCGACGGTATCGAGAGCGACGACGCACACCTCGAGTACCTCACCCACCTCACGCGGTACGATCCCCGGGAGTACCTGCTTCTCGACGCCGTCGCCCTGCGAAGCCTCGAGCTGTTCGAACCCCGCGCCGTTCACGGGCGGGACGAGGCGACGCTGGTCGGCGTGCTCGACGACACCGCCAGCGCGCTCGGCGGCCGAAAGCTCAGGGACTGGCTCCGGCGGCCGCTGCTCGAGCCCGACCGGATCCAGGCGCGGCTGGACGCCGTCGAGGAACTCACGAACGCGGTCCAGACGCGCGAGCGGTTGCACGATCGGCTGCGCGAGGTCTACGATCTCGAGCGGCTGATCGGCCGGATCTCCCGCGAGCGGGCGAACGCGCGAGACCTGCGGTCGTTGCGAGACACCCTCGCCGTCGTCCCCGACGTTCGCGAGGAGCTGGCCGACGCGGACTGCGACCGCCTCCGGCGGCTCCACGCCGCGCTCGATCCGCTGGCCGACGTCCGCGAGCTGATCGAGGACGCCATCGTCTCGGACCCGCCGATCGAGATCACCGAGGGGGACATCATCGCGGAGGGGTACGACGACGATCTCGACGACCTTCGCGGGACCGCTCGCGACGGCAAGCGGTGGATCGACGACCTCGAGGAGCGCGAGCGCGAGCGGACCGGGATCGACTCGCTGAAAGTCGGCTACAACTCGGTTCACGGCTACTACATCGAGGTGACGAACCCGAACCTCGAGTCGGTGCCCGACGACTACCAGCGCCGCCAGACCCTCAAGAACTCCGAGCGGTTCGTCACGCCGGAACTCAAGGAGCGCGAGGATCAGATCGTCGGCGCGGAAGAGCGCGCGGACGAACGCGAGTACGAGCTGTTCTGCGAGGTCCGTCGGGACATCGCCGAGGAGGTCGAGCGCGTCCAGGCGCTCGCCGAGGCGCTCGCGACGCTGGACGCGCTCATCTCCCTCTCGAGCGCCGCGGCCCAGTACGACTACTGCCGACCGGAAATCCTCGAGCGTAACGGGAGTCAGACCCTCGAGATCGAGGGCGGCCGCCATCCCGTCGTCGAGCGGACGCAGGAGTCGTTCGTGCCGAACGACGCCCGTTTCGCGCGCGATCGGCGGCTGGCGGTCATTACGGGGCCGAACATGTCCGGCAAGTCGACCTACATGCGACAGGTGGCCCAGATCGTCCTGTTAGCCCAGGTCGGGAGCTTCGTCCCCGCCAGCGCGGCCCGGATCACGCCGGTCGACAGGATCTTCACCCGCGTCGGTGCCAGCGACGATATCGCCGGCGGGCGATCGACGTTCATGGTGGAGATGGACGAACTCGCGACGATCCTGCGGGAGGCCGACGAGCACTCGCTCGTCCTCCTGGACGAGGTCGGACGTGGCACCTCGACGGCCGACGGGATGGCCATCGCGCAGGCGATCACCGAACACCTCCACGACGCGGTCGGCGCGACGACCCTCTTCGCGACCCACCACCACCCGCTGACCGAACTCGCCGACGACCTCGAGGCCGCGTTCACGCTGCACTTCGAGGTCGATCAGCGAGACGGGGAGGTCGTCTTTCACCACGAAATCGCGCCCGGCGCGGCGACGGGCTCGTACGGCGTCGAGGTCGCGACCGCGGCCGGCGTCCCCGACTCCATCGTCGACCGCGCGCGGACCCTGGTCGCGGACGCGGAAGACGGCGACCTCGAGGCGGGCGCCGACGCCGACGCGGATACCGAGACGGTCGAGGATACGGCGCTCGAGTCAGACGACGGATCGGCGTCGACGGCTACCGCAGACGGGGGGAATGTGCCGACCGATGTGGCCGCGGAACTCCGCGCGCTCGATCTCGCACACCTCACGCCCGTCGAGGCGCTGACGGAACTCGACCGGCTGAAGCGGTTGCTCGAGGAGTGAGGCTGGCACTTCCTCTCAGCCGTCGTCGACCAGGGGTTTCTGATAGACGAGGAGGTCGAAGGGATCGTCGAACGCCTCGATCCGTTCGCGGTGGACTTCTTCGAAGCCCTGCGCTTCGTAGAGTCGGCGCGCTGCGGTTTGTTTCGCCATCGTATCGAGTACGATCCGTGCGGCACCCTGCGACCGAGCGCGCCGCTCGAGTTCCCTGTAGATCCGGCGGCCGTATCCTCGTCGCTGATAGTCGGGGTCGACGCGCATTCGAGTGAGTTCGACTGCGCCGTCCAGCAGGCCGGGAACGATCTCCGCGATGTAGTCCGTCTCTTCGACCGGACGAAATCCGCCCATCGCGACGATGCTTCCGTCTCGGTCGCCGACGAGGAACTCCCCATCACCGTCGACGTACGTCTCGAGAACCCGCTCGAGATCGGTATCCGAAACGTCGTCGACGTAGGCTCCCGCGTCCTGCATGGCCGTTTCGTGTAGCTCACGGACTCGATCGCCGTCTTCCGGTCGATATCGACGGATCGTCGGATCGTCCCCCATATTTGAATAGTGAGTGCGAGATCCGAAAATAACAACGGTTCGGTACATCACGGGCTGCAGTGACCAGCACAATACCCAACTGTCCCGGTGCTGTCGTGGTTTTCATGACATATCGAACGACGATCGGGTGGTCGCTCATCACGTCGGGTATCGTCACGCTGTTGCTGGCGTATCTCCCGGGACAGTCGTGGATGTGGGGAATCGGACTGCTAGTGCTGGGTGTCGTGGTATTCAGTATTCGCCGGTAGCATCTGCTCTGACCGGAACGCGATCAGGTCAACGATTATAGGCTCTGTTGAGATCCTCAGTGTCCGACAGAATCTGCGTGCTGAATAGAGAGAGTATCGGTCACCACCGGTGATCCAACTCCGAGTTAGGACGAGTTAGACCGCGTGAAATGGAGACGTTCGCGAGACTGGCCCCTCTCAGATACGGGGGCCGACACCGAACTTAACTACGACTGCTGAAGGAGTCCATCCACCGATCCGGAACGGCTCCGACGAGGCTGCTGCTGCCGCGCTGTCGACGTCAGGTGGTCGACGACGTACTCTGCATCCCTGCCGACGCCGGTGAACAGCCCTGACGTCATCGCGTACAGGAAAAACAGGCCGACGAAGTATACTCCAGGCTCGTCCGGGATGACGCCGCGCACGTGGACGGGCTCCTTGGGCTGTTCCTTCCCGTCGAAGATTGGG
This sequence comes from Natrinema sp. LJW11, assembly GCF_056135975.1. Lineage (NCBI taxonomy): Archaea > Methanobacteriati > Methanobacteriota > Halobacteria > Halobacteriales > Natrialbaceae > Natrinema > Natrinema sp. LJW11. The sequence goes on along the minus strand of NZ_JBWBDM010000001.1, from coordinate 608,011 downwards.
AGGTCTATCCACGAAAAGTCAGGCCGGAAGCCAGTGCACCAGATGACGTTCTCGACGTCGAGAACGTCGTCGCCCTCGACGACGGGGCAACCGTCGCGGACGCCGGTCACGCGAGGCACCCGTTCAACGCCGGCTGCGGCCAGGTCACTCGGCTTCGTGCGCACCAGCGGGCCGCCCTGTGAGAGTACCTTCGGGCGGATACGGCGCCCGATCGGCGTCCCCGTCGTGAAGATCCGGTGGAAGAGCACGCGCATCACGAACGGGACCCCGAGGTGGCGGCCGACCCACGAGTCGATGTGAAACGGTACGTGGCCGACATCTCGGCCCGACAGCCACGTTTCGTGCTCGGAGGCGACAGCGAGGTCCCGGTGGGACCTCTGGCTCACGGCGCCGGAGGCGCCGTAAACAGGGCGAGACGCTCCGCGTCTCGCTTGCTGCCGGCTCGAAGCGCCGGCGATGTCGAGGGCGATCTCGGCACCTGAGTTGCCCGCCCCGACGACGAGCACGTCCCCGTCCTGGAGCTGATTGGGGTTGCGGTAGTCGCTCGTATGCAACTGGACGACGTCATCGGAGAGTTCCGCCGCGAAATCCGGGACCGTCGGGACCTGATAGCTCGCCATCGCCACCACGACGTTGTCCGCCTCGATCCGTCGGTCGCCCGCTGTGACGAGGAAGCCATCGCCGCTCCGTTCCAGTCCGTCCACGCGGACGCCGAGTTCGACGGGCAGGTCGAACCGCTGAGCGTAGGCTTCTAGGTAGTCTCCAACCTCGTCCTTCGTGGGGAAAGCGTACGGTGAGCCCGGATAGTTCATCCCCGGGAGGCTCGAGTAGCGGGCGGGCGTGAACACCCGGAGAGAGTCCCAGCGAACCCGCCACGCGTCGCCGACGCGGTCGCTCGCGTCGAGGATGACGAAGTCCCGGTCGCGGCGCTGCAGGAAGTACCCGGTTGCCAGTCCGGCTTGACCGCCACCGATAATGACTGTGTCGTGTCGTTCGGTCATGGTTTCGTTCCCTGGTAAGCGTACGCGCCGGAGGGAAGTGATGATGCCGCGTGCAAGATTTCACGCCCTGAAATCTCGCATCGGCCGGGTGCCTGCTCCGTCAGCAGTTCTCGGCTGACCGATTTGCCAGTCCGATGGCGACGGTCGTCGCCAGCGGCGTTACGACGTCGCGTGTGACTCGAAGGTGGTGGGGTCTACCGGGGTCGCCTCCGCTCGAACCTGCTCGAAGACCGAGATTGCCCAGTCGCGAGCCTCCTGGGCGTCCGTGTCAATGACCGCCACGAGCGCCCCGGTTTCGGCGTCGTGGCAACAGATGCCGGCCCGGTCGTCCACGATACCGAGGCCGCAGCGGTCGCCGTCGGGGAGGTGATCGTGGACGAGGACGGTCGCGTTCTCGCAGGCGGCGACCTCCGTGATCCGGTCCGGGTTCCAGACGAACATTCCCTCCAGAGCCTCGGGTGTGAATACGTACTCGAACGTCATTCCCTCGAGGACTGCGCCGCAGGCTGTCTCGAGGTTGCTCGATTTGTAGACGATGTTATCGAACCCGCGCAACGACGAGGTCGACGAGATGAGGTGACTGAGACGCTCGACGGGCTCGTAGGGGTAACCCGGCCCGGGGTAGGAAACCACCGCGTCGGCGAAGAGGTCGACGGAGAAGCCCGGCATCTCGACCGGCAACCACCGCCAGACGTCGCGAAGCTTCTCTTCGATCTCCATCGCGTTCCGGAGAGCCAGGAACCGGTCGGCGACGTACTCGCCGAGAGGAGTCAACTCGTACGCGGGGCCGTCTCTGACGATCCACCTGCGCTCTTCGAAGTCGGCGAGCGCCCGTCCGACGGTCGGCGAAGAGGCACCAGTGACCTCACACAGCTCTCGACGCTCCGTCGGTCCGTCCCTCAGCGTCTCGAGGACCCCAACGCGGTGGGCTGACGTGGCCAGGAACTGGACGTTGTCGATTCCCGTAGTCATACGGAAAGTAGGGGCGCGAGAGACTTAGCGCTTCTACCGTCGGGAGAGACAGGCGACTTTACGTTCGAGGGGCTCAGCTAGAGCAAGTGGCGTGTCCACCACCTGCTTCTCAGCCCACCTCGATAGTGGCGACGTACCTCAGTCGTGGTGCCGATGTGGCAGTCACCACTTGCCGCAATTGCGCCCTGTCTTCAGCACGGCTGTTGAAACCCATTAGCGATTGAGGGGTTCAACAAGGCCGGATTCTATCGATACTGTCGTGACCCCGAAGAGCTGTAAGGTTCTTCTATTGCGGCGGTGAACGGCCGACGTGAGGGTCACACGACGGAGCTGATCAGCATGGTAGATTTCACGCTCGAGAGCTCGGAGTTCGACGACGGCGACCGAATTCCGGAGGAGTACGGCTACACGAAAGACAACGTCAACCCGCACCTCGAGATCGACGGCGTTCCGGCCGACGCCGAGGCGCTCGCGCTGGTCGTGGACGACCCCGATGCGAAGGAACCCGCCGGTGAGGTGTGGGACCACTGGGTGGTCTGGAACGTCTCGCCGGAGATCGGGACGATTCCGGAAGACTGGCAGTCGGACGACGCGACCGTCGGAACGAACGATTGGGGGGAACGCGACTACGGCGGCCCGGATCCGCCGGACGGGGAACACAGCTACCGATTCAAACTGTTCGCGCTGGATACGTTGCTCGAACTCGGACCCGACGCCCGCGCGGACGACCTCGAGTCGGCGATGGACGGCCACGTCCTCGAGCGAGCGCAACTCGAGGGAACGTATCCGGCCTGACGGATCGGCTGGACTCGAGCGTCACGGGACAGTTCCTCGGCCGGGGCTCGACGGAATCACTCGGCCGGCGGCTCGAGCGAGACGAACTCGAGGCCGTGATCGGTCAGGAGCCGCCGGGCGCGATCGGTCACCGACGGGGCGACCAGTATCCCGCGAACGGCCGCATCGGCGTGTAAATCGCGCTCGAGCGCGTCGACGTAGCGTCGAAGCTGGCTCACCGCATCGGGGCCGACGCGGCGGCGCTTCAGTTCGACCACGACCGCCCGCCCGGTCGAGTCCTCGCCGTAGATGTCGACCGCACCGGCCGGCGTGTCGCGCTCGGTCGCCAGCGGCGTGAACCCCGTCTCGAGCAGCTTCGGCTCCTCGAGGATCCGCTGGCGGAGATCCTCTTCGGTCCCCACGAGGGCGAGTTCGTTCTCGTCCGAGCCCGAGAACGCGGACACCTGCAGGACCTCCTGAAACCTGACACGCAGCCGCTCGTCCGGCGTCGACCGGAGACTCTCGAGGATCAGCGTCCCGTCCGCACAGGACGCCTCGTGGGCACAGCCCGGCGGCTGCCAGTTGACCGGCTGCTGGCCCTCGTCGGTGTGGACCAGCGCCGCCCCGTCGGGTTTGAGCATGACGTGGCGATCCCCCGCCTCGAGATAGCTCGTCGCTCGGCCGTCGTAATCGACGGTACATCGCCCGTAGACGGTGACGATGGCGTCGCTATCGATTCCGCGGGCGATCACGTCGCGGGCCGCCGTCGGCGTCGGGCGCTGGAGGGTTTCCGTTCGGTCGTCGTACTCGGAGTCCGTCACTGGCCGTACTAGCACCGGGACCGATAAAAGGACCCCGCTGTCGGGCGGATTCGTCGCGATTCGACGGGCCTGAGTCCGGACCAACGCAGAAGGTATATCCACGTTCGTCCCCGCGCAAGACACGATGTCGAACCTATCGACCCGTCGCGGGTTCCTCGCACTGTCCGGTACCGGCGCAGCCGCAATGCTAGCCGGCTGCTCTCAACTCGATTCGATGGGGCAATCGAACGACGATGGGGAGAACGCGGTCACGCTAACGATCACGCCGGACCGGGAGGCGTTGGCCAGTCTCGAGGAGGAAATTCGAGCCGATATCGACGACGGAAATCTCAGCGAACAGGAAGCGGGACGGGAGTTCGAGAAGGGACGAGCCGAGCTGACGAAAGAAGCCACGACGTCGTTCGAAGAATCGGCCGGCGAGCGCGACATTTCGATCGAGAAGTCGGAACCGAAGTACGGACTGCTTCGCGTAACGGGTCCCGACGAAGCGATCATGGATGCCCTTCAAAACGGAGTTGTCGGCGGGATTTATCCCGGTGAGCGCTACGAGCTGTTCGTTCAGCAACAACAGCGACAGGAGCAACAACGGGCGATGCTCGAAGAACAGCAGCGATCACAAGAGGGGAACGAGACGAACGGCTCCGACTCCGGGAACGTGACCACCGGCTCCGGTTCCGGCAACGAGACGGCCGAGTGACTCGAGCACCGGCCGATAGTCGGACGTTCCCAGGGAATTCACCGCTCGATGGGGTCACCGCTCGAGACTGAACGGACTCTCGCGTTCGGTCCAGTTCCAGCCCGGGAGTCGCTCCTGAAAGCCGGCGGCGAGCGCCGCCTCGCAGTCGTCGATACCGGCGTTCTCGCTCGCGTCGCCGTGGACCATGGTGTCCGCGTAATGGAACGTCGCCTCGCCGAGCGTCCGCAGCGGTTGGTCGCCGGCGATCGTCGCGGCCAGTTCTCGCCCGAGGAGTTCGTCGACCACGAACCCCGGGTAATCGTTCTCCACGTCGAGATCTCTGAGAATGGCGACCAGGGCGGTGACGTTGACGGCCAGGTCGCCGTCGGCGAAGACGGCGTCGACCTCCTCACGGTACCGATCCGCCGTCACCGCGTCTACGTCGGTACCGAAGACCTCGCCGAGGTCGTCGCGGACGTCGTTGATAAGCACGACGGTCCGATCGGCGCGGTCGACGACCCAGTTTCGTTCCTCGCGGACTCGAGCGGGCGTGATGTGCATGGAGGGGACGACGATACCGGTCCCCAAAACGCTGTACCATCGGTCGCAACCGTGCCGTCGACGAGCGCGATGTGCCATCCAACGCTCTGGACGTGACTGCGTTGTGTTCGCGCCGCGGTCTGCCGTTCACTACCTGTCTGCCGACGGTATACTGCCTTTGTGGCCAGGTTTTGCGAAGGCTTTTATACTACGCAAAGAATAGCCTCGAGTAAGCGGGTTCTCCCTGGAATTGTCCCGCACGAACCAGGATAACCGATCCGGGGGCGTCTTCGTCAGGTATGGAGTTGAATACGATAACTCGGGAGACGAGACGGAGTGAGAGCTACGTTGTCCCGTTCGGACATCGCTCTCACATATCGTGGCGACCATCCGTCAACGGTCGTCACGACACTGCAATCCGACGCTGGTCTCCTATCGATTCTGCCCCATCCGGCGGCGCACTCGATCCCGGACGGCGAGTTCACGCAAGCCACATTGGCGACCTATGAGCACTGTAGAGCAGCAACTCGACGATCTCGAAGCACAGATCACGAGCGAGTTACCGAGCGATATCTCGGTCTCCTCGGTGAAATACGAAGGCCCCGAACTGGTGGTCTACACGCGCGATCCGAAGAAGTTCGCCCAGCAGGGCGACCTCATTCGGCAACTCGCGAGCAAGCTACGCAAGCGGATCACCGTCCGGCCCGACCCCAGCGTCCTCTCGCGACCCGAACAGGCCCGCGAGGAGATCATGAACGTCGTCCCCGAGGACGCGGGAGTCACCGACCTCGACTTCCACGCCGACACGGGCGAAGTCGTCATCGAGGCCGAAAAGCCCGGCATGGTCATCGGCCGTCACGGGTCGACGCTCCGCGAAATCACGAAGACCGTCGGCTGGACGCCCGAAGTCGTCCGCACGCCGCCGATCGAGTCCTCGACCGTCTCGAACGTCCGCAGCTTTCTCAAACAGGAGCGCGACGAGCGCCGCGATATCCTCGAGAAGGTCGGCCGACAGATCCACCGCGAGGAGATGTCCGACGACGAGTACGTCCGCATCACGACGCTGGGCTGTTGTCGCGAGGTCGGCCGCGCATCCTTCATCCTCTCGACGCCCGAGACGCGGATCCTCATCGACTGCGGTGACAAACCGGGTGCCGAAGGCGAAGTCCCCTATCTCCACGCGCCCGAGGCGCTGGGCGCGGGCCCACAGACCATCGACGCAGTCGTCCTCACGCACGCCCACCTCGACCACTCCGCGCTGATTCCGCTCCTGTTCAAATACGGCTACGACGGCCCGATCTACTGTACCGAACCGACGCGAGATCTGATGGGACTGCTGACGCTCGACTACCTCGACGTCGCGGCCAAGGAAGGCCGAAGCCCCCCCTACGAGAGCGAGCAGGTCCGCGAGGCGATCAAACACTGCATCCCCCTCGAGTACGGCGACGTCACGGACATCGCGCCGGACGTCAAACTCACCTTCCACAACGCCGGTCACATTCTCGGCTCGGCCGTCTCGCACTTCCACATCGGTGACGGCCTCTACAACGTGGCCTTCTCCGGCGACATTCACTACGACGACACCCGCCTGTTCAACGGCGCGGTCAACGACTTCCCGCGGGTCGAGACGCTCGTCCTCGAGTCGACTTACGGCGGTCGAAACGACTATCAGACCGACCAACAGGACTCCGAGCGGAACCTGATAGAGGTCATCAACGACACCCACGACAAGGGCGGGAAGGTCGTTATTCCCGCCTTCGCAGTCGGTCGGTCACAGGAGATCATGCTCGTCCTCGAGGAGGCGATGCGCAACGGGAAAATTCCCGAGATGCCGGTCCACCTCGACGGGATGATCTGGGAGGCGACGGCGATCCACACCACCTACCCGGAGTATCTCCGAGACAACCTCCGAGACCGCATCTTCCACGATGACGAGAACCCGTTCCTCGCCGAGGAGTTCAACCACATCGACGCCGGCGAGGAGGAACGACAGGAGGTCGCCGACGGCGAACCCTGTATCATCCTCTCGACGTCCGGGATGGTCACCGGCGGCCCGATCATGTCCTGGCTCGGCCACCTCGGCCCCGATCCGGACTCGTCGCTCGTCTTCGTCGGTTACCAGGCGCAAGGAACCCTCGGTCGACGCATCCAGAACGGTTGGGACGAGATCCCCACCAGCGAAGTCGGTTCGATGGGTGGCGGCGACGGCCGCGGGACCCTCTCGCTGAACATGGGCGTCGAGACCGTCGACGGCTTCTCCGGCCACGCCGACCGTGCCGGCCTCGAGAACTTCGTCAAGACGATGAATCCGCGCCCCGAGAAGGTGCTCTGCGTCCACGGTGACGAACGCTCCACGCAGGACCTCTCCTCGGCGCTCTACCACGACTACGACATGCGAACCTTCGCACCGAAGAACCTCGAGACCTTCCGCTTCCTCTGAAAGTCTCCGAAAACGCGGAGCGTTTTCGAGAAGCCAAAAATCGCGGAGCGATTTTTGAGCTCCCTCGTTCGGCCTTGGCAGGCCTCACTCGCCCTTTTCATTTCCACCAGGACAGCTCATAGCGCGGCGCGCGGATCCGCGCGCCGCGCCAGGTGACCTGCCCTTCCCCGCGACTCGAGCGCGCGCCTCGAGTAGGAGGCGCGCGCTCGAGTCGGCCGCTGTGGACGATCGATCTATGTAACAGAGTCAGGGAATCCAGCTGTCACGGAACTACCACGGTAAGTCCGGATCGGACGATCGTTAACTGCTGTCCGACGAAATGGCCGCTTCGCCGTCGGTCTCTGTCGACTCGTCCGCGTCCCATCGCTCCTCGTGGACGAGCGGCTCCACCTCGAGCCGATCGCGCCAGCCCTCCCGCTGGAGCACCGGTTCCTCGGGGAAGCCGTCCTCGGGGTAGCCCAAACAGAGGTACGCGACCGGCTCGACGTGCGGTGGAATCCCGAGGACCTCCCGGACCTCGTGCGGGTAGAGGACGCTCACCCAGCCGACGCCGACGCCCTCCGCTCGAGCGGCCAGCCAGAGGTTCTGCACCGCGAGACAGGTCGAGTACACGTCTGTCTGCGTCATCGAACTGCGACCCAACACGTGGGGCGCGCCGCGGGTCGGATCGCAGGTGACGCAGATATTGACCGGAGACTCGCGGATCCCCTCGAGTTTCAGCGCGGCGAACTCGCTTTTCCGTGGCTCCTCGTACCCTTCGCGGGCGGCCGCGATGGCGCGCTCCGCGATCTCTGCGATTGCGGCTTTCGTCCCGTCGTCGCTGACGACGACGAGGTCCCACGGTTGCGAAAAGCCGACGCTCGGGGCGTGATGTGCGGCCCGAATCAGTCGCTCGAGGAGCTCGTCCGGAATCGGTTCGTCGCGAAACCGCCGGATATCGCGCCGGGCGTAGATCGCCTTGTACACCGCGTCCCGTTCCGCATCGGTGAATGCAACCATCGGTTCAGTTCTCCAACCAGGATTGCATAAAGTCGGTGACTGCCCGTCGACGCGGGGCTTCGAACGGAGGACCGTAGTAGTCGACCGTCAGTCGGTCACTCGAGCGTCTCGGCCGGGTCCACGACCTCGTCCGTCGCGGGGTAGACTCCCACCTGATCGCAGATATCGGCCATCGGACAGGCGTCGGGATCCTCGAGACAGGCGGGTTTCCGCGCGGTGCAGTACTCGCGACCGAACTGGATCGTCGCCGTGTGGCCGAACCCGCACTTCGCCGCGGGTACGTCCCGCTCGAGGACGGCCCGAACCCCCTCGTGGTCCGCGTCCGGCGGGGCGATCCCCATGCGCCGATAGATCCGGTGGACGTGCGTGTCGACGGGGAAAACGCCGCCGCGACCGCCCGCGAAGAGCAACACGCAGTCGGCGGTCTTCGGGCCGACGCCGCGGACCTCGAGCAGCGTCTCGCGAACCGTTTCGGGATCCTCGTCCTTGACGAAGGCGTCGAACGCCGCGGCGGAGCCGAACTCCTCGAGAACCCACGCCGCGACATCGATGAGCGTCTCGGACTTCTGGTTGTACAGCCCCGCACCGCTGATCGTTTCGGCGAGTATCGACTGCTCGGCGCCCGCGAGCGATTCGGCGAGGTCGACGTCCTCGGCTCGCGGTCGTCCGCTCACGGCTTCGCCGTTCGCATCATCGAGACCCTTACGTTGTTTGCGCCTCGCACCGCTCGCACCGTTCGCGTCGCGTTGGGACGCACTGCCGTCGTAGCGCTCGAGCAGCGCGTCGTGGGCCGGCTGACTCGCCTTGTCGCTGGTGTTCTGACTCAGAATCGTCCGGACCAGGCAGGTGAAGGCGTCCTGTCCGCCGTAGGTCTTCTGCCAGTAGAGTTCGCCCAGCCGATCGACGACGCGTTCCGCTCGCGTGTCGGCCGTCGCGGGATCGAACTCGGCGGCCGCGCCGCCACCCTCCCTGCCGCCGCTGATGTTCACGGTCGGCTCCGGATCGTCGCTCATAGCCGTCCGTTCGGACTCGGCGACCAAAACCGCGACGGAGGCCGGACTCGAGTTCGCCGATTTCGGATCCCCCGCCTCTCAGTCGACGGAGATCGTCACCGTCGCTTCGGCCCCGTCGGCCAGTGCTGCGACGAGATCACGGTCGAACCCTTCGGCCGCGAACTCGGCATCGAGCACGATCGTTCGGTCGTCGACGTAATCGCTCGTCCGGCCGACCGCGCTGCGCTCGCTGGTGAACTCGAGGGCCGGATCACCGCGTCCCGTCACGGACTCCGTATGGCCGTCGGCCTCAAGGGTGACCGTAATCGTCGCGTCGGCGTCCCGGCAGGCCGCGACGAAGTCGGGATCGAAATCCGCCGGCGCACGGTCGGCCTCGATCGCGAGGATGCAATCGCCGGCGGCGGTGAGAAAGTCGTCCGTCGTCACTTCGAAGGTGCTCGCGTGCTCGGCGCTGACGTTCTCGTGGCCGCGAGCGTGGATTACCTCGTCCATAGAAGGCGGTTCGGTGCCGGCCGGAAAACGGGATCGAATCGGAGCGGTGGCGGCGGTGGATTACGGGCCGGACGTCGATCGATACCCCGATCGGAATTCGCGAACGCCCGCGCCGAGGACGTTTCCGAGGACGACGACGAGCAGGATCACGACGATCCCGCCGCTCCACTCGGCGTGCAGCGAACTCGTCCCGATGCCCGCGACCGCGACGAACGCCGCACCGGCGGTCGCGAGACAGGCTAGCCCCAGTTGGAGCTGCGAGCCGGTTCGACGCGATAGCAGGTACTGGGGGAATCCGACGCCGACGGCCAGATAGACCGCGATTCCGATCGGCGTGACGCCGAGCACGGCCGGGCTCTGGGTGATCGCGCTAACGGCACCGGCGAGCAAGAACGCGAGCGTCACACTCGCTCCGACGACGCGAACATCACTCATAATATCGTTCATACTGCCCGACAGAATACGAATAAAAATATACCTTTCGTCTGTTCAGCGAACTGATGAGACGGCGATCAGGCGAGACTCGTGCCGTCGAAATCGCCGCGACTGTAGTCGATCCCCATCAGATCGAGGATCGTCGGCGTGATATCGAACAGGTCGGCGTCCTCGATCGTCGCGTCCGGGCTGTCGATGTACAGCGACGTATCGTCGAAGCTGTGCATCCCGTTTCGCGGCCCCGTCGTGAATATCTCGGAGTCGGCCTTGAAGCCGGATTTGAGGTCGAAGCCGTTGGTCGGAATCGCGACCAGGTCGGGTGCGATGTCGGCGTGATCGCCGCGGAAGGCTTCCTCCTTCTCGACGACGCGGTCGACTACCTTGTTGCCGTTCGGTCCCTCGAGCGCCTCGAGGTCGGCCTTGAGTTCGTCCCGGACCGCGTCGTACTCGTCCTCGGGGACGGCACCGCGGGGTTCCCGACCCTCGAGGTTGATGTAGAACCGACCCGGGATGAACGAGTAGGCCTTCGCGTCGTCGGAAATGTCGCTCAGTTCCTCGGGCTCGTCGGTCCCGAACGAGAGCCAGCCCTCCTCTAGGAGCCACTCGTTGAAGTGGACCTCGTAGTCGAGGCTGGTAAAGCCGTGGTCGGAGGCGACGATCAGGGTGACGTCTTCGGGCAGCGAGTCGCGCAGGCGGCCGATATAGTCGTCGACCTTCTTGTAGAACTCGATAAACTCGTCGCGGTACTCCCCGTCGCGCTCGTAGTCCTTGAACAGGAAGTGGTTGACTCGGTCGGTGGTCATGAAGACGCCGAAGAACAGGTCCCAGTCGTCCTCCTCGATGTAGTGCTGGAACGCCTCGTACTGCGCGTCGACCGTCGCGTGGGCGTCCTCGATGAACTCGGATTTATCGTCCTGATGGCCGAGCTTCGGATTGACGTCGATCCGGTAGTCGAGCGTCTCGAGGTAGTCGCGGACGTCGTCCGGATAGGCTGCCTTGTCGAGGCCGGGCGAGAGGAAGCCCGAGACCATCCGCTGGACGTCTCGCTGGGGCGGGAAGGTGACGGGAACGTTCATCACGGTCGCCTTGCGGCCGTTCTCCTGGACGCGGTCCCAGACGCGGTCGGCCTGGACGTCGCGGCCCATCGGGACGTAGGTGTCGTAGGTGCCGACCTCGCGGTCCTGGAAGCCGTACACCCCCGTCTCACCGGGGTTCACGCCGGTCGTCAGCGACGGCCAGCAGGCGCTGGATTCCGGCGGAACGATGCTCGAGATCTCCTCGGCGGTCCCGTTCTCGGCGATCGCAGCGAAGTTCGGGAACAGTTCCTCGTTCTCCGAGAGGAGACTATACGGCACGCCGTCGACCCCGATAAATGCGACACGGGGGTCTCCGTCGCCCCGTAGTCGGTCGAACAGACCCATGGGCGGACGTAGTCCGACCGCATACAAGAAGCTTCGTTTCGAGACAGTGTTTTGCGAACGGCTGACACTCCGGTCGCTGCACCGCCGGACGGCCGTCGATGATCCGGTAGTCAGCCGCCGGGGATGTCAGCGATCGGTAGCTGATGGGAAATTGCGGCAGACGACCACCGAATCGGGACGGACAGCGGATCGTTACTCCTCGCGTTCGCTCGAGTCCTCGGGGTCGAAGTTAGTCGGAACGACCGTGGGATGGGCCATGCCGGCGGCGGCCTCGACTGCGTCGTCGGCCGACGGAGACGTTCGCGCGGAAGCGTTGGATGCTGCCATACACTGAGTAATGACGGGAGCTTCGGGGATAAAATTACCCATGCTCATACTGCATGTCCCGACCGGTCGCGGATTACTCTCGTGAATCGGCTCGTCCCGTGAGAAAATACGGATCCCAACGCGGATCGCACCGCCGTTAGGTCCGTCGCTAGAAGTTCTCGTCGTAGAGATCCTGAGCGTGTTCGATCGCGTCGTAGGCCGCCTGTTTGTCCTCCCAGCCCAGCGTCTCGACTTCCTTGCCCTCCTCGAGGTTCTTGTACGTCGAGAAGAACTCGTCGATCTCGTCGAGTTCCTGTTGTGGGATGTCGTCGAGATTCTGGATGTGGTCGTAGCGCGGGTCCTCGCTCGGGACGGCGATGACCTTGTCGTCTTGCTCGCCGTCGTCGTCCATCTTCATCAGCGCGACGGGACGGGCCTCGATAACGCAGCCGGGGAAGGTCGCGTCCTCGACGAGGACGAGCACGTCGAAGGGGTCCTCGTCGTCGTAATACGACTGCGGGATGAAGCCGTAGTCGCTCGGATAGTGGACGTTGCTATGCAAGACGCGATCGAGGACGACGCCCGGAACGTCCTTATCGTACTCGTACTTGTTTCGCTCGCCCTTGAGACACTCCACGACGGCGTAGATCTCTTCTGGCGGATTCGGTCCGGTCTCGAGGTCTTCCCAGAGGTTGACCATGTATCTGAGAGTTCACGGTCGATCAAAAAGTACTTTCGTAATCGAGTGTCACAAACTACGTGACGGTTGCCAGATATCGAAGAGACACGAATCAGGCATGTACATCCGTATCCGGCGGTATCGTGGCTGATAGCAGGTTGTACAACCGGCTGATACGAAGGGATAGTTGACAAGTCTTAAATACTCTGGTAACATTTGCACACGTATGTCAGAGGCACAATCAATCACCGGCGAACAGAGTATTGCACGCGAACTCACCGCCTTCCAGAACAACATCCTCGTCATCCTCGCCAAGGAACCGATGTACGGCCTGGCGATCAAGCGAGAGCTCGAGGACTACTACGGGACGGAAGTGAACCACGGACGACTCTACCCCAACCTCGACGAGCTCGTCGACCTGGGTCTGGTCGAGAAGAGCGAACTCGACAAGCGAACGAACCAGTACTCGCTGACCGACGACGGCTACGACGCCGTCCTCGACGGCATCCAGTGGGCGCTCTCGAAGGTCGTCACGGGCGACGACCGCGCCGACGAGATCCGCGACATCGTCGAAAACAGCTACTGAGACTCGGCGTCCGGGACCGCCCCAGCAGCGGTCTCGAGAACCAGTTCGATCGACTCCTCGAGCGCATCCTGCTGTTTTTCGGTCGGCCAGGCGTTCCTGACGACGTACTCCGCTCGAAACTCCGCGAGTTCGTCGCCCGTTAGTTCCTCCATCGGCTTCGCGTAGTGATTGCCGGCGAAATCGGCCAGCATCGCCGCGTTGTCGCCGTGCACGTCGCCGTGATCCGCTCTGACCGCTGCGACGAGCTCGCGGTTGTGCTCGTCGACTGCCTCCCAGTCGTCCGGATTCTCGGCCCCCTCGAGCGGAATCTCGACCGCGCGGTCGATGTCCTCGATGCGGTCGGTTCGAATGACGCCGTCCTCGTGCCACTCCTCGGGATGGAGTACCAGCACGTCGTCGCCGTCATCGTCGCGGATGCGGGACGTGAAGTCGTGCTCGTCGAGCAGTTCGTCGGATCGGTTTTCGTAGGCCTCGACCTCGTTTTCGTCGACCGCGGTGCGCTCGAGGCGGGTCAGCCGTTCGACTTCGTCGACGACCTCTCTGGGAAGTTCCGTGCCGTTCGGAGCGTCGGGACCGTCTCCGCCCTGCTGGTCGCCCGCACCGTCGGCGTCGGCTGCGTTCGAATCGGTCATGGGGGAGCGTACGCACTCGAACGGTTTTCCCCTTGCTGATTCGCTCCGAGTGAGCGCAGCGAAGAGCGAATTGTTTACTGCGCAGAATTTTCGATAGTGAGTTCGATGAAAGAAGTGTCCTGCTATCGTGGCACCAGGGAATCGCCACGCCCTCCCCAGCCGATTGCTGCTCACGGGCGCTGCGAGGCGGTGAAACCGCCTCGACGGTCGCGGCGCGTAGCGCCGCGCTCCGCCCGTCTGCTCACGGCGGCGGAGCCGCCGTTCGCATGGTATGCGAGACCGGAGGTCTCGCACTATTCGCATGGTTCGCGGAACCGGAGGTTCCGCGCTAATGCTCACTTCGTTCGCTCATCCCTCGCGCAATATCACCGGCCGCCCTCGCTGTGCTCACGGTTCCCTGCGGTCACCGTTTGCTTTCCGAGGCGCTCACTACGCTCGCGCCTCGCGGCCCTCGGTCGGCCGACAGCGCGCGCCACCGCACACCGGATGGTCGGTCCGGAATGAGAAACGTCTCTACGCTGAATTGAGCGACCCTAGGCCTGATCCAGCGCCTCGTTCACGAGGCCGTCAGCGCGGTCGTTGGCCTCTCGAGGGACGTACTCGAGGGTCCACTCGTCGAACGACTGCAGCAGTTCGTGGACGGTCACGCGCTTCTCGCGGAGTTCGGGGTTGTTGGTATCGTACTCGCCGCGGACCTGCTTGACGATGAGTTCGGAGTCGCCGCGGACGTGCACCTCGTCGTAGTCGTAGTCGCGCGCGGCCTCGAGGGCCGCGATCAGCGCCTCGTACTCGGCCTGATTGTTCGTGGCCGTCCCGATCGTTTCGCCGTCCTCCGCGACGATCCCGTCGCCGGTGACGATCACCCAGCCGATTCCGGCGGGACCGGGATTGCCTCGGGAGCCGCCGTCGAAGTAAACGTGAGCGCGTCCGCCGTTCTCGCGGAGCAGCGCCTCGATATCCCGCGGATCCGACCCCTGAATCACGACCTTGTCGTCGTAGGCGACGGCCGTGGCGCCGCCGCGGCTCGCTCGCCAGCGCTCGTGGTCGGTGTTTCCCGAGTCGACGGCGACGCCCGCCTCCTCGAGTCGTTCGCGGGCCGCCTCGACGTCGCACTCGATGACCGGCATTCGTCTCCGTGATCGGCCAGAATCGGATAAAGGTTTTCCGGTTCCGTTTCGTAAAACTCGGGGATGAACGCTCGTATCGACTGTTTTCGAGCGATACGAGGCAACAGTCCAAAACCCTTCCCAAACCTTTATCTACCATAATGAGACTACTATAAAAGTGCGATGACACGGTCCACCCGCCAGCGGGAGCGAACGCGCGAGACGGACGAGACCGAGGAACAAGAGGGGGAACGTGCCTGCCCCGAGTGTGAATCGGACAATCTCGTCAAGGACTCCGACCGGGGAGAGCTCATCTGCGAAGACTGTGGGCTCGTCGTGGAGGAGGAACAGATCGACCCAGGCCCGGAGTGGCGGGCGTTCAATCACCAGGAACGGCAGGAAAAGTCCCGCGTCGGCGCGCCGACGACCCAGACGATGCACGACAAGGGGCTGACGACGACGATCGACTGGAAAGACAAGGACGCCTACGGCCGCTCGATCTCTTCGAAAAAACGCAGCCAGATGCACCGGTTGCGCAAGTGGCAGGAACGCATTCGAACCAAAGACGCCGGCGAGCGGAATCTCCAGTTCGCGCTCAGCGAGATCGATCGGATGGCATCCGCGCTCGGCGTCCCGCGCTCGGTTCGGGAAGTCGCGTCGGTCATCTATCGGCGCGCGCTCAAAGAAGACCTCATCCGCGGACGATCGATCGAAGGGGTCGCGACATCCGCGCTGTACGCCGCCTGTCGCAAGGAAGGGATCCCGCGAAGCCTCGAGGAGATCTCGGAAGTCTCGCGCGTCGAACGCAAAGAAATCGGTCGCACGTATCGATACATCTCGCAGGAACTCGGCCTCGAGATGCGTCCCGTCGACCCGAAAAAGTACGTCCCGCGCTTCTGTTCTGAACTCGAACTGTCCGAAGAGGTCCAGACCAAGGCCAACGAAATCATCGAGAAGACGGCCGAGGAAGGGCTGCTCTCTGGCAAGTCACCGACGGGGTACGCCGCGGCCGCGATCTACGCCGCGTCCCTGCTGTGCAACGAGAAGAAGACCCAACGCGAGGTCGCCGACGTCGCACAGGTGACCGAGGTGACGATCCGGAACCGGTATCAAGAGCAGATCGAAGCGATGGGCATTCACGGGTAGCCGAACGCGAACTCCGGCTCGACCTTCGATTTTATCGCATCGCGTATTGGCTCCAGCGACCGCGTCGTCGGCTAGTCGTCCTTGCCGACGCTGATGACCTGCAAGAGCGAGTAGACGGGGACGCCCTCGAGCTCCTCGAGGCCCTGTTTGTCGGCGATGACGACGCAGGCGAGGGGCTTTCCACCCTCGGCGCGGATCGCCTCGATCGTCTCGCGCATCGTTGTGCCGCTGGTGATGGTGTCGTCGACGATGTAACATTCTCGATCGCGGATCCCGGCGAAGTTTCTGGAGAACGTTCCGCCGAGGTCTTCGATATCGCCTTCCTCCCACTGGTGTTTCGCGGGGGTGTAGGTCCCGAGATCGGTCTCGAGTTCGCGGGCGACCAGCGTCGCGATCGGGCCGCCGGCCTTCTCGATGCCGATCGTCAGATCGACGCCTTCGCCGTGTTTGGCGAGCATGTCGGCCATCGCCGAGGCGATGGCGCTCATCCGTTTGCTGTCCCGGCCGATCGCGGACCAGTCGACGTGGATGTCCTGTGGGCCGCTCGGACCGGGGGTTTCGTCGGTTCGCTGGGGTGGCTGTTCGGTCGCCTGCGGGGTAGTTCCGCTGCGCTCGACGAGCCAGCTCGCGGTCTCCCGGGAGACGTTCAGCTCGTCCGCGATTTCGCCTTTCGAGAGGCCCCGGGCCGCGAGCTCGGCCGCGCTCTCGATTAAGTCGTCGACGTTTTTCATATGGATGCGAATTCGACCGCCGTTTTTATAGTCGTGTCGTCATCCGACCCTGCCGTCGATGCGGGTCCGGTCGCCGGGACGCGCGCGGTCGCCTTCGGGAACGCCCGATCGACCGCCTCGAGGCCGTAGACGCCGGTCACGATCGATTCGAGCACCCAGTCGGGAAGGCTCGAGAGCGTCTCGATCGCCCGCTCGAAGTGGCGGCGGTTGGAGTTGACGCTGCCGACCAGCGCCTTGTTGTGCAAGACGAGGTCGCGGTGGAGCCGGCCGCCGTCGACCTCGAACGACCAGTCACCGGGGACGCCGAGCAGGGCGGCGACGCCGTTGGGGGCGAGCGCGTCGATCGATTCGAAGGCGTGTTTCGCGTGGCCGGTCGCTTCGTAGACGACGTCCATCGGCTCGTACGCACTCGCGATCTCGGAGACCGGCGTCTCGCGGGAGTCGATGTAGGTCGCGCCGAGTCGCTCCACGATGTCGATCGTCGGGTGCGGCCGATCCTTCCGACCGAGACAGTACACTCGCTCGTACTCGAGCGTCTCCGCGAACATCGCGACGGTCAATAGCCCCAGCGAGCCGGTGCCGAGGACGAGCGCGGATTCGGGCCGCCAGTCGAACGCGGAGCGCGTCGCGCGAGCGTGTTCGATCGCTTTCTCGGTGATGCTGATCGGTTCCACGAGAAAGCCCCACGGAGCCAGTTCGGTGGAAATCGGAATGAGATCCGCCGCCGGACTCGTGACGTACTCCGCCATGAACCCGTGTGCGCCGACGATACCGCGTTCGACGTAGTCGCCGTCGGGGGCCATGTCCGGCTCGCCGGCCTCGAAGTAGTCGTTCGTCTCGATTCCCGGGGGCGGTCGGCGAACCGTCGGGACGACGCACTGACCGTTCTCGAGGGCGGTTCCGTTCGCGTCTTCGACGACGCCGACGGCCTCGTGTCCGAGGATCAGCCGGTCGTCTCCGTCGGGAACGCTCCCGTGGCTCCCGTCGATGACCTCGTAATCGGTTCCGTCGATACCGACGCGACAGATCCGCACGAGCGCTTCGCCGGGAGCGGGTTCCGGAACGGGTCGCTCGACGACCTCCGGGATACCCGCTCCGGGCCGGACTGCGATGGCTTTCATTGTCTCCCGGTAGGAATCGTGACGTTAAATATTTATTCCTACTTGAGTAAATATCGATATGCGCGGCTATCGGGGACGCGAGACCGTCGGGCCCGGATCGATCGGGCGGCGAACCGACCGGGACCGAACCGACTGCGATCGAAACGGCTACGACCGAAACGATTTCGATGGAAACGACTGCGACCGGAAACGGTTATCCGTCCGCCCATGCCTGTAGCCCACATGGAACGGTACGATCTCGTCTACCGGCTCTACGACGAGCACGACACGGCGACGCTGCGGGAGTACCAGGAGTTCGTCGACGTCTTCCCGGCGGTCGACTCCAGAGTCGCGCTCGAGCACTGGCAGGAGGCGACCGAGGAACTCGAAGATCGCAAAGACGAGATCCGCTCGGCGTTCGCGGCCGGCGAGACGTTCGCGGAGATCGCCGCGCGCGCGACTCGCGACCAGGCCTTCACCGCGCTCGACCTCGAGGCGAAGTACGGCCGCGCGGTGAACGTCCTCGTGCTCGACGTCGACGAGACGCTGCGCTCCGCCGGCGGAACGGACAACGAGATCCCCCGGGAGACGCTGCACCTCCTGACGGAGTTCCACGAGGCCGGCGTCCCGATCGTCATCTGTACGGGCCAGACCCTCGAGAACGTCAAGGGTTTCGCGATCCAGGGGCTGGGCAGCGAAATCGTCCACTCGGGAGATCTCTCGATCGTCTACGAGGCGGGAACCGGCGTGTTCACGCCCGGCCACGGCGCGGAGACGAAGCAGTTGCTCTACGAGGACCTCGACGAGTCGATCCGGACGGTCTTCGACGACGTCCGGTCGCGCGTGCTGCCCGAGGCTCCCGAGGGACTCCGGCGGGGCTGTCACCTCCAGGGAAACGAGTTCAACGTCACGATGAAGCCCAACTACGAAACCGGGTCCGCGGACGCCCGCGAAATCATCGACGAGGCGCTGGTCTACCTCATCGATCTGCTCGCCGACGCCGTCGGACGGGGGCTCGAGCGGGCCGACGACGGGGCGGGCGACGAAAACGAGAGTTCGGCCGCCGATGGCGAGGGCGAACCGACTCTCGACGACGAAACGATCACCGACTGGACCCGCGCCTTCTACGCCGCGCAGGACCCCGAGATCAGGGCGGTCCTGGAGGGCGAAGGGGCGTACCCTGACCTCGCGACCGACGACGTTCCCGACCGACTCGCGGCGATCCTCGAGCGGATCGACGTCGCCTACTACGAGGCCGACGCGGCCGAGATCGGAAGTCTCGAACTGAACAAAGTGGTGGGCGTCGAACGCGCGCTCGACGTGCTCGGCGTCGAGGACCCCTTCGCGCTCGTGATGGGCGACTCCAAGAGCGATCTGCGCGTGATGGAGTGGGTCGCCGACAACGACGCCGGGATCGCGGCCGCCCCGGAACACGCCTCGCAGGAGACCTTCCAGCACGTTCTCGAGACGGACGAACTCGTCTTCGATCGCGGGAAGAGCGTCGACGTGCTCCGGACGGTGTACGCGCTCAATCGGCTGGCCCGCCTCGGGTGATCGGCTGACCCGTCTCGGAGGCGCAATATCACCTGATCCGAACCGTCATTCGAGTCGAATCGTCGCCCGATCGATACCGTCGAAATTCCGGTTCCGTCACGCGATTCTGACCGTCGTCAGCTGCGGCTCTCCCTCTTAAACGGCCGGAACACAAAGGCCCGTTCATCAACCGTATCCGAGTCGTTCCTTCTGACAGCACGATCCGAGCGAGTGCACTGTCGACGGCGGCCTCGTGACCGCTGCGGGCGAGGCGCTCGCGACGACACCGAGCGGATCGGATGGATACTTATGAGACGAATCGAGTCCCAGCACCACCACGACAGCGGCGTCGTTCACCGACCGGACTCGAGCCAGCGCTACGAGGTGACCCACCAATGACGACGATCGCAGAACTTTCGCTTTCGACGGACGAGTTCGCGCTCGCAGAGACCCTCCAGCAACTACCGGCCCTCGACGTCCGCGTCGAAAGCGTCGTCGCCGAGGGGCCGGCCCGGACCGTGCCGCTCGTCTGGTTTTCGAACGTCGACCGCGACGACCTCGAGACGGCTCTCGAATCGGATCCGACCGTCGCGGAGTACCGACGGCTGCTCGAGAACACCGAGGACGGCGAACTGTTCTACCGGTTGGAGTACGCGACGACCGTCGAGTCCGTCTGTCAGTGCGTCTACACCGACGGCGGGACGGTTCTCGACGCGCAGGTGACCGACGGTCAGTGGACGCTCCGACTCCTCTTCCCCCACCGCGAGGAGCTCTCGGACGCCGTCTCGGCCATCGAAGACTGCGGCGTTCGGGTCGACGTGAGACGCATGGTCGAGGCCGGACAGGACGAGGAACTCGAGACGACGGCGGCGCTGACCGAGCCCCAGCAGGAGGCGATCGCCGAGGCGTATCGGCAGGGCTACTACGACGTCCCGCGAGAGATCTCGCTCGAGGAACTCGCGAACGAACTCGACATCTCTCATCAGGCGCTCTCCGAGCGGCTCCGTCGAGCGAACCGCGTCCTCGCCGGCGAGCAGTTGGACAGCCCGTCGGGCGAGATGGCGACGCCGGACTGACTCGAGGGCCGCGAGCGCCGTTCCTCGCGTTCGGCGACCGATGGCTATCCGGGCCGGCGAGCGAGTCTCGACGGCAGGCGTTTTTTGGCCGTCCCCGACGGAGTCGGTCGCATGGCGAATCACGATTCCGGCGCCGCCGACCCGCTGTCGCTTCGCGGCGTCGTCCCGCCGACCGTCACCGCGTTTCGGGAGGACGAATCCGTCGATTACGAGACGACGGCTGCACACGCCCGCTTCGTCGTCGATCGCGGGGTACACGGCGTCTTTCCGCTCGGAACCAACGGGGAGTTCCCGCTGCTCTCGGGCCCGGAGCGCGACCGGATCGTCGAGGCTGTCGTCGACGAAGTCGGTGACGACGTGCCGGTCATCGCCGGCGTCGGCGCTCCCAGCACCTATCGGACGATCGCCCGCGCCGAACGCGCCGAATCAGTCGGCGCGGACGGCATCGTCGTCGTGACGCCGTACTACTATCCGCTCGACCACGAGGGGGCCCTCGAGCACTATCGCCGGGTCGCCGAGGCCGTCGACCTGCCGGTCTACGTCTACCACATCCCGAGCAAGACCGGCAACGAACTGTCGCTCGAGACGCTGGCCGATCTCGCCGAAATCGACAATATCGCGGGCGTCAAGGACTCGAGCAAGGACGTACCGTGGCTCGCCCAGGCGATCGACGCCCACCCCGACCTGACCTTCCTCGCGGGGTCGGACTCGCTCATCTTCACGGGCCTCGAAATCGGCTGCTCGGGGGCCGTCAGTGCCGTTGCGAACGTCTTTCCGGAGCTCGTCGTCGACTGCTATGACGCCTACGACGCGGGCGACGAGGACCGCGCGCGGGAACTCCAGAGCACGATCTTCGACGTCCGTGACGCGTTCAAGACCGGCGGCGCGTACATGTCCGGCGTCAAGACCGCACTCAGAATGCGGGACTTCGACGCCGGCCCGTTGCGGAGCCCGCTCCGGCTGACGGACGACGACTCCGCACGGGAGATGCGCTCCCGACTCGAGAAAATAGACGTCCTCTGAGGCGGACGCCGGCTACAGGAGCGACCGCGTCCGCACGGTCCCGCTCAACACCAGTGTGCGCCCGCTCCCGTCGATCGAGAAATCTTCGAGGGTCGCCCAGCGATCGCTGACGTCGCGGTTGGCGTCGACGTGGTCACGGAGGGTGTCCGCGTTCGCGTCGCTCTCGTTCTCGTAGAGGAACACCTCGGCGAATTCGGACGTGTCGCCGTCGAACTCGTGGGTGGTCACCGTGCCCGCTAGCCCTCGTTCCCAGTCCTCGAACTCGTCTTCGATGCGGCCTTCGATCTCTTCGCGCTGTCGGTCGGGAATGTCGTCGGGATCACCGTACCGGCGCTCGAGTTCGGTCTCGACGGTTCGGGGCGCGTGAACGCTCCCGCTGGACATGTGTTCGGCGCTGAACCCGCCCAGCATCGCCCCGCCGTCGTCCGTCTCGGACCACAGTCCGCTCGCGCTCGCGTTGGCGTCGATGGCCGCCTCGACGGCACCGACCGCATCGAGGTAGTTTCCACCGTTGGCCTGGACGATGTGCCCTTCACCGACCCCGAAGGCCCAGTTCTGGATCGCGTACAGTTCGTACCCCTCGTGGTCTCCCTCGCTCGAAAGTTCGTCGTCCTCGTCGTACTCGTCCTCGACCCAGTCCTGCAGGTTCTCCTCGATAGACGCGGGATCGAAGGAGCCGGCGAGGAATCCGTACTCGACCGACGACTCGGCCGTGTCCGTTTGGGTCGTCGTTCCGTCCCAGGTCCGTCGCGTGTGGCTCACCTCGAACTCCCAGGTGACGGTCTGGGAGAGTTCCCAGTCGAGGTCGGTCGCGGCAACGCCGGCCCTGCTCCGATGAGCCGCACCCCTCTCGAGGGGCCAGTACACAACGAGTTCCTCCTCGTGCTCGAAGACCGCGTCGGGGACGACGGCGTTGAACTGCCGATCGGTCTCCTCGGACGAGTCGACCGTCCCATCGGTGTACTGTTCGGACAGCGCTTCCGTGTCCAGGAGATCGGTAAACGCCGGCGCGGCGAGCCAGTTTTCGACCGGCGGCCCGGAATCGCCCTCTTCCTCGTCATCGCCGACGAACGGGAGACTTCCCGCACAGCCAGCCAGTCCCGCGGAACTGACCGCAACTACCCCTGCACTACCGCTTCGAAGGAGAGATCGCCGTGAAATATCCTCTTCCATCGATCTTGAGGAGACAGTATTTATATATAGTATTTCTGGCTTACTGGACATATATAATTTCGTGAACGATACCCACAAACGCCGTCGTACCGCAGCCCCGCCGTTCGGCGCGGTCGCGAGGGTATCGCCGGCTCGGCGACTCCAGTTCGAACGCAGGGTCCCCGAGAACGGACTCACGGCGGACTCGGCCCGCCTCACGGCCGAGCGATGACCGCGGCGCCGACCGTTCCGACGTGAGTCCCTTTGTGTGATGACCTCGTGGGTGTGGGTATGACGCTCACCGACGAACAGGCGGCGATCCGGGAGACCGTCCGGGAGTTCGCCAGCGAGGAGATCAGGCCGACAGCGCTCGAGGCCGACAGAGAGCAGGAGTTCCCCGAAGCCGTCTGGGACGGCCTCGCCGACCTCGATCTGACGGGGCTGACGGTCCCCGAGGAGTACGGCGGCTACGAGGCGGATCCGGTGACGGCCGCCGTGGTCAACGAGGAAGTCGCCTACGGGATGCTCTCGGTCGCGACGGCGCTGTCGGTCCACTCGCTCGCGACCTCCTGTCTCGCGGAGTTCGGGAGCGAGGACCAGCGGGAACGCTGGCTGCCCGAGATGGCCGACGGGCGGCCGGTCGGTGCCTTCGCGCTCTCGGAGCCACACGCGGGCTCGAATCCGGCGGAGATGTCGACGGAAGCGAGACGCGACTCCGCCGAGGAAACCTCGGCTGATCCTCGAGAAGCCGAGGCTTCTCGAGACGGCGACGAGTACGTCATCGACGGCGAGAAACAGTGGATCACGAACGGCGAGCGCGCGGGCGTCTACATCCTCTTCGCGAAGACCGATCGCGACGATCCGTCGACGGTGACGCAGTTCTTCGTCCCGGCCGACGTGGACGGCCTGACCGTCGGCGAGAAAGAGGACAAACTGGGTCTACGCGCGAGCGACACCACGAGCCTGACCTTCGACGACGTTCGGATTCCGGCCGCGAATCGGTTAACAGAGGAGGGGAAGGGGCTCTCGGCCGCGTTTCACATCCTCACCGGCGGCCGGATCGCCATCGCCGCCCAGTCGGTGGGCCTCGCGCAGTGTGCGCTCGACGAGGCGCTGGCCTACAGTCAGGAGCGCGACCAGTTCGGCGGCCCCATTTCGGACATCCAGACGATCCGGCACAAACTCGCGGAGATGGCGACCAAAATTCGGGCCGCGCGCCTGCTGACTCGAGACGCTGCCCGAAAGCGCGCGGCCGGCGGCGCGGCGCTCGAGGCGAGCATGGCGAAATATTTCGCCAGCGAGGCGGCGACGTTCGTGACGAACGAGGCGGTCCAGATCCACGGCGGCTACGGCTACGTCACCGAGGGCGAGGTCGAACGGCTCTATCGCGACGCCAAGATCACCGAAATTTACGAGGGGACGACGGAGATTCAGAAGACGGTGATCGCTCGAGAGTTGCTCGGGGAACGGTAACTGACAGCATCACGGGAACCTATTTACACCCTGTGAAGGGAATGTTTCTATGGGAAAAACTTCAGTCGAGAAACTCTCTGCTTTCGGCTCAGACGAGCGGTCGCGGGCTCTCTGGCAACTCCTCTATGCGACCGTTATGACGCCGATCCTGCTAGTTCCGGGGCTGAGCCGGGAAATCGTCTCGATCGAAGCAACAGCAGTGGCCGTCGGGAGCGGAACGCTCATCGGAGCGGTCGTGACTCTCACGCTGGAGGACGCGCAGCTCGGCTTCGAGAGCGACGTGGCGACGACGATCGTGGGGCTAGTGGGAGTCGGAGTGGTGACGGTTCTCCTCTGGATCGTGCTCCCGAGAGACCACATTTCGACGTTCCTGCATTTCGCGATCGCGTTTCTGTGGGGGATGGCACTCGCGTCGGCGACTCGCCACGTCGTCTGGCCGGCGCTCAGTTCATCGAAGTCGACCGAGTGAACGAGCCACGGACCGTCGCTATTGGAGACCGAAGTCACTAATCCGTCGTCCCCCTATCAGCCCGTATGACCGAATACGACGCCATCGTCTACGATCTGGACGGGACGCTCGTCGATCTCGACGTCGACTGGGACGCCGTCGCCGTCGACGTCCGCGAGGTGTACGCCGCCGCGAACGTCGAACCGCCGAGCGACGGGCTCTGGGAGATGCTCGAGGTCGCCGACGACGCGGGACTGGCCGACGAGGTGGAGGCCGCCATCGCGGCCCACGAGCACGACGGGGCGCGAGCCTCCGTTCGGCTCGCCCACGCCGACGAACTGCTCGATCGGTCGCTGCCGGCGGGCGTCTGCTCGCTCAATTGCGAGCGAGCGTGTCGGATCGCGCTCGACGAACACGCGCTCGACGACGCGGTCGACGCCGTCGTCGGCCGCGACACGATCGACGCGTGGAAGCCGGATCCGGAACCGTTGCTCGCGACCGTTCGAGCGCTCGAGGTCGAGCCGGCGGCGGCGCTATTCATCGGCGATTCCGCGCGCGACCGACGCGCCGCAGAACGGGCGGGAATGGACTTCGAGTACGTCGACGAGGGGCCGTCGGGCGTCTGAGCGCTCGGTTCGAGAGCGACTCGAGCGAGCCCGTTACGTCTGCGTCCGCTTCGCGTAGGCGAAGACGACGACCGACGTGACTAACCAGACGGGTGCGCCGACTCGGATCGCGAATTCGACCCGGTCGGCCCACGTCGGGAGGGTCGCCGCCGTCGACAGCAGAACGACGACCGGCGCGCCGACCAGAATGGTGGCGACGAAGGTGGTCTGCATCACCCAGCCGTAATCGACGCCGTCGGGCGAGGTCGTTTCGACGGGTTCTGGCACGCGTGAGTATGGCAACCCGGACCTCTTAAGCGCCGCGGATGCGGCCCCAGCGGACGACTCGGCGGTTACCGGCGGAAGAACAACGCTGTTTAGTTCTCGGCGGCCAAGCTATGGGTATGCCTACCGTGCGGGATCTCAGAGCGAAGGCCGGTGCAGAGCCGATTACGATGTTGACGGCGTACGACGCGCCGACGGCGGCGGTCGTCGACGAGGCCGGCGTCGACATCATCCTCGTCGGCGACAGTCTCGGGAACACCAATCTGGGGTACGAGACGACGCTCCCGGTGACCATCGACGACATGGCTCGCCACACGGGTGCGGTCGCCCGCGCGACCGACGACGCCCTCGTCGTCGCCGACATGCCGTTTCTCTCGATCGGGGTCGACGAGGCGGCCAGCGTCGAGAACGCCGGCCGGATGCTCAAGGAGGCCGACGCTCACGCGGTCAAGCTCGAGTGCGGGCCCCACACCGTCGAGCTGACCGAGAAGCTGGTCCAGCTCGGAATTCCCGTGATGGCCCACCTCGGACTGACCCCACAGCACGTCAACAAGTACGGCGGCTATCCGCGGCAGGGGACGGATCAAGACGGTGCCGAGCGCATCCTCGAACTGGCCGAGGCGCACGAGGCGGCCGGGGCGTTCTCGCTCGTCCTCGAGCACGTGCCGTCGAACCTCGCGGCCGACGTGACGGCGGCGCTGGACGTCCCGACCATCGGGATCGGTGCCGGCCCGGACTGCGACGGACAGGTGCTCGTCGTCGACGACGCGATCGGGCTCAGCGAGTGGTCGCCCTCCTTCTCGAAACGGTTCGGGAACGTCCGCGAGGAGATGGAATCCGCGGTCGGAGAGTACGTCTCGGCGGTCGAATCCGGCGAGTTCCCCGCCGACGAACACAGTCACGAGGAGGCCGATCTCGAGGACATTTACTGAATCGTTTCAGTAGCTACTATACCGCCTCGAGACGGCCGTCTCGAGCCGATTCTCAGTACCAGTCTCGATTTCGGTCACCGTCGATCTCGGAGAGGAATTCGTCGACGACCGCGTTGAACGCGGACGGCCGTTCGATCATCGCCAGGTGTGCGGCGTCCTCGATCTCGGCGAGTCCGGCCTCGTCGATTTCGTCGGCGAGGTACTCGTGAAACCACGGCGGGGTCAACTGGTCGTACTCTCCGTACACCGCGAGCGTGGGAGTGTCGATCTCGTCGACGCGATCGCGGACATCGAACTCGTGGCAGGTCAGAAAATCCCGGCGCGTGACCGCCTGGCCGGTGTCGTGCATCCGTTCCATCGATCGCTCGCTGAGGTCCGACTCGAGGTCGTGAAAGAGCCGATCCGGTCCGTGGAGGAATTCGACCGCCCGCTCGAAATCCGATCGGAGCCACGCCAGGAGATCCTCGAGCACGCCGAGCCTGGCACCGGTCCCCGTCAGGACGACCGCGTCGGGATCGTACTCGCGCTCGAGCAGGATCTGCAGGACGACGGCACCGCCGAGGGAGCTTCCGACGAGGACCGCCGCGTCGGTCGCCTCGACGACGGCCAGCACGTCGTCGGCGTAAGCCGACAGCGTCGAATAGCCCGCGCTAGCGTCGATGTCGTCCGACTCGCCGTGACCGCTGAGATCGACCGTGACGACCGGTGCGTGATCCGCCAACGGTCGCTGCCCGTCCCAGACATCGTGGGACCCGCCGCTCCCGTGGATACAACAGATGGGCGGTCCGTCGTTGCCGCGGTCGACGACATCGTACGCCGTCTCCCGACCATGATGTGTTACCGTTTCCATACGTGATAGCACACTAGGGACCGGCATAAAGACTCGATTCGGTGTCGACCGGAGCACGCCAGCAACGAAAATATATCCGTTCCGACCCAATCGAGTGCTGTTATCCCGACGGAGTGACCGACGGGGCTCGTACTATGAACTACGAACAATTTCCTTTCCACCGGGTACGCCGCCTTCATGCGTTCTATCGGCGAAATATTTATATACTAGTAGCGCTTACCTTGGGTTAGTTACAGCATGACTCTCGAACAATTCACCCCGGAAGAAGGGCAGGTGGCTCGCCGGTACGAATACGACGACAGCACGGTGATGGCTGTCGACTTCGGTACCGAAGAGGCCGACGCCACGGTCGACGTCGTCGACGACACGGTTATCGTCGTCCTCGCCGACGACCAGTACGAAATCGAACTTCCCGAGAACACTGAGAATCCGCACACGTTTATCAGAAACGGCGTGCTCACTGTCGAACTGGAGGAGGAACGATGAAACTCACCGTCAAACCACTCAAACAGAAAGACGCCGGCCGCGGGCTGGCCGCGATCGACCGCGTCTCGATGAACGAACTCGATCTCGAGAACGGGGACTACATCGTCATCAAGGGCAAGGGCGAGGCACAGGCCGTCGCTCGCGTCTGGCCCGGCTACCCCGAAGACGAGGGTCGCGGAATCGTCCGAATCGACGGCCGCCTGCGCCAGGAGGCCGACGTCGGAATCGACGACAACGTCACTATCGAACCCGCGGACGTCAAACCCGCGCAATCGGTTACCGTCGCGCTGCCACAGAACCTGCGGATCCGCGGTGACATCGGGCCGCTCGTCCGCGACAAGCTGAGCGGGCAGGCCGTCACCGAGGGCCAGACGGTACCGTTCTCGCTCTCGTTCGGCCCCATGGCCAGCTCCGGCCAGTCGGTGCCGCTGAAGATCGCGAGCACCTCGCCGTCGGGAACCGTCGTCATCACTGACTCGACGAGCATCGAGATCTCCGAGACCCCCGCCGAACAGGTCCAATCCGGCGGCGGCGCGTCCGCCGAAGGCGTCCCGAACGTCGCCTACGAGGACATCGGCGGTCTGGACGACGAACTCGACCAGGTCCGCGAGATGATCGAACTGCCGATGCGCCACCCCGAGCTGTTCCAGCAACTGGGCATCGAACCGCCGAAAGGCGTCCTGTTGCACGGTCCGCCGGGCACCGGGAAGACCCTGATGGCGAAGGCCGTCGCGAACGAGATCGACGCCCACTTCGAGACGATCTCCGGGCCGGAGATCATGTCGAAGTACTACGGCGAGTCCGAGGAGCAACTCCGCGAAGTCTTCGAGGACGCCGAGGAGAACGCTCCCTCGATCATCTTCATCGACGAACTCGACTCGATCGCGGCCAAGCGCGAGGAAGCCGGGGGTGACGTCGAACGACGCGTCGTCGCACAACTCCTCTCGCTGATGGACGGCCTCGAGGAACGGGGCCGCGTCACGGTCATCGCCGCGACCAATCGCGTCGACGCCATCGACCCCGCGCTCCGCCGCGGCGGCCGCTTCGACCGCGAGATCGAGATCGGCGTCCCCGACAAGGAGGGTCGCAAGGAGATCCTGCAGGTCCACACCCGCGGGATGCCCCTCGACGAGGGGATCGACCTCGATCAGTACGCCGAGAACACGCACGGGTTCGTCGGCGCAGACCTCGAGTCGCTGGCTCGCGAGAGCGCGATGAACGCGCTCCGGCGGATCCGCCCCGAACTCGACCTCGAGTCCGAAGAGATCGACGCCGACGTGCTCGACTCGCTGGAGGTCTCCGAGCGCGACTTCAAGGAAGCGCTCAAGGGCATCCAGCCCTCCGCGATGCGCGAGGTCTTCGTCGAAGTCCCCGACGTCACCTGGAACGATGTCGGCGGACTGAGCGAGACCAAAGAGCAGCTCCGCGAGACGATCCAATGGCCCCTCGACTACCCCGAGGTGTTCGAGCAGATGGACATGCAGGCCGCCAAGGGCGTCCTCATGTACGGCCCGCCGGGCACGGGGAAGACCCTGCTCGCCAAGGCCGTCGCCAACGAGGCCCAGTCGAACTTCATCTCGATCAAAGGCCCCGAACTGCTGAACAAATACGTCGGGGAGTCCGAAAAGGGCGTCCGCGAGGTCTTCGAGAAGGCGCGGTCGAACGCACCGACCGTGATCTTCTTCGACGAGATCGACTCGATCGCGGGCGAACGCGGCCAGCGTCAGGGTGACTCCGGCGTCGGCGAACGCGTCGTCTCCCAGCTCCTGACGGAACTGGACGGCCTCGAGGAGCTCGAGGACGTCGTCGTGATCGCCACGACCAACCGGCCGGACCTGATCGACAGCGCCCTGCTCCGTCCCGGACGGCTCGATAGGCACGTCCACGTGCCCGTCCCCGACGAGGACGCTCGCAAGGCGATCTTCGACGTCCACACCCGCGACAAGCCCCTGGCCGAGTCGGTCGACCTCGAGTGGCTCGCCGGTCGGACGGACGGCTACGTCGGTGCCGATATCGAAGCGGTCTGCCGCGAGGCTTCGATGGCCGCCAGCCGCGAGTTCATCAACTCGGTCGACCCCGAGGAGATGGCCGACACGATCGGCAACGTCCGCATCAGCCGCGAGCACTTCGAGCACGCGCTCGAGGAGGTCAACCCGAGCGTCGCACCCGAAACCCGGGAACAGTACGAGGATCTCGAAGAGGAGTTCCAGCAGGCCGAACCGGGCCAGGACGAACAGCTGGGCCGCACCTTCCAGTAAGGTCGACGGCCGCGGCCGTTGCTCGGTTCTCGACTAGTGATTTTTTGTTGTAAGTAATCGGACCCGATTGCAGTCGGGAACGTCGACCGCACTCTCCCATTCAAGGACAAGCTTCGTGGTGACTACTCGAGTACCGCTGATAATGGACGGACCACTGATCGACCGAAACTCCGCACCCGACGACCGACGACCGCGCTGCAGGAGGAAGTACGGATAATGTCCCATCCCGGTGGCGACCCCGCGGACGCTGATCGTCCGGTGCTCGCCGAGCGCACACACGACGAGGAGACGCCGCCCAGCATCGCGACCGTGTACGCGATCTCGGCCGCGCTCGAGATCGACCCGATCGATTGTTCGACCGAGCTGGGATTCACGCTGTACGATCACGTCGACCCGGAGGCCCTCGATCGACTCGTCACTCGGACCGAACGCGTCGACGACATCACCGTCGAACTCTCGCTGGGAGAGTACCTGCTTCGGATCACGAACGGCGGACGGGTGCGCGTTTTCGGGCCGAGCGAGTCCGCTGAGTCGGTTCGATGAGACGATACCGCGACCGGCGGTACGACAGATTCCGGTTAGTGTGCGACGTCGACCGGCTCGATGTCCGCCAGTACCTCGTCGGCGTGACCATCGGGGGAGACCCCCTCGTACACCGCTTCGATCCGCCCGTCCGGATCGACGAGGTAGGTGTTCCGGAAGACCCCGTCGAAGGTGTTGCCGAACATCTGTTTCTCGCCGTAGGAGTGATACAGCGTCGCGACTTCGCCGAACTCGTCGGACAGCAGATCGAACTCGAGGTCGTAGTCGGCCGCGAAGTCCGCGAGATCGTCGACTGGATCGTCGCTGATCCCGACGACCGCGGCGTCGCGGTCCGCGAGTTGCGAGAGCGCGTCGTTGAACCCGCAGGCCTCGGTCGTACAGCCGTCAGTGTTGGCACGAGGGTAGAAGTAGACGACGAGTCGCCGCCCCTCGAAATCGGAGCGCCTGACCGTCTCGCCGTGTTGATTGAGCAGTTCGAACTCCGGTGCCTCGTCGCCGACAGAGAGCATGCACGGGAGTTGGCGAGCGGTAATGTATGCGTTGCGGTTTCACACCGTGACTGACGAGCGGCGAGTCGCCGCGGCGGTGCGTTCGCCCACTGTGGCGTGAGAGACGGTCACTCGAGGCGCTCGGCCGCCTCCCGATCGACGAGAGGGGCGGCGTTTTGCTCCGGGAGCGTGACGACGTCATCGCTGCTCAGGGTGTACTCGCGGTCGTCGACGCCGAGAATGTTGCCGATGTCGCTGGTGATTCTGACGGTCGTGCGATCCACGTCGTCGGCCTGCCCGCCGGCCCCGGAACCGACAGCGGACGCCGTCGGTTCCGAACCGTTACCGGCGTTCGAATCTGGGCCGGCCGCGGACTGCTCCGATCGGGCGGCCGTCGAATCCGGCGTGTCGTTTCCATCGGTTCGGTCCGCCGCGCCGACCGGCGGATCGTCTCCGTCTAGCCCCTCTCCGCCCATGACGTCCGCGGGGGAGACGCCACTGGAGTCCCCCGTTCCCGGACCCGCGTCGGCCGCGGGACCGGTGTCCGCCGATCGATCTTCGGGCGGCACCGGGGGAGCGTCGTCCGCGGGCGATCGACCGGACGACTGTTCACCGGGCAGGTCCGCCGGATCGCCGGACTCACCGCCCGGTGTCGGTCCGGTATCGGACGCCGCGGCGGCGTCGGTTCCCGAACCCGTAGCGCCGCCTTCGGCTCCTTCGAGGACGTCCAGCACGCGCGTCTTGTTCGAGCCGATTCGGTCGACGAGATCGTCAAAGAGGTCGGCCTCTTCCGCCGTCAGCCCCTCGTCGTTAGCGGCCATCCCGGCCGCGGCGAGGCTGGCCTGTTTGACGAGTTTGCCCATCCGCCGCTCGTAGATCGCCTCGACGACGTCCTTTGCGGTCTCGATCTCGTCGGTCAGCTGGCCGACCTCGGGCGCGGAAAAGGGATCGTCGGCCCGCTCGGCGGCGCGGTCGCGTTCGTCCTCGAGGTCGGCGATGTAGTCGCCGACCTCCTGATAGAACGAGGGGCGCAGATTCTGGAGGCTATCCTTCTGGCGCTCCTTGCTCTGGACCGAACGCAGCTCGTCTAGATTCATTCTTTCTCCTTCTCTGCGCGGCCGCGTGCCATCAGGAACACGGCGACGTACTCGGGTAGTGACTGGTCTCCCTCCGAGACCGTAAAGCTATCCCCACCGAGTTCGATCTCGCCGCCATCGGTGACGTCGACGGTGATCTCGTGGCCCGTGAACGTCTCGGGGACGGCGTCGACGAGCGGATCGAAGTCAGCGATCTCGTCGCGCCCGAGGCGGACCGTTTTCAGCCCGCTCCCGCCGTGGAGGCTCCCGGGCAGGCGGATGAGGCGGTTGGTGTCGGTGGTGACCGGCTCGTCGATGGGCGCGTTGTCCCGCTCGACGGCCCGACTCGCGAACCGTTCGGCCAACTGTGCGACCGCGGTGTGGACGGTCACGTTGCCGGCTTCCAACTGTTCGCGGTTGGTACGGGCCGCGTTCAGCGTCGCCTCGGCTTTCCCTTCGCCGATGCCGTCGAACTCCTGTAAGCGTCCGAGGGCCGCGTCGTCGTCCAGCTCGAGGAGGTCGTCGACGAAGGCCATGAAGTGAGCGTGCGACCGGGCTCCCCAGCCGCCTTCGATCCGGAGCGTCCGACGCTCGGTCGGCGTCTTTCGGCCCAGCCCCGCGACGGTTTCGGTCTCGATCAGTTCGTCGTACTCGAGGCCGATGCCGCGGACGTAGTCGACGATTTCGCGGCGGTGTTCCCGCTCTAAGTGCAACACGTTCTCGTCGCGGACGTGAACGTGATAGCCGCGGCCGCCCGAAAAGACGATCTCGAGGTTCTCGAAGGCGAAGTCGTCCTCGAGGAACTCGAGCAGTC
This sequence comes from Natrinema sp. LJW11, assembly GCF_056135975.1. Lineage (NCBI taxonomy): Archaea > Methanobacteriati > Methanobacteriota > Halobacteria > Halobacteriales > Natrialbaceae > Natrinema > Natrinema sp. LJW11. Next base: position 575,099 of record NZ_JBWBDM010000001.1, on the reverse strand, counting down.
GAAACAGGGCGTCCTTACACTTGGCGAGCATCTCGGCGTACGTGTCCTCGCCGAGCGTGACGCTCGGCAGGTGATCTGCGTCGAGGTCGAAGACGAGATCCGCGGATTGCCAGTCCTTCTCGCTCATCGAACTCGCGCCGGGATCGCGAAAGCGCCCCGCGGAGAAATACACGTGCCGCGGGCGCTTTCGGACGAGAAACTCCGAGAGATCGCCCAGCTCGAGGAGCGAACGGTGGCGGACCATCGTCGTGTCGGGGCCGTCCGTCCAGGGGATGAACCCCCACTCGCGTTCGTTGGCCGCGGGTGGCGGCGTGATCTCCGTCCGCCGATAGTGATCGCGGAACCGCCCACGGAGGTAGGCCCTCGTTCGCTCTTCCATACGACTCGAGTAGTCGTCGGTGGGGGTGTATAATCCTGCCGAATGAAGCGACGATCGAGACGGGACTCGAAGCGACACCTGAGCGCGCGCGAGTGGCGGTGAAAAACCGAACGCAATCGAGCGTCGCGTTCGCAGCCGGTCCGTTCGTCACCGACGAATCAGGTCCGAAATCCGATCGGCGATACCGACGTCCGAGCCGAGTTTCAGGTAGTAGGCGTCGCCGCCGTCTTCGTAGTAGTCGTCGATCCGTCGTTTGATCTCGAAGCCGAGATACTCGTAGAACTGCAACGCGTTTTCGTTGCTCGTCCGGGCGTGACACGTGATCGTATCGTGGTCCTCCGCGACGTGGGCGACGAGCCGTTTGCCGACGCCCTGGCTTCGGAATTCGGGGTCCACGGCCAGAAAGAGAATGTACCCGTCGCGTCGGACCGCAGCGAATCCGACGAGGTCGCTGTCTTGGACGTAACAGTGTACCTTCGACCGCCGATACGCGTCAGTGAAGAAGTCGTACCGCTGTTTGAGCACATCCTCCTGACGATTGATCTCCTCCTTTAGCTGCCAGGCTTCGTCGACGTAATCGTCGCTCCCCGGGGCGACGACGCGACTGTCGATGTTGACGCTCACTACCACAGCATACCACGGTCGTCAATATAATTCCACCGGCAGTCAACGCTCCCGAACGTCAGACGGCAACAACGTATTCGCCGGCAATTTCGCCTGAACGTGACTCCCGAGCGGGAGAAACTGCGGGGGACGCACCCGAAACGACGGACATAGGGGGCCGGCCGCAAAAGCCCGATTCGACATGGGATTCGAACTCCGCGATCATACGGCCGATATCGCGGTCTCGGCGACCGACGACTCGCTCGAGGCGGTTTTCGGCTCGGTAGCCGACGGCCTCGCGGCCGCCTCGTGCGACGAGATTCCGGCCGCTGCCGGCGATCGGTTTTCGGTGACCGTGACCGCGGAGAACCGCGAGGCGCTGTTGTTCGACTTCCTCGACGAACTGATTTACCTGCGGGACATTCGAGTGGAACTCCCCGTCGATCATCGCGTCGAATCGATCGAAGTCACCGAGTCGGCTGACGGTTCCGAGGAGTTCCGTCTCGAGGCCAGCGCACGCGGCGTCCCCCTCGCCGAGATCGACGCCCGCGAAGTAAAGGCCGTGACGTATTCGGAAATGCGCCTCGAGCGAACCGACGACCGCTGGGAGGCGTACGTCGTCTTCGACGTCTGACCGGTCGGTGGCTCCGCCGACGCGAGAATCGACCGCCGAGGGGGTCCGCGACGCGAGACGAACATCTTTCATCGCTGCGGTCCGAGTTTCGCGTATGACCACGTTTGACGCGAACGGCATCACGCTCGAGCGGGTGCGCGAGTACGTCTGGGAGATCCCTCAGGAGGGCGACATGCGCGTTCCAGCGCGAGTACTGGCGAGCGAAGCGCTGCTCGAGGAAATTCAGGAAGACAAGTCCCTCGAGCAGATCAAAAACACGACCCACCTGCCGGGCATTACCAACCACGCGATCTGCATGCCCGACACCCATCAGGGCTATGGCTTCCCGGTCGGCGGGGTGGGGGCACTGGACGCCGAGAACGGTTGTATTTCACCGGGAGCGGTCGGCTACGACATCAATTGCGGCGTCCGGATGATGCGGACGAACCTGACCTACGACGAGGTACAGGGACACGAGGAGGAGCTCGTCGATTCGCTCTTCGCCAATATTCCGTCGGGGCTCGGCGGCGGCGGGATCGTCGAAGCTGGCGTCGACGCGATCGACGAGATCCTCGCCCGCGGCGTCGACTGGGCGCTCGAGAACGGCCACGCCGTCGAGGACGACCTGTTGCACTGCGAGGACGAGGGGATGCGCGAGGGTGCGGCTCCCGAGAAGGTGAGCCAGAAGGCAAAAGACCGCGGGAAGAACCAGATCGGCTCGCTGGGCTCGGGGAACCACTTCCTCGAGGTCCAGCGCGTGACCGACGTCTTCGATTCGGCCGTGGGCGAGGCCTACGGGCTCGAGGAAGACCAGATCGTCGTGTTGATCCACTGTGGTTCCCGCGGACTGGGCCATCAGACCTGCAACGACTACCTGCGGAAGATCGAGCAACAACACAAGGGGTTGCTGGACCAGTTGCCCGACAAGGAACTCGCGGCCGCGCCCGCGGGATCACAGCTCGCCGAGGACTACTACGGCGCGATGAACGCGGCGATCAACTTCGCGTGGGTCAACCGACAGCTGATCATGCACCGGACGCGGCGGGTCTTCGAGCGCGTCTTCGATCGATCCTGGGAGGAAATGGAGATGGACCTGCTCTACGACGTGGCACACAACATCGCGAAGAAGGAGACGCACACGGTGAACGACGACGGCGACGAACGCGAACTCTACGTCCACCGAAAGGGTGCCACGCGAGCGTTCCCGGCGGGCCATCCAGAAGTGCCGAAAGCGTACCGCGATGTCGGCCAGCCCGTGATCATCCCCGGCAGCATGGGTGCGGGCAGCTACGTCCTCCGAGGCGGCGAGAACTCGATGGAGCTCACCTTCGGCTCGACCGCTCACGGTGCGGGCCGACTGATGAGCCGCACGCAGGCCAAAAACGAGTTCTGGGGCGGCGACGTCCAGCAGGACCTCGAGGACCAGCAGGCGATCTACGTCAAGGCCCAGTCGGGAGCAACGATCGCCGAGGAAGCGCCGGGCGTCTACAAGGACGTGGACGAGGTCGTCCGCGTCTCCGACGAACTCGGCATCGGCGACAAAGTCGCGCGGACGTTCCCCGTCTGTAACATCAAGGGGTAACGGATCTCGGTTCGCACGATCCTGGTAAAGACGGAGTTTCTGTCGGAATTAGGACCAGTCCCTACTTCAGCCGATACGGACTCTCGTCGTCATCGTCATCGTCGTCCTCGCTCTCGTACGGCTTTCGCGCCGTGATCGTCACGGTCGCTTCGGGGTCGTCCTCGTCGGCCCACGGGCTGTCGTAGGCCGAGATCTCGAGGTCGGTCACGTCCCATCCCTCCTCCTCGACGAGTTCCACGAGCCGGCGCTGGTCCGCGAGCATGTCCTCGTCCATAGCGCCTCGTTCGAGCGCTGGAGAGGTATGTCTTCCGTCGGAAGACGGGAAGAATCATGCTCCGGGGACCACCCGCCCGTCTGATTTCTCGGTCGTGATGAGTCAGGGGAACTCTCGAGTCGAACGGCGTCTCACAACCTCGTTGACAGTATTAGAAACCGAAATCGGTTACGAGCCCCCGAAATCCCCGGCGCGTTTAAGCGGATCCGGCTGCAACCCAGTGGCATGCTCACCGACGAATTCGGGCGAGAGGTCTCCGGGGTTCGCGTCTCTCTCACCGATCGGTGTAACTTCGACTGCGTCTACTGTCACAACGAGGGGCTCGGGGACACTCGCGGACCGATGGATCCCCAGGACGACGAGATGTCGACCGACGACGTCGTCCGCTTCCTCGAGGTCGCCGCCGAGTTCGACGTCGACGCGGTCAAGTTCACCGGCGGCGAACCGATGTTGCGACAGGACTTAGAGGAAATCATCGAGCGAACGCCCGACCAGATGGAGGTCTCGCTGACCACGAACGGCACGTTCCTCCCCGGCCGCGCCGAGGCGCTCGTCGACGCCGGCCTCGAGCGGGTCAACGTCTCGCAGGACGCGCTCGATCCCGAGGATTTCGCCGCGGTGACCAAGAGCGGAGCCTACGAGATGGTCCTCGAGGGCGTCGAGGCGGCGCTCGAGGCGGGGCTCGATCCGGTCAAACTCAACATGGTCGTCTTCGAGCACACCGCGGGGTACGTGCCGGAGATGGTCGATCACGTCGCGGAAAACGACGGGCTCCAGCTCCAGTTGATCGAGTACATGCCGGAGCTGACGGGGAAACCGGAGTGGAACATCGACATCCAGCGGGTCCACGACTGGCTGGCCGAGCAGGCCGACGAGATCGAACACCGGGAGATGCACGACCGGAAGCGCTACTGGATCGGCGGCGACGGAGAGAGCGGCGGCGGAATGGTCGAGATCGTCGACCCCGTCGAGAACCCGACCTTCTGTGCGAACTGCCACCGAGTTCGGGTCACCCACGAGGGCTACCTGAAGGGCTGTCTCAACCGCAACGACGACCTCAAGTCGATGGGCGAGATGACGAAATCGGAGATCCGCGAGGCCTTTCGCGATACCGTCGCGAACCGGGTGCCCTACTACGGCGAGTACATGATCCAGAACGAGGACGGGAACTGGGAGGTCAACGAGAAGTACATCGAAGAGTACGCCGGTGCCTGATTTTCCCCGCGTCTCCGTTTTCGTCACGATCGCTCCGGCATCGATTCGAGCCGAATAGCCGGGGCTCGAGCGGGATCGACGGTGGAATCAATTCGAACGAGGAGCGACCACCTTTCGTTGCCCTTAAGTAGTCGACGGGGGTAGGTCCGGGTGCAATACGTGTAGGGGAGTGATCCCCGAGTCCGAGAGGGCGATGATAGACAGACGGTGTTGTGGTAGCCAAGCGGCCCAAGGCGCATGGTTGCTAACCATGTGGCGTCAAGCCTCCGGGGTTCAAATCCCCGCCACAACGTCGGACACTTCGCTGGCGTTTTCCCGCCAGTCGATTTGCACCGCAGGCAGACCAGAGACAGATACACGACACATGAGCGCGGAAGAACCTCAAGAACAAGAAGACGACGAAGACCTCCGATACTTCGTCCGCATCGGACAAACGGACCTCGATGGGACGAAGTCCGTCGAGCGCTCGCTCTCGGAGATGAACGGGATCGGTCGCCGGACCGCCCGACTCATCGCCGAGGAAGCTGGCGTCGACCGAACCGCGACGTTCGGTCGACTCGACGACGACGTCATCGACGGCGTTATCGAGGCCGTGGAGAACTACGCCGACCAGGTCCCCGACTGGCTCAACAACCGTCAGGGCGACTTCTACAGCGGCGAAACGACCCACGAGATCGGGAACGATCTCCAGTTGACTCGACAGCACGACATCAACCGGATGAAGATGATCGACTCCTACAAGGGCTCTCGCCACAAGCGAGGCCAGAAGGTTCGCGGTCAGCGAACCAAGTCCACCGGCCGTACGGAGGGCACCATCGGAGTCAACGTCGAAGAGATCCGCGAAGAGCAGGCCGAAGAGGCCGCAGCCGCGGCCGAAGAAGAAGAAGAGGACGAGGGTGAATAATGCCACTCGGCACTGACACCAAGCAATACGAGACGCCGAACCACCCCTACCAGGGTGAGCGCATTGCCTCCGAACACTCCCTCGTCGACCGCTACGGGCTCTCGAACAAAGAAGAGCTCTGGCGAGCGCAGTCCGAGCTTCGCTCCTACCGGCGCGAGGCTCGAGAGCTGCTCGGTCAGGCCCAGGACGACGAAACCGTCATCCGACGCTCCGAGGAATTCCTCAACCGACTCAAACGAGTCGGCATCCTCAACGAGACGGACGAACTCGGCGACATCCTGTCGCTCGAGATCGAGGACATCCTCGAGCGCCGACTCCAGACGGTCGTCTACCGGACGGGACTGGCGAACACGCCCCAGCAGGCCCGCCAGTTCATCGTCCACGGCCACGTCGTGGTCGACGGGCAGCGCCACCTCGTTCCGTCCTACGTCGTCGACACCGACGAGGAGGATCTGGTGGCCTTCGACGAGAACAGTCCGCTCGCGGACGAACTCCACCCGGAACGCGCGGAGGGTAACCAATGAGCCAGAACGACGATAAATGGGGAATCGCCCACGTACACGCATCGTTCAACAACACCGTCATGACCGTGACCGACCTCACGGGCGCGGAGACGATCGCCAAGTCCTCCGGTGGGACGGCGGTCAAGCAAAACCGCGACGAGGCGTCGCCGTACGCGGCCATGCAGATGGCCGAGTCCGTCGCCGAAGAGGTCAAAGCGGCCGGTATCACGGGCCTCCACGTCCGCGTGCGCGGCCCCGGCGGCAACCTCCAGAAATCCCCCGGTCCCGGCGCGCAGGCGACGATCCGCGCGCTCGCCCGCTCGGGCATCGAGATCGGGCGCATCGAGGACGTCACGCCGATCCCCCACGACGGATCGCGCGCACCGAAAGGCAAGGGCGGCTACTAGACCATGACAGAGGAGTACGACGTCGAGTTCGTCGAACGCGAGGATCGCGAGGCGCGGTTCCTCGTTCGCGGCGTAACGCCCGCGTTCGCTAACGGCATCCGCCGCGCGATGGTCGCCGACGTGCCCACGATGGCGATCGACACCGTCCGGTTCGTCGAGAACTCGTCGGTCATGTTCGACGAGCAACTCGCGCTCCGACTCGGGCTCGTCCCGCTGACGACCCCGCCGGTCGGCGAGTTCACCGAGGACGACACCGTTACGCTCTCGATCGACGTCGAAGGGCCGGCGACCGCCTACTCCGGCGATCTCGTCTCGAGCGACGATCTCGTCCGCCCCGCGGACGATAACATCCCGATCATCGACCTCAAGGACGGCCAGCGACTCGAGGCCGAGGCCGATACCGTGATCGAACGCGGACGAAACCACGCCAAACACCAGGGAGGAGTGGCGGTCGGCTACCGCCATCTCCAGCGCGTGACGGTCGACGGCGATCTTCCCGAGTTCGAGGACGAGGAGAGCCGGATCATCCGCGGCGTCATCGAAGACGACGGCGAACTCGTGTCGACGAGCGAGTTCGACCACGACCTCTCGAATCGCTACCCGGGCAAGGAGGTTCGGGTCGAGGACGTGCCAAACGCCTTCGTCTTCCACGTGGAGACCGACGGCTCGTTCCCCATCGAGGAGCTCGTGACGCGAGCAGCGGAGACGCTCGCTGAACGCGCGACCGAACTCGAAGACGCAGTACAGCTATAGATATGAACCGACGCCCCCGACCCGATCAAGGAACGCCGTTCGCCGACGCCGTGAGCGACGAGACCGGCGATCGCGTTCCTGCTGGAATCGAAAGGGGTTTGAAGGGGCGACGGGTAGACGGAAGTGCGAGCAGGGATAGCCAAGTCAGGCCAACGGCGCAGCGTTCAGGGCGCTGTCTCGTAGGAGTCCGCAGGTTCAAATCCTGCTCCCTGCATCACTTCTCTAAACTCGATTCCACCGTCGACGGCGCAGTATCCCGCGTCGGCGACGTGCCGGCAGTTGCAGTATTTGGAGGAAACCAATGAGTAGCAAGACTAATCCGAGGCTCAACGATCTCATCGCCGAGCTGAAGTCGACGTCCCGCGAAACGGACGCCGACGTCTGGCGAGACGTTGCGGATCGACTCGAGAAGCCCCGACGCACCCACGCTGAGGTAAATCTGGGCCGTATCGAGCGGTACGCACGCGAAGAAGAGACTGTCGTCGTTCCCGGCAAAGTGCTGGGATCCGGCGCACTACAGAAGAACGTCACCGTCGCCGCCGTCAAGTTCTCTTCGTCCGCAGAGACGAAGATCGACCAGGTCGGCGAGCCGGTACCGCTCGAGCAAGTGCTCGAAGCAAACCCCGAAGGATCGAACGTCCGGGTGATTCGATGAGTCTCGCAGAGTTCGACGCAGATCTCGTCGTCGACGCACAGGACTGTATTCTCGGTCGGGTCGCGAGCGAGGTCGCCCAGCGCGCGCTGGACGGCGATCGCGTCGCGATCGTCAACGCCGAGGACGCGGTCATCACCGGCGACGAGGACGACATCTTCGAGACGTACCGCACGCGGCTACAGCTGGGTTCGGACCGCGGACCCTACTACCCCAAGCGACCGGACACGATCTTCAAGCGGTCCGTTCGCGGAATGTTGCCGTACAAGAAAACCCGCGGCCGCGAGGCACTCGACAGCGTCCGGGTCTACGTCGGCAACCCCTACGAGGACGACGACGATCACGAGTCGGAAGTGCTCGAGGGGACGTCGCTGGATCGCCTGTCGAACATCCGCTTCGTCCACCTACGCGAAGTGTCCGAACAGTTAGGTGCTAACGTCACATGGTAACCAACACGAGTGGCAAGAAAAAGACGGCCGTCGCCCGCGCCACGGTGCGCGAGGGCGAGGGTCGCGTTCGAATCAATTCGCAACCGGTCGAACTGGTCGAACCGGAGACGTCCCGACTCAAGATGCTCGAGCCGTTCCGCATCGTCGGCGACGATTTGCGCGGCGAGATGGACATCGACGTCCGCGTCGAGGGCGGCGGTATCAGCGGACAGGCGGACGCCGTCCGCACCGCCGTCGCACGCGGGATCGTCCAGCACTCGAACGACGCCGAACTCCGCGACGCGTTCATGGAGTTCGACCGGTCGCTGCTGGTCAACGACGTTCGCCAGTCCGAACCGAAGAAGTGGGGCGGCCCGGGCGCTCGGGCGCGCTACCAGAAGTCCTACCGCTAAGGTGATTCAATCATGATGGTACCGGTCCGGTGTTTCACCTGTGGCAACGTCGTCGCCGAACACTGGGAAGCGTTCGACGAGCGAGCGAACGAGGGCGACGAGGATCCAGAGGAGGTTCTGGACGAACTCGGCGTCGATCGCTACTGCTGTCGGCGCATGCTCGTCAGTCACAAGGACCTCGTCGACGTCGTCTCGCCGTACCAGTAACAATGCAACAACAACAGCACAACCGCTACGAGAAGGCACGCATCCTCGGCGCTCGAGCGCTGCAGGTCTCCTACGGTGCGCCGGTGTTGATCGAGACGGAGCAGACCCAACCGATCCTCATCGCCGCCGAGGAGTACGACGCCGGCGTGTTGCCCTTTACCGTCAAGCGGGGGTACGACCGGAAATGACGCTCATCACCGACATCCGGCTGCGTCGGATCCTCGACTCGCGAGGAAATCCGACGGTCGAGGCCGATGTCGTGACCGAGAGCGGCGGCTTCGGCCGCGCCGCGGCACCCAGCGGGGCCAGCACGGGCGAGTACGAGGCCGTCGAACGACCCCCAGGGGAGGCGATCGCCGCGGCCCGGGAACGCGCCGTACCCCGGCTCGTCGGCGAAATCTACGCGGGCAATCAGCGCGACGTCGACGCGGCACTCCACGCTGCCGACGGCACGGACGACTTCTCGGAGATCGGTGCCAACAGCGCGGTCGCGATCTCGATGGCCGCCGCGAAAGCCGGTGCCGACGTGCTCGGTGCGCCGCTCTTTCAGCACCTCGGTGGCACGTTCCGCGGCGATAACTTCCCGATCCCGCTCGGTAACGTCGTCGGCGGCGGCGAACACGCCGCCGACGCGACCGACATTCAGGAGTTCCTCGCCGCACCCGTCGGCGCACCGAGCGTCGAAGACGCGGTCTTCGCGAACGCGGCCGTCCACGCCGCCGTCGCCGACCTGCTCGAGGAACGCGGCGTTCCCTGTGGCAAGGGCGACGAGGGCGCGTGGGCACCGTCGATCGACGACGGCGAGGCCTTCGAAATCGTCGCCGAGGCGGTCTCGCTGGTCCAGGACGAGGTCGGCTTCAATATCGGCTTCGGGCTGGACGTCGCCGGCGCCGAACTGTACGATTCCGAATCGGAAACGTACGAGTACAGCGACCGGAGCCGCGATACGGACGAGCAGATCGCGTACATCGCCGACCTCGTCGAGGAGTACGACCTCGTCTACGTCGAGGATCCCCTCGACGAGGACGATTACGACGCCTTCGCCGACCTCACGGACGAAGTCGGCGACCGGACGCTGATCTGCGGTGACGACCTGTTCGTCACCAACACCGACCGTCTCGTCGAGGGGATCGACCGCGGCGCGGCCAACAGCATCCTGATCAAGCCGAACCAGATCGGGACGCTGTCGGACGCGTTCGACGCGATCGGACTCGCGACGGAGAACGGCTACGACTCGGTCGTCTCCCACCGATCGGGCGAGACCGAAGACGCGACAATCGCACACCTCGCCGTTGCGACCGACGCTCCCTTCATCAAGACGGGTACCGTCGGTGGCGAGCGAACCGCAAAGCTCAACGAGCTCATTCGAATCGCAGACGACGCGACATGACAGAAAACGACGCAACCCAGGAAGGGCTCGACGCCGCCGAGGAGGAAATCGACGAGGAGCCAGCCGAAGGGGCTGGCCCCGCCGCCGAGGCAGACGTCGAGCCAGTAGACGAACAGCCCGCCGACGCCGAGGGAGCCCCCGCGGCCGACGCAGAACCAGCCGACGACGACGCCGAGGAAGAAGACGCCGGTCCGACCCTCGACGACGACGTCATGTCCGACGAGGAGGCGGACCTGTTGATCCCCGTCGAGGACTACCTCGGCGCTGGCGTCCACATCGGGACCCAACAGAAGACCGAGGACATGGGTCGGTTCATTCACCGCGTCCGAACCGACGGTCTCTACGTGCTCGACGTCTCGAAGACCGACGGCCGCATCCGCACGGCCGCGGACTTCCTCGCGAACTACGACCCGGAGCAGATCCTGGTCACCTCGAGCCGTCAGTACGGTCGGTTCCCGGCGGAGAAGTTCGCCGATGCCGTGGGCGCTCGCGCCCGCACCGGTCGCTTCATCCCGGGTACCCTGACGAACCCGAAGTACGACGGCTACATCGAGCCGGACGTCCTGGTCGTCACCGACCCGATCGGTGACGCGCAGGCAGTCAAGGAAGCCATCACGGTCGGTATCCCGGTCATCGCGATGTGTGACTCGAACAACCAAGTCAGTAACGTCGACCTCGTCGTTCCGACGAACAACAAGGGTCGCAAGGCCCTCTCGGTCGTCTACTGGCTCCTCGCCAACGAGGTCCTCGATCGACGCGGTGCCGAGCCGTCCTACTCGCTCGAGGACTTCGAAAGTACGGTCTAACGCTGTAGATATCGACGCTGTTCGTTTTCTCGCCGACTATCGCTCGAGCGCGATCTCCGAGCGCGTGGCGATCGGAGTGTGACTGCGCTCGGACGGGGCGTGATCGGTGACACTTCTGGTGGGTAACTCGACGGGACACTCCCGATCGGCGTTCGGACCGTCTCAAAAAGTCAACTGGATGATAAGACTTATACACAACTAGTCAAAAGAAGCAACAATGTCCTCGTCACCCTCCGACCGGGACTGGCGGACCGTTCTCGCGACCATGGTGGTCGTCAGCGCGCTTTTCGTTGCCGGCTGTACCGATACTAGTTTGGAGTACAGTTCGACGATCGGCGACCCGTCGACCGGAGACGTGATCGACAACGTCTCCCTCGATACCATCGACCAGCAAAACGGCGCTCGCTTCGACGTGGACTACTCTATCGACGCGACCGCGAACGAGACCTACTCCCTCGTCGTATACGAGCGCCGGAACGACTCGTTCGAATGGGACGGGACCTATAGCCTCGATCCGAACAGGTATCGGACCGAATTTTCCGTCGGGTCGCCGCTTCCGGACGAATCCGACTCGACGTATCGGATCCGGGTCGAACGCGGGACAAACGCGACCGTCATCGACGCCGTCACGGTGACGATCGGCGCGAACCGCTCGTGAACGGCCGGGGATGGCTCGAGGGTCTCACGACGAGGACGCCACGTCGAGTACCGTCTCGATCAGTTCGGCGGCGTCGGTGGCCGTCGCACCGAAGACGTAGGTCGCGGGTTCGATCCCGAACGCACCTCGGTGATAGGCGACGCGGGGAACCCCGCCGCGATCCGCGAACCGATTTCGAAGGTGATCCCCGCGATCCTCGTAGTCGGCATCGAACTCGAGCGGGTCGACGCCCACCGCTGTCGCGGCCTCGAGCACGTCGTCGTCGGTGGCGACGTTGATCGCGCCGCGCACGGTTGGATCGGCGTCGTTGGCGGCGAGTATCGCCGTCGCGACGTGTTTCGAGGCGCCGAACTCGGGGTTCGCCGGAATTTCTATCCGGCCGCTCATCGCGTAGATCCGGCCGGGAACCGCGGCGACATCGGTCTCGTCGCGCGGCTCGGGCAAACACATGCCGACGTTCGTTCCGACGTTCGGGACGGAGTCGGCCATACCCTGGATCGAGGCGAGCGTTCGCGCGGCCGTGCGGACGTTCGCGAGAACGTCCCGTTCGGCACGGACGTCGGGATCGAGCCCGCGAACACAGAGGTCGCAACCGAGCCCCCGTAGCTCCGGCATCGCCTCTTCGTGGAGTTCGCAGATGGGACCCCGGTCCTCGAGGCTCCGGACAAGCGAGAGGAGTTCGGCGAGCGCGTCGTAGGCGTCCAGCTCGCCGCCAGCCAGTCCGTCCGCGATGTGGTCGACGGTGGCGACGGTTTCGGGGTCGTCGCGAAACCGATCGTCACCGCCGCCGTCACCGCCGACGTACTTGCTGACCGCGGCCTGGGTCACGCCGAGTTCGTCGGCGATCTCCCGTTGGGTCATCCCGCGATCGGCGAGTCGGGTGGCCAACATCGCCCGCACGGTCGGCAGGAACCGTTCGACGACGAGTTCACTCGGGAGAACGAGCGACATACGACCGAGGTTCGACCGCAGGGGCATAAGTCCGCCTCCAATCGATCGGTCGATGGATCACCGCGGACGGCAGCGACGACACAGACGGGTAGTATAGTACCAACTGAAACTATTCACACACCGATCGCACAGCCGTCGTGCGATCGGGTGTGCATTGACTTTCAGTGGCTACTATACTTGCACTCGGACGAACGGCCGGACATGACACTCTCGAGCGCCCCCGGGAAGGTGTATCTGTTCGGGGAGCACGCGGTGGTTTACGGCGAGCCCGCCGTCCCGTGAATCGACAGCGTCGACCGTCGACCGATTCGAGGTGGCGGGGGGCTACGCAGTCTCGTTCTCGAGGCAGCGGTCGTACACGTCACGGAGGCGCGTTCCCATTTTGTCGATGGTGTGTCCGGTGATCTGGTCTCTCCCATCCGTGGGCTCGTCGGTCTCGAGAACGTCGACCAGTCGCGGTTGGAGCGCGTCGTCGTCGTCCGCGACGTAGGAGTTGGTGATATCCTCGAGTACCTCCCGGGCGAAGCCGACATCGCGCGAGACGACCGGGACGTTACAGGCAGCGGCCTCCTTTATCGTCATCGGCCCGCTCTCGTATCGTGACGTGATCAGGACGGCGTCGGCAGCGTTCAGATAGTACGGGACGTCCTCGTACGGTTGGTTCGCGACAGCCCGTAGGGTAACGTCGTCTCCGAGGGCGTCGACGGTGCGAGTCGCCAGCGGATAGTTTTTCTCCTCGCGCGACGGGGCGTACGGGAAGAGGACGATCGGGTCGTCGGTCTCCCAGTCGACGTACTCGCGGGCCTCGTCTCTGGGGATCGGTCGGAAGAGATCCGTATCGACCGGAAACGGAACCACGTCACACGGCTGCTCGATGCGGTCGGCCATCACGTTCGAGGGAACGACGACGCAGTCGGCACGTGACACGAACGGTTCCATGACCGGCGTGTACCGATTACCGACGTACTCGCCGCCCCAGAGCGTACAGACGAACCGCAGATCGACCGTCGGAAGCGCCGATGCCGCAGCGGCGAACGGTGCAGTGAGTCCGTAGTTGGCGTGGACGATATCGTAGCCGGTACCCGCCTCGCGGAGCACCTGCGGCAGGTAGCGGAGGTAGTCGATCGGAGTTCGCCGTCGAACTTCGTCGTCGAACGCCCGATGATCACCCGGGACCGACAGGGTGCTCACCGTTATCCCTTCGGACTCGAGCGCCGCGACCTGGTTTTCGTAAAAGCTTCGCCAGTCGGTCGTGGTGAGGCTCAGGACGCGGAGATCAGTCATGATCTCGGGATCGGATCGTCGGTCTGTGAGTCGCTCGTAGCCGACTCGTTTGCAGATTCGTGGTTCGACGCGGTCCGTCCGCCCGTCGTCGCCCCCTCCGGCTGTCGTTCGAGAACGACCGGTTTCTCGCTCGTCTCGCCGCGTAGCGCTTCGAGTTCCGCCTCATCGAGCAGCTGTTCGAGGAGGTACTCGGTGACGTCGATTTTGTTCTCGAGTATCGTCTCCCGGCGGTCCGCCCATATCGCGGTCGTCGCGGGATCGCGATACAGACGTTCGATCGTTTCGATCGCCTCGTTTTCGCGCTCGATCGGGAACGATCTGACGAGGCCGTACTCCTCGAGTTCGAGGAACTTCCCCATGTCCGACGATCCGGCGAACGGACTGATTCGAACGGTCGGGGTCCCGAGGATACCGGCCTCCATCGTCGTGGTGGCGACGTCACCGACGACGAGGTCGGCGAACGCGAGCAACTGGTGGAAGTTCGACGGATCGACGGGAATCGGTTCCGCGTTTGCCGGAAGCGAACCGTCACTCTCGTCGGAGACGTACACCGTCCCGTCCCGCGCGAGTTCGTCGACGATCCGCTGATACCCCGCCGGAGAAATGCCGCGCTTGCCGATATCGTGATTGCTGTCGAACGCGCCGCGGCGGACGACGGCGTACCGTTCGTCCGGCTCGACCCCGTTTCGACGAAGGAGTTCGGGATCGGGCTCGAACCGGTTAGGGTGGAGGTACGCGAGTTCGTGATAGCCGAGATATCTCACGTGGTTCTTCCCGATGTGCTCGTTGAAGCTGGATGGAGTGTAGACGCGGTCCGCGAACGGAATCGTGAGACGATTTCCGTGGTTGATCAGCGTCTCGGTGTCGATATACACGTGGCTCTCCGCTCCGACGAGCGTGGCGACGTGAGAGGCGGCGATACCGTGACTACTGATGATGTAGTCCGGATCGATAGCCAGTGCACGTTTGAGGATCGTCGCTTCGTATCGTATCTGGGTCAATCCGAGTTCGAGTAGCGTATCCGGTTCTTCACAGAGGAGTTCGTGATCGATGTCGTAGGCGTCCAGTAGCGATCCGACGACCTCGGCCTCTCGAGCGAACACGTGAACGTCGTAATCGGCTGCCTGAAGCTTCCGTATGAGGTGCTTGAAGAAGTGAACGTTACCCCCGTGCTGTATCGTGACGATAATCCCCATTCGAATGAAAGAAGCGATGGGAGGTTCCTTATTATTGATATTTTAAGTATGGTTTCAGTACCAATGGTTCCCTTAAATCCACCCGCGACCCAGTTATGGAATACGGCGTCTCGAAGAATGAAACGAGACGATGACGCCGTCTCACTGATACTACCGCCAGTTACAACTGTTTCATCGGTCGCAGGTTCGGCTACCCGTCGGGGAGTTCGGTTATCACAGCCTTTTCCACGGCGATAAATGACAATCGAAATCCGGTATCGGTCCGTTCAGCGGACCGGCGGTGGAACCGAAGATTGCCGTCCCGACACGGCCGAGCGGGTCCGCGATTAGTTCGGCGGTATCGACGGTGATGTGCTCGCTGACCGCAGCCGGGGTGACGCCGAGTTCCGGTGCGATATCCCGTCGGGTCAGCCCGCGCTCGGCGAAGCGCGGCCGACATCGCTCGAACCATCGGCAGAAACCGATCGACGAGTTCGCCGGCAAGACGAACGACAGACGACCGCCGTTCGACTGAAAGGTCACAAGTCCGCCTACGCGACGGCTGACTGGCCGACGGACACCGGCGAAGACACAGACAGGTATTACTTCCCCTCGGACGAACGGCCGGGCATGACACTCTCGAGCGCTCCCGGGAAGGTGTACCTGTTCGGGGAGCACGCGGTGGTTTACGGCGAGCCCGCCGTCCCGTGTGCGATCGAGCGGCGGGCGCGGGTCGGCGTGCAACGACGCGACGACGGCAAGCTCCGCGTTCGGGCGGACGATCTCAGTCTGGACGGGTTCACCGTCGAGTACGACGGGACGACGGAGAGCGGACCCGACATCGACGTCTCGGAATCGCTCGTCAGCGCGGCGATGGGGTACGTCGACGGCGCGATCGAGCAGGTCCGCGAGGTCACCGGCGAGGACGACGCCGGCTTCGACGTGACGATCGAGAGCGACATTCCCCTCGGCGCGGGCTTGGGCTCCTCTGCGGCCGTCGTCGTCGCCGCGATCGACGCCGCGACTCGAGAACTCGGTGTCACCCTCGAGCCCGCCGAACTCGCCGAGCGGGCCTATCAGACGGAGTCCCGGGTTCAGGACGGCCAGGCCTCCCGGGCCGACACGTTCTGTTCTGCGACCGGCGGTGCGGTCCGCGTCGAGGGCGAGGACTGTCGCACGCTCGAGGCCCCGGACCTGCCGATCGTGATCGGATTCGACGGCGGCGCGGGCGATACCGGGCAGCTGGTCGCCGGCGTTCGAGATCTCCGCGCGGAGTACGACTTCGCGGCCGACACGGTCGAAGCGATCGGCGACGTGGTCCGGAACGGCGAGGACGCGCTCGCCGACGGCGAC
The DNA here is from genome assembly GCF_056135975.1 of Natrinema sp. LJW11. NCBI lineage: Archaea > Methanobacteriati > Methanobacteriota > Halobacteria > Halobacteriales > Natrialbaceae > Natrinema > Natrinema sp. LJW11. The sequence continues at coordinate 558,549 of NZ_JBWBDM010000001.1, read as the reverse complement.
ATCGAGGAGATCGGTCGGTTGATGGACTTCAATCACGGCCTGCTCTCCGCGCTGGGGGTGTCCTCACGCTCGCTCGATACGATGGTCTGGGCGGCCCGCGATGCGGGCGCGTACGGCGCGAAGCTGACCGGTGCCGGCGGCGGCGGCTGTATCGTCGCGCTGGACCCGACGCCCGAGACCGAGACGGCCCTCTCCTTTACCCCTGGGTGTGAGGACGCGTTCCGCGCCGAACTCGCCGACGAGGGGGTGACGCGGCTCGAATGATCGTCCTGAAACTCGGCGGGAGCGTCGTCACCGAGAAGGATCGGCCGGAAACCCTCGATGGTTCGGCCCTCGCGCGAGCGGCGGACGCCATCGCGGTGGCGCTCGAGGCGGGGCTCGACGACCTCGTCGTCGTCCACGGCGGCGGGAGCTTCGGCCACTACAACGCCAGCGAACGCGGCGTCAGTACGACCGAGGGGACCCACGACGCGAACGCGGTGCTGGACATCCACGGCGCGATGAAGACGCTGAACCAGTTCGTTCTGAGTCGGTTGCTCGAGCGGGACGTCGACGCGGTCCCCGTCCATCCGTTTTCGGCGGCGCATCGCGATCGCGAGGGGCGACTCGAGCTGGCAACGGGACAGATCGAGACGATGCTCGAGGAGGGGTTCGTTCCCGTCCTCCACGGTGACGTGATCGCCCACGCCGGCGCGGGTGCGACGGTGATCAGCGGCGACGAGCTCGTGGCGGTACTCGCCCGAGATCTCACCGCGGACCGCGTCGGTCTCTGCTCGACGGTGCCCGGCGTACTGGACGAAAACGACGCGGTGATCGATCGGATCGACGACTTCGACGCGGTGGCCGCGGTGCTCGGGGCCAGCGACGCGACTGACGTGACCGGCGGGATGGCCGGCAAGGTGCGGACGTTGCTCGATCTCGAGGCCGAGGCGTCGATTTTCGGCCTCGACGCGCTCGAGGCGTTCCTCGACGGTTCGAATCCGGGGACGACGATCGATTGAGGCCAACGAACGATCGACGGACCACCGGAAGAGAACGGCACGACGCTCCTGTCAGCGGGTCCAGAACCCGCCGGTGAACATGACGAGCACGGGGATGATCTCGAGGCGGCCGATCCACATGAGGAAGATCATCAGGAGTTTCGAACTCATCGGAAACGCGAGGTAGCTTCCGAAGGGGCCCAGCGATCCGAACCCGGGACCGATGTTCCCGATCGTTGCCAGGCTCGCGCTGAACGCCTCGAGCGGCGTCAGCGAGTAGCCGATTCGACCGGCATCGAGCGCGATGACCAGCGCTGCGATGCCGAAGATGAAGAGGTACATGAAGGTGAAGCCGAGCACGCCGCGAACGGCGTCCTCGTCGACCACGTTGCCGCCGAGACGGATCGGTCGAACGACCTCGGGGTGGGAGGCCGTAAACAGCTCCCGACGCAGGATCTTGAACACGATGAGCCACCGGACGACCTTGACGCCACCGCCGGTCGAGCCCGCACAGCCACCCACGAGCATCGCGAAGAGGAGCACGATTTTGCCCGTCGAGCTCCACTCGGCGAAGTCGCTGGTCGCGTAGCCGGTCGAGTTCAACAGCGACGCGATCTGGAAGGCGCTCTGTCGCAGCGAGTTCCCGAACGTCCCCTCCGTCACGCCGCCGAGTTCCGCCAGTGCCGGCGCGGCACCGGTGTAGAGAATTCCCGCAAGCAGCACCGTCAGACCGCCGATCGCTCCGATGTAGGCGCGGAACTCGGAGTTGCGAACGAAGCGCCGTCGCTCGCCGCTGAAGACGTGCCAGAACAGGGCGAAGTTGGTCCCGGCGATAACGATGAACGGAATGAACGTCCACTGGACGATCGCGGAGAACGCCGCGACGCTGTTCGCTTCCGGCGAGAATCCGCCCGTCGGGAGCGTCGTGAACCCGTGAGCGATGGCGTTGTAGAGCCCCATGTTGGGGGCCAGCCCTGCGAGGTGCAGACCGTAGAGGAGAAGGATAAAAACGAGGGTGAACGCGAAATAGACGAGCCAGAGGATGCGCGCCGTCTCGGCGATTCGCGGCGTGAGCTTCTGTAACTGCGGTCCCGGCGCTTCAGATTCGACGAGCTGTGCACCGCTGACCGCGAGCTCCGGCAAGATCGCGACCATCAGGACGATGATCCCCATTCCGCCGAGCCACTGGGTCAGCTGCCGCCACATCATCACGGCGTGTGAGTGTTGCTCGAGCGAAATCTCCCCGAGCACCGTCGCTCCTGTCGTCGTAAAGCCGGACATCGACTCGAACAAGGCGTTGACGGGATGGGCGAGCGTCGATTCGGTGCCCCAGCCCGCGAGCACGTACGGCACTGCACCGATGATCGCCACTGCCAGCCATGATATGGCGACGAAGAGCATCGCCTCGCGGACCTGCAGGTCCGGATCGGGGCTGAGTCGCTCGAGGCCGTGGCCGACGGCGATCGTGAGAGCGATCGTCGCGACGAAGGGAAAGACGGGTTCGCCGTAGATGAGCGCCACGATGAGCGGGATCACCAGTGGGATGGCGAGGTATTTGAGGACGATCCCGACGAGGGCGAAACTGGCGCGCCAGTCAGTTCGAAGCCGCATCGAACACTCCACTCGCGCAGTCACGTCTGAGCACGGTACGTAACGGATTTCGGGTAGGTCCTATTAATCCATCGCAACTCGCGTTCCAAGGATCCGTCTCGTGTCTCGGTGCGCTCGTGACGTGCGATCGGGACGACGAGATCCGATCGAACGGCGATCGACGGGCGGGGTGAGTGAGCAGTCAGTTAGATCAGTTCGATGACCTCGTCGAGAGCGTCGGCGGCGACGAAGATGATCACGTGGTCGCCGGACTGGACGACCGTGGATCCGCGCGGCGTGATGTGCGTCCCGTTACGCGAAATCGCACCGATGACGACGCCCTCCGGAAGGTCGTTCGTCGCGTCGACGATCTCTCGGTCGACGAGGACGCTCTCCGGGCCGACTTCGATCTCGATGACCTCCGCGCGATCGTGCTCGAGCATCGCCACCTTCTCGGTGTTGTCCGTCCGGGTGAATCGGACGATTTCCTCCGCGGTTTCCTCTCGGGGGTTGATCGCGACGTCGACGCCGACGGTCTCGAAGAGGTCGGCGTACTCGGGGTTCTCGATTATCGCGACGGTTCGGTCGACGCCGAGGCGGTCGGCGAGCAGGGAGACGAGGAGGTTCTTCTCGTCGCTGTCGAGGGCGGCGATCACGACGTCGGCCTCGCCGACGTGCTCGCGGGCGAGGAACTCCTGATTGGTCGCGTCGCTCTCCATGACCATCGTATTCGGGAGCGACTCGGCGACTTCGCGGGCCCGTTCGTGGTCGCGTTCGATCAGCCGCGGCCGAAAGCCGTGGTCCTCGAACTCCCGGGCGGTCTGATAACCGATCTCGCTGGCGCCGACGATGACGACTTCCTCCGCTTCCTCGGGCGTCATCGCGACTTCGTTGGCGAAGTCGTTGATCGAATCCGGGCTGCCGATCACGACGACCCGATCCCCGGCCTGAATAACGGTGTCACCTCTGGTGACGACCATCTCGTCGTCCCGGAAGATCGCGGCGAACGTGAGCGAATCGTAACAGTCGGCTTCCCTGACGGTCCGATCCGCGATCGGGCTGTCCACCGGGATGTCGAACTCGGCCATGCGAATGAGTCCGCCGGCGAACGTATCGACGTCGTGCGCGCTCGGCAACCCGGAAATCCGGAAGATGGCCTGGGCGGTCAGGAGGTCGGTACAGACCATGAAGTCGACGCCGAAGGCCCCCTTCGAGCCCTGCCACGTCTCGAGCAGCGTCCGGCGACGAACGCGTGCGATGGTGAACACCTCCGACGTGGCCTTCGCCGCGCCGCAGACGACCGCGTTCGTCTCGTCGTTGTCGGTACAGGCGATGACGAGACCCGCTTGCTCGAGCCCGGCCTCGCGCAGCGTCTCGAGGTCGGTGCCGTCGCCGCGGACCGTGAGTACGTCGAGCGAGTACGTGAGCTCCTCGGTGACGTCGCCGTCGCGATCGATCAGGGCAACGTCGTGGGTATCCTCCAGGTTGGCGGCGATCGATCGACCGACTTCGCCGGCCCCGACGATGATTACGTACACGACGGTCCCTCCGAAATCATAGTTATTGGGATCCGTTTCGAGGCGACGGGGAAATGGATTTCGGTGCCTGATACCGATTCCTCTCAGCCGGTTTCGGCGCAACTGCGACCGAGCTGTAGTCGCGCCGGAGAACGGTCACAGCAATCCGATTGAAGAGTCCGTGCGTTCTCCGAGGAGCACCCGCAACGGACGGTAGGGGCGATACGAGGACTGGAGAGCCAACCCACTGCGTTTTTAACACCCGAGGGTGTAGGAACGACTAGCGAAACCCGCGGGCAAGTGCGTTCGGGGCTTGCGATGTCGCGAGCTATCGAAGACGGAACCGCCGTCGCACCGAGCGCATAGCGGGATGGCCGACGTGCTGCAAGACGCCGGGGCCGCACAACCGGGAGTCCGCGGACCGTTTCGACGAGAGTCCAGGCAGCGACTTTCAGTACGAGGAACCATGGAAATCGAAATCGCAACCATCGGCGGCTACGAAGAAGTCGGCCGGCAGATGACTGCCGTCCGCGCAGGCGACGACGTCGTTATCTTCGACATGGGGCTGAACCTCTCGCAGGTTCTGATCCACGACAACGTCGAAACCGAACGGATGCACAGCCTCGACCTGATCGATATGGGCGCTATTCCCGACGACCGGGTCATGAGCGACCTCGAGGGCGACGTGAAGGCCATCGTCCCGACGCACGGCCACCTCGATCACATCGGTGCCATCTCGAAGCTGGCCCACCGGTACAACGCGCCGGTCGTCGCATCGCCGTTTACGATCGAGCTGGTCAAACAGCAGATCGAGGGCGAGCAGAAGTTCGGCGTCGAGAACGACCTCGTGAAGATGGAGGCCGGCGAGACGATGTCGATCGGCGACTCCGGCAAGGTCGACCTCGAGTTCGTCAACGTCACGCACTCGATCATCGACGCGATCAACCCCGTTCTCCACACGCCCGAGGGCGCGATCGTCTACGGGCTGGACAAGCGCATGGATCACACGCCGGTCATCGGCGATCCGATCGATATGGAGCGCTTCCGCGAGATCGGTCGCGAGGGCGAGGGCGTTCTCTGTTACATCGAGGACTGTACGAACGCGAACAAGAAGGGGCGAACCCCCTCCGAGAGCGTCGCCCGAGAACACCTTCGGGACGTGCTCTACAGCATGGAGGACTACGACGGCGGCATCGTCGCCACCACCTTCTCGAGCCACATCGCTCGCGTGAAGTCCCTGGTGGAGTTCGCCGACGACATCGGCCGCCAGCCCGTGTTGCTGGGTCGGTCGATGGAGAAGTACTCGGGCACCGCGGAACGGCTCGACTTCATCGATTTCCCCTCCGATCTGGGGATGTTCGGCCACCGCAAGTCCGTCGACCGCACGTTCAAGCGAATCATGAACGAGGGCAAGGGCGACTACCTGCCCATCGTCACCGGCCACCAGGGCGAGCCCCGCGCGATGCTCACCCGGATGGCCCGCGGCGAGACGCCGTACGAACTGGAGGACGGCGACAAGGTCGTCTTCTCCGCCCGCGTGATTCCGGAACCGACCAACGAGGGCCAGCGCTATCAGGCCGAGAAACTGCTCGGCATGCAGGGCGCGCGGGTCTACGACGACATCCACGTCTCGGGCCACCTCAATCAGGAGGGGCACTACGAGATGCTCGACGCACTGCAACCGCAGAACATCATTCCCGCCCACCAGGACATGAAGGGCTACTCGAGCTACGTTGATCTCTGTGAGAGCGAGGGGTACAAGATGGGACGAGACCTCCACGTCACGCGCAACGGGAACCTCATCCAATTAGTCGACTGATATGACGAGTCCCGAGGCACGCGAAGAGGCGGTGCTCGAGGCGGTCCGGCAGCGCCGCGAGCTGGTTAACGACGCGATTCCCGAGGAGCTACCGATCCAGCGGCCCGAACGGCTCTACGAGGCATCCAGATACCTGCTGGACGCGGGCGGCAAGCGGCTCCGCCCGACCGTCCTCCTGACGACGGCCGAGGCGCTGACCGACGTCGATCCGCTCTCGGCGGAGTATCGATCGTTCGCTCCGCTCGACGAGAGCGGGCCGGTCGACGTGATGGCCGCCGCGGTCAGCGTCGAGGTCATCCAGTCGTTCACCCTGATCCACGACGACATTATGGACGACGACGACCTCCGCCGCGGCGTCCCCGCCGTCCACAAGGAGTACGACCTTGAGACGGCCATTCTCGCGGGCGATACGCTCTACTCGAAGGCCTTCGAGATCATGCTCGAGACGGGAGCGGCGTCCGATCGAATCGTCGATGCGCTCTCCGTCCTCGCCACCACCTGCACGGACATCTGCGAGGGACAATCGCTGGACGTCACCTTCGAGCAGCGAACCGACGTCACCCCCGACGAGTACCTGGAGATGGTCGAACAGAAGACGGCCGTCCTGTACGCTGCCTCGGCCTGTCTTCCCGCGATCTTGCTCGGAGCCGACGACGAAACGATCGACGAACTCTACGGCTACGGACTCGACATCGGCCGCGCGTTCCAGATTCAAGACGACGTGCTCGATCTGACGGTCCCCAGCGAGGAACTCGGTAAACAGCGAGGAAGCGACCTCGTCGAGAACAAACAGACGCTGATCACCGTCCACGCCCGCGAGCAGGGCGTCGACATCGACGGACTGGTCGACACAGACGACGTCGACGCGGTCACGGAGGCCGAGATCGACGAGGCGGTCGCCGAACTCGAGGCGGCCGGTTCGATCGAGTACGCGAACGAGACCGCCCAGGAGCTGGTCGAGCAAGGGAAGGAGCGACTCGAGGTCCTGCCGGACAACGAGGCGCGCGAATTCCTCTGTGAAATCGCTCACTACCTGATCGAACGCGGTTACTGAACGGATCTCCGGCCGCTGTTTCGCGGATTTTCTGCACGCTCATCGCTCGAGTCGTGTTCCGTGCGCTTCCCGCTCGAGCCGGGCGGAACGGGTTCGTTCTCGGCCGAACTCAGCGTTCGATATCGTCCGGGTCTTTTTGCGGGTCCCACACCGAGCGAAGGACATGACTGACGACACCTCCGACGTAACCGCCGCTCCCTCCTCTCGACGACGGTTTCTCGGTGCGGCCGCGGCCGCCGGCACGGCCGCGACCGCCGGCTGCGTCGGATCGCTGCTCGATACGTCCGATTCGAACGAAAACGAGATCGAACCCGAAGCGCCCAGCGAGCCCCGAAAGGGGACGCCCGGCGAGTTCTACACGCTCGTCGAGCGAAACGACATTCCGGTCGAATCGCTCCGGTGGGACGGATCGGACCTGGTCCTCCGGTACGACTCGAGTGCCGCGACCGAATCGGAGTCGACGACGGAAATCGAAGTCATCACGACCGTCTACAACGAGAACCTCGTGAAAAACGACGCCGAGGTCGACATGCTCTACGCGGAGGTCACGAACCCGTTCGACGGGCAGGCCTACGGCTGGGGCGTCAAGACCGAGTGGTGTGAACGATACAATGCGACCGTCGCCGACAGCGAGGGCGGCGACAACGAGACCGATAGTGATGATGGGGCGACCGATGCGGAGAACAGCACGGACGAGTCGGACGGTTCCAACGAAACGGCGGACGACGACAATAGCACCGAGACGGCCGAAAGCGACGCGTCCTCGGTGGACCAGGCCGCGATGATCCTCATGAGTAACGTCCTCAACACGCGGGTGTACGAGGACGACGTCGAGAACTGAGGACGCCATAGAGATTCCGAATCGGAACCGTATCGGCGGCTCAGGACGCCGAAGCCGGTGTCGAACACCGGACCGGACGAGACAGTGAATCGCGAAGGTTTTGGGACGGGCGCGACTACCGCCCGGTAATGAACGACGAGTTACGCGAGCGCGTCGAGCGCGAGGCCGAGAAGCACGCGCTGTTGAACGCCGTGAAACACGAGAGCGACGCCGACGTCGGCGCGATCATGGGGCCGCTGATGGGCGACAACCCCGACTTCCGCGAGCACGGCGACGAGATTCCGGGTATCGTCGGCGGCGTCGTGGGTCGAACGAACGACCTCTCGTACGCGGACAAACGCGCTCGCCTCGAGGAACTGGCACCCGGGGAACTCGCCGAGATCGAGGCTGAAGAGGAGGAAGACGAGCACGACCTCCCCGACCTGCCGAACGCGGACGACTACGACGCCATCCGGATGCGGTGTGCGCCGAACCCGAACGGCCCGTGGCACGTCGGCCACGCCCGGATGCCCGCCGTCATCGGCACCTACCGCGAGCGATACGACGGCTGGTTCTGCGTCCGCTTCGACGACACCGATCCCGAGACCAAACGGCCGGATCTCGATGCTTACGACGCGATCCTCGAGGACCTCGACTACCTCGGCTTCGAGCCGGACGCGACCTACAGGGCGAGCGACCGCCTCGAGACCTACTACGACCACGCCCGCGACCTGATCGAGATGGGCGGGGCCTACACCTGCTCGTGTTCGGGCGAGGCGTTCTCGGAGTTGAAGAACTCGGGCGAGGCCTGTCCCCACCGCGAGAAGGACGAGGCGACCGTGCTCGAGGAGTTCGAAGGGATGATCGACGGCGAGTACAGCAGCGGCGAGCTGGTCCTGCGGGTCAAGACCGACATCGAGCACAAGAACCCCGCGCTGCGCGACTGGGTCGCGTTCCGGATGATCGACACGCCCCACCCCCGCGAGGAGGCCAGCGAGTACCGCTGCTGGCCGATGCTCGACTTCCAGTCCGGGGTCGACGACTACCTCCTCGAGATCACGCACATCATCCGCGGGATCGACCTGCAGGATTCGGCCAAACGACAGCAGTTCGTCTACGACTACTTCGGCTGGGAGTATCCCGAGGTCATCCACTGGGGTCACGTCCAACTCGACGACTACGACGTGAAGATGAGCACGTCGACCATCTCGGAACTGATCGACGACGGCGAACTCGACGGCTGGGACGACCCGCGAGCGCCGACGCTGAAGAGTCTGCGCCGGCGGGGCATCCGCGGCGAGGCCATCGTCGAGTCGATGACCGGGCTCGGCACCTCGACCACCGACGTCGACCTCGCGATGAGTTCGATCTACGCGAACAACCGCGAGCTGGTCGACGAGGAGACCGACCGCCGATTCCTCGTCCGGGACGGCAACCAGATCCCCCTCGGCGGGAGTCCGCCCGAGGTGGGGACGCCGCCGCTCCATCCCAACCACGAAGAGCGCGGCGTTCGCGAGATCCCCGTCGGCGATTCGGTCATGCTCGAGCCCGATGACCTCCCCGGGCGCGAGGAGCGCATCTGGCTCAAGGGGCTGGGCTGTTTCCAGTTCACCCGCGATGTCCTCCAGTACACCGGCGAGGACATCGAGGTCGTCCGCGAGGGCGACGTGGACGTCGTCCACTGGGTTCCAGCCGACGAGCGCGTTCCCGTCCGCATGCGAACGATGGAGGGCGACGTCCGGGGGCACGCGGAACCAGGCGTCGGCGACCTCGAGAGCGACGAGATGGTGCAGTTCGAACGAGTCGGCTTCGCGAGAATAGACCGGCACGACGAGGAAGCGGAGGAGACGGTCGCGTACTACGCGCATCCCTGAACGGGTCCGTCGCTCGTCGAGCGACCGCCCCCGAACCGATCGGTTCCCGTTTTGGTGCTCTCACATCGAAAGTCGGCGGATTACCCTTCCTCGAGCAGATCGTCGCCTCGTTCCGGGTCCGGGTCGGCCACGACGCCGTCCTGACGCCCCAGCACGCGGGCGTGGGCGGCGCAGACGAGGCGGTTCTCGTCCCAGGGGATGTGCAACTCGACGGCGGCGGGGCGCTCGCAGTCGGCCTCGGAACACTCCATCTAGTCGTGTCAACGACACCCACGGCTTCAGTGTTTCCCCGAAATCACAGGACGAAGACGGCCGCGAGGAATCCGAGCAGGATCGACACCGTCAGCAGGACCTGCACCGCCGTCGACGCGAGAACGCCGATCGTCGTGTAGATCGCCGATCGCGTGCTCCCCTCGAGTTCGCCGTTTCGAACGAACTCGAGGACGAAGACGGTGCCGAAGAGGCCGGCGAGCAGCCCCAGCGGGCCGGTGACGATCATGAGGACGATGCCGACGACGGCGGCGGCGCCGGTGGTCAGCCACGAGGCGCCGCCGGCCCGGGCGGCGATCGAGCCGCCGAAGAACTCGACGAGCGCCGTGACGACGGCGATGAACACGAGGACGGCGAAGGTGAGAACGCTCAGTTCCGCGAGTCCGGCCCCCCACCAGTAGACGCCGAGTCCGGCAAGCGAGAGGAGACCGCTCGGGACCATCGGGACGGCGGCTCCGGCGATGGCACCCACGAGCAACGCGACCGCGACGACGGTGATGACGTCGACCATACCGGCGGTGACGACGGACCGCGGGAAAGGCGTACTGCCTTCGGTACTGGTATGTCAGCCGCTGGAAGAAGTTCGCGGATCTACGGGTGCCGGCGGAGTCGATCGTCGGGAGTCGGGTGCGGACAGACAGCGAACGGTATACGTATCAGGGGCCGAACGTGTGGAACATGACCAACCAGCGCGGCGCGATCATCGTCGGCGCGTCGTCGGGAATCGGCGAGGCGCTGGCCCGCCGACTCGCCGACGACGGCTACGAGATCGGCATGGCGGCCCGGCGAACGGAACGGATGCAGCGGATCGGCGCGGCCCTCCCGACGAAATCGTACGTCGCGACGATGGACGTCACCGCGACCGAGGACGCTCGAGCGGGCTTTTTCGAACTCGCCGAAGCGATGCCGTCGGTCGACCTCGTCGTCATCAGCGCCGGGACCGCGGCCCGCAATCGCGACCTCGAGTGGGAACCCGAGAAGCGAACGATCGACGTGAACGTCCGGGGCTTTACGGCGGTCGCGACGGCCGCGGTGGAGTACTTCGAGCGGAATCCGGACTGCGCGAGCGAGTCGGACGGCCACCTCGTCGGACTCTCCTCGGTCGCGGCTCACGTCGGCAACGGCGACGCGCCGGCGTACAACGCCTCGAAGGCCTACGTGTCGACCTACCTCGAGGGGTTGCGCTACCGGCAGACCGATCGCGACGCCGACGTGACGATAACGACCATCGAACCGGGCTTCGTCGACACCGAACTCTCGATGGGCGGCTTCTGGGAGTGTTCGCCCGAGACGGCGGCCGAACAGATCGCTCGAGCGATCCGGAAAGAGCGGAGTCACGCCTACGTGACTCGGCGCTGGCGAGCTATCGCGTGGGTTCTCGATCTGGTTCCGGAACCGGTGCTTCGACGGCTATTGTGAGGGCGACGCTCGAGGCGTGTTCAGTGTATTAGCGAATGGAACGGTGGGTAACTGATAGGTAGTGGGTGAGACGAAGCGTCCTGCTATCGTGACAACAGGGGATTACCACGCCCTCCCCAGCCGATTCGCTCGCTCCTTGCGTCGCTCACTCATCCCTCGCGCAGTGTCATCGACCGGCCTCACTCTCGTTCGGCCGGTCGCCAGTGCGCGCCACCGCATACCATTGGCTGGTCTGCAGTATACGTTTGCCTGTGCTGAGCGTCTTTCCTCTCTTTCTCCCATCGATCGTAGCGGGAGTCGAAATCATTCATCGACAAATCGCTCCCGGACCTCGAGCGCCGCGTCCGTTCCGTAGTGATCGACGAGCGGACGGAGCGCGTCACCGAGCGCTCGCATGCACTGTCCCGACGAGTGATACTCGAGTCGTTCGGCGACGGTCTCCGCGTCACGTCCCTGGAGGACGCGCGAGACGAGCAGCCGCTCCTCGCGATCGCTCAGGTCGACGGTGGCGGGGTCGTCCACGAAGTATCGCACGACGAGGCTCCTGAACGGGCCGGGATCGACGTCGAACAGCCCGGGTCCGTAGGCGGCACCCGCGACGACGCGCCACTCGTGGTCGGTCAGCGCGAGCGGCGGCCCGGCGTCGCCGTCGACGCTCCGGAGCACCGCGCGGGCGATATCGGCCTCGAGATCGTCGAGCGGGTCCGAGCAGAGCGCGGCGAACCGGCTGACGAACCGGTCGGCGTGGCGGTCGTGTAACGTCCGTCCCGCGTCGTTGGTCGGCGCGAGCATGAGTGCGGAGTGCTCGCCGCTGGCGTCGTTGCGGGTCGTGGAGACGTGGACCGTTCGGTAGCCGTTCTCGCGCCAGAACGCGAGGAGGCCGGGCGTCGCGCCGAAGCCGGTCCCGAGCCAGTCGATCCCGTCCGTCGCGTCGCTGCCATCGCTTCCCTCGCCGGCGGTGAACTCTTCCCCGATTCGCTCGAGCAGGCGCGAGCCGAGTCCCCGAGAGCGCGCTGCGTGGTGGGTCGCGATGCGGACGACGCGGAGCCCCGCCGGCTCGCCCGCCGCCTCGTCCCGGAGCTGGCTCGTCAGTATGTCGGGCAGCATGTTCCCGCGGACGCGACCGCCTTCGTACATCATCGCGCGAGTCTCCGCCGAGAGGTCTCCTTCGCGGGCGAGCAGCGCGACGCTAACCACGTGACCGTCGTGGACGAGCGCGCGGGCCTCGAGGTTCGGCGCGTCGAGCAATCGCGCGAGGTCGTTCGGCTCGGTCCGGTAGTGCGCGAGGACGAGCAACCCGAAGGCTTCCCGAAGCAGACGTTCGTCCGCGAGCAGGTCGTCGGGCTCGAGTCGACGGTAGTCGACGGTCTCGGGTGCGGCGTCGGTCACGAGCGGCTCGACCGGCGGGCGCGCGTCGAGCAACAGCGCACGGAAGGCCCACACCTCGATCGGATCGCCCGCCGCGTACCGGATGGGTTCCACGAGCGTGCAGTCTGTCACCGCGCGGTCGCTCTCGGCGAGTCGATCGCGGAAGCGGACCGAAAACCCCCGACCCGCTCCCTCGTAACCGTGGATCGTCGTCGCGAAGGCGACGCGATCGGCGGCCAGCAGCGACTCGAGGGTGGCGACCGGGAGCGCGGCGGCCTCGTCGACGACGACGACGTCCGCCGACTCGAGTTCCTCGATCGCGTCCGCGGGCTCGCGAAACTCGACCGAGCCCCCGACACTCGTCTCGATTCGGCGAGGTTCGACGGTCGCGCCATCGCCCTCGAGCCGTTCGCAGAGTTCGCCCGCGCGGTCGAACAGCTCCGACGTGTTGCGCGCTGCGGGAGCGGTTACCAGGACGTTTTCGCCGCGGATGGCGAACGCTCCCGCGGCCAGGCCCGCCGCGCTGGACTTGCCGCGGCCGCGATCGGCCTCGAGGACGACCGCCCGCTCGGCCTCGATGAGCGACTCGAACGCGGCGACTGCGTCGACTTGATCCGTCGTGAGACAGGCCTCGTACACCGCGGCCGGAAACCGATGGTCCGGCGGCGGAGACGGCGGCGCCGGTGACAGCCGCGGGGGCGGGTCGGTCAGCCCGTCGGCCTCGAGTCGATCGGTCTCGAGGTCGGCGATCGCGATACCGCGGTGTTCCCGCAGCGTCTGGACGAGCCGCCGCTTGAACCGACCGGTGACGTCGTCCAGTTCGAACGGCGGGACGGCGAGGGAGGCGTCGAACCCGTCGCGGCGATCCGGCCACGCCTCGAGCGGCGGTGTGAGTAACACGAGGAGTCCCCCGCCGTCGACCGCACCGACGACTTTTCCGAGCGCGTTCGGCTGGAGGTCATCGTGAGCGTCGATAGCGATCACGTCCCGCGTCGTCCCGAGGAGGTCGCCCGCGTTGACCTGCGGGACCAGTTCGCAGCGGAGTCGGTCGTCGGGACCGACGAGCGTCGTTTTGGTGATTCCGACCGGGAGCGTATCGAGGATCGACGCGAGCGCGTCGTACCCCCGCTCGCGATCGCCCGCGAGCACCAGCATCCGTCGCTCGTTCGCTCGCGTCGCCTCCTCGGCGAGCGATTCGGCGAGTCCGACGACATCGACGTCCATGCGTTCGGATTGGTGCCTCGAGAGTAATAGCCACCGACCCGCGACGGCCCGCCGCGAAACTGTCAGTTATGACACATTCGCCGCCGTTCACGTCGGAGGATCCGCGAGATCGAAGGATCCGTGCGGTGGCGTCCCACAGCCTCACGCGTTTGAACACGCTTTTAAGGGGGGCAACGCTATTCGAGTGTACACCCTACGCGGGGTTGATGATGCTCCTAGCTTCACAGGACTTCCGCCGGGATCCGCCCGGCACGGGTACCCAGTGCCCGGACGGCAGGGGAGCGCGAGCCCACGTGTAGGAGAGGTGAACAACCAATGTCAGTTTACGTAACCACCGACATCCCAGCCGACCTCGCAGATGACGCCCTCGAGGCGCTCGAGGTCGCACGAGACACCGGTCGAGTAAAGAAAGGAACGAACGAAACCACGAAGGCGATCGAGCGCGGCAACGCCGAGCTCGTCTACGTCGCCGAAGACGTCTCCCCCGAGGAGATCGTCATGCATCTGCCCGAACTCGCAGACGAGAAGGGGATTCCTGTCGTCTTCATCGAGACGCAGGACGACGTCGGCCACGCCGCCGGCCTCGAGGTCGGCTCGGCCGCCGCGGCGATCGTCGACGCCGGCGAAGCCGAAGACGACGTCGAGGACATCGCCGACAAGGTCGAGGACCTCGACTGAGGTGATCAGAGATGAGTGCTGAAGAGGAAGAAAGCGGCTCTACGCCCGCCGAGGTCATCGAGGTCGTCGGTAAGACCGGCATGCACGGCGAAGCCATGCAGGTCAAGTGCCGGATCAAGGAGGGCGAGAATCAGGGACGAATCATTACCCGAAACTGCCTCGGGCCGGTCCGCGAAGGGGACGTACTCCAGCTTCGCGAGACCGCTCGTGAGGCGGACTCCATCGGAGGACAATAACCAATGGTCGAGAAACGTACCTGCGACTACACGGGCGAAGAGATCGAACCCGGCACGGGCATCATGTACGTCCAGACGAACGGTACCGTGCTCCACTTCGTCGACTCCAAGGCGGAGAAAAACTTCAAGCTCGGGCGCGAACCGCGCGACCTCGAGTGGACCGAAGAAGGTCGTCGCGGCAAGGGTCCCGCCCAGGAAGACGCACCTGCCGACGAGGAAGCCGAGCAGGTCGCAGTCGACGACGAGGACCTCGAGACGGATGCCGACGACGAAGCGGCAGAAGACGTGTCCGCAGAGGACGAAACCGAGGCGACCGACGCTGAGGCGACCGAAGCCGAGGAAACCGAAGCCGAGGAAACCGAAGCCGAGGAAGCATGAGCGATCACGAGCGCACGTTCGTGATGGTCAAGCCCGACGCGTTCGCGCGCGGGCTCGTGGGAACCGTCGTCTCCCGACTCGAGGACCGCGGGCTCAAGCTCGTCGGTATCAAAGTCGAAACGATGCCCCGCGAACGGGCGGAAGAACACTACGGCGAACACGAGGACAAGCCGTTCTACGACGACCTCGTCGACTTCATCACGTCGGGGCCTGTCGTCCCGATGGTCTGGGAAGGACAAGACGCGACCCGACAGGTCCGCCAGATGATCGGCGAGACCGATCCGCTCGAGGCGGCTCCCGGAACGATCCGCGGAGACTACGCGCTCGATCTCGGTCGGAACGTCGTTCACGCCGCAGACCACGAGGACGAGGGCGCGAACGAGCGCGAAATCGGAATCCACTTCGACGACGATGAGCTGATCGACTACGATCAGCACGACGCCGAGTGGCTCTACGAGTAACCGGCTTCGCTCGGTCGACGAGTCCCGATCGTGGTAGGTCGCTTCGCTGAATGCGTTTCGACCGATCGTCGACGGTCATCGTTCGGCGAGGTGAAGACGTTTGCCGGCGGATCGCGTTTCAGTAGTATTTATATTATATAACTCTGGAATAATGACGCATTTAATACACCTATTTTTCTAGGTAGACGTAACATCTAATGTGTCGGCTGCAGTAGAGGCCCGTGGTGGTTTCGAATGGTAACACACGGTAGGTGGTTCGTGGATGCGTAAAACGGAGGGAGAGGCGACAGCGTTGGCGTCGGCCGCAACACCGTCGCTAGATCTCGTTTTCGATCTCCTCTCTGACAGCCGACGACGATACGCACTGTACTACTTGAACGATCAGTCGGACGGCGTCGCGACGATCGAAAACCTCACGAAGAACGTTATCGCTCTCGAACGGTCGACCGACACCGACGAGGAGACGACGGCCGAGACGGGGACGGTATCCGGGCACGATCCGGCTGACGCCTCGTCGGACCAACGAGCGAGCGTTCGAATGGAACTCCAGCACATCCACCTTCCGAAACTCGAGGACGCGGGGATTCTCGAACACGATACACGGAGTGAGACGGTTCGATACTGGAGCCAGCCGTCGGTCGAGGAATGGCTCGAGCATGCCCAGCACAAGGAAACGGCGTAGTCGCAGGGATATCGAATCGGCTGGCAGCATCGAACGGCAACTGGGGGAGTGGGCAACCACCGATCGCTGAAAGCTTTAATACCCCATTCGTTGTGAATCGACTGAGGTGTCGGTAAACCGCACGACGGGGAGTCCGTCGATCGATGAGGTGTGATATCGTCTCACTCCTCAAAACTTAACAGGCGAGATACCGATACAGAACGTGAGGTGCATACTATGGCTGATCACGAACTTCCACCGCTTCCG
Source organism: Natrinema sp. LJW11 (assembly GCF_056135975.1). Taxonomy (NCBI): domain Archaea; kingdom Methanobacteriati; phylum Methanobacteriota; class Halobacteria; order Halobacteriales; family Natrialbaceae; genus Natrinema; species Natrinema sp. LJW11. The sequence continues at coordinate 541,933 of NZ_JBWBDM010000001.1, read as the reverse complement.
TACGATTACGACGCGCTCGAACCGGCACTGTCCGAACAGGTACTGACCTGGCATCACGATACCCACCACCAGGGCTACGTTAACGGACTGAACTCCGCCGAGGAGACCCTCGCGGAAAACCGCGAGGAGGGCGACTTCGGCTCCACGCCCGGAGCCCTCAAGAACGTCACCCACAACGGCTGTGGACACTATCTCCACACGCTGTTCTGGGAGAACATGTCTCCCAACGGCGGCGGGGAGCCGGAGGGCGACCTCGCCGACCGCATCGAGGAGGACTTCGGCTCCTACGAGGGTTGGAAGGGCGAATTCGAGGCAGCTGCCGGCGCAGCCGGTGGCTGGGCACTGCTCGTGTACGACCCGGTCGCCAAGCAGCTTCGCAACGTCGCGGTCGACAAGCACGACCAGGGCGCACTCTGGGGCTCTCACCCCATCCTCGCGCTGGACGTCTGGGAACACTCCTACTACTACGACTACGGACCGGACCGCGGAGACTTCATCGACGCCTTCTTCGACGTCGTCAACTGGGAGAAGGCCGAAGAGGAGTACCAGACCTGCCTCGGTCACTTCGAGTAGGTCAGTCGGTTCGAAGACGAGCTAGTCAACCCCGAATTTTCTCAGCGACCGATGGCCGACAGCGGTCGCGCTCCGTCGAGGAGCGCGTTCGAGTCCCGAACTCTGTCCGGCTTGCGCGATCACCCGCCACCGCACGCGCTGTGAGTGACTACCATCGTTTAACTGCGTGCGGGACGATCTCATATCACACATGGTCGCCGAGGATAGCAGCATCGGGACGACGGTCGAGGACCGGGACCGAAAGCGACGGGGATCGGCGCTCGAGACGGAACGAGAATCCGGCGATGAGGCGCTGGCGGCCGACCTTCGGGCCGCCTGCGACGGCGACGTCCGATTCGACGAGTACACGCGCGTCCTCTACGCGACGGACGGAAGCATCTACGGCGCACAGCCCGCGGGTATAGTCTTCCCGCGGGACGCTGCCGACGTTCGCGCAGCCGTGCGTATCGCGGCCGCCTACGACGCGCCGGTCTTACCGCGCGGGGCGGGCTCGTCGCTCGCCGGGCAGGCCGTCGGCCTGGGCTGTGTCGTCCTCGATCTGTCGCGACACATGGACGACGTCCGGAGTATCGACCCCGACGAGCGGACCGCCGTCGTCCAGCCCGGCGTCGTACAGGACGATCTCGACGCCGCACTCGAGCCCCACGGCCTCAAATTCCCACCGGATCCGGCCTCCTCGAACCGGGCGACGATCGGCGGCGGGATCGGAAACAACTCGACCGGCGCACACTCGGTGCGCTACGGTATCACGGACGCCTACGTCGAGGAATGCGAGGTGGTCCTCGCTAACGGATCGAGGATCCGGACTCGAGACGTCGTCCTCGATAGCCCCGAGTGGGATCGGATCGTCTCGAACGACGATCGCGAGGCCGCGATCTACCGGACGGTACGAGCGCTCGTCGAGGATAACGCCGAGGAGATCGAAGAGCGGTATCCGAAACTCAAGCGCAGCGTCAGCGGCTACAATCTGCAGAAGGTGATCCGGACGGGCGCCGAGGGAAACCGAATCCTGAATCTCTCGAAACTCCTGGTCGGCGCGGAGGGGACCCTCGGCGTCGTCGTCGAAGCGACCCTGTCGCTGGTGACCCGACCCGACGAGACCGCACTCATCGTCTGTTGTTACGACGAGTTGCTCGAGGCGCTGGCCGCCGTTCCCGAAGCCCTCGAACGGCAGGCCAGCGCGGTCGAACTGATGGATCGGGAGGTGTTCCGGCTGGCCGCCGAGTCGGCGGAGTACGCCGAGTACGCCGAGCCGATTCCCGAGGGGACCGCGGCGGCGCTGATGCTCGAGTTCGACTCCGAGGTCGTCGACGACCTCCCGAATGCGATCGCCGGGGCGACGACCCGACTCGTGGACGACGGAGCGGCGTTCGACTCGATCGAGGCAGTCGAACCCGCAGCGCAAGACCGCCTCTGGAAGCTCCGGAAGGCCGCGATTCCACTGTTGATGAGCATGGCGGGCGACCCGAAGCCCTACCCCTTCGTCGAGGACGCGTCCGTCCCGCCCGAGGAACTCGCGGAGTACGTCGCGGGCTTTCGGGAAATCCTCGAGAAACACGACACCACGGCCGCGTACTTCGCGCACGCAGGGGTCGGCACGCTCCACATCCGGCCGGTCCTGAACCTCAAGGAGGGCGGCGACGTCGAGAAGCTGCGCGCGATCGCCGACGACGTTACCGACCTCGTCTCCGAGCACAACGGCTCCTTTTCCGGAGAGCACGGCGACGGCCTCGCTCGGACGGAGTTCAATCCCAAGCTGTACGGCCCCGAGATCTGGGACGCGTTTCAGGCCCTCAAGTCGGCGTTCGACCCGGACTGGCGGATGAACCCGGGCAAAGTCGTCTACCGCGATGAGAATCCGACGGACATCCGCGAACACCTACGATACGGCCCGGATTACGCCTCGCTCGAGCCGCGGACGACCCTCGACTTCGAGGACGACGGCGGCTTTTCGCACCTCGTCGAACTCTGTAACGGCTGTGGCACCTGCCGGCAGACCGACGGCGACGTGATGTGTCCCACGTATCGGGCGACCGAGGAGGAGATCGCGACGACGCGCGGGCGGGCCAACCTGCTTCGGGCGGCCATCAGCGGCGAGATCGACCCCGAGGAACTGTACGGCGAGCGGTTCCAGGAGGACGTGCTCGACCTCTGTATCGGCTGCAAGGGCTGTCAGAGCGACTGTCCCACAGGGGTCGACCTCGCGAAGCTCAAGGCCGAAGTCAAACACCAGTACCACGACCGCGAGGGGACGAGCCACCGGGAGCGGCTGTTCGCGGATGTCGACCGGCTGGCCGCGCTGGGGAGCGCGGTCGTGCCGCTGGCGAACCGCGCCACGAAACTACCGGGCGCGCGGGCGGCCCTCGAGAAGACGGCCGGGATCGCGGCCGATCGGACGCTCCCGACGTTCCGGCGGGAGTCGCTGGTCGACTGGTTCGCGAAGCGAGGCCCTCGCGTCGATCCCGAGTCGGCCACTGCGGGCGTCGTCCTCTTCCCAGACACGGACACCAACTACTCCAATCCGGCGGTCGGAAAGGCCGCCGTCGAGGTGCTGGAGGCCGCGAACATCCGCGTCGCGATTCCCGATCTCGGGCCGACCGGCCGGGCGGCGTACTCCGCGGGGATGCTCGAGGTCGCCGCCGAAGAGGGAGCGTCGTTGCTCGAGGACCTCGAGCCCTATCTCGAGCGCGGCTGGTCGATCCTGTTCGTCGAGCCCTCCGACGCCGCGATGGTGGTCGACGAGTACCGCTCGTTGCTCGGAGACGACCGAGTCGAGACGCTCGCGGCGAACGCCTTCGGCTTATGCGAGTACCTCGATCGGAACCGGCTGGACGAGGAACTGTCGTTCGATCGGACGGAGACCGAATCAGCGCAGTTGACGTTCCACGGCCACTGCCACCAGAAGGCCCGCGGCGCGGACCACCACGCGGTCGGCGTCCTTCGGCGCGCCGGCTACGCCGTCGATCCCGTCGACTCGGGCTGCTGTGGCATGGCCGGCAGTTTCGGCTACGAAGCCGAACACTACGACCTCTCGAAGGCGATCGGCTCGCTATTGCGGGATCAACTCGAGGAGAGCCGGAGCCGCTGCTCCGCGCGCGATGGAGCAGAGACCGGTGAACGCGAGGGGACGACTGTCGTGGCACCCGGAACCTCCTGTCGGACGCAGATCGGCGACTTCGAGGGGTACGATCGGCCGGCACATCCCGTCGAGTTGCTCGCTCGCGGTCTCGTAACGGAGTAGCGGATCCAGTCCGACGAATTGGCAGCACTAGGTGCTCGATTTAACACGTCGATATCGTCCTGAGTTCTTCGGCTCGACCGATCGCCTCGGGGGAGCGATCTCCACCGGTTTGCGACGATTCACCGTCGGATTTATTCATGTGTAGGACCTACACATAGACGTGATGGCGGAGAAGAAAACCCGGGTCGATTTCAACGCCCCTGCGTCGCTGGTCGAGCGGGTCGACACTATCGCCGACCTTCTCGATGTTTCCCGAACGCAACTACTCATCGATGCCTTACGGGACGAGATCGACGATCTCGCCACCGATGACGGTTTTCGGCGGAGACTCAGCGAAGCGTATTACGCCGACCAGATCGAGTTCGACGTCGTCGAATCGGTTCTCGGGACGGAAGAAGCGATGCGGATGAAGCTACTGCGAGCATCGTTGGACCGCGACCCACCCGAACCGCGGATGGATGCCGATCTTCCGCCGCAGGAAGAGTTCTACGAGAGCGCGATTGCGGAATGGACGCCGAATGAGGAGTCGGATGATGCAGAGACGCGCACGTAGCGATGGAGGAGAAGCCGATCGTCGTCGTGGATACGAACGTCCTCCTGAACCTCGCAACACCGGTCGTTGACGGGCGGTCCCGGGCGCCGACGGGTGAAGACCCGCTCAAGGTCGTTCTCACGGCGTACGACGTCCACGTTCCATCGAGCGTCCTCGGGGAAGTCGGTGAGGCAGCGGGGAGTGGCGATTTACTTGCGGCAGCCGCGGACACGGTTCTAAAGGCCTCGCATCATCTGACCACTCACGAGGTAGACGATGAACTCGATGATCCACTCGCTTACGGGCTTGATACTGGCGAATCACACGGAATCTGGCTAGCGAACGAGCTTCCCGCTTCGATGTTCGTTACCGATGAATTTAACGCCACGAACTATCTCTTCGTTTCCTTAGCACTCGATAACCGGAATACGCTGTTCACGACTCCACACGTTCTGTGCGTGCTAGCCGAGCACGGAATCCTCGATAGTCGGTACGTAAATGCTGCATTGACGTACTACGGCGAGACGAAAGGGTGGGATCGGCAGTACGTTACTCGACTGCGAAGCAAATACCACGGTGACTAACGGCTATTATCGGTCCCTTTGAACCGGCTCTCCGACCGACGATTGCCGTTCATCTCGTCCGAAAGGGACGTTCCTCACCGAGACTGACCGATTAAACGACCACCGCCGCGAATGGTGTCGCCGGTTTCGAGAGCTACTAACTGATCGTCTCGAGCCCGAACTGCCGATCCACGGCCGCGCGAACCCGCTCGAGCACTCTCGGATTGTCGCTGGGACGGCCGACGCTGACCGCGTCGGCACCGTACTCGACGTACTCGCGGACGGTCTCGTCGTCCCGGACGCCGTTGTTGGCGATCACGAACAGCTCGGTCGCGTCGACAACGTCGGCGATGACCGGTTCGCTGTCCATCGCGTCGACGTGGACGAAGTTGGCCCCCGCGCGCTCGAGGTCCCGGGCCAGGTCCGACAGGTCGACGCCGGGAACCTCGGCGCGGACCTTCACGCCGACGGTTGCGCCCGTCTCGGTCGCTCGCTCGACGTATTCCGCGAGCCGGTCGGCGTCTCGCAAGAGGGTTTCACCGCAGCCGACGGCGCAGAGTTCGTCCTGTCGGCAGTGAGCGTTGATCTCGAGGAAGGCGTCCCGATCCCGACAGACGCGAGCGGCCTCCGCAATCGGTTCGGCGGTCGCGCTCCGGACGTTGAACGCCGGCCGGATCGGCACGTCCGCGAGCGACTCGAGTTCGCGGTCGACGAACGCGAGCGGATCGTCCGGCAGGAACTCGCTCCGATCGCGTTCGACGAGGTCGCGTGCGGCCGCTCTCGAGTCGGCGTCGAGTGCGATTCCGCCGAGAAACGCGACACCCGCGTAGTCAGCGCCGGCTCGCGCCCAGTCGGCGTCGGCCTCGCCGCTGAGGCTCGCGAGCGCGAGCGGCGGCGCGAACGGGACGTGTCCGGTCATCTCAGCTCACGCGATCGATCGCGTCGGTGACCGCACGGATCACGCGTCCGGCGTCCTCGCGGGAGTCGATTTTGATATCGGTTCGAATCGTCGGCCGGTCGAAGTCCGCGTCGTCGCTCTCGTCGATCACGAAGGCGTCCGCGAACGGGTAGGCGGTCGCGAGTCCATCGGTGCTGGGCGCCGCGTTGACGGCCGCCATGAGATCGCCGGCGGGCCCGGAGAAGGCGTCGTCGCCGAGGAACGGCGAAACGGCGATCACGGTCGCTTGGGCGAGCGCGTCCGCCACACCCGGCAGCGCGAGCATCGGACCGATGCTGGTGACCGGGTTCGACGGGCCGATGACGACGGTGTCGGACAATGCGTCGAGCACGCCCGGCGCCGGCTCGGCCTTCGAAGAGCCGCGGAACTCGACGGTGTCGACGGTCGGCTCGCCCCGGTGGGCGACCCAGTACTCCTGGAAGTGCATGAGGCCCTCGTCGGTGTGGACGAGGCTGGCGACCGGATCGTCGCTCATCGGAAAGAGATCGATCGTGAGTCCGAACGCGCTCGCGAGCCGCTCGGTCGCCTCGCTCAACGTCTTCCCCTCGTCGAGGAGACTCGTCCGCGTGATGTGGACCGCTCGGTCGCGGTCGCCGATGGTCATAAACTCGGCGACCCCCGAAAAGCGCCGCCAGTTCGCGAGCCGTCGGCCGTCGGTCTGTTTCTCCTCGGAGAGGTACTGCGGTCCCTCCGGCAGTCCGGCGGCCGACGCGATGTCCAGGAGCGCCGAGTTCGTCCGATGCGTGTCGCCCTCGATTCCCCACCACGTCTCGCGGTCGAGGATCCCACCACCCTGAAACAGCAGCGTATCGACGTCCGGCGAGACGAAGAGCCCGCCGAGCTCGATGTCGTCGCCCGTGTTGGCGACGACCGTGGTCTCCTCCGGCGAGAACGCGGCAGCGGCGCCGTCTAACAGCTTCGGCGTTCCGGTGCCCCCGGAGAGGAAGGTTACCATACGCACAACTCTCGAGCGAGGCTACTTAATCGCTTTCGGCCGGTTCGCGCGGCCGATGCCCTCAGGCACCGGTCGTCCGCGGCGGGACGTTCGCGTTCGATCGGAACAGGTTGTCCGGGTCGTATTCCGTCTTGACATCGACCAGTCGGTCGTAGTTCTCGCCGTAGAGCAGTTTCGCGGGGTCCTCGTTCATCCCCGGGAAGTTACCGTAGCGGCCCGATGCGACGGGCAGCGCCTGCACGTCGGCGAACAACTCGCGGGCCCAGTTCACGTTCGCGTCGTCGTCACCGGGCTCCTCCCAGTTCGCCTCGACGGTGAGCATGTACGGCTTGTCGCGGTGCCAGAACGCGGTCGCGTCCCGCGGCACGTCGGCGACCGCGTCGCCGAGGTGCCAGCAGTCGATCGTCGACAGCGCCGACGGAGTCGACTCGTTGTACCGGCCCATGAGATCGAAGACCTCGTCGGTGAGTTCCTCGAGGAAGACCGACTTCCAGTAGTACCGCAGCCCGTCCGGGTAGTCCTCGTCGAGCATCGACTGCAGGTCGACGTAGGCTATCGGCCCGCTCATGTCGGCGATTGGCGTCGCGACCTCGCGAAGCGAGTCGTAGACCGCCGGCGCCTCCTCGAGGTCGCCGCGAGCGGAGCCGAGGAACGCGACGGTCGGCTCGCCCCACGTCTCCTCGGGGAACTCCTCGAGCTCAGGGACGTGGGCGGTAAAGGCGAGGACGCCCGCGTTTCGGGGCGCGGTCTCGGTCCACTCGCGGAAGGCCGCCAACGCCGCGTCGGCGTCGTCGCCGCGGAACCAGACGAAGAACGCGTACACTTCCGGGCCGACCTCGTGGAGGGCGTACTCGAACGACGTGACGACGCCGAGGTTGCCGCCACCGCCGCGGACCGCCCAGAACAGGTCTTCGTTCCGCTCTTCGCTGGCGGTTCGCACCTGGCCGTCGGCCGTCACGATATCGACGCTGACCAGATTGTCCAGCGCCAGCCCGTGCTCGCGGCTCAGGTGGCCGTAGCCGCCGTTGAGCGTCAGGCCGGCGATCCCGGTCTGAGAAACCGCGCCGAGGGCCGTCGCGAGGCCGAAGCGCTGCGTTTCTCGGTCGACGTCGCCCAGCGTCGCCCCGCCTTCGGCGCGCACGGTCCCCTTCTCGTGGTCGATCCGGACGCCGTTCATCTCCGCGAGATCGACCACGATCCCGCCGTCGCAGACGGCCGTCCCGGCGACGTTGTGCCCGCCGCCCCGCACCGAGAGCAACAGGTCGTGGTCGCGGGCGAAGGTCACGGCCGCGACGACGTCGGCGACATCGGAACAGCGCGCGACGAGCGCGGGATACCGATCCATCATTCCGTTCCAGACGGCTCGAGCATCGTCGTACTCCTCGTCGGACGGGCGCAGTACGTCCCCGTGAAATCGCGTGACGAGGGCCCGAACGGCGTCGTCCGGAAGTTCTTCGAGCGCGGCCTCGCCACGGTGTTTGTTTAATGTTCCCATGTAGCACGATACGAGTCCATCGGAGATAAAATAGTAGTCTATCCAACACGACGATCCGTTCGGCAGATATGTCGGAAGCGCACCGATCGAATCAGTTTTCGGGGCTGCCGATCGTGCGATTTTCAGGGAAGTCAGTCACTCCCGTTCCGGCCGTCGATGTGCCGGATCTCGAGTGTGTCCCGACCGGCATCATATCTTAATTATTAATTATGTATAACTATATCTCCGAGCGAGGCGTACGAATACTGAGGGACAATGGCAGTCACAACCACACACGTAGACGACGGAGTACTAGACGGATTCGGCGAGGGACTCCACGGGGAGTTGCTCCGTCCCGAGGAGCCGAACTACGACGAGACTCGAGCGGTCTGGAACGGGATGATCGACAAGCGACCGGCACTCATCGTTCGAGCGATGGGCGTGTCGGACGTGATCGCGGCGGTGACCTTCGCCCGGGAGCACGATCTACTCCTCGCGGTTCGCGGCGGCGGACACAACATCGCGGGAAACGCGGTCTGTGACGACGGACTGATGCTCGATCTCTCGGCGATGCGGTCGGTTCGCGTCGATCCGGCGGACCGGACGGCTCGAGTCGAGCCCGGCGCGACGCTCGCGGACTTCGACCACGAGGCGCAGGCGTTCGGACTCGCGACGCCGCTGGGAATCAACTCGACGACGGGCGTCGCGGGGCTCACGCTCGGCGGCGGGTTCGGCTGGCTGACTCGCAAGTTCGGCATGACCGTGGATAACCTGCGGTCGGTCGATATCGTCACCGCGGACGGCGAACTGCGGCACGCGAGCGAGGCCGAGAACCCGGATCTCTTCTGGGGGCTTCGGGGCGGCAGCGGGAACTTCGGCGTCGTCACGTCGTTCGAGTTCGACCTTCACGAGGTCGGTCCGGAGGTGCTGGCCGGAATGGTCGTCTATCGCGGCGCGGACGCGCCGGCCGTCCTCCGACACGTTCGGGACTTCAACGAGGACGCGCCGGACGAATCGACCGTCTGGGTCGTCCTCCGGAAGGCGCCGCCGCTGCCGTTCCTCCCCGAGGACGTCCACGGCGAGGACGTCATCGTCGTAGTGCCGTTCTACGCCGGTGATATCGACGAGGGTGAAGCGGTGCTGGCCCCCGTTCGGGAGTACGGTGAGCCGATCGCCGACGTCGTCGGCCCACACCGGTACGCCGAGTTCCAGCAGGCGTTCGATCCGCTGCTGACCGACGGCGCTCGCAACTACTGGAAGTCGCACAACTTCAGTTCGATTCCGGACGACGCGATCGATACCGTCGTCGACTACGCGCGACGGCTCCCGTCACCGCTGTCCGAGATCTTCTTCGGACAGATCGGCGGCGCGATGGGACGGGTGCCGTCGGACGCGACGGCGTTCCCGCACCGCGACGCGGAGTACGGGATGAACGTCCACACCCGCTGGGAAGATCCCGGAATGGACGACGAGTGCATCGCGTGGTCCCGGGAGTTCTTCGACGCGATGGCCCCGTACGCGACCGGGGGCGTCTACGTGAACTTCATCAGCGAGGACGAAGGCGAGGAAGACCTCGGGTACGGCGAGAACTACGATCGGCTGAGCGAGGTCAAAACGACATACGACCCGGACAACCTGTTCCGGATGAATCAGAACGTCGAACCGGCCCGGTAATCCTTTTTCACACGCCACGCCGCGTTCGAGGCGTTAGTCGCCGATCCAGTCCGCGAAGCTCCCCTCGAGCAGCGTCTCGGACTGCCGAGCGACGTACCGCTGTTGCATTCCCTCGATGGCTTCGGCGAGGTCGGCACCGTCCTCGAGCGCCGCTTGCACCTGTTCGCGCTTCCAGCTGGCCGGCGTCACCCGCTGGCGGACGCGGCGCCGGAGCGGGTAGAGGTACTTCGCGGCCTCCTCCTCGCTCAGCCCGCGGTTGGTCAGTCCGTCCTCGGCGTGGGCCAGCAGGTCCTCGTAGAGCGCGAGGCAGTCGGTGGTCTCCTTGCCGTCGTTGGTGATCCAGTTCAGGTCGGCCGAGAGGCCGTCGACCATCGCGGCGTAGAAGTTCTCGCGGGCGAGTTGCCAGTCGAGTTCGACGACGGGGTGCTCGAGGCGGGTCAGGCTCTCCATCAGCCCGGCGAAGGCTGCGAGGAAGGAAACCGAATCGCGGACCGTGGGCTGGGCGGGGATCGGCCGGAACTCGATGCGAGCGTTGGCGGCCGAGCGCGTCGGCCCGCCGAAAACCGGCCGGATCCACCGCCAGTAGGTGCCGTGTTTGCGGCTGAAGTGGGGGAACTGGTCGTCGAAGCGTTCGCCCGCCTCGACCGGCATGGGGACGATCGTATCGTCGGCGGCGATCCGCTCGATCGCTTCGTCGACGTCCGCGAGGTCGCGCGGGAAGCGGACTTTTCCCTCCCCCGTGGTGGGATCGTTGAGGACGGTCTCGAAGACGCTGATCCGGTGTTCCATCCAGGCATCTCGAAGGATTTCGTCGGCGGTCGCGTCCTCGTCGTACAGATCGGCGGGGAAGAACGGGGAGTTGACGCCGAGCGCGAGTAGCGGTCCCGCGACCCGGAGAGCGTAGTTGAAGTAGTCGGGGAGGTCGGGAGCGTGCGAAACCTGATAGTGGGGCTGGATCGACGTGATGAGGCTCTCTGGCATGACGGTATCGTCCTGCAGCGAGACGTGCGGCGCGTCGATGCACATCCCCGCGGAGTCGGCCTGGGCCGTGTTAGCCATCGCGTGGTAGCGGGCCGAATCGCTCATGTTCGTCGCGATGCGGACGGTGCGTTCCGTCCCGTCCGGCGCGGTCGTCGTGCGTTCGACGCTGTCGGTGAGATAGGTGCTCGCCGCCTCGCCCTCCGGCGGGATCGTCCAGAGCGCGTCGCTCACCAGCCGCATCCGCTCGGACTGGGTCACGTCCAGCGCCGTCCGTAATCTGGACTTTACCTCCGACTCCTGGGCCCGCAGTCCGTGGGCGTTCAGCGGCTGCGGACTCGTCGTCATCTCGGCGTTGTGGAGTCCGAGCTCCTTCTCGAAGCCGATCAGCTCGAGCAGTCGGCGCGGGACTCGCCGCAGCGTACAGTCGTCGGCCTTGACGGCGTAGAACTCGTACTCGAGGCCGACGATCGCCTGCGGGTTGTCGAACACCCCCTCCTCGACGGCGTCTTTGATCACCTCGGCGTCCGACTCGGCCCGCTCCCGGAAGTCGTCGGGATCGACCCGGAGGACGTCAGCGACCCGCGCGGCGAGTTCCTCCTCTGGCATACCACGGGGTCCGCGCGCAAACGCCTTGAAAGCACGTTTCTCGAGTCGCGGTTCCGGCTCGGTCTCAGAACCGTTTTACCCCCCGCAGCGGTACAGACGGCCGATGGAGTTCGCCACGTTCGCCGACCGCGCCGGGACGATCGACGCCGAACCCGCCGACCTCGAGATCGTGGCTCACGTTCGGGAGCTGCTCGCCGAAGCGGGAGACGAGAGCGAGAAACGACGTTCCGCGGACGATGCGGTGGAACCGCGGACCCTCGAGATCGTCGCGCGTTTCGCACAGGGACGAGTGTTTCCGGCCTGGGACTCGACGACGCTCGATATCGGACCGAGCGCGTGTTACGAGGCGATCGCTCGCGCAGCGGGGACGAACGTGAGCAGCGACGACGTCGAGGACCGCCTCGCGGAGATCGGCGAAATCGGCGACGTGGCGGCGAGTTACGAGTTCGGCGGCCAGCAGGGACTTGGTGCGTTCACCGGCGGTGGCGCTGACGACTCTAGTGGCGATGGTAGCGGTGACCTCACCGTTCGCGAGGTCTACGACACCCTCGAGGCCCTCGCCGATACCGAAGGCGCGGGCAGTCAGGACCGCAAGGTCGACTTGCTCTTCGGGCTGTTCAACCGCTGCTCGAGCGAGGAGGCGCGCTACCTCGCCCGGATCGTGCTCTCGGAGATGCGCATCGGCGTCGGCGAGGGGACGGTTCGAGATTCGATCGCTGAGGCCTTCGACGTCCCCGAAGATCGGGTCGAACGCGCGCTGCAAGTCTCGAACGATTACGGGCAGGTCGCCCGGATCGCGCGGGACGAGGGGGTCGAGGGGCTCGACGCTCTGGACCTCGCGGTCGGCCGGCCGGTCCAGGCGATGCTCGCCCAGGCGGGGACGGTGACCGACGCGCTCGAGGAGTGGGAGGAGGTCGGAGTCGAGTGGAAGTACGACGGGGCCAGGATTCAGTTGCACCACGATCCCGTCGGCGCCGATCGGGACGGGAAGGCGGAGACGCGCGTCTTCTCGCGGAACATGGAAGACGTCACCGACGCGCTCCCCGAAGTGGTCGAGTTCGCCGAGGAGACGCTCGAGGAGCCCACGATCCTCGACGGGGAGGTCGTCGCGATCGACGAGGACGGCTCGCCGCTGCCGTTTCAGGAGGTGCTCAAACGCTTTCGACGGAAACACGACGTCGCGAAGGCCCGCGAAGACGTGACGGTCCGGCCGGTCTTCTTCGACTGTCTGCACGCCGACGGGGAGGACTTGCTCGCAGAGCCGCTGACGACGCGCCACGATCGGCTCCGATCGGTGCTGGTGGACGCCGATTCCGACCCCGAATCCGTAGCCGACGAGGATATCGAGGGCCTCTCGCTGCTCTGGCGCACCGACGACCCCGATGAGATCGAGTCGATCGACGCCGACGCCCTCGAGGCCGGCCACGAGGGGATCATGCTCAAAGATCCCGACTCGACGTACTCGCCGGGCCGGCGCGGGAAACACTGGCGCAAACGCAAACCGGACGTGGAGACGCTGGACTGCGTGGTGACCGGTGCGGAGTGGGGAGAGGGGCGGCGCGCGACCTTCCTCGGGACCTTCGAACTCTCGGTACGGGCCGAAGATGACCTCGAGACGGTCGGCAAGGTCGCGACCGGGATCACCGACGAGAAACTCGCGGAGCTGACGGAGCTGCTCGAGCCGCACATCGCGGCCGAAGAGGGCCAGGAGGTAGAGCTCGAGCCGGCGGTCGTCTTCGAGGTCGGCTACGAGGAGATCCAGTCCTCGCCGACGTACTCGTCGGGGTACGCACTGCGGTTCCCGCGGTTTCAGGGCGTGCGTCACGACAAGGATCCGGACGACGCGGACTCGCTCGAGCGACTGGAGCGACTACGCGGCCACTGAACGACGGGGACGAGTCGCTCGATTCGTTCCCCGAACGGAGCGTAGAACTCGTCTCGAGTGTCATCCACACGAACTACCGTTATATTCGCCCGTTATCAAAATAATTAAGGATATTTGCATGGGGATCGATTATACCATGGCCAGTAAACCGGATACGCGAACGGTTATCGTAACGGGCTCGACGAGAGGATTAGGACGGAGTATCGCGGAGCGATTCGTGGAAAACGGCGATAACGTCGTTATTTGTTCGCGATCGCTCGACGACTGTGAACGGGTCGTCGACGAATTCGACGAGAAAGCGGGCACCGCTCACGCGGTCGAAGTCGACGTGAGCGAGAAATCGTCCGTCGAAAACTTGATCGATGAAACGGTCGACCGGTTCGGTCGTCTCGACGTTCTGGTAAACAACGCGGGTATCAACATCCGCGGTCCTGCAGAGGAGATGACACCCGAAGAGTGGCAACAGGTCGTCGACGTGAACTTGACGGGCGTCTTCTTCTGTGCACAGGCGGCCGGAGCCCGGATGATCGAACAGGGCGACGGCGGTGAGATCGTTAGCATCTCGAGTATGATGGGGAGTATGGGCCAACAGGATCGAACGCCGTACAATACGACGAAGGGAGGCGTCAACAATCTCACCCGGTGTCTCGCCGTCGAGTGGGCGGAACACGATATCCACGTGAATGCGCTCGCACCGGGGTACATCATGACGGAGATGGTCGAACAGGCACAAGACGAGACGGGGTTCGACGAACAGGACGTCAGAGATCGGACGCCGCTCGATCGGTTCGGAAGGCCGGACGAAGTCGCGAACTGCGTCGAGTTCCTCGCTTCGGGAGACAACTTCGTCACCGGCGAAGTGCTCACTGCCGATGGCGGCTGGACGGCGTTCGGTTGGGGTTGTAAAGATGATTGATCGGCACTCGAGCCGGCGGTCGTCTTCGAGGTCGGCTACGAGGAGATCCAGTCCTCGCCGACCTACTCGTCGGGGTACGCGCTACGATTCCCGCGGTTCGTCGGGGTTCGGTCCGACAAAGATCCGGAGGATGCGGATTCGCTCGAGCGCCTCGAGCGGTTGCAGGGACGGTGATCGTGGCTTGCGGAGTCTACCTGTCGGCGATAATTAAATATAAACTAATATATCGGACGGGTAATTATTTCTGTGTATGTCCTCCGCGTTCGACAGTCCGGCGATCCGCTACGGTATGGGCCTCAGCAGTGCCGCGGTACTGACGGTCGTCGCCTTCGCCTTCCTCGACGGAACGATGCGATGGCTCGTGCTCGGTCTCGCAGTTCTCGAGATCACGGTCGTCCCGCAAATACTGAAACGAGCGAGCTAACGCGGCCACGGCTCGAGGCGATCGGGTGAGTGAATCGGTGTCGGACGGAAACAAGCGCGATAGTTCGTGAACTGTCAGTCGCTCCCGACTGACCACATGTAAGCACCCTTAAGAGCCACGGGAAACAGGATTCCCGTATGCAACCGCGCGACCTGTCCGATCACGTCGCATACGAGGCGGGTCGAGGCATCGAGGAGGTCGCCCGCGAACTCGGGCGCGCCCCCTCCGAATTCGTCAAACTCGCCTCGAACGAGAACCCGCACGGCCCCTCGCCGGCCGCCGCCGTGGCCATTCGCGAGACGGCCTCGAGCGTGAGTTCCTACCCGAAAGCCGCCCACGCCGACCTCACGAGCGCCGTCGCCGACCGCTGGAGCATCGACGACGGGCAAGTCTGGCTGGCAAACGGCGGCGACGGGGCCATCGACTACCTCCACCGAGCGACCCTCGAGCCGGGGGACGACGTCCTCGTCCCGACGCCGGGATTCGCGTATTACGGCATGAGCGCCCGGTTCCACCACGGCGACGTCTCCGAGTACGAACTCTCGAGGGTCGACGACTTCGAGCAGGACGCCGACGAGGTCCTCGAGAGCTACGACGGCGAACGAATCGTCTGGCTCACCAGCCCGCACAACCCCACCGGCTCGACGATGCCGCTCGAGGAAGTCGAACGGCTCGCCGACGAAACCGACGAGAAGACGCTAATCGCGGTCGACGAGGCCTACGGCGAATTCGCCGACCGGGACAGCGCCATCGCGCTGCTGGAGGGCCGCGACGGGTTCGACGCCCGCGACGACGTCGCGATCCTGCGAACGTTCTCGAAGGCCTACGGGCTGGCCGGGATTCGACTCGGCTACGCCATCGTGCCCGAGGAATGGGCCGACGCCTACGCTCGCGTGAACACCCCCTTCGCGGCGAGCGAACTCGCCTGCCGGGCCGGTATCGCCGCCGTCGACGACGACGAACACGTCGAGCGAACCGTCGAGACCGCTCGCGAGTCTCGCGCGTACATGCGCGAGCACATCGACGCCCGCGTCTGGGAGAGCGAGGGCAACTTCGTCCTCGTCGACGTCGGCGACGCCTCGGCCGTCGCCGAGGAAATGCAACAGCGGGGCGTCATCGTCCGCGACTGCTCGAGTTTCGGCCTCCCGGGCTGTCTCCGCATCACCTGCGGTACCGAGAAGGAGACCGAGCGGGCGGTCGCGACGCTCAACGACGTCCTCGCTGATCTCGGACTCGAGACGGACCCGACGGACGAGGCCGACGATCCGGACGCGGAGGTGGCCGACCGATGAGAATCGCCGTCACCGGCACCCCCGGAACCGGGAAGACGACCGCGACGGAACTGCTCGAGTCCCGTCTGGCCGACGCGGTGACGGACGCTCACGACGCGTCGACGCCGGCTCTCGAGGTGATCCACCTCAACCGAGTGCTCGAGGAGGAGGGACTCTACACCGAGATCGACGCCGACCGCGAGAGCAAGGTGGCCGATCTCGACGCATTGGGCGAGCACGTCGCGGGCCGCGACGATGTCGTGATCGAATCGCACCTCTCCCATCACGTCGACGCCGATCGAGTCGCCGTTCTGCGGTGTCATCCGGAGACGCTCGAGGAGCGGTTGCTCGAGCGGGGCGAAACCGAGGCGAAAGCCCGCGAGAACGCAGAGAGCGAGGCGCTGGACGTCATTCTATCCGAAGCGGTCGAGGAACACGGCCTCGAGTCCGTCTACGAAATCGACACGACCGAGCGCGAGCCGGCCGGCGTCGCGGACGAACTCGAAGCGGTCGCGGCGGGCGAGCGCGAACCGAGCGCCGGCGAGGTCGACTACGTGGGGTACCTGACATGACGCTCGACAAGTTCCGTCCGTACGTCTCCCGATTCCTCGAGCCGTTCGTCAAGGGCTTTGACCGCGTCGGAATGACGCCCAACGGCGTGAGCGTGGTCGCGTTCGGGATGGCGATTCTAGCCGCGGTGGCGTTCGCGCTCGGCGGACTCGAGGATCCGGTCTGGTACGCCGTCGCGGCGACGCTGGTCTTTCTGAACGGCTGGTTGGATATCGTCGACGGCGCGCTCGCGCGCGAACAGGAGGTCGCCTCGGCCGGCGGTGACCTGCTGGATCACGTCCTCGATCGGTACGCGGACATCGTCGTCATCGCCGGGCTGGCCGCGGGGCTCGAGGACTACCTGCTCGGTTTCGCGGCCGTCACGGGAGTCGTCATGACCTCCTATCTCGGAACGCAGGCTCAGGCCGTCGGCCTCGACCGAGTGTACGGCGGGCTCGTCGGCCGGGCCGACCGGCTGGCGATCATCGGCGTCGCCGGCTTCCTCGCCTATCCGCTCTCGGGACCGATCGTCGGCGATTTCACACTCGTCGGCTTGCTGCTGGTCTTCCTCGCGGTCGTCGGCCACCTGACGGCACTGCAGCGATTTTACTACTCGTGGATCGCCCTCGAGCGATAGTCGTTTCAACCGGCTGAACGGGGCGTTTGACTGATTGATGGCGCGTCGCATCCTTTATCCCTCATCGGAATATAGAGACGGACATGGTTCAGTGCGAGATGTGTGGGGCCGAGACGTCGTCCCCGAAAACCATCAAAGTCGAGGGCGCGAAGCTAGACGTGTGTTCGGACTGCACGGACTTCGGCACTGAAGTCAAACAGACCTCGAGTTCGGGGTCGTCGACGAAGTACTCGACCGACTCGAGTTCGTCCTCGTCGAGCGGTGGCCAGTCCACCGGTTCGAGCGCGGGTTCAGCGAGTTCGGGCGGCTCGAGTCAGCGCCGGTCGGACATGTTCGACGACATGGACGAACTAGCGACCGATTACGACGAGCGGGTGCGCAACGCTCGCGAGAACAACGGACTGAGCCAGTCCGATCTCGCGAACGAACTCAACGAGAAGGCCAGCCTGATTCGCAAGATCGAGCGCGGCGACACCCTCCCGAGCGATCGCGTCCAGACGAAACTCGAGAACTTCCTCGAGATCGATCTGAACGCCGAGGGGAGTTCCGGCGAGGACTCGGAGTGGTCCGGCGGCTCCTCGACGGGAAGTTACACGCTGGGCGACGTCGTCAAGCGCAAGGATTGAATCAAATCCTCGCTCCCGCTCTCGATGGCGTCGCGGACTCGCAAGCTATTTCCTTCGGGCGGGTGGGGTTGCCGATATGTTCGTCCTCGTTAACCTGAAGACGTATCCGTGCGATCCGATCGCCGTCGCGGAAGCCGTCCGCGACGTCGACGAGACCACTGACGCCCGCCTGGCGGTCGCGCCGCAGGCGGCCCACCTCGAGCGGGTCGCTGAAACGGGCGCGGAGACGTGGGCCCAACACGTCGACTCGATCGAACACGGGAGCAATACCGGGCAGACGCTCGCCGAGACCGTCGCCGACGCGGGCGCGGTCGGGACGCTGCTCAACCACTCCGAACGGCGACTGAAACTGGCCGATATCGACGGTGCCGTCCGGGCCGCCGAGCGAGCGAACCTCGAGACGATCGTCTGCGCGAACAATCCGGCCCAGATCGGCGCTGCCGCCGCGTTGGGGCCCGACGCGGTCGCCGTCGAACCGCCCGCACTCATCGGAACCGGCACGCCGGTCAGCCAGGCCGATCCGGACGTCGTCGAGGACGCCGTCGACGCCGCCGCGAACGTCGACTCCGACGTCTCGGTCCTCTGTGGCGCGGGCATCAGTACGGGCGAGGACGTCGTCTCGGCGGGCGATCTCGGTGCCGGGGGCGTCCTCCTGGCCAGCGGCGTCGCGAAGGCCGACGACCCGAAAGCGGCCCTCGAGGACCTCGTTGCGCCGCTGTGAACCAGGTCGCGAACTCGAGACGGATCTGCGAACGCACGTCGCCGACCGACTTTTCTCCCCGTCCGTCGTAGAGGGGGGTATGACCGACGACGGGCCCGAATCCGTGGCTACTTCGGCGGCCGGGGAGCGACCCGTGGCCGTCGCGCTCGAGAACCGGTTGATGAGCCACGGGATCTACGTCACGTCGTTCGCGTGGATGGAACCAGCCGATCCCCCCGTCGCCGACGGAACCGGGATCGAACTCGAGTACGAAACCGTATCCGAATCGCCCGCGATCACGAGAGACGAGGTCGGCGCGGTAGTGCGGGCGCTGCTGGCGATCGGCGACGAACGAGAGTGGACGCCGGGACGCCTCGAGGTGACGTCGCTGACGACCGACGGGGAGACCCGCGGTTGGTGGTACGTCGAACGCGAGTGGTTCGAGCGCCTCGGTTCGGATCTCTCGCAACTCGAGTTTTCCCGGCGCGCGCTGAACACCATCAAAAATTACCAAAGCGAACACGATAGCCGTTAAATACGTCGCAGAGGTAGATTAATAACGGTTCACGCGCCTTCTTGTCGTAGACGATTTAATGACCGGAGAACAGGTGTACGTTTCGCACGCGCCAGGTGATCTCGAGCTCGTCCAGGACCTGTTCTCGACGGTCAAGAACTTCCCGTTCGGCGTCCACCTCGCGCTCGAGGAGGTCGAGTCCGGTCGATCGCGAAAGCGGCTCGAGGGGCGTCTCGCCAACAGCGACGTCGTCGTCGCGGTGCTGACCGAGGACGCAACCGATACCACGTGGATCGATCAGGAAATCGGCTACGCGGTGGCCAAAGGGATCCCCGTCGTGCCGCTTCGTGACGAGGGAGTCAGCCGCCGCGGATACGTCGGCGACGTCGACGGACTGACGATCGATCGGGGGGATCTCTCGGTGACGATCTTCAATTTGCTCTCTCGACTCCGGAGCGAGCTCGCACCGTTGGGGGCGCTATCGGTACCGAACTGGTACATCCGATTCCCGTGTACGGTCCCCGACTGCGGCCACCCGGTCACGCTCGAACTCGAGCAGGGACAGACGAAGCTCTGGAAACTCCACAGCCACGGAAAACACCTGACGACGTCGTGTGCGGTCTGTGAGTCGACCTACTACTTCAACCCGGCGACGATCGGATTCCTGGGCCGCGAGGACGGAATCGAGCGTCAATCGTCGTCCTGAAGCCGCTCGTAAGCGTCGGTGACGAGCCCGAAGGCGGACCGGCTCCCGCTCGGGCGGTCGGGATGGGCGCGTTTGACCTGCTCGTGATACGCTTTGCGGAGGGTCTCGTCGCTCGCGCCGGCGTCCACGCCGAGAACCTCGCGAGCCCTCGTCTTTCGCATCTCGACGGCCGCGACGATGCCCCGCTCCTCGGCGTCGGACTTGCAGTCGACACACAACCGTTCCGTGCGCTCGTCGATCGTGGTAACGCGAAAGAGTTCCTCGGAGGCCTGCTCGCGACACTGACTACAGCGTCGTCGGTCCCCGTCCGAACTCGATTCGGTGGAACGCTCGGAGTCGGTCACGGCTGTGGTTCCGCCCGTGGTACCATCGGCAGTGCCGTCAGTATCGGACCCGTCGCTACCGCCGCGATTTGGAGCCTGCGCGACACACGACGGGCAGCAGGTCACCACGGTTCCGTCGTCGAGCACCACGTCCTCGAGTTGGGCCAGAAGGAACGTGCCGGTACAGCCGTCGCACGCGTCCCGACGCTGGTCGAGCGAACCGCCTTCTTCGGCGACCGCTTTGGCGTGTGGCTCACAGTGCTGACAGCAGACGACCCGTTCGCCGTCCGGCATCGTCACTGTCGTCAGTTCTTCGAGCGGAGCCGTTCGACCGCAGCCATCACAGCCGGCCGGTTCGTCGCCGACGACAGCCATCACGCCATCCGTTCGTGTTCGTCCTTTATTAGTTCTTCTGCTGACAGTCACGATCGGCGTCGGTTCGCGGCGTCGTCTCGGCCGAACGCCCGTCTGAATCGGTCCCTGTAGCAACTGATTACTCGCGAAACTCCCCTCGGGCCGTCCGACGACCGACCCTGAACGGAAGCGATAACAAAGTGGCCATCCGCCGACCGCTAGACTGTGCGAGGTTCCCCTCGCACGGAGACGCTCCGTCCGTTGGACGGTACTCGGCGGCTCGCCGTCGCCGGGTTCCTCCGCTCCTGTCAGGTCCGTTCGCCCCGATCGGAATCGGGAAACCGATATGACTCCGACGACGAGTACCGATATGGACACGGCAGTTCAGACCGACTCCCGAGACGGATCGATCGACCGCGAACGGGTCGGTATCGGCGTCGTCGACCTGGGTATCGTCGTCGGCCTCGTTCTCTTCGGGAACGTCGAGCACGGCGGCAACCCGATCGCCGAACCGCTCGCATCGCTCGAGACGGTCGCCCCGTTCGTGATCGGCTGGATCGTCGTTGCAGCGCTCGCGGGAGTGTACACGCGCGACAATCTCATCGGGACCGACGGCGTTCGTCTGACGGCGATCGCGTGGATCGCGGCGGCGAACGTCGGGCTCGTGCTTCGCGGGTCGCCGCTGTTCGAGGGCGGCACGACCTGGCCGTTTCCGCTCGTCATCACCGGCACCGTGCTCGTCGCCCTGCTCGGTTGGCGACTCGGATACGCCCTACTCACCTCACGGTCACGATAAGTCACGCCATTTTCATTTGGTTTCGCCGAAACGGTCCGACGTGGAGTAGTCGAATATTCATCATTGAATCCCGATACTGGTCGATATTCCCGTATTGACGGCGTACGTAGTGAGTTTCGATAGAACATATACCATACATAACTGGGAAGAGACGCACTCGAGTGAAAATACGCGATTTATAACCAACTGATAAGTTATGAAGATACAACCCTGTGGATATCGATTAGGGATGGGTCCACCACGAGCCGATTATGGGAAACACTTATATGGATATTCCCCATACTATAGGATACATTATGACTGGATATTACGACATTGTTCTCGGCCTCATCCCAGTCGCACTGCTCGGTATCACCGCAGCCCTGACCGTCGTGGGGATCTCGTTGACTGCGGCGGTGCCGATCGGTTCGCTCGTCGCGATGACGATCATCGGGCACGCGATGTTCGTCAACACGCCGGCCGAGGTCGCCGACGAGCCCCGGTCTGCGCGTCCCCCGCACGCGGACTAACGAATTCCTGCCGTCTTCCGTCTCTCGTTTTCCTCTATACCCGCTTCCGGTTCCTTTTCGTCGCTTCGCTCCCTCGTATCGATCATGACAGAGACCCTGTTTCTACCCAGCGACGCCGTCGAAGACCTCGCGACGCCAACCGAATACGTCGACGCCGTTCGTGACGGCTATCGACAGCGCGGAAACGGCGCACCGGCACAGCCGCGATCGAAGTTCTTCCGCGCCGACCCAGACGGGATGTTCACGAGTTACGCCGCCATCCTTCCGGAGACGGGAGCGATGGGTGGATACATGTACAGCGCGGGGTTCGGTGCCACCGACGCCTGGTTCATGACGCCGCTATTCGACGCCGACAGCGGTGCGCCCCTCGCCCTGCTCGACGGCGCCAGCATGAATCCGTTCAAGACCGGCGCGGCCGGTGCCGTCGCCGTCGACGAACTCGCTCGCGCGGACGCCGAGACGCTCGCGGTCATCGGCAGCGGTGCCCAGGCGCGCGGACAGCTCCGCGCGACCGCCACGGTTCGCGACTTCGCCGAGGTCCGCATCTATTCGCCGACGCCCGAAAACCGCGAGGCCTTCGCGGCCGATTTCGACGACGACCTCGAGGCCTCGGTCGATCCGGTCGCCTCGAGCGAGGCCGCGATAACCGGCGCGGACGTGGTCATCACGGCGACGCGGGCCAGCGAGCCGGTCTTCGACGGCGACGACCTCGAGTCCGGTACGCACGTCACCGCGATGGGCCAGTACTCGCCGGACAAGCGCGAACTGGACGCGACGACGATCGAGCGGGCGACGTACGTCCCGGATCTCCGCGAGCGGGCGACGTTCGACGCCGGGTCGTTCATACAGGCGCTCGAGGAGGGAGCCGTTACGGAGGATCACATCCACGCGGAGTTGGGCGAGATCGTCGCCGGGAACGCACCCGGCCGGCAAAGCGACGACGAGATCACGGTCTTCGATAGCGGCGGAACGGGCATCGAGACGGTCGCGGCGGCGTACCTACTTTACGAGCGCGCGCGGGAGGAGGGACTCGGGACCGAAATCGAGTTCTCGCCGGCGAGCGAGGCCTTGACGGGGAACTGAGCGCTCGAGAGGCGACCGAGACGGTCGGTGTGGGCCGGCGCGGAAAGGAAGCGGTTCGACCGGTTACTCAAATCGTTGTTTAAGCTTGTGTGACATTTACTGCACCTCGCCGAGTTGGGCGTAAATGATGCGACGACGATCGTACATGACAGGGTTCGGCGGTGCCATCGCGGTCGGCCTCGCCCACGCCGTACCGTTCGGTGGTAGCGACTCGAACGATGCAACGGACCAGCGAAACGAGTCCGGCGATTCGGAACCGTCCTCGGGAATCACGCGACCGACGCCGTCCCCCGCGTGTCTGCACAACCCGTCGTTCGAGGAGTACCTCGACGGATGGACCGTCGGCACGGATCTCCCGACGGTTCCCGGGGAACCGACCGATCTAGTCGACCATTCCGTCGCGGTCACCTCCGAACGGTCGGCGGACGGCGACCGCTCGATGGCGCTGTTCATCGACGGCGTCGCCGATGACGGGACGATCTGGGTCGAACAGCCGGTGAACATCACGTCCGCCGACGCGGTGACCGTCGACGTCTACAGCCAACAGGAGTCGTTCAATCGCATGTCACAGGTGGCCTTTTTCGCCGGAGCGAAGCCGCGCGACGGGCTCTCGGAGGGAGACTTCAACCGCGAGAAGGACATCGAAGACCACGCGGGTTGGAAGACGTACTCGTATTCGGTGAGCGATCTCGAGGGGATCGTGACGCTCGCCGTCGGCATGAATGTCGTCTGGGAGACCGGCGTTCGACGGTTCTTCGACGACGTTCGACTCGTCGCGGAGTAGACCCCGCACCGAGACGGGCAGCGAATTTTCACGGGGTATCGGCTGTCAGCTACAGCGATAGCCCTCATTCCCACCACGGACCGTCGACGGCCCGTCCGATCGAGTGAGAACCGCCTCGAGCCGTCTGTAGATCGAACTCGCTACTCGCCCGCGGGCCGGATCTTGAACCCGTACCGGGTGACGCCTTCCTGCGTGTAAATCCGGCGGATCGTCGTCTCGATTCGGTCGCCGACCGAGAAGTCCGCGGGATCGGCGTCGGTTCCCATCGCCGGGGCGCTGACGGTCTCGTCGCCGCTATCGGTTTCAAGCGCGACGATTGCGGCCGCGTAGTCGCCCGAACGGGCCTGCTGTTCGGCGAACTCCGGCGGCGCGCCGCCCTGAGAGATGGTCGTCACGGCCTCGATCGTTCCCTCGCCGGCGAGTTCGACCGGCTCGTACTCGGCGAGCGCACCGCAGTCGTCGCAGGCGCCTTCCGGCGGGAACGAGAGCGTCCCGCACTCCGAACAGCGGCCGGCCTCGAGCCGGTAGCGCTGGGGAAGCGAGCGCCGCCAGGAGGGGACGCTGACGTACGCGCCGCCGCCCGACGGCGGCCCCGTGGTCACGATGCCGCGCTGCCGGAGGTACTCGGCGTAGGTGAGCGGGTCGTCGCCCTCGAGTGCGGTCACGGTCGGCACGTCACCCTCGCTTCGTTGCGTCTCCGACGCAACGCTGACGACGAATGCATCCGCACCCGCCCCGCTACCGTGGGAAACCGAGAGGATAGATTCGTAGCCGTCCTCGAGCGCCCGTGCGAGCGATAGTGGCACGCTCGCGGCACCGAGGTCGCCCAGCTCGTGGACCGTGGCGGCCGCCTGAATCTCGTCGGTACCGACGCCGGCCGCGCCGGCCGCGCGGTAGGGAAGTTTGCCGTCGGGAGCCTGGATCGCGGCCGCTTCGGGATCGGGGTCGACCTCGAGGCCGTCGACGGCACCGCCGATGGTTTCGGTGAACGCCTGCCGGTCGTACTGGGTGATGCCCAGCCCCTGCGTCTCGTCTTCGCCGGTGTCCCGGAACCGGGTGCCGGGATACGGCGCGGAGTATTCGGCGCGATCGACGATCTCCGCGGGTCCCTCGCGCCCGAGGACGAACGCCGCGCTGCCGGCCCCGGCGGCGTGGTCGATCCCGTCGTCGGGGTCGCCCTGTGGCGCGTCGGCAGCGACGACGAGCGCGGTCGTCGCGTCGGCCTCGAGCGCGTCCATGCCGGCCCAGAGCGCGCGGGTGCCGGCGCGGGTGCTGCCGGTGAACACCTGTCCGGTCGCCGACTCGGAGCAGGCCAGCATCGCCCCGAGCCGGACGGTCAGGTCCTCCTCGGCCGCCGGCGGTCGCGAGGTCGCGACGCCCAGCCAGTCGATGTCGGCGGGATCGGTCGCCGCCGCCTCGAGCGCTCGCGTCGCCGCCTCGTAGGCCATCGTCAGGGCGTCCTCGTCGGCCGAGGGGACGGCCTTCTCGGTGACGCCGGCGGCGTGGAACTGGCCCCACGCTTCCTCGAAGGCCTCGGAACTGATGCGGAACCGGGGCGCGTACGCGCCGACGCCGGTGATCGCGCTCATGCGTCCACCTCCGATTCCTTCTCGAAGACGTGGATCACCGACGCACCGCCGCTGCCGCCGACGTTGTGGGTCAGTCCGCGGGCGGGGTTCTCGACCTGTCGCTCGCCCGCCTTCCCGGAGAGCTGTTTGTACGCCTCGACGACCTGTCCGGCACCCGTCGCACCGATGGGGTGGCCCTTGGACTTCAGTCCGCCGGAGGTGTTGACGGGGAGGTCGCCGCCGAGTTCGGTCGCGCCGGACTCGATGAGCTCTCCGGCCTCGCCTTTCTCACAGAACCCGAGATCCTCGTAGGCCAGCAGTTCCGCGATCGCGAAGCAGTCGTGGACCTCCGCGAAGTCGAGCTCGTCGGGCTCGACGCCGGCCATCTCGTAGGCCGATTCGGCCGCCCGCTGGCTCGCCGGCACGCCGGTGTACGTATCGCGCTGGAAGAGGCCGACGGTGTCGCTCCCGGCACCGACGCCGGCGACCCGGATCGGGTCGTCCGTGTAGTCGTCGACGACGTCCTCGCTGACGATCAGCGCACACGCCGCGCCGTCGGAAGTCGGACAGCAGTGATAGAGATTGAGCGGGTCCGCGACGACCGGGGCGGACTGGGCGTCCTCGAGCGAGCACTCGAATCCTAACTGGGCGTGGGGATTCTTCGCGCCGTTCGAGTGGTTCTTGACGGCGACCCGGGAGAGGTGTTCGCGCGTGGTCCCGTACCGTTCCATGTGGACGCTGGCCATCTGGGCGTAGACGCCGGAGAACGTGGTGCCGGAGAGGCGTTCCCACTCGGTCTCACCCGAGACGCCGAGCCAGTACTTCGTCGCGTCCGAGCTCATATCCGACATGATCTCGAAGCCGCCCGCGAGGACGACGTCCGCCATTCCCGATTTGACGGCCTGGACGGCCTGTCGCACCGCAAAGCCGCTGGCCGCGCAGGCGTTCTCGACGCGGGTACAGGGGACGCCGTCGAGGCCGACGTGTTCGGTTACCGCCGGTCCGGAGAGGCCGAGTTGGCGGCCGCCGACGCCGAGGTTACCGACGAACGCCTCGTCGACGTCGTCGGCCTCGAGTCCCTTCGGTACGCTGTCCGTCGCCGCATCGAACGCCGTCCGGAACAGTGATCGGTAGCTCTCCGACGGGAAAGCCCCGTAATCCGACTGCCCCGCACCGACGAGGTACGCGTCTCGCATACACGTGGTTCGGATGCCCGGTGTGAAATAACTGTACGCTTTGTAACGGTCGATCATCACGAACGTCCGTCCGCTTATCGAGCCGACGGCCTGTCGTACTCCGTGAGACTCGACGCGGGATTCAAGCGTCTCGTCACCGTAAATCCGGTATGTCACGCGCGGCCGAGCTCGTGTCCGTCCTCGAGGCGACGGACTCGCTGGCGATCGTCTGTCACGACAATCCGGATCCGGACTGTCTCGCCAGCGCGCTCGCGCTCGAAGCGATCGCCCGAGACCACGACGTCGAGGAAGTGACGATCGCCTACGGCGGCGAGATATCCCACCAGCAAAACCGCGCGTTCGTCAACCTCCTCGAGATCAGTCTCCGGCCGCTCTCGCGGACCGCTATCGGGGAGTACGACAGCCTGAGTTTCGTCGACCACACCAGGCCGGGGGCGAACACCGAAGTGCCGGCGGACGTCACTCCCGACGTCGTCGTCGATCACCACCCGGGCGAGTCGGCCGACGCCGCGTTCGAGGACGTTCGCGCCGAGTACGGCGCGACCGCGACCATCTTCATCGAGTATCTACAGGAACTCGAGGTCGACCTGACGACGCGGCTCGCCTCCGCGCTCCTCTTCGCGCTCCACCGCGAGCGGCTGGATTTCGTCCGCGAACCCACGCGACGCGAGTACGAGGCCGCGCTCGCCGTCTATCCCGACGCCGATCTCGAGATCCTCGAGCAGCTGTACGGCAGCGCGTTCTCTCCGGGGACGCTCGACGCGATCGGCCGGGCGATCGCCAGTCGAGAGCGGCGCGGCTCATCCCTCGTCGCGAGCGTCGGCAAGACCGGCGAAACCGACGCGCTTCCGCAGGCGGCGGACTACCTGCTCAACCTCGAGGGAGTGGACACCGTGTTGGTCTACGGCGTCGTCGGCGACGCGATCCGATTGAGCGGTCGCTCGATCGATCCGCGAGTTCACATGGGCGAGACGCTAGAAGAGGGCTTCGACGAACTCGGTGCGGTCGGCGGCCACCACGACATGGCCGGCGGCCGGATCGAACTCGGGCTCTTCGCGGACGAGGACGACGACGACGACGGCGCACTCCTCGAGTTCGTCGGCGGGCGGCTCACCCGTCGGTTCTTCGACGCCCTGAACCTCGACGATTGATGCCGAAGCCGACGAACGGTCCGCCCCGTCGATGGTCGCTCGACCGACACACGACTCGTCGATGACCGTTCGACCGACGCTAGACTCGTCGCCGGCTGTTCGACCGATGCGGAGCGCTTCAGACGGTCTGCTATCCCGATGTACCGGCGCACTCGCAGGACGGTTCGCGATTGTGCCGGTACATCGTCACAGCAAACCGTCTCAGTCGATGTCGATCGAGTGCGCCTCGTCGTCCGCCTCGCGCTTCGGCAGCCGCACCGTCAGGATGCCGTTGTTGACGCTGGCCTGCACCGCGTCGGCGTCGACCGGGTCGGGAAGCCGAATCTGCCGGCTGAACGATTCGGTCTTCCGTTCTCGACGGATGTAGTTCTCTTCGTCGCCGCCCGTCTCCTGACTATGTTCTCGCTGCCCGGAGACGGCCAGCGACTCGCCGGAGAGGCGCAACTCGAGGTCGTCGCTCTCGTAGCCGGGGACGTCGACGGTGACGACGAACTCGTCGCCCTCGTCGGCGAGGTCCAGACTCGTCGTCGAGCCGCCCGTCGAGAGGTCGAGCTTGCTCCGGTTGTCGACCTGCGTTTCCCACGAGCGCGCCGCCGTCTCGATCTGGCGGTTCAATCGGTCGAGCAGGTCGTCGATACCGTCGAACGGACGCGGTCGATCTGCCATGGTGTCACCTACCGAACGTAGACGACCGACGGCGAAAAAGGCCACCCTCGGTCGGAGTGACTGTCTCCCCGACCAACGTGTTTGCGGGGGATTGCGGCAGAACCGAGGGGTGGGCTGGTCGTTTTTACGCCGGCCGTCCTAGGAACGCATATGACGGACGCACTATTCGTCGTCAGCGAAGAAGGGTACTGGGGAGAGGAATGCGTCGAGCCCCTCGAGACGCTCACCGAGGCAGGCGTCGAGATCACGGTGGCGACGCCGTCGGGCGATCCGCCGGTCGTCGACGAGCGATCGCTCGATCCGGAACAGGTCGGCGAGGAGACCGCCGAGCACGTCCGCGAGGTCGCCGAGACCGACGAGCGACTGAACGATCCGATCCCGGTCGCACAGGCCGACGCCGAGGGGTACGACGCCGTCGTCTTCCCCGGCGGCCACGGCACCGAGTGGGACATCAACCAGGACAAACACGCCCGCGAACTCCTCCGGGACATCGTCGAGGGTGACGGCAAGGCGCTGGTCGTCTGCCACGCCGTCGGCATGCTCGGCTTCGCGCGCGACAGCCACGGCGCGTTCATCGTCAACGGTCGGGACGTGACCGGCTTCCCCAACGAGTGGGAGGAGGGCATCGTCGACGAGGCCGATCGCATGCCCGACGGCCGCAAGCTCCCCTACTGGGTCGAGGACGAAGTGAAAGAAGCGGGCGGAAACTGGGACGCCGAACTCGATGCCGACACGAGCGTCACCGTCGACGGCGACCTCGTCACCGCCCGCGGCCCCGGCTCCTCGAGCGCCGCGGCCGAGACCCTGCTCGAGGAACTGGACGTCTGATCGGCCCCACGACCCGCTCGATCCGCGGCCCGCTCGATCCGAGTCCGTTATACGCGCGCCATCCAAGGAGTACCTGTGGTTCCCGCTGAATCGAACACCGCTGCACGGACCGGGCCGGTACGGAGTCGCGGCTACCGCATCACCGTCGATAACGGACGGGAGTCGTTTTTCGCGCTCAGTATCGAACGCGTCGACAGCGAGGACGCGTGGCTCATGTCGGACACCGCCGTCGCGCTCGAAAGCGTTCGGTAAGCGACGCCCGCTCCGCGTCGACCTACAACCGAATTGACACTGTTCGCGTCACGAATGACAAGGGGCTTTAGCTCGTCCGTTCTTCTCCCGTCCAATGAGACGTCGGACGTATCTGGCCGGCGGCGCGAGCGTGCTCGCAGGAATTGCCGTGTCAGGATTTGTGAGTCGGCCGCCGAGCAACGAGCGCCTGCTCGAGGCGGCTCGCGAGCCGTCCGGTACCGGTGAAGGGAGGTCGAACACGGAGACGATCCTTTCGGGAACCGCCCACGAGACGTCGCTGTACGAGATCGACGCGCCGAACGACGGGCCGACCGCGATGGTCTTCGGCGGCGTCCACGGCGACGAACGGAGCGGGATCGAGGCCGCTCGCGAAATCTCCGACTGGCGTCCCGACGCGGGGACGCTCGTCGTCGTTCCCGAGACCAATCGCGTGGCCGTCGAAAACGACGAGCGCGGCGTCGACGGCGATCTGAATCGGCAGTTTCCGGCCGACCGTGAGCCCCGGAGCGAACTCGCAGCGGGCGTCTGGGACGCCGTCGAAGCTCACGAGCCGGACGTCGTGCTCGACCTCCATCGGTCCCTCGGAGTCTACGGCCTCCATCGGGAGTTCGTCGGGCAGGCGATCTTTCACTCCCCCGACGCCCACGGAGAGCGACTCGCCGACCGTCTCGACGAAGATGCCGTCCCGTGGTATTTGCCGTTCCACAAGTTCACGGCCGGTGAGACTTCCCTCACCGGGCCGTTGCTGTTCCAACACGCCGCGCGCGAACTCGGGGCGACCGCGTACCTCTTCGAGACCACCGAGTTCCTGCTCGATCACGCCACGATGGTCGACATGTCGCGACTGGCGGCCGCACACGTCCTCGAGCTACACGGCCTGCTCGAGGTCGGGGGTGGCGCATGACTGTCGGAAATCGAAGCCGGCCCACCGACGGTGAGCGCGACGGTCTATTGCCCGTGTCGCTCCGTCGGATCGCGACGAGTCCGGCGACGCTCGCCACGTTCGCGCTCCTGGTCGTCCCGTTCGGACTGGGCTGGCTCGAGACGCGGCTCTTCTCGCCGCTCGCACTGCCGGGCTACCTGATTTTTACCATCGGGACCGCGATCGGCAACGTCATCGCGCCGCGTCTCGATTTCTGGGTCTACTGGGTGCCGTTCCTCGGCGGTACCGCCGGCATCGCCGCCGTCGTCGGCTTCGGCTACGAGTGGTGGCGCGATCGGAAGGGTGGCGGCTCGAGCGGCCGGCTATAGGGACGATCTTTCGACCGCGGCCGATGGACGATCGTGCGTGACGGTCCCTGTTGCAACGAATCAGTCCCTTTTTACACGCAGACGGGGAATCACCACCCATGAGCTTCGAGGAAGACGACCGCGTGGTCCTCCACGACGAGCACAGCGAGTTCGACGGCGAGATCGGCACCGTCTCCCAGACGATGGAGTCGATGTTCGGCGACATCACCTACACGATCAGCTTCGACGACGGCCAGGAGGCCGGCGTCCCCGAGGACGACCTCGAGGCGGCCGACGACGCCGACGAGGAGACAGACGCCGACGCCGACGAGGAATAGAGCCCGTTCGCGAGTCGGTTCGCCCCTCGACCCGTCTCAGCGACCGTCACCACCGCGCCCACCAGACCGAATTTCGAATCGCAGATGCCACAAATTCCGCTTCACTACGTCGATTTACGGACGTTCTGTTACGCCACCGAGGACGAGAAACGCGTCGAGGAGGCGCTCCGAACGTTCCTCCCCGGCGGCGACGAGCCGTTCGAGATCGAACGCGCCGAGAGCGAAGGCCACTACGGCGATCGCATCCTCGTCCTCTCGGCACGCGTGGAGAAGGCCGACGACGTCCGCCACGTCCTCTCGCGGCTGGCCGACCTCGAGTCGTTCGACGAACTGATCGACGAACTCGACGAGCGGGTCACCGAGAACACCGAACTCTTCTTGCGGCTCGACAAGCAGGCGGCCTTCGCCGGAGACGTCCGCCTCGGACAGGGCATCACCTTCCGCGGAAAGGTCGAGGCCTACCCGGCGAAGAAAGAACGGGCCGTCGAAAACGCCGAGGAAGTCCTCGAGCGACTCCGAGAGCGGGAGTAACCGTCTTCGCCGTCGCTCGCTGAAATCTCACCCTCGGACGCCGTTTTCGGCCGATTGCTACCGTTCAGCGGCGGCAGCCGGCCCGCCGTGTCCCGCCACTCTCGTCCGCCAGCGGAACGCGCCGACCCGACTGAACGCGCTCCGCCGGGCACAATTCGCGGATCCGACCGGACGCGGTTCACCGGGGACGAAGGGCTTTTGACTGGCCAGTCAGTAAGTTCCGATACGCACTGAATGACTGACGAGACGATCGACGATATTATGGAAGCGACGTATCGAGCGCTCTGTACGCACGGCTACGCGGATCTGACGATGCAGGATATCGCCGAGGAATCGACCAAAAGCAAGGGGACCCTCCACTATCACTTCGAGGGCAAGCAGGACCTCCTCGAGTCGTTTCTGGAGTATCTCCTGAACCGATTCGAGGAGCGAACCGAGACGATTCCGGGCGAAACGCCGGCCGAACGGCTCCACGAATTCCTCGAGGAGCTGCTGACGCCGACGGACGAGGAGTCCGCCGAGGAGTTCCGGACGGCGATCCTCGAGATCAAGGCTCAAGCGCCGTACAACGAGGTGTATCGGGAGAAACTGGGCGCGTTCGACCGCGCGCTCCAAGCGCGCATCGCGACCCTCGTCGCGGACGGCCTCGAGGCGGGGGAGTTCCGTGCGGCTATCGATCCGGACGAGACGGCCGACTTCCTCGTCACGCTGTTTCACGGCGCACAGACGCGAGCGGCCGCGGTCGATCGCCCGCCCGAACGGACGCGCCAGTACGTCCACGAGTACATCGACGAAATCCTGCGGCCGGACGGGGCGACCGAGCGGGATGCGACGACTGACGAGGACGCGGAGGCCGTCGAATGAGCCTCCTCGGTCGCCTCGCGGAGTGGCTCTCGCGGCGTCTCGATCGACTCTCCGGGCTGTTCAAGGGCCGCGAAGAGTTCGATCTGACCGAGGGCGGCATCGCGGCACCGCTGTTCTACCTCTCGCTGCCGATCATCGTCACCAACCTGTTGCAGACGGCCTACAACCTCATCGACACGTTCTGGCTCGGCCAGTACAGCACCGAAGCGCTCGCGGCGATCAGCTTCGCGTTCCCGATGGTTTTCTTACTCATCTCGGTCGGCATGGGACTGTCCGTGGCCGGGAGCGTACTCGTCGCCCAGCACATCGGCGCGAACGAGGAGAGCGAGGCGGAGTACGCCGCCTCGCAGACCGTCGCCCTCTCGTTGCTCGGTGCGCTGATCCTCGGACTGATCGGCTACGTCTTCGTCGACGGACTGCTCGGGCTCCTCGGCGCGTCGCCGGACGTGTTGCCGCTGGCGACCGATTACATGGAGGTCATCTCGCTCGGGATGCCCTTCATGTTCGGGTTCTTCGTCTTCATCGCGCTGATGCGGGGCTACGGCGACACGATCACGCCGATGCTGGTGATGCTCGGCTCCGTTCTCCTCAACGTCGCCCTCGACCCGTTCCTGATCTTCGGCTGGGGGCCGTTCCCCGAACTCGGTATCGAGGGGGCGGCGATCGCCACGGTCTTCTCCCGCGCCCTCGCGCTGGTCGTCGGGCTGGTGATCATGTTCCGTGGGACGCGGGGCGTCCGGATTCGGCTCCGCCAGATGCGTCCGGACTTCTCGTTCGCCACGAAACTCGTTCGTATCGGGTTTCCGGCGTCGATCGAGGGCATGGGCAGAGCCCTGTCGATCAACCTCTTACTGGTGATCGTCGGCCTGTTCCCGACCTACGTCGTCGCGGCCTACGGCATCGGCACCCGCGTGTTCTCTGTCATCTTCCTGCCGGCGATCGCGGTCGCCCGCGGCGTCGAGACGATGACCGGACAGAACGTCGGTGCCGACAAACCCGAGCGCGCGGAAGCGGCCGCCAACTTCGCCGCTCGAACCACGTTCGTCGTCCTCGGGGCGCTGGGCGTCGTGGCGTGGCTCGGCGCACGACCGATCACCGCCGCGTTCACCGACGATCCCGAAGTCATCGAGGTCGGCGTCACGTTCCTCCGGTACGTCGCGCCGTCGTTCGGCTTCATCGGCGTGATGCGGGCCTACAACGGGAGCTTCCGCGGCACCGGGAAGACGCTCACCGCGGCGGCGATCGTCCTCGTGACCTACGCGGTCGTCCGACTCCCGATCGCCTACGTCCTCGCGCAAGGGGCGATGGAGTACCGCGGAATCTGGCTCGCGTTCGCCGCCTCGAACGTCGTCGGTGCCGGCCTCGCCTACGGCTGGTACCGCAGAGGGACCTGGCGCGACGCCGACGTGACCGACGGGCCGGCGGCTCCCGGTCTCGGCGACGACCTCGAGGTCGCTGAGACGGACGCGAGCACGAACGACTAACGGACCACCCCATTCAGTAAAGTGCCCGTGAGGTGACGAACTCACGAGCCGAGTCACTATGCGATTCCGCCTCGACAGTTCGTACTGGCGGCTCGACAACCGAGAACGGAGAGCCAACCGCTCGAGTCGCGCTGCGGGGAGGTAGCCGATGGTCGAGACCGTCAGTATCGACATTCTGAGCCTTCTGCTCGTCCTGTCGGTCGCGTGGGTGTTCGGCGCGCTCGCCGAGCGCCTCGGCTACCCGACGATGATGGGGGAGTTGTTCGCCGGCATCGCCTTCGGTCCCGCGCTGCTCGGCCTCTTGCACCCCTCGGAACTGCTCTCGGTGCTGTCCGAACTCGGCGTCTTCCTCCTCATGGTCTACGTCGGCATGGAGGTCGACCTCCGCGAACTGTTCGCGCTCGGCCCGCAGTCGCTGTTGATCGCCTTCGGCGCGTTCGTCATCCCGTTCGGACTCGGCTACGCGGCCGGCGTCTGGCTCGGAATCTCCGTCGGCGCGGCGCTCTTCCTCGGACTCGCGATGGCCGCCACGTCGCTCGCGACGAAGTCCCGGATCCTCGCCGACCTCGAGCTACTGGACACCCGGATCGCGAACGTATTACTCGGCGGCGCGCTTGCCTCCGACGTGGGCGTGCTCATCGCGTACGCGGGCGTCGATAGCTACGTCACCGCCGGCGGACTCGATCCGAACGAGATCGGCGTGATCCTCCTGCAGGCGTTTGGCTTCTTCGCGGCGACGCTCGTGATCGGCTATCGGTTCCTCCCGATCGCGTGGCGGTACATCGAACGTCAGCGCGCACGATACGGCTTCGTCGATCGGACGACGGCGTTTACGTTCGCGCTGCTCGTCTCCTTGCTGTTCGCACAGCTCGCGACGCTCGCCGACCTGCACATGATCATCGGCGGCTTCATGGCGGGGATGTTCCTCCGACAGTCCGACGTTGAGCCCGGCCTCTACGAGCACATGCACACGGTCATGTACGACCTCGCGATGGGGTTGTTCGCTCCGGTCTTCTTCGTCACGGTCGGGTTCCAGATCACGTTCGACGTCTTCTTCGACTCGTTCGCCGTGCTCGCCGTCCTGGTCGCCATCGCGTTCCTCGGCAAGATCGTCGGCTCCTGGCTGTTCTCGCTCCCGACGTCGCTCACCTCGCGCGAGGGCCTGGTCGTCGGCTTCGGCATGAACGGTCGCGGGACCGTCGAGATCATCATCGCGCAGGTCGCCTACGAGGCCGGCGTCATCGACGCGGAGCTGTTCTCGATTCTCGTCTTTATCGCCGTCTTCACGACCGCGCTCGTCCCCGTGACCGTCACCTGGGGCGTGGGCCTGCTCGAGGCGGCGGACGAACTCGTCTACGTCGATTCGGCGGTTCCGACCGAGGACTGAATCGGACGGCCGTCGGTCAGTTTCGACGCACCCGTACGGCAGGTCGCGGGTGTACTGGGACGCAGTGACAGCTGACCGTGTGCACGACGTTCGTGATAGCGTCGCCGCTCGAAGATAGCCACGGTGACTCTCGAGCGGGGCGTTTTTGCCGCCCGCGCCAGCAGGTAGGGGTATGTACGTTCACGTCGTGGGTGACGATCCCGTCCGCGAGGCGGTCGTCGCCGCACTCGATGACATCGATATCGGCGTCCGTGACGCCGAGCCGTCGGATCTCGCCGATGCACGCTTCGCCGTCGTCAGCGACGTCGCCGGTTCGGCGACGTTCGATCGGGCGAACGAGGCCGCCCGTTCGGGCGGAACGCCCTGGATCGCCGTCGAGATCGGCGGGGTCGGCGGCCACCCGATTCCGGCGGTTGACGCCGCTATCTCGGGATTCGCGCCCGCTACCGGCTGTTTCGACTGCCTCCGCGCCCGGGTCGCGTCGAATCTCGAGGACCGAGCCGACACCCCGCAAGCCGATCGGGCCGGAGCGCGACTCGTCGGTGCGATCGCGGGCCGGGAGTGCGTTCGCGTCCTCTCGGGCGACGACGGTTCGATCATCGGGCAGGTACGCGAAGTGCCACACGCCCGCCGGGAACTCCTGCCCGTTCCGGGCTGTGCGTGCGCCGATGCGGATCGGGATCGATCGCTCGAGCGCGACGCCGAAACGCTCGCCCTCGAGGGAGCGGTCGAACGCGCCGAACGGGCGATCGACGACCGCGTCGGTCCCGTCTCGAGCATCGCCGAGGTGGAGTCGTTCCCGGCCCCCTACTATCTGGCGACCGTGGCGGAGACGACCGCCTACAGCGACGCGAGCGCGCCCCGGCAGGCCGCCGGCGTCGCCGACGACTGGAACGCTGCCCTGATGAAAGCCGTCGGCGAAGGCCTCGAGCGCTACTGCGCCGGCGTCTACCGCGACTCGGCGTTCGTCCGCGCGAGCGAGGACGACCTCGAGAACGCCGTCGCGCCGACGGACCTCGTACGGCCGGACGACGCACCGGCGTACGACTCCGCCGAGGAACACCGCTGGGTGCCGGGCGAGGCCCTCGAAACCGGCGACCCGACACACCTGCCCGCCGCGGCGGTCCAGTTCCCCCAGCCCGGCGCGTCGCTGGTCCCGGCGATCACGACCGGGCTTGGACTGGGGTCCTCGACGGTCGACGCGCTCGTGTCCGGGCTGACCGAGGTGATCGAGCGCGACGCGACGATGCTCGCCTGGTACTCGACCTTCGAGCCGCTCGGGCTGTCTGTCGAGACGGACCCCTTCGCGACGCTCGAGCGCCGCGCCCGGAGCGAGGGGCTCTCGGTGACGCCGTTGCTCGTCACGCAGGACATCGACGTCCCCGTCGTCGCCGTCGCCGTCCATCGCGATCCCGACGCGCTCGAGGGCGACGAGCCGATTTCCGCGACCGACGACGCGTGGCCGGCGTTCGCGGTCGGCTCGGCGGCCGGCCTCGACGCCGCGGCGGCCGCGACCGCGGCGCTCGAGGAGGCGCTACAGAACTGGATGGAACTGCGCAGTCTCGGCCCCGACGAGGCGGCCGACGCCGGCGGCGCGATCGGCGAGTACGGGTCGTTCCCGAAGCGCGCGCGAGCGTTCGTCGACGCCGACCGGACGGTTCCCGCGGCGAGCGTCGGTCCCGACTCCGTTCCGACCGGCCTCGAGCGCCTCGAGGCGCTGTGTTCGCGGACGGCCGACGCCGGACTGACGCCGTTCGCGGCTCGTCTGACGACGCGCGACGTCGAGAAAATCGGCTTCGAGGCGGTCCGCGTCGTCGTGCCCGGTGCCCAGCCGCTGTTTACCGACGAGCCGTTCTTCGGCGAGCGCGCGCGGACGGTACCGGACGACTTGGGCTTCGAACCGCGCCTCGAACGGGCGTTTCATCCGTATCCCTGACCGCGGAGCGGTCGCTGGCAGCGTCGGGGGCGGGAGAGGGTGTATCGGCTCGCGTTAGTCGTCGGTATCCGCCGCAGAATCAGTCTCGTTCGGTCCGCCGTCGCTCCGCTCGGATTCGCTCGGGTCGGAATCACTCGTCTCCGGTCCATCCGTCTCAGGACCGTCAGTTCCGGGTTCAGCGGCCGGTCCGGACGATTCGCCGTCGTCGCTCGTGAGTTCCAGTAGCAGATCGTCGTCGGTGAGCCTGACGGTTACCGACTTGGTGTTCGGCGTGATCGTCGCCTCCTCGGTGGTCTGTTCCTCGCTTTGCCGTTCGAACTTGGTCACGCGGAGGTGTTGTTCGGTCGCCTCGAGATGGGGCGGCGAGGCCGATTGATTGGCCGTGATCGTGTAACTCTCGTCGTAGGTCTGGCGGTTCGTTCCCGGCTTGTACGCCTCGAGCGTGACGTCGTAGTGGCTCTCGGCTTCGCTGTGGATCTCGATCGGGACCAGGCCCTGAAACGTGCCCTCGTAGTGCTCCTGGAGCGCATCCGTACAGCCCGAGAGCCCGATCGTCGCGGCCACCCCCGCGGTTCGAAGTACCGTCCGACGGTTCACGTCTACTCGTCGGAGGCGAACGACCGTATGCGTTACTCTTCAGGCCGGCCCGGCAGTCTCGTTCTGATCAGCGATCGATCGGTCGGTCGGTCACGCTGGTTCGGGTCGGGACGCCGCTATACGGCCGCGATTCCGATACTGGTTCTGAGTCCGATCGGTCGGGTCGACGGAGCTGGCCGCGGTAGATATCATCATCCACGGGGTTTTTGCATCCCGAACCGAACGTCGAGACATGGAGAAAGTCGCTATCGACGATGTCGACATCGAAACCAATCCGCTGGACGTTCACTCGGTCAGACGGCCGGTTTCGGACGCGCTCGGATTTTCGGACTTCGCGATGAACTACTTCGAACTCGAGGCGGGAGAGTCCTTTTCTGGCGGCCTGCACACCCACCACGATCAGGAGGAGGTCTTCTACGTTCAGGAGGGGACCGCGACGTTCGAGACGGAAGAGGGGGAGGTGACGGTCGACGAGGACGAGGTGATCCGGTTCGCTCCCGGTGACTTCCAGCACGGGTACAACGACACTGACGAGCGGGTCGTCGGCTTCGCCTTCGGTGCGCCAAAGTCGAAACACGACTGGGACCAGATCGAGTCGATGATCCACTGTCAGGACTGCGAGGACGAAGTCGGCCACGGCCTCGAACTGACGGCTGACGGCGCCTTCCGGATGACGTGTACCGAGTGTGGCAACTCGTTTACGACCTAACGACGGCGGGCGGACTGGAGGAGTCGCGAACGTTACCCGCGTCTACCGATGAGGTGCCGTACCCGCGAGCGACGATCGGACCCGATCGCGGCCGGAACCTTTTCAGGGGGGACCGAGTGGATCAACGTATGGCCACAGCAGACGGTTCGGACGCGGAGATCGACACGAGACTGTTCATCACCGTTTCCGGACCCCCGGGCTGCGGGGCGACGACGCTCTGTAAACGCCTCGCCGACGCGATGGGCTGTCCCTACGTCTCCGGCGGCGACATCTTCCGCGAACTCGCCGACGACCGCGATATGAGCCTCAACCAGCTCACCGCGGAGGCCGACGGCTCCGACGAGATCGACCGCGCGCTCGACCGACGCCTCCAGCAGATCGCCGAGAAGTGGGGGATGGCCAACAAGCCCTTCATTCTCGAGTCCCGACTCGCGGGCTGGCTGGCCGGCGAGCGCGCCGACCTGCGGATCTGGCTCGACGCGCCCGAAGACGTCCGCCTCGATCGAATCGACGACCGCGGCGAAACCGACGCCGAGATGCGCGTCCGCGAGGTGAGCGAAGCCGGCCGCTATCAGTCCTACTACGAGATCGATATCGGCAATCAGACGTTCTACGACCTCCACATCAACACCGCTCGCTGGAGCAAGCACGGCGTGTTCTCGCTCGTCCGAACGGCCATCGAGGAGTACGATCCCGAGACGGACGAGGGAGCGTTCACAACTCCCGAACTCGAGCCCTGAGCGGCCGGGATCGACCGGACGTCCCGTCGAGCACGGGCGCACGATCGGCCCGCTCCGGCATCCCTCGTCGGCGGCGTCATAACGTGTCGATTTCGCCGAACGAACCGGGAGGCGTAGCGATAAATCGTTCTCACTCGCTCGCGACACCCGATTCTTCGAGTAGATGTCGGTGGACGCGTCCGAGATGGAAGGATCTGGTCTAACTGCCGTAACCGATCACCGTTCAGATCGGAGCGCTTCTCTCGCCGCCTCGACTCTCGGGAGCAGAGGGTTGATCGGACTCGTCCTCGCCGGCGATGGCCGGTCCGAACTGCACCGAGTTCGGGACCCCGTTTTCGCTCCCGTAGTCCCGCCGCTCCTCGATCGGTTCGACGGCGGATCGGTCGATGTCGGTCGGGCGCACGTTCCGCCCGCGCATCGTCGGCATCGACTCGCGGCGGAACACGTCTCGCAGAGATCGGTGCGTCGAGCGTTGACGAGGGGGCTCGTCGTTCGGCTTTCGGAAAACGTTCCCGCGGAGTAACACGACAGTATTGCAGAACGTATCGGCTATCTCAACGGTTAATATCGGTATATTAACCGAAATCTTTTCTTTTTACGTAACATGGTACCGCCCCACACGATGGGTGACATCACCAAGCGCCATCACCGTGGACCGGTCGTCGACGAACCAAACGGAAACCGCCCGGA
Organism: Natrinema sp. LJW11; assembly: GCF_056135975.1. Taxonomy (NCBI): domain Archaea; kingdom Methanobacteriati; phylum Methanobacteriota; class Halobacteria; order Halobacteriales; family Natrialbaceae; genus Natrinema; species Natrinema sp. LJW11. The sequence goes on along the minus strand of NZ_JBWBDM010000001.1, from coordinate 502,132 downwards.
CGGTACAGGGTCTGTAGACCTCGAAGACGCACACCGGAAGCAATTTGGCCACAACCATGTCGCGTAACACGATCATGATCGCGATCGGCGTGCTCAGTCTCGCCGCCTTGATCGCGGCCGCGCTCGAACTGTACCGTCCGTTCTCGTACCTGGCGGCGGGCATCATCCTCGCCGTCATCGCCGCCGCGGCGACCGAACAGAACGAACGCGAACTCTCCCTGGAACCGTACACGGGTATCGTCGCTGGAATGGGAGTCCTCTTCCTGATCGGTCTGACCGGCGTCTGGCTGACGTGGGACCCGACGGTCACCGAGTACGAGTACGTCCTCGGTCTGCCGGTCCCCACGCTGCTCTACTTCGCCTTCATCTGGTTCCTCCCACTAGGGATCGCGATCTACTACTCGCTGATCTTCGATCGGATCGGCAGCGAAGAGATCGTCGAGGAGATCGTTCGCGACGCGCGGCGGCAACAGGAGGAGCGGGCGTATCCGCTGGCGCCGAACCAGTCCGATCGAGAGGCGGGTGACTCCGATCTCGTGGAGGTGAGCGATGAGTAGCGTCGCCCTCCTCGCGACCCTCGCGGTGCTCGCGCCGCTGCAGGGGGGAATACCGGTCGCGAACGAACCGATCATCGTCGCCTTCGGTGGGGCGTATCTGCTGCTCGTCGTCGCGATCGGCGTCTGGGGCTGGCGACAGACGAACACGACCGACGACTTCCTGATCACCGGTAAGAGCATCGGCACGTGGGTGCTCGCGATGACCGCCTTCTCGGTGATTCAGTCGGGGTTCGGATTCGTCGGCGGGCCCGAACTCGTCTACGCCTTCGGGACGACTTCGCTGTGGATCTTTTTCTCTGCACCCATCGGGTTCCTGCTCACGTGGGTGGTGCTCGCGAAGCGACTCCGAGTGCTCGCCGACGTGCGCAACGTCCTGACCCTGCCCGATGCCATGTTCGTTCGGTACGAGAGCGAGTGGGTCCGGGGACTCGGCGGCCTGGCGGTCTTCCTCGGCGTGATCGCGTACCTTGCGGTGAACCTGGCCGCACTCCAGTTCGTCATGCGCGCCATCTTCGGGATTCCCCTCTTCTGGGGCCTGGTCGGCGGCGCGTTCATCCTGCTGCTCTACAGCATGCTCGGCGGGATGATCGCCGGCGTCTGGACGGACTTCGTCCAGGCGATCACCATGATCACCGGTGCGGTGTTCGTCTTCGTCTACGCGATGTCCTTCGGCGGCGGTATGGAGAACATCTCCCGTAACCTGGCGAGCGCCGATCCCGCGCTGATCTCGCCGTTCGGCGCGCTGGGCGGCGCGGAGACCGCCATCCTCGTCGGCCTCGCCTGGTGGATCCTCTTCTCGGTCGGGTCGGCCGGCCAACCCCACCTCATCACGAAGTTCTACATGAGTCGGAACCTCACGATCCTCAAGTGGGGCGCCCCGATCGCGGCCATCTCCTACGCCATCTCGAGCATGATCGCCTTCTCGGCCGGCCTCTCGATGCGCGCGATGGTCGAGGCCGGCGAGATCGAGGAGACGTTCAGCGCGAGCGAGGTCGGCCCGGTGTTCGTCCTCGAGTACACGCCGGACGTTCTGGCCGGGTTGATCCTGGCGGCGCTGTTGGCGGCGATCATGTCCACCAGCGACTCGTTCCTCAACATCGGTGCGGCCGCCGTCTCCCGAGACATCCCGCGGGCGCTCGGTCGTCCGATCACGGACGACAAGACGGAGCTTCGCGTCACCCAGGCGGCGCTGGCGACGATCACCGTCCTCTCGACGGTCGTCGTCTTCTACTCCGACGCGCTGGTGGGCATCCTCGGGGCGATCAGTTGGGGCTTCTTCGCCGCGGCGTTCGTCCCCGTCGTGGTGCTCGGGATGAACTGGAAGGGCGCGACGAAGTGGGGTGCGATCACTTCACTGGTCCTCGGGATGGGATTGAACGTCGTGTACAACGTGATCCCGGAGGCCGCGTCCGTCACGGGCGACGAGTGGCTCGTCGAACTGATCTCGGGAACGCTCTATCCCTACCCGCCGGAGGTCCCGGCCGAGGCGATCATCCTGCTGGTCGTGATGGTCGTCTTCGTCTTCGTCTCCGTTGCGACCCAGGACGGCGAGCGGTTCCCCGCCGACCTCAACACGCTGTTCGAACGATGATGACGACCGCCGAGAATCAGATCGCCCGCTTCACCCGGTGGCTCCGCCAGCGACCGAACTCGATCGAGTTCTGGGAACTGGTGCTCACCGACGAGCGCCTCGTCTGGTGTTACGTCGGCCAGTCCTACCGATCCATGCTCCTGCGGGCGGACATGGGCGAACGCGACCGCGCCCTCGTCGACGACCGGCCGCTCGAGGACCTCCTCTCGCTCGCCGAGATGAACTTCGCCGTCCCGCTTTCGGACCTCGAGGGGATCAGCCTGCTCGAGGGGACGCGGTTTCGGCGGGCGCAACTCGACCTGCGCTGGCGAGCGGGCGGCGAGCGCGGCGACGCGGACCGCTACGGCGGCGAGATGACCCTCGTCGCGACCGGAGACGCCGCGTCCCACGCCGACCTCGTCGCGGGGCTCGCCGAGGATCCCCGACTCGACCACGTCGATGTCTCCGTCGAATCGCGGGGGTGGCCGTTTCGCTGACAGCCGTCACCCTGAATCCGGCCCCGACTTCGAATACCCCTCCCGTCGTGCACCACGATACGGGCACGGACCCATGACCTGGCACATCACCCTCGACCACGACTCGTACGACGACGCCCGAGAATCGTTCGCATGGGACGTCCCCGATGCGTTCAACGCCGCGGCCGACCTCGTCTCGAAACACGAGGGCGGCGACCGGGTCGCGCTCTATCAGACGTACCCCGACGGGGGCCGCGAGCGATACACCTTCGACGACCTCGACGAAGGATCGAACGCGGTCGCGGCCGCCCTCGCGTCCCGCGGCGTCGAGCGCAGCGACCGCGTCGCGGTCGTCGTCCCGCAGAAACCGGCGAACGTTCTGACCCACCTCGCCTGCTGGAAACTGGGCGCGATCTCGCTGCCCCTATCGGTGCTGTTCGGCGACGACGCGCTCAGGTACCGGCTCACGGATAGCGGCGCCCGCGTCGCCGTCGTGGACGACTCCCAGCGCGAGACGATCCACGCCGTCGCGCCTGATTGCCCCGACCTTGAGCACGTGCTCGTGGTCGACGGCGACGCCGAGACGGACGAGATGGGCGAGGCAACCGCGGGGCGCTTCGACGACGCGATCGACTGGGGCGTCACCGACTACGACCGCGCCGAGACGGACGTCGACACGCCGGCGATCGTCATGTACACGAGCGGATCGACGGGGTCGCCGAAGGGCGTCCTCCACACCCACGGCGTCTGGCTCGGCCACTGTCCGGCGTTCCAGATGTACTTCGAGCGGGACGTCCGTGACGACGACGCCGTCTTCTGGACGCCCGCCGACTGGGCCTGGATCGGGGCGCTGGGCGACCTCGTCTTCCCCGCGTGGCACTACGGCCGGCCCGTCGTCGGTTATCCCATGGGCTCGTTCGACGCCGACAGCGCCTTCGAGATCGTGGCGGAGTTCGACATCACCCACGCGTTCCTCCCGCCGACGGCGATCCGGATGCTGATGGAGATCGACGACCCGACCGAGGCGTACGACCTCTCGCTGCGCGCCATCTGCTCGGGCGGCGAACCCCTCACAGCCGAGATACTCGAGTGGGCCGACGCGGAACTCGAGGGGACGGTCGTCAACGAACTCTACGGCCAGACGGAGGCGAACCTGCTCGTGACGAACTTCCGGGGGTGGTTCCCCGCCAAGGCCGGCAGCATGGGAAAGCCCGTGCCCGGCCACGACGTGGCGGTCCTCGATTCGGAGACGGGCGAGCGCGTCGAGTCTGGCGAGATCGGCGAGATCGCCGTCCGCCGGAGGGACGACCCCGTCGTCTTCGAGGAGTACTGGAACGCCCCGGAGAAGACCGAGTCGGTTACGCTCGAGGTCGACGGCGAACGCTGGCACCTCACGGGCGACCTCGCCGAGCGCGACGAGGAGGGCTACTGCTGGTTTGTCTCCCGGGACGACGACCTCATCATCACCAGCGGCTACCGCGTCGGCCCGCGCGAGGTCGAGGAGGCGATCTTGGAACACGAGGCGGTCGCCCAGGTGGGCGTCGTCGGCGTACCGGACCAGACGCGAGGCGAGCTCATCAAAGCGGTCGTCGAACCAGCGGACGGCGCGATCTCCGCCGAGGACGACGCCGACGGACTACGCGCGGAGATACGCGATCTCGTCCGAGACCGACTCGCCGAGTACGAGTATCCCCGGGTGATCGAGTTCCGCGACGAACTCCCCCAGACGACGACCGGGAAGATCCGGCGAACGGAGTTGAAAGAGGAGTGACGGAGACGGACCGGCGGTCCGTGGCGGACACCGCTCGTCGCACGGTCTCCTCCGACTCGTCCGGTTCGAGGGACTGTGCGCGTTTCGAAACGCTCTCGAAGGGGCACTCTCGTCTACTACCGAGATCGGGGAAAAGAACGCCTATCTACCGGAAATCCGTTCGATCCGACACCGCGATCGCGGGGGTCGACGTCCGAACGACGGAGCTTCGTGCGGGCTACTCGCCGTCGGGCGAGTAGTTCGGCGCCTCGTCGGTGATGACGACGTCGTGGGCGTGGCTCTCGGCCTGGCCGGCCGCGGAGACGCGGACGAACTCCGAGCGCTCCTTGAATTCGGGGACGGTTTCCGCGCCGACGTAGCCCATGCCGGACTGCATGCCGCCGGCGAGCTGGTGGAGTTCGGACCTGAGCGTGCCCTTGTACGGCGTCGCGGCCTCGACGCCCTCCGGAACGTATTCGTCGTCCTCGTCTGGCTCGTCCTTGAGGTATCGGTCGCTGTCGCCGGACTTCATCGCGCCGACGGATCCCATGCCGCGGTACTGCTTGTACTTCTTCCCGTTCATCGTGACGACGCGGCCCGGTGCCTCGTCCGTGCCGGCGAAGTAGGAGCCGAGCATGACGGCGTCCGCGCCGGCGGCGACCGCCTTGATCGCGTCGCCGGAGTAACGGATGCCGCCGTCGGCGATCACCGGCACGTCGTGCTCGCTCGCGACGTCCGCGACCTGTGCGACGGCCGTGATCTGGGGCATGCCGGAGCCGGAGACGACGCGGGTGGTACAGATCGATCCCGGGCCGATGCCGACCTTGAGGCCGTCCGCGAAACCGACCAGATCCTCGGCCGCCTCGCGGGTGCCGATGTTGCCGACGACGACGTCCGCGTCGACGGACTCCTTGATGTCGCGGGCACCCTCGACGACGTTCAGGTTGTGCGCGTGCGCGGTGTCGATGAAAAGGATGTCGGCACCGGCCTCGTCAGCGGCCGTCGCGCGGTCGTGCTCGAACGGACTGACGGCGACGCCACAGCGAAGGCGACCGTCCTCGTCGCGGACGGCCTCCTTGTACTCGCGGCGCTGCAGGATCCCCTGCATCGTCACGAGGCCGACGAGGAGGTTCTCGTCGTCGACGACCGGAACCCGCTCGATCTTGTGCTCGTACATCATCTCGAACGCGTCGCGGGAATCGATATCCTCGGGGGCCGTGATGACCTCGTCGGTCATCGCCTCGGTGACCGGGTCGTCCTCGTTGACCTCGAGGTGGGGGCGGATGTCCGTACTCGAAATGATCCCCAGAACTTCGCCGTTGGTGTTGACGACGGGCGCGCCGCCGACGCCCTGGCGGGCCATTCGCTCGTCGACCTCGCGGACGGACATCTCGGGATCTGCGGTGACGACCGAGTCGAGGGGGATGATGAGCTCGTCGGCGCTCTTGACGCGCCCGATCTCCTCGACCATCTCGTCGACGTTCATGTTGCGGTGGAGGACGCCGAGGCCGCCGTGACGGGCCATCGCGATCGCCATCCCGCTCTCGGTGACGGTGTCCATCGCCGCCGAGAGAATGGGGACCGATACCTCGACGTTTCTCGAGACGTTCGACGTGAGGTCGGCGTCGTCGGGTTCGACGCGACTCTCCTTCGGGCGGAGAAGGACGTCGTCGAACGTTAGCGCTTCCGGTACCTGCAGTTTCGAAGAATAGGGCTCTTGCTCTGGAACGTCGTTCGCCATGTAAACCGTCCGGACCCCCGGGCAAAAAGCGTTGCGAGATATATCCGGGTGTGAACGGTTGACGGAGGCCTCAGTGGGCGAATCGTCTAGCCGCGCTGGTACCCGGTTCGAGCACGCATCGTTTGGTATCGCTCGAATGAGATTCTGGAGTCGTTCTTGCTCGGGGTGTCCGCCCCCCCTCAGGCCTTCGGGTTCTCGCCCGGTTTGTGTCCGCGCTCGAGTCGCTTTCGTTGTCACAAATCGCGCCTATTCCAGCGACGAGTGCCCACATTCGTGCCAGATCTGTGCGTTTCCGTACGGATCTGAACGCTACTGTTGAAACACTGCCTGATCGTGGAATGCAGTCCCACACAACGTTTATTGACGGGCCGCTCGTGTCTTCGGGCATGTACGCTGTGAGTGCAGCCGCCGCCCGAACCGATGGCCGGACGAGTTCCGACTTCGTCGCCGCCTTCGCCTTCGGGAATTTTACACAGAAACTCACAGCACGAGGCCAGACTCCCAATGCGATCGACCGGTGTGCGGACCGGTCGGTACGGGATCGCCCGTCATATCGCCCACTGGCCCCGGGTCACGGCCATCGGCCCTGACCGATGAGTACGTCACAACATCCGGTCGCGCTCCAGATGGAGCGCATCGTCGGGGGTGACGCGAGGCTCCTGGCGCTGGTGATGATGCTGCCGTTAGTCGACGGCGTCTTCCCCGCGTTAATCCTGGCCGGCGCGCTCGACGAGCCGCTGGGCGCGTTCCAGGTCGGCCTGTTGATCTTCGGCGGGAGCGCCACCGTCGCCGTGATCCTCGCGGAGATGGACGGCACGCCTCGAGAGCAAGCGACCGTCGTCCTGCTCGTCGGGATCCCGCTGATACTGCTCGCGGCGGTCCAGGCCGCGCTCGCGCCGGCGATCGAGAGCGTGCTCGACATCGTCATCTTCGAGCGGTTCGCGGCGCTGGTGATCGCCGCCATCGCGGCCAAAACCGCCAGCGCCACCATCGGGGACTACCTCCCCAATCCGGTCGTCGTCATCGGGCTGGGTCTGGTCGCGAGCATCGATCCCTCGGGGGCGACGTTCGTCGTGATGACCGATCCCGTCCTCGTCGTCCACGCGACGCTGGCGGCGGCCGTCGGCGTGGCGTTCGCGCTGACCATCGCCCTCACCGGGCCCTACCTGCGGGAGTACATGGACATCGATCGGTTCCGCTTCGGGAGCGCGGTCGCGCTCGGATTGCTGCCGCTGTCCCTGCTCGGGATGGCGTTCGGACAGGCCCCGCTCGCGGCGCTGCTCGTCGCCGCCCTGTTTGCAGTCGACCTCCCGTGGGTCGGCTCCGACGCGGACTCGAGTTCGGATGCCAAAGCGGGTTCGGCGGCCGCGCAGATGGGCGCGGTGGCCGACGGCGGGGACGTCGAGGACTCGAGCGAGCCGCCGACCGAGGAGAGCGAGGAGGAGTCGAACGCGTATCCGGGCGACGACGGGACGGACACCGCGGGACGGGCCCCGTGGCTGTAGTGCGGTTTCAGCACCGAATCGAAACCACTTTAGGGCGGATCGCCCAACGGAGACTCGAGGGGTCGTGGCCAAGCCAGGCATGGCGGCTGACTCCAGAGGCACCGCGCCCGGGACGACACTCCAGACTGATATACTGATCGGGCACCTGATCAGTGCTCGTGTGATGACCCTCTGGAGTTCCGAGGCGCACCGGAGATATCAGTAGATCGGGGGTTCAAATCCCTCCGACCCCATTCCTCGCCGCGAGCAAATTCTCGAGCGGTAGCTGCGTCTGAGGAGGAGTTGACCCAGAAGACGAGTAAAATCGAAGTCCGCGTGGTTCAACACCCTCTCTGACTCGACTGTTCGTTCTTCCGGTACCGGACTCAAGTCCAGTCTCTCGATAGTCGGAGATCCGGGTTCGATATTCTGACCGACATGGGAAATTGAAACACCCGCTTCGGTCGGTACAGGGGTGTATTGACGAGATGTCTTTCCCTGAGATCTCCCACCATCTCTAATCATAACTGGTAATTTAAGTGTTGGTAGAATAAAGTTATTAGGCTGTCATCTGTATAGACGGTATTATGAGATTTTATTGGCCCGAGCCGAACCCGCCTTGCAAGCCGAAGGCATGCGTTGAGTGTGGGACGCGTATTGACGGAGATGAAACTGAGGGATACTGGTTGGAGCGCGAAAACTGGCAAAATACGAACACGTACCATCTATTTTGTTTGGGTTGTTGTGCCGAAAAGATGACCGACTGGCCAAACCACCCCGATGTAGATGGCCCAGAAGCTGCGAAAGCGGTTCTTTACGAGTAACCTCCCGTCAGACACACAGCGTGATACCGACCCTGCCCGTACTCGGCGCGAGGTTCGCGGGTTCTCCGAATGGAAACTCGTGTCACTATCGACTTACTCCCAACGGGCACCCCGTTGCCGTATTTTGCACCGAGCTAGCTCGCCCGCTCGAGATCAAAACAACACTTCTCGACCATCCGTTTCTCGATGGCGGTCCCGACGTAATTCGTCCTTCAGTCAGTTATTGTCCGGCTCGAGCCCGTCCGCATCAAGTTCCCCAGTAAGATATTGCTCTCCGAGATCAGTAAGAACGTAGTATCCTTCATCGACTCGAGTTACGAGACCATACTCAACCAACACGGAGAGACGTCGGCTGACGCCGGTCCGATCACGATCGATGTTTCTCCCGATCGTCGTCGGACCAAGCTCTAACCTGGTATTCAGCACCTCCAGAATCCGCTCGTCTGTCGGATTCTGCATCCAATCACCGGGTTTCCTCATCAGTTACGCGTTTCTGAACGGCTTCTTACATCGTTCGAAACGCTCGAGCAGTTAGTCGATACCGTAGATAAAATCCCACAATATCGTAGAAGGATTTTTTCGATAGGCGCGGTAGTAAGCAAATGAGGGCATCGAAGCGACTCACGACCCGTCGAGTCCAGATCGAAAATCCGTCCCGGTGCTTCAGACACCCTCATCCAGCGCGCCGAGCGCCTCGCGGCCGCCTGCGAAATCGGACTCGGCGCGCCCGATTCCGAACCTGTCGACGCGAGCGCTCGAGGGACGGGTGGGAGCGGATGACCGGGGCTCGAGCCGAGCCAGCCGTGCAGTGTCCGAACTGCGATGCGACACTCCCCGAACGCGATCCGCTGGTGGCTCTGTGACGACTTCGCGATCGCGGTCACCGATGACGGCGAGCGAATACCGTGATCGCCACGCCCGCTCCGGAGACGGTATCGCCCCGGAGATGGTACCGAACCCACTCGAGGACCGACCGCCGCGACCCGCCGATCAGTCCGAACCGACGCGCGGTCACGTTCTCGGACACCTTCGCTGGCGGGTGATCTGCCAGTAGATATTAACGTAATCCGGAGAGTATCGCTCTATGAACAGACGAACGCTCCTGCAGGCGACGACCGTTCCGCTGGCCCTCGTGGCCGGATGCACCTCGAGCTCCGACGACGGAGACTCGAGCGGGAACGGGGAGAACGACGCGGACCCGCAGGACGACGTCGGGTCGACGATCGAAACCGGCGGTATCGAACTGACGCTCGCCGACGTGGAACTCGCGATCGAACTCCAGGACGGCGACGGTGATCTTCGCGAATCGAACGAGGGTGAAATGTGGGTACTCGCGAACGTCGAGGTCGCGAACCGGAGCGAGGAAACGCGGGATCTCCCTCGAGCCGAGAATTTCAAACTCGTCGCGGAGAGCGAGCAATACGACAACGTCGTTCCGCCGTCGCTCGAGACCCCGGTTTCGGGCGAGGCGTACGAAGCGCCTACCGACGCTCGGCAGGACGTCTCCGCTGGCGGGTGGCTAGCGTTTTCGATCCCGGACGCGACCGAGTCCGCGACGCTCTCGTGGGTCGGCTCCGGCGACTCCGAAGACGGTGAGGAAGCGGCGTGGGACCTCTCGCTTGACCCCTCGGAGCTACCCGACGTCGGCTTCCTCGAGTTGACCCTCCCCGAAAGCGTCGCGATCGGCGACGAAATCGCGGCCGAAGTCGTCCTGGAGAACGCCGGCGGCACTGAATACACGGTCGAAAGCGCCCTCGAGGTCGACTATCCGGACGGATCGACCGACACCGAGTCGTTCGAAGTCACCGTCCCCGCTGAAGACACTGCGAGCGTCCGGCTTTCTTTCAATTCGGTGACGACTGGATCGTTCGCCGTTTTCCTCGACGAATACAACGTCTCGAAGTCGGTGGAAGTGACGCCCCTGACGGCGACGTTCGGTGAGACGGTAGCCGTCGACGGGTTGCCACGGATCGCGGTCAGCGACCCCATCGTTACGGATTCGTTCGAGGCAGATTCGTATTACGGCTCCGAGACCGTCCAAGCGGACGGATCGTTCGTGTTCTTCGAATTCGAAGTTCGAAACAACAGTACCGAACGGTTGTTGGCCCCTCGATCGTCCGATCTGGATCTTTCCGCCGACGGATCGGTGTACGATACCGCGTCCCTCGACGTGGGAATCAGCGGAAGCTACGTCGATCCCATCGATGACGGGGAGTACGGCACGTACGGGACCATCGGCGCTGGGAAAACGATAGCCGGCGTTCTCCGATTCGATGTCCCGAGTTCGACATCCGCAGACGATCTCGAGTTGATCGGCGAGTGGTCGAGCGGATACGCGAGTGCGGAAACGAGCGTTCACTGGAGCGGATAGCCGCGAACGAGCCGTCCCGGTCCGGTCTCGGTCCCGGAATATCGGTCCCGGACCATCTCGAACCGGACTCACAGAAGGTTCGGGGTGTATCGGTGGGGGGAGGGGGCTATCTGCAGTACCCGAACGGACGATACCGCGATTTGCGGTCTCACTTTCGAGCCGGAGCGTCGAATCAGTCGTCGCCGTCGGTTTTGATGATCGCGAACCAGAAGTCCTCGATCGACTGGACGAACTCGACGAACTCGTCGGTGTCCACCGGCTTCCGGATGTACTCGTCGGCCTCGAGGCCGTGGGATCGCACGATGTCTTCGCCCATCTTCGAACTCGTGAGGACGACGACGGGAATCTCGCTCAGTACCGGTTCGTCGTTCAGTTCCGCGAGGACCGCCATCCCGCTCGTGCCGGGGAGCTGGGGCTCGAGCAGGATGAGATCCGGCTTCGGGACGTCCCCGTAGTCGCCGCGTTGATGAACGAAATCGAGGGCTGCCTCACCGTCGGAGACCGTGTGGATTGCGTTCGCGATTTTCCCCTCCTCGAAGTTCTCCTCGAAGAGTCGCACGTCGCCGTGATTCGGCTCGACCAATAGAATGTCGACTACCTCCCCCAGATCAGTTTCGTCGGTTTCGTCTGCCGAAGCCATACCCGACTATGCAACCGCAAGGATAAAACTGCAACTCTCTGGTCCCATGACTGCCAAGTAGTCGTTTCAGCGTCCCGCAGCGCTGCAGCCCTCGTTCGCGGGCCAGCCGCTCGTCGCCGACCGCGAGAGCCCGGAACCGCTACTCGCGAGTGCCGGCTCCCGTCACCCGCTCGACGACCAGCCGCTCGAGGCGCTCGATCCGCCGCTCGGTGCTCGGATGGGTCCGAAACGGGCCCGGCGACGCGGCCGCCGCCTCGCGCGGGAGAATATCCAGCGCGCTGGCCGATTTCGCCCAGGTTCGCTTGTCCTCGCTGGGTCGCGAGCGGTCGTCCGAGAGCGTCTCGAGCGCGCTGGCGAGGTCGCTCGGCGCGCCCGTCAGCTCCGCGGCTCCCCTGTCGGCCGCGAACTCCCGACCGCGCGAGAGGACGGCGATTCCGAACTGACAGCACAGCCGCTGTCCCGTCGTGACGACCCTCAGGAGCGCCCACAGGACGAGCCGGGCCAGGTAGGCCAGCGGCTGGGAGACCAGCAGTTTTCGGGACGGCGGGTCGTCCGAACCGACGCGTTCGGCGACCAGCATCGGAACGAGCACGAGGTTCATGATGCGGCTGTCGCCGTTCGCGAGGTGGCTGAGCTCGTGTGCGAGCACCGCTTCCAGCTCGCCCGCCGAGAGCCGATTCACGAGCCCCGTCGTGACGATGACGGTCCCGCTCGAGCGGCCGCCGATAGCGTACGACTCCGGCCGTCGGCGATCGGCGACGTAGACGTCCGGCTCGGGAACGTCTCCCTGCTGGGCGAGCCGACGGACCACCGCCGCCAGTTCGGAATGGGTTTCGGACGCCGGCGCACCCGCTTTTCCGAGTTCCGCCTGGAATTCCCGGATCTCGTCCCGGACCGGCCAGTAGTACAGGACCGGGAGCAGGGGAATCCCGCTCGCGATCGCGACGCGGAGGGGATGCGTGAGCGTCCACTGCAACAGCCCGAAGTAGTCCCCGGAGAACGGCAGGAACAACGTCTCGAGCACGTAGACGACGACGAGGATTCCGAGCCACGCGAGCGAGCCGCCGACGACGATCGCCGTCGCGGCGATGAGTATCGAGACGACCGTCAACACGACCAGGGCGACGGCCATTCGCCAGAGCAGTGAGGCCCGAACCCGGGCGCTTGCTGTCATCATATTGCCACCTCCACACGAGATGCACGACCACCGTCGGTGATTAGTGTTCCGTATCGGTCCGACGGAACGACCGTCACGGACGCTCGAGGAGATCCAGAGACGCTCGAGGACGCCGGACGGTCGGACGAGGCCGCCGTGATGTCTCGGAACCGTTCCCTCGCATTCCCCCTGCCAGGAAGCGCGCGTTTGGCCACCGTATCTGACGGGTCCGGACGGTTGGTCGTCCGGGGAAGCCCTTATCCTCCGCCCCGAGGAATGTACGACGAATGACCTCATCTCCTCGGGCGGAGAGCGATCCCTCGACACGCGCCCGTATCCGTCAACAGGAGGCCGTCGCCGAGTTCGGGCAGCGCGCGCTCGAAATCGACGACCTCACGAGTTTGCTTCGCGAGGCGACGGCGACGATCGCCGAGACGCTCGAGACCGAGTTCGCGGCGGTTCTCGAGTCGCTCCCGGCGACTGACGAGTTCGTCCTTCGGCAGGGCGTGGGCTGGCGCGACGGCTGCGTCGGGACCGCGACGGTATCGGCGACCCCCGACTCGCAGGCCGGCCGAGCGCTACGCGGAGACGGGCCGGTCGTCGTCGACGATCTGCGAGCCGACGGGCGGTTTTCCGATCCCGCCCACCTCGCCGATCACGGTATCGTCAGCGGGATCAGCGTCGGGATCGGCTCGGACGAGGAGCCGTGGGGCGTCCTGGCAGCCCACCCGACCGAACGGCGGGAGTTCGCGGAACACGACGCGAATTTCGTCCGGAGCGTGGCGAACACCCTCGCGATGGCCGTCGAGAACGAACGGACGGAGCGGCGGTTCGAGGCGGTTTTCGACGATCCGAACATTCTCGTCGGCCTGCTCGAGCCGGACGGGACGGTGCTGGATATCAACCGGACGGCGATGGAGTACATCGACGCCGACCTCGCGGACGTGATCGACGAGGCGTTCTGGGAGACCCCGTGGTGGGGGGACGGAGACGGCGTGCAGTCCGACGTGAAAGACTGGACCGAGCGAGCGGCGGCCGGCGAGTACGTCGAGTTCGAGACCGATATCGTCGGGCGAAATGCGCAGCAATTCACGATCAGCGGCGTCTTCAGACCCGTCACGAACGACGAGGGGGACGTCGTGTCGATCATCGTCTCCGATCGGGATATCACCGAACGCAAGGAGCACGAACGGTACCTTCGCGACGCCAAGACACAACTCGAGGCCGCGACCGAAGCCGGTGCGGTCGGGACGTGGGAATGGATGATTCCCGAAGATCAGATGACCGTCGGCGCGTCGTTCGCCGAAACGTTCGGTATCGACCCTGAAGAGGCTCGCGACGGCGTTCCGCTCGGGCGGTTCACCGCTGCGATCCACGAGGACGATCGCGACCGCGTCGAAGCGCAAGTCGAGGACGCCGTCGAACGCTGCAGCGAGTACGAGTCGGAGTATCGCGTCTGGAACGCGGAAGACGAACTCCGGTGGGTCGTCGCCCGCGGCCACGTCGAGAGCGACGAGGAGGGCAATCCCGTCACGTTCCCCGGCGCGCTCACGGACATCACGGACCGAAAGCGGGCCGAGCTCGAGGTCGAACGGCAGCGAACGGAACTCGAGACGCTCTTTCAGGTGTTACCCGTCGGTGCGGTCGTGGCGAACGCGGACGGATCGCTGCTCAGAGCGAACGACACGGCGAAGGAAATCTGGGGCGGCGACGTCTTCGACGCGGAGTCGATCGCGGAGTACGAGAAGTACTCGGCGGCGTGGGCGGAGACGGGTGAACCAGTCGAACCCGAAGACTGGACGATGGTGCAGGTACTAGAGGGCGAGGAAGTCACGGAGCCCAATGTCTACGAGATCGAGCCGTTTGACGACGACCGGCGAATTATCATGGAACACGGGATGCCGGTCCGGGACGAGGACGGAAACGTCAGTCGCGCCCTCGTCACGCTCACGGACATCACCGAACGGCGCGAGTCACAGCGGAAACTCGAAGAGACGGTCGAGAAGGTCGAGGCGTCGAACGAGCGACTCGAGCAGTTCGCCTACGCCGCCTCGCACGACTTACAAGAGCCCCTCCGCATGGTCACGAGCTACCTCCAACTGCTGGATACCCGGTACGGTGACGCCTTCGACGAGGACGGGCGGGAGTTCCTCGAGTTCGCGGTCGACGGTGCCGAACGCATGCACGAGATGATCGACGGCCTGCTCGAATACTCCCGCGTCGAAACGCGGGGCGATCCGCTCGAACCGATCGATCTCGACGCCGTGCTCGAGAACGTGATCGCCGATCTCCAGTTACAGATCGACGAGACCGACGCCGAGATCACGATCGGCGATCTTCCCGTCGTCGAAGGCGACGCGAGTCAGTTGCGGCAAGTCTTCCAGAACCTCCTCGATAACGCGCTGACGTATCACGCGGACGGCCCGCCGCGGGTTCAGATCGACGCCGAGCGTCGAGGCCGAGAGTGGGTCCTCTCGGTTCGCGACGAGGGGATCGGCATCGACCCGGAAAACCACGATCGCGTGTTCACGGTCTTCGATCGACTGCACAGCCGCGAAGAATACGAGGGGACGGGAATCGGGCTGGCGCTCTGTCGGCGGATCGTCGAACGCCACGGCGGGACGATCTGGGCCGACTCCGAGCCCGGCGAAGGCACGACGTTCTCGTTGACGCTTCCGGCAGTAACCGACGGGTAGGCCCCTTCTTCGGTCGGTCGAGCGCTACTGCTGGTGTCTCCTCTCACGGTAACGAGCTGGGCCAGCGCCGTCGGGGTTCGATCGGGGTTGCACTGACCGTCAGTGGATCCGATGCCGGGGGGAATTCGCTCCTCAGATCCGGACACCTATCAGATAGTGTATATTATCGGTGCTCTCAAATACGAAGCTCACGTTGCATTGCATATGAGTCAAACGCGATCCGCGGACGACTCGTCAGTGCTGGTCGAACGAACGGCCGGATTGACGGCGGTACTCGGTGTGTTCATCATGGCATCGACGGTCGTCTTCACGATCACCGGCGTCGAGGGAATCCACAACGTCCTCGTGGGCGCTGTGACCGCACTCGTCGCCTCGGTACACGCGTACCGAACCGGCGAAAGCCGCACCCAGAGCATCGCCCTCGCCGCGGTCCTCGTGTTGCTCGGAATCTGGATCGCCGCGTCACCGTTCGTCCTCGGAATCGACCGCGAACTGGTGGTCGGGATCAACAGCCTCGGTGGTGCGATCATCGCGATCCTCTCGGTCGTCGGTGTGTACGGAAGCGTTCGAACGTCGGACGCGACCGCGACGACCGCCTGACTCGAGGGCACCCGTTTTCGCGGCTGTTCGTTCCACCACGCACGAGTGAAGCGAAGCCGCCAGCCGCGAGTGGCTCGGCGTAGTCTCTTTCCGACGGAGGGACTCCTCGAGCGCCGCGGTGAGACGCGATTTCGCGATATCGTCCCGGATTTCTGCAACGGCTGCGTCTCCGACGGCTATCGTAGCCACCGAAAGTCAATACGCGCCGAATCGAACGACGGCGTTGCGATTAGTGGGAAATCGTTTCAGGGGCTACGATAGTCGTCCCACGTTGGGCGGAGTTCCGACCGAATCGCCTCAAAAACGGTCACGTTCGGGATACTTTTCCCGCTTCCGGCCGTCCGGATAGACATGACCGACAGCGACGTCCACGTGGCTGCGCTCTGTGGCAGTCTCCGCGAGGGCAGTCACACTCGGACCGCGCTCGAAGCGACCCTCTCGGCCGCCGAACGGGCCGGCGCGACGACCGAGTTACTCGATCTCCGGGAGTACGACCTCCCGGTCTTCGACGCCGACCGGGACCGCGAGGACGCGGGCGATGCCGAGGCGCTGGCGGCCCGGGTTCGCGCCGCCGATACGATCATCCTCGGCTCGCCGATGTATCACGGGTCGTACGCCTCGCCGCTGAAGACCGCGATCGACTACTGCGGGTTCGACGAGTTCGCGGACAAGACCGTCGGACTCCTCGCCGTCTCGGGTGGTGCGTTTCCCGTGACGGCCCTCGAGCACATGCGGTCGGTCTGCCGGGCGCTGAACGCGTGGGTGATCCCCCACGAGGCGGCGATCCCGAACGCGAGCGCCGCCTTCGAGGACGGCGAGTTCGTCGATCCGAAACTCGAGAAGCGGGTCGCGACGCTGGGGCGGCGAGCGGTGCAGTACGCGGCGATCGAACCGGATCCGGACTCCTTCGAGAGCGATCAGAACGTGGGTGCACAGGGGAAGTGAGCGGTCGATCCCCGCTCGAGCCCCAGGCGTGACACGGACTCCTATCAGTCAGGTAGTTCCCGCGCACCGCGACCCGCCGGGCGGTGCGCCGGGACACTGTCACGGCAGACCGTCTCAGGGGTCGAGAATCCGCTGAAATCGGTACTGGTGGGCGAGAAATGCGAAGAGTCCGAAGACGAGCACGCCGACGTGAAGCGCGTTGATCTCGAGAACCGCGGTCGTGACGCCGAGCGAAACCGGTGGCGAGGAGAGGCTCCAGTCGGTAAACCAGGCGGTCGCGAGTAACGTCGACGCGCCGACGGCCATCAGAAGTCCCGGGACCACCGGCGTGAACGTCACGCGCGTGGACGTGCGTTCCCCGAAGACGCGTCGCTCGAGACGGAACTGCGCGGTGAGGATCCCCGCGAGGACGACGGTCGCGACGACGACGCCGGGGACCGCGCCGATCAGTTCGGCCACGAGCAACCAGACGATCCACCCGGTCGTGAGCACGATCGTCACGCCCAGTCGCCGCGGTTGCAGGAGGTCGTCGATATCGCTGACCGTCGCGCCGAAGACGCCCGCCCTGAGCAGCGACCCGCAGAACAGCACCCCGAGCCCCGCGAGTGCGGTCGACGCCGTTCGCGAGTCGACGACGAGGACGAACCAGCACCCGACCGCGAGCGTTTCGACGGCCGCGGCCGAGAGCGCCGCGGTGACGCCAACTACGCGTCGCCGCGTCGACCGACCGAGGACCCCGGGCTGGCGGAAAACGCTCATACCCGGATCCGTTTCGAGCGGACCCCTTTCGTTATGGAAGGCGTTCTACACCTCCCTTCGTCCTCGTCGCGCCGATGAGACCTTATACCACGGGAAGCAGTCGATTTATCGATCGACGACGCGATCCGATCGGTGAGGGGTGCCCTCGAGTCGCACATCGATCGAAGGCCCGCTCGGCAGCCGTCCGCGCGCGCGACCGACACGTACTCGCGGCCAATCGAAAGCGGACGTAGGAACTGATTTCCCGACGGAACTCCGTCGATATCGGTTCTCCGGCCAGTTCAGCCCACTGTAACGCAAATTACGGGTCGACAGCAACCGATCGCGATGGCCGGTGAGCAGTCGATCGCCACGCCGGTAAACAAGTAATTAAACAGTTTGTCTTTCGAAACCGTTCCCTGAAACGAGCGGGGCCGGTGGAGCCGACGACGGAAACGGTGAACAGAACTATGTGCGGTGGTGTGGTCGGAGCGAATTATGCCCGAGATGGAACAACAAGACAAAACGTTGTCCGAGCTCATCGTCAAGGAAGCAATCAACAGAGGAATGGATTCGTCGATGCGGGAATCGATTCTCGAAGCCGTCGAGGAGTCCGAGGGATCGCGATCGGGCGGACGGCTACCGCTCGCGGGGGCCCTGTTCGGCCTCGGCGCGGCCGTCGGCTTTCTCGTGGGTCGTCAATCGCCCGAACTCGAGGAGTCGCCGATCGATGACCTCGAGGAGCCGGAGATCATCGAGGACGTCATGGAGTCGACCGAAGCGACCGACGAGACGGCGGCCGAGACGGCGGACGAATCGGATTCCGGTTCGACATCGCGGCTCCCCCGGCTGCTACTAGCCGTGGGCGTGCTCGCCGGGGCCGCGTTCCTCCGTCGGCGCCTCGCCTCGGGCGAGGAAGAGGAGTGGGAGCCGATCGAGGAGTTCGAACCGGCCACGAGCGACGACGCGGACGATGCGGCGGAGTCGGAAGAAATGGAGGAAGCCCAGGGGGCAGGCGAGGAAAGCGAAGAGTAGAAGCGAGGCAAGCAAGGAGTGACGCGTCCGCCGCACGACCGAGTTCGCGGGTTCGAATCGCCGCTCTTCGATCCGAATAGCGCATCTCCGGTTCGGCCGGTGCTCCGCCGGGCCGACCGGTGACTCGAGCGATTTTTTCGAATCCGTACCGTCGCCCTGACGAAGGAGCTAAGGGCCCGACGCAGACAGTATACGGTCAATGGAGACGACCCACCGCGTTTTCGCCGGTGATTCTCGCGATCTCTCGCGCGTGGCCGACGAGTCGGTCGAACTCGTCGTCACGTCGCCGCCGTATCCGATGATCGAGATGTGGGACGACCTCTTTACCGGGCTCGATCCCGCGATCGGTGACGCGCTGGCCAACGACGACGGTCAGGCCGCGTTCGACGGGATGCACGACCAACTCGAGGCCGTCTGGGACGAGCTCGAGCGGGTGCTCGTCGACGGCGGCATCGCCTGTATCAACGTGGGCGATGCGACCCGATCGGTCGACGGGAGCTTTCGGGTCTATCCGAACCACGCTCGCGTGCTCGCGGCGTTCGAAGACCGCGGGTTCGATCCGTTGCCGGACGTGCTCTGGCGCAAACCGGCCAACAGCGCGGCCAAGTTCATGGGCAGCGGGATGATTCCGCCCAACGCCTACGTGACGCTGGAACACGAGTACATCCTGCTCTTCAGAAAGGGAGACCAGCGCCGCGCGTTCGAGCCGGGAGCCGACCGGCGCTACGAGGCCGCGTTCTTCTGGGAGGAGCGCAACCGCTGGTTCTCGGACGTCTGGACCGACGTCACGGGAGAGTTGCAGTCCCTCGAGGAGGCAGACGACGAACTCCGCGAGCGGTCAGCGGCGTACCCGCTGGAGATCCCCTACCGGCTGCTCTGTATGTACTCCGCCTACGGCGACACCGTTCTCGACCCCTTCTGGGGCACCGGCACGACCACGCTCGCGGCGATGTGTGCCGGCCGAAACTCGATCGGGTTCGAACTCGAGGACGCTTTCCTCGAGGTATTCGACGACCGGATCGATGACGTGCCGGCGCTGTCGCGGTCGGTCGGCCGCGCTCGCCTCGAGCGGCATCGGGCGTTCGTCGAGCGCCGCCGTCGGGACGGCGGGGCGTTCGAGTACGAAGCGGACTACTACGAGACGCCGGTCATGACCGATATGGAACGGGGAATCCGGTTTCGAGAAGCCCGCGCTATCGACGACCGCGACGACGGCTACCTGGTCGAGCACGGCCCGCTCGTCCTCGAGTAGGCCGTCGATCGGAGTCTGAACCGACGCGAGCTTTTTCCCTTCTCCGCTCCCACAAGCGGTATGGTTCGAAGTCTCGAGGATACCGAGACGACGCCCGTCCGCGCCCTTTCCGTCGGCTCGTCCGAGTGGATCCGGACGGCGACGGCGGGGCTCGGGGACGAAGCGGTGGCCGTCGCGGAATCCGTTCCGAACGCGTCCGACCTCACGGACGACCGGCTCGAGACGGTCGATTGCGTCCTGACCGACGACCGAGACGTCCTCGCGGCCGTCGACGGATCGTGTCCGATCGTCTACGCGGTCGATCCGGCTGCGAACGAGTCGATCGACCGCCTCCGAGACGAGGGTGCGACCGAACTCGTCGCCAAGACGACCATCCAGGAGCCGCCGTTGCTGACCCATCGACTCCGGCGGACGGTCGAGTTCACCGCGATGGAGCGATCGGCCGACCACCGGGTGGAGTTGTACCGGACGTTGATCGAACAGTCGTCGGATCTGCTGATCGTCCTCGACGAGGAGGGAACGGTCACCGACGTGAGCCCGGCAATCGAACGCGTCGGGGGGTTCACCTCGAGTGAAATGTCCGGCAAGAACATGCTCGAGTTCGTCCACCCCGACGACGGGCAGACGGTCAGAGACGAGTTCGACGCCGTTTGCGAGGGGGAACTCGGCACCACGCGGACCGTCGAATACACGTGCAAACACGCGGACGGGCGCTGGTACGTCCACGAGGCCGTTCTCACCAACCGACTCGAGGACGACGCCGTCGACGGCATCATCGCGTCGATACGGGACGTTACGAAGTTCCACCGCATCGAACGGGAGTTGAGCGAGTCGTTCAAACGCGTCACGGACTCGTTCTACGCCCTCGACGCCGACTGGCGGTTCACCTACGTGAACGATCGCGCGCTCGACGTGCTCGATCTCGAGCGATCCGACCTGGTCGGTCAACCAATCCTCGACGTCTTCCCGGAGATAGCGGGGACCTCGTTTCAAGACGCCGCCATCGAGGCGATGGAAACGCAAGAGGCGCGGACGGTCGAAGCCTACCTGGAGGCCTACGACGCGTGGATCGAGTCGCGGATTTACCCATCGCCGTCCGGAATCTCCGTCTACTGGCGGAACGTGACCGAGCGCGTCGAACGCAAACGGGATTTGACCGAGCGGACGGAGCGATTACAGACGCTCGTCGAGAACGTTCCCGTCGTGTTGTTCGTTCTCGACGACGACGGGACCTTCACGCTCTCGGAAGGCCAGGGGCTCGCGAATCTCGGCTTCGAATCGGAGGAGGTCATCGGCCGATCGTTCTTCGAACTGCTCGAGGACTACCCCGCGGTCCGCGCCGACGCGAGGGACGCGCTCGATGGGGTGGCAGTCAACACGCGGAGACGGCTCGGAGACCGTATCTTCGAGACGTCCCTCCGACCGATCGCGGACGACGGTACCGTCGACCGGGTCATCGGCGTCGCCAACGATATCACCGAACGGGTCCAGTATCAGGAGGCGCTCAACGCGCTCCACGAGGCGACCAGTCACCTGTTGACGGTCGACTCGAAGGAAGAGGCGTGCGAGTACATCGTCGACATCGCGACCGACGTGCTCGACCTCGAAACCGTCGTCTACCGGTTCGACGCGAAAGCGAACGAACTGCTGCCGACGGCGTACTCGTCGACCATCGAGTCGACGTTCGGTTCGCCCCACCCGCTCCCACCCGACGCCGGCGATCCGTGGCGGGCGTTCGTCGCCGGCGAACCGACGGTCCACGACGACGGACGAGCGGTGGGGATCGTTCGCGATGAGTCGCCGGACGTTCGAAGCGGTCTCTCCGTTCCGCTCGGCGAACACGGGGTTCTCGTCGCGCTGTCGACCGAATCCGACGCGTACACCGACGAGACCGTCGAACTCGCCGAACTGTTCGCGACGACGGCGGAAGCCGCCCTCGACCGGATCGGGCGAAGCCGCCGGCTCCGCGAACGCGAACGCGAACTCAAGAAACAGAACCGACACCTCGAGCGGCTCAACGCCGCCAACGAGGTGCGTCAAGAGGTCGAACAACTCCTTTTGATGGCCGACTCCCGAAGCGAGATCGAACGTGGGATCCCCGAATCACTGGCCAAACTCGAGTCGTGTTCGCTGGCCTGGTTCGGCGAACCCGACCCGAGCGGGAACAGCCTCGAACCGCGATACCACGCCGGGTTCGAACGGGGGTATCTCGACGCGGTGACGATAACGACGGTGGACGAATCGGCCGCCGAACCGGCTGGGCGGGCGGTTCGAACGCGGAGCCCGGTCCACGTCGAAAACGTCGCCGCGTCGGTTCACGACGGCGAGTGGCGGGGTGAGGCGCTCTCGCGAAACTTCCAGTCCGCGTACGCGATCCCGCTGGTCTACGACGGGTTTTGCTACGGCGTCCTCTCGATCTACGGGGAACAACGGGGCGCGTTCGACGAGACGCTGCGGTCGACGCTCGCGGAACTCGGCGAGACGATCGCGTACGCGATCGACGCCGTCAAACGGAAGAACGCGCTGTTCGGTGACGGTCACACCGAGGTGGAACTCGAGGTCGCGGCGGACGCGACGCTGTGTCGGCTCGCCGAGTTCCTCGGCGAGTCCGTGACGTACGAGGGGGCGACGGCGCGAGCAGACGGCGACCAGTTCGTATTCGTGGCCGCCGAGGTGCCGGTCGACGAATCGCTCGAGGCAGCCGAATACACCGCTATCGAGGGAATCAACGAGATCACCACGATCGCCGACTACGAGGAGGAGACGTTGCTCCAGCTCCGGGTCACCGATTCCTTCCTGGGTTCGATCACCGATACCCACGGCGCGCGGCTGCGCGAGTTCGTTGCCGACGCGTCGGGCGGCCGCGCGATCGTCGACGTACCGGACGCCGTCGAGATTCGCGACGTGTTATCAGGTATCAGCCGAAGCGGGCCCTCGGTGTCGATGGTGGCCCGACGCGAGGGGGCGACCGACGATGGATCGACGGTCAGCGGTCCGGCGCGCAGCGCGCTTCTCGAAACGTTCACTGACCGCCAGCGCGAGGTGGTCCAGACGGCCTATCACGGCGGCTTCTTCGAGTGGCCCCGCCGAGCGAACGGCGAGGAGATCGCCGGCTCGCTGGACATCTCCTCGCCCGCCTTTCACAAGCACGTTCGATCCGCCGAACGAAAGCTGTTCGCGGCCCTGTTCGAGGGGGCGGCCGCTTCGGAGGTTAACTGATTAACCGTCGTTCGAAGGAACCGTTACACAGTTAACGATCAGGCTCTTTGCAACGACTCGTGAACCAAGGGACGACTTCCCACCTGCGTACTGGGGGTACGTACTAATCCATGACCGAGATGAGTTCACGATCACCGTCGACCGCGATGGGGGATCACTATTCCGTGCAATACGATAGACTCGACGACGAACCGCTCAGCGTTGCCGTCGCGGACGCCGTCGCAACATTTCAGGGCGAGGACGTTACCGAACTCGAGCCGCTCCATTACTCGATCAACGCCGACGCGCTCGAGCGGTTGTTCGAACCCCGTGCGGACGGGCTTCGCTCCGGCGGATCGGTGACGTTCGAGTACAGCGATTGCCTGGTAACCGTCACCGGTGACGGCGAGATTCGCATCGACTCCAGCTAGCCGCTCTCTCTGGGGCGGGGGGATCAGCGTGATCCCGCAGTCATTCTTCGACTATGGGGCCGAGTGCCAGCGCCTCGCACGCCACTTCGACTCCGCCACAAATACCGCTGGGTGACGCGCGGGCGTTGTCGAGACCGTTCGACGACGCCACGACACTGACGGACAGCCGACAGTATACCGGTAACACGATCTCTTTATTCAGAACCGCCCCTGAAACCGAATCGAGAGTTTCGGTGACTACAGCTACTTAGTAAGCGCTCACTGTTCTCTCAACGCGTCCCGGCCACTAAAGATCTATGCGGAGAGGGCGTCTACGGGTTCGGGGCGACATTCCCAGTGGCTCCCTGCACACTCCCAATGAGTTCGATAGCTGCCGGTAGTTTAGGGCCAGCATTCAGTAACTTCCGGTCGACCTCATACTGTAGTATGGCTGCATCGGCCAGTTTCGGAAGATGTTGGTGGTGGAGTTCGAGAAGAATCCGCCGGGAGGATTCCCTCTCTGTTACGGGGCTATCACGTTCAGTCTGTTTGTCCACGGCGACGTGTGTCGCTACCTCCTCGAGCGTCACCGGGGGATCCTCAGTAGATTCCAGGTACTGACAAACTTCACGACGCCGTGGTTCTCCAATCGCTTCGTAGATCGTCGTTTGTGCTGCCATCAGTATAGAGAAAGAACACTCGCAGACGCATCGCCTCGGTGGGGGAATATTCTGGGGTTTAAGTTCTACGGGGCGATGTCTGTCGCCTCGATCAAGGTCCGTATCCCTCGCTGGAGCCGCTCAGAGAGCGCCTGAGAAGAGATATCCACCTCTGCTGCAACGTCAGTTTGCGACGCTGTCTGCGGGATATCGAAATGTCCGACCTCATAAGCAGCGACAAGCGCCTCTTTCTGTTTGCTCGTTAACAATGCATCAACATCATTCCGTGCTTCAGTCTCACGATAAATCGTTTGAAGGCGGAAAGGCCATCCCTGCTCCTGAAAAAGCCTGTTAAATTGGGTAAGTGCTTCCCGGTCAGGAAACCGCATCCGATGCACCCAACCGTCATGAGTTCCTTCTCCGTCAAGCAGCACAAGGTTAAGGTCACGCCAAACCTGGAGTCTCCCTAGGTCTCCTCCCTGTTCAGTAGCTGTGACTCGGTATAGCTTACGCGTTTCCAGCTCGGTCAGGGTTTTCGAATTTGTGACCGTCGGGTCAGTATCAAGGCCCTCCTCAAAGGCGTCGAAATCCCCGCCACCAGCCCAGAAAATATAGTGAGCCCTCTCGTCAATATACCCTTCTTCAGGATACACACTCATCTCTGGGGCGTGGTCGAAAGCAGTTTTCAGCAGAGGGGTATCTGTCCAATACTCGACGATAAGCATACGAAATAGTAATAGAGAAAAGCAGAAAAAGAGCAGGAAAAGGCATTTATGTGAACTTTTTCCCACTTAGCACAGTCCGCGGTTGGTTCTGAAATTCCTGATGAAATGTAAGAATTTCATAGATAGTGTTGGTTCCACACCTGTGACAGATATGAAATATTTTATATATTTTTGCTCCGACCAGATCTTGGATCTAGTCACCTGTACTGAACGCGAGTTTCACGACCGACCCTGAATAAAGAAACCAGACTACCAATAACTGATAAGCGGATCCGTCTCGAACGCTCCGCCATGTCCACTCGTATCCTCGTCCCGACCGACGGGAGCGATTCCGCGACGGCCGCCCTCGAGCACGTCCTCGACGTTGCCGCCGATCGGGAGGCGACCGTGCACCTGCTCAACGTGGCGGATACGAAAGAACCGAGCCTCACTCGCCTCGGCGACGACGTCGTCGATACGCTCGAGCGGGAGGGTAACGATATCGTGTCCGAGGCCGCGGCGATGGCAGCGGACCACGGCGTGTCCGTGGTGACGACCGTCGTTCAGGGCGATCCGCGAGAAGTTATCGTCGAGCACGCCACCGCCGACGAGTTCGACCTCGTCGCGATGGGAGCCCACGGACGGCGCGGACTGGGGGAGTACGTCCTCGGGAGCGTCACTGATCACGTCGTGAACAGGAGCACCGTTCCGGTGTTGACCGTTCGCGCCGCCGACGAGGTGTCGCCGACGTTTCCCTATACGGACGTCCTCGTTCCGACCGACGGAAGCGACCACGCGACGGCCGCCCTCGAGCTGGCGTCGACGGTCGCCGAGCGACACGGCGCGCGACTCCACTTGCTGTCCGTCGTCGACGAACTCCCGGAGGTGATCGACGCGGGGTCGGCCGAGCTTCCCGAGCAACTCGAGGAAAACGTCCAGGCGGTCCTGGACGACGCGGCGACGAGCGCCACGCGAGCGGGCGTCGACGACGTCACGACCACCATCGCCGCGGGGTCGGTGCCCCGGGAGGTCACGACCTACGCCGACGAGCAGGGTATCGATCTCGTCGTGATGGGAACGCACGGCCACACCGGCCTCGACCGGCACCTGCTCGGGAGCTTCACCGAGCGCGTGATCCGCACCTCGCCGGTTCCCGTCCTCACCACGCAGGCCCACGATGACGCGTGACCCGCTCATTCATCCGGGGGTTCCCTCGGCTCGTTCAGTCGATCGGATCCTCGAGTCGCGATCCAGTTAGAAAAGGTACTAATATCTCGATTCGGAAACGACGGACGATGGTTCCCCGAACGGTGCTCCGAAACAGAATGGTGACCGAACCGTGACCGAACGAACGCTCCCCTCGCTCGAGCGCGTCCGATCGGAGATCACGAGAAACAGACTCCGGGCCGCGTTCGCCGTGCTCATCCTCGTCTCGGCCGCCGCCGTCGCCAGCGCGGCTGCGTCGGGCGGGGTTTCGACGGCGTCGGAGGCTGACATCCCGGACGCGCCGGAGACGGAGAACCACACCGTCGTCACCGAATCGGGACGCGCGGGGACGATTACGGCTTACCAGCCCAACGGTGAGGTCCTCTACTACAACAACTCGCGGACCAAGTACTTCGACGCGGACCCCGTCGAGGGCGATCCGCTGACCATCGAGTACGCCGCGACGGACACGATTCACACGGAAGGCGCTAACTGCGGCGCGCCGCCGTGTACCCGCAACGTCATCGAGCGAGCCGACCTCGAGACCGGCGAGGTCGAGGTCATCTACGAGCGATACGACTACAAGGAGTACGCCGGCGAGTGGCACGACGTCGATCGCATCAACGAGACCCACTTCGTCGTCGCCGACATGGTCGCCGACCAGGTGTTCATCGTCAACACCGAGACCGAGGTCGTCAACTGGCTCTGGGACGCCCAGAGCGACTTCCCGCTCGAGGGCGGTCACTCTTGGCCCCGCGACTGGGCCCACATCAACGACGTCGAGTACATCGAGGAGGGCCAGATGGAGGGGCGAATCATGGCCAGTCTGCGCAATCAAGACCAGGTCGTCTTCCTCGATCGTGAAGAGGGCCTGCTCGAGGACTGGACGCTCGGGAGCGAGAACGAGCACGACGTCCTCCACGAACAGCACAACCCCGATTTCATCCCCGAGAGTCAGGGCGGCCCGGCCGTCCTCGTCGCCGACTCCGAGAACGCCCAGATCAAGGAGTTCCAACGGGAGGACGGCGAGTGGACGCAGACCTGGCAATGGGAAGACGATCAGATCCAGTGGCCCCGGGACGCCGATCGACTTCCGAACGGGAACACGCTGATCTCCGACACCCACGGCAACCGGGTCATCGAGGTCAATCAGTCCGGCGAGATCGTCTGGGAAGTCGGCTCCAGTCTCCCGTACGAATCCGAGCGCCTCGAGCCCGGTGACGAAAGCGAGGGCGGCCAGAGCGCCCGGACACTCGGCCTCGAGAACCGAACCGAAGCCGAGAGCAGCGGTGGCGGCGGTGGCGGGGGCGGATTCGGCTTTAACCCCCTCGGATTCCTCGGCGATCTCATCGAGTCGATCCTCCCACACCGGATCTACAACGCCCTCCTCTTCGTCAGCCCGGTCTGGATGGGGTCCTCGGAGTTCGCCGCCATCGGCGTCGCGCTCCTGACGGGCCTGACGTGGGTCGGTACCGAGACCAGGTGGCAGCTCCGCGACAGAGGTGTTCGGTTCCGGCTTCCCGTCTACCGACAGGGCGGGAACTGAGACGGTCTGCTGTAAGTCATTTCCGGCGCGACCGCGACCCGGCCCTGCGGCCGCGCCGGTAAATCGTTACAGTAAACCGTATGAGACGAGGCGATAGCGGTTTTTCGATTTTGGAGTTCGGTGACTCAGGAACGCGAAGCGATACTGGAAAGCAGTGGTGACGGGAACGGACCGACCGCTCGGTCACGCCAACAGATGGCCGCCGGCGAGGTAGAGGGACGCGAGGATCGTCTGGAAGGACAGCGAGCCGATCGCTGACAGCGCGACGAACGAGCGGCCGTCCATTTCCGAGAGCCCGGCTGGAATTGTCAGCAGTCCGCGAACGAACAACATCGTATTACTCACGGGGACGGCCAGGCCGCCCCAGCGATCGAACCAGCCGTCGAATCGCTCGAGTCGCGACTCGGTGACGGGAAACCAGCGCTTTTGCAGGACGTACTCCCGACCGGCGCGACGGACGAGACAGAAGAGACAGAACTGGCCGACCGTCGTTCCGACGACCGCGATGGCGACGATGGCGATCACCTGCGGGATCGACGATCCGATTAGCGCCAGCGCCGCTGGCACGACGAGTTCGCTCGGCATGAACCGCAGGAGCATCGCCCCCTCGAGAACGCAGATACCGAAGAACACCGCCAACGCGAGTTCCGACGTAAACATCGACTCGAGCCAGGGCGGTAGTCCTTCGGTTTGCAACGGATGCATGCCCGGTTCGTAATCGGTCCCGAATGTAAGCACTGTTGGTTCGATGGCAGCGTCGACCGCGTTCGGACGAGCCGATCCGACATCCGGGAACCGCAAGTTACGTAGTGGGATCGATCGAATCCGTACGCGATGGAACTCGAACGTGGATTGTTTCTCGCGGGCGCGTTCGCGACTCACGCGTTCGTCGGCTACGCCCTCGTCCGCGGGTTCACCGACGCGGATCCGCGGATCGGGCTCGTCTTCGGCCTCCTTCCCGACGCGGACTTCCTCTTTCCCGCGGGATGGGGATGGCCGTTCGTTCACCGCGGCGTGACCCACACACCCCTGTTCGCCCTCGCGATCGTCATCGGCGGCTACGCGGTCGGCCGACGGCTGAATCGAGAGAACTGGCAGGGCCGGGGACTCGCGGCCGCCGTCGGGCTGGCGATCGGCTCGCATCTCGCGATCGACTCGCTCTCGCCGAAGGGGATCGACTGGCTGTTCCCCCTCCGGACGAGCTGGAGTCCCGGACTGGCGGTTCACAGCCCGGCTGCGACGGTACTGCTCTGGGCCGCATCGATCGGCCTTCTCGCGTGGAGCGCGAACGGGCTCCCGTCGATTCGCTGAGGCCTCGAGCCGGAGACGCGGCGCGCGGCAGCCGTGACCGCAGAACCGTGCGGTCGCTTACCCCGTCGGAACGCTCGCTATCGGCAGCAACACCGTTAGAAGCAGTGACGCGAACAGGGCGGCCGAACCGGCGAGCAGGAACGCACGATTGATTCGGCCGTTCTTGGATTTGAACCAGCCGAGCGTGACGTGGGCCCGCCAGACGGGAGCGAACGGGCTGATTCCCATCGGCGTGACGATGTCACCCGCGAGGTGGGCGAGGATCCCGCCGGTGCCGACGACGAACCCGAACGCGAACGCGTCCGGCGTCGAGGGGACGGCGAGGGCGGTCCCGACGCCGGCGATCAGTCCGACGAGGACGGCGAACCAGACGGTGTGCGTGGGCCCGCGGTGTCGGAGCCGCGGCAGCGGCTCGTCGATATCTGGGAGGTTGGCCACGCCGACGGCCACGAGCGCCCCGACCAGCGCCAGCTCGAGCGACCAGACGTGACTCACCAGGGGCAGAAACGGCGCGTACAGCAGGGCGTTGAATCCGGAGTGACCTTCTTGGTACATACCGGTCGACCGACCGTCCATCGGGTCCGAACGGAAATTAACCGCTCGGTCGCCCCGGCGGACAGGTGGTCACAGCGTTCGGTCGACCGCCGATCGGAGTCACCGCACCGCCCGGACGCCGAACGCCGACACGGCCAGGCCGCCGATCAGGATCGGCATCCAGTAGATCGCGCCGCGGAAGATGAGGACGGCCGCGGTGATGACCGACGCCTGGA
The DNA here is from genome assembly GCF_056135975.1 of Natrinema sp. LJW11. Classification (NCBI taxonomy): domain Archaea; kingdom Methanobacteriati; phylum Methanobacteriota; class Halobacteria; order Halobacteriales; family Natrialbaceae; genus Natrinema; species Natrinema sp. LJW11. The sequence continues at coordinate 472,493 of NZ_JBWBDM010000001.1, read as the reverse complement.
TTCCGGTCGTCGGAACGAGCAGCGTGACGAACGCGGCTTCGATTCCGCCGAGTCCCCCCGGAAGGGGCGCAGCGCCCGCGAGGTTCGCCAGCGGGATGACGAACAGCAGGACGTACGGCGGGACGCCGTACCCCAGCGCGGCGAACGCGGCCATGAGCGCGGCGACCTGAAAGAGCCAGCCACAGAGCGACAGCCCGATGACGGCGGACAGCCGCCACCGATCCGTCGCCACGCGTTCGATGTTCTCGAAGAACCGCCCCATTCGGTCGGCGATATCCTCCTCGAGCGTCTCGGACTCGAAGCGCTCGAGGCCGAGCCGGCCGAGTCGGGGGGCGACGATTCCGGGGAGCCGGTCGACGATCGCCTGATGGTAGCGCCAGACGAGCCCCATGGCGATGACGATCCCCGCGATCAACACGACCGCGGAGCCGACGGCCGTCACGAGGTGATCGCCGAGCGCGGCGGTGGTCGCGTAGTAGCCGACGCCGACGAGGATGAGCGAGATCGAGGGAACGACGTTGAGAACGTCGACGCTCGCGATTCCGACGAGGCTGGTCTCGTAGCGGGCGTCGGAGGTCTTCGAGATGAGCAGCGCAGCGACCGGTTCGCCGCCGGCCTGCCCGAACGGGGTGACGTTGTTCGCGAAGACGGCACCGGCGTAGATGAAAAACGACTTGCCGGCCGGGATGTCGATGCCGAGCGCGGCGAGGACGGTTCTGAGCATCAGGCTCCAGGCGGCCAGCCAACAGAGCGCGAGTGCGAACGTCGCGGCGATCAGCGACGGCTCCGCCGACAGCAACGAGTCGAGGATGTCGCGCGCGCCGACGACGAAAAAGAGGACGGAAAAGACCGCGATCGTCCCGACGGCCCCGACGATGAACGCCCGACGATTTCGCTCGTCCATGGCTGGTATGAATCGTCAGTTACCTTGAAACATCTGATCGCCGCCGAGCGAGAACGCGGCCGTGACGGGCGGCCGCCCTCCCCTTCAATCGATTTATTGGCGTGGAGAAACGTGAGGCCAGTAATGGACAGGACACCGCAATCGAACGTCCTCTTCGTCGTTCTGGATACGGTCCGGAAGGATCGTCTCGAGCCCTACGGGTACGAACGGGAGACGACGCCCCAACTGTCGCGATTCGCCGAGGAGGCGACCGTCTTCGAATCGGCCGTCGCGCCCGCGCCGTGGACGCTCCCGGTTCACGCCTCGCTGTTTACCGGCCGGTATCCGAGCCGGCACGGGGCCGACCAGGGGAGTCCGTATCTCGACGACGAGACGACGCTCGCGTCGACCCTGTCGGCGGCCGGCTACGACACGGCCTGTTACTCCTCTAACGCCTGGATCACGCCCTACACCGGCCTCACCGACGGGTTCGACGATCAGGACTCGTTCTTCGAAGTTCTCCCCGGCGACGTGCTTTCGGGACCGCTGGCAAGCGTCTGGCAGACCGTCAACGACAACGACTACCTCCGCGATCTGGCGTCGAAGCTCGTTCACGTCGGCGCGATGGCCCACTCCAAACTCGCCAGCGGCGAGGGGGCGGACTCGAAGACGCCGTCGGTGATCGATCGGACCGAGTCTTTCATCGACGACAGCGAGAGCGACGACGGCTGGTTCGCCTTCGTCAATCTGATGGACGCCCACCTGCCGTACTACCCGCCCGAGGAGTATCGCGAGGAGTTCGCGCCCGGCGTCGATCCCGACGACGTCTGCCAGAACTCCAAGGAATTCAATTCGGGCGCGCGAGAGATCGACGACGAGGAGTGGGAGGACATTCGCGGCCTCTACGACGCCGAAATCGCACACATGGACGCCGAGCTCGGCCGCCTGTTCGACCGGCTCCGCGAGACCGGCCAGTGGGAGGAGACCACCGTCGTCGTCGCGGCCGACCACGGCGAACTCCACGGCGAACACGACCTCTACGGCCACGAGTTCGCCCTCTACGATCAGCTCATCAACGTCCCGCTGCTGGTCAAACATCCCGACCTCGAGGCGGACCGGCGCGACGACCTCGTCGAGTTACTCGATTGCTATCACACGGTGCTCGACGTGCTGGACGTCGATCCCGACGCGGTCGGCCGGACGGAGGGTGACGGCGATGCCAGCCGCGTCGTCGCTCGCGACTCGACGCGCTCGCTGCTCTCGAGCGAGTATCGCGCGTTCGAAGAGGCTGTTGATCCCGACGCCGGCCAGCGTGCCGTCCTCGAGGGCGAGGGGGACGACTACGCGTTCGTCGAGTACGCCCAGCCGGTCATCGAACTGCATCACTTAGAGGAGAAAGCGAGCGAGGCCGGCATCGACCTGCCCGACGATCACCGCGCCTACTCGCGGTTGCGCGCCGCCCGGAGCACGGACGCGAAGTACGTCCGCGCGGACCGCATCCCCGACGAGGGGTACCGGCTCGACGAGGACCCCGGGGAGCGAACGTCGGTCGATCCGGCCGACGACGATGTCGTCGGGGCGACCGAACGGGCGCTCGCTCGCTTCGAGGAGGAGGTCGGCGGCGCGTGGGACGACCCGACGGAAACCGACGACGCGGCGGACGCCCTCGAAGAAGCCGACGAAGAGACCCGCGATCGGTTACGGGAACTCGGCTACCTCGAGTGATTCGGTTTGCTGTAACGATTTACCGGCGCGACCGGTGGCCGAATCGCGGTTGCGCCGGAAATCACTTACAGCAGACCGTACGAGATGTCGGATCGGCGAGCGAGCGGACCGACGCGGCGGGACGAAACCGGAGGTGTTCCCGGGGAATAGGGCCGGTTTCGGTGACTTTCCGGGAACCAATAAGAATACGTAGGTCGACTCGAAAGGTAGCGGCAACTAATGCAGGACCAGCACTTCCTCGAGTCGGACTGGGATTACTGCCTGGTGCTGGATGCGTGCCGGTACGACGTATTCAGCGACGTATACGACGAGTACCTCGACGGGACGTTGGAAAAGCGCTGGAGCACCGGCTCGTCGACTCCGGAGTGGGCCTATCGGACGTTTACCGACGAACACGATATCGCGTACTTCTCGGGGAACCCCTTCATTAACGATCTGGGCATTCCGCTGAACGAACTGAAGTGGGGTGCCAGTTGCGACTACGAGTGGACCGCCTCGGACCATATCAGCGACGTCTTCGACGTGTGGAAGTCCGGCTGGGACGACGATCTCGGGACGGTCCCCCCGGACAGTCTCGGTGACGCGTTTCACGAGAATCGGGACGCCGTCGAACGAGCCGACCGGACGGTGCTCCACTACATGCAGCCACACGCGCCCTACCTCTCCCGCGGGAAGGGCCAGAAGCTCAAACAGATCCAGAAGGGGATCCGAAAACAGGAGGAAGCCGAGAAGGAAACCGACGGCGGTGGCGGTAGTGCCCTCTCGTCGCTCGGCGATACGATCCGCCCGAAGGTGGAAGACACGCTCGAAGGCAGCGAACTTGCCCAGAAGGCGGGTCTCTGGCTCGAACTCGACCCCGCCGACCTCGTCAGGAACGGCACTCGAGAGGCCGCCATGGAACTCTACGAGGAGAACCTGCGGATCGCCCTCGAGTCCGTCGCCGACGTGGCCTCGGAGTTAGACGGCACCGTCGTCGTGACCGCGGACCACGGGGAAGCCTTCGGCGAGGAGGGCGTCTGGGAACACCACATCGAGACGCACATCCCGGCGCTCATGGAGGTTCCGTGGCTCGAAGTTTCGTAACGCCGCGCTCGGACGGCGACGAGGATACCGCTCGCCGGTTGGCGGCGACGGTCTCGAGGGGACGACTGTAACCGAACCGATCAGGGGGTGTCCGGTATGAAGATCAGCCACTACTTCGAACTCGAAGCGCACGTCACCGGCGGCATTCGCGAGTCCGTCGTCCACCAGCGGAAGATGCTGGACCGACTGGACCTCACCTACACGACCGAGCCGACGCTCGAGGCAGACGTCTTTCACTGCAACCTCATGGGCCCGCGCTCGGTCTGGTACGCGAGGCGAGCGCGGCGACGAAATATGCCCGTCATCGCGCACACGCACGTGACCGCCGAGGACTTCGGGGAGAGCTTTCGGTTCACGAACGCGCTCGCCAAGCCGCTCAAACCGTACCTCCGGTGGGCCTACGGACTGGCCGACGCGCTCGTCTGTCCGTCGGCGTACAACCGACGGCTGCTCGAGACGTACACCGACGCGCCGACGACGGTCATCTCGAACGGCGTCGACCGCGAGAAACTCGCGGGGTTCGAATCGCTCGAAGACGAGTACCGCGAGCGCTACGACCTCGAGTCGCCGACCGTCTTCCTCGTCGGCCACGTCATCAAGCGCAAGGGCCTCGAGACGTTCGTCGAACTGGCCCGCCGACTGCCCGAACTGGATTTCGCGTGGTTCGGCCCGCTGGACCTCTCCCTCAAGGGCCGGGAGACGACGCGGTTGATCGAGGACTCTCCGGCGAACTGTACGTTCACTGGCTACGTCGACGACATCCGCGGCGCGTTCGCGGCGGGCGACATTTTCTGTTTCCCGACCCACGAAGAAAACGAGGGGATCGCGTTGCTCGAGGCGATGGCCGCCGGGAAACCGGTGCTCGTCCGCGACATCGAGACGTTCTCGTGGCTCGCGGACGGCGAGGACTGCCTGAAGGTCTCCGGGGCGGGCGTCGACGCCTTCGAGGCCGCTCTCGAGCGGCTCACAGACGCCGAACTCCGGGATCGGCTCGGATCGAACGCGGCGCGACGGAGCGAGGCGTTCTCGCTCGAGACGGTCGCGACGCAGTACCAATCGCTGTACCAGGAGGTGGCCTGAATGAAAATCGGATTCTTCACGGACAGTTATTTCCCCGAGATCGACGGCGTAACGTACACGATCAAGCTCTGGCGCGAGGAGTTAGAACGAAAGGGCCACGAGGTGTACGTCGTCTACCCCGACGGCGACTACGAGCCCGGGGACCGCGAGGTCCCGGTCAAATCGTTGCCGAACCCGTTTTACGCCGGCTATCGGATCCCGCTCACCCGGCGGCCGTCGACGCTCCCCGAACTCGACGTCGTTCACTGCCACGGCCCCGCGCCGATCGGCGTCCTCGGGCGGTACTACGCCTGGAAACACGACCTCCCGACGATCTACACGCACCACACCCCGCTCGAGGAGTACTTCCATCAGAACGTCAAATTCGAGTCGATCGCGGGACTGCTCTCGAAACTGTACGTTCCCGTCGAGAACGCGTTCCTCGAGAGCTTCGACGTGGTGACCGCTTCGACCGAACGGATCGATCGAAACGTCGAACACGTCCAGCTTCCAGTGGGAATCGATATGGACTTCTTCCAGCCGACCGCGGAAGAGTTGTACCCCGATCGAACGGTGATCGGCTACAGCGGTCGGCTCAGCATGGAGAAGAACGTCAGCGAAATCCTGCGTGCCGCCGCGGAGCTACCGGAGTACGACTTCGTCATCGTCGGTGAGGGCCCCTACCGCGACTGCCTCGAGCGAGACGCGACGGAGAACGTCGAGATCCGTGGGTTCCTCCCCCGCGAGGAGTTGCCCGCCTTCTACTCCTCGATCGATACCTTCCTGACCGCCTCGACCGCGGACACGCTCGGCCTCTCGACGCTCGAGGCCAACGCCTGCGGAACGCCCGTCGCCGCCGCCGACGTTCCCCCGTTCGATCACACGATCGGTTCCGACAACGGCGAGCGGTTCGAATACGGCGACCTCGAGTCGATGGTCGACGCCATCGAGACCTGTCTGGCGACCGACCGCGAGACCAGAGCGGGCGTCGAACGCTACGCGGTCGAGTACACGATGGATCACCTCGAGCAGCTCTACCACAACGTCCCCCTCTCGACGGACGAGGCCGCGACGGACGTCGAGAGCCCGTGGCGGTTCTCCGAGGAAGAGCGGAGCTGAAGCGGTCGATTTTACTCGGTGTCGGCCGGTCCGCGGTCTCGACCAGTCACTCGGTGTCGGCCGGTTCGTTCGGTTCTGTCGATCGGTCGGAAATCTCGAATTTCACCGATAGCGTCACTGACGGGGCGGACGAGAAGACCTATATGCGAAACGAACAGGATGGCACGTAACGCAACGGACGGGGCCGGCCCCGTCGCTCGCTACGATGTCAACTCGAACACGTACCGACGGAGGTGAGCGGTCATCGATCGACGGACGCTAATCGCGCTGGGGGCGTTGGCCCTCGTCCTCGTCGTCCTGGTCTTCGGATCGGCTGCGACCTCGTCCTCGAGCGATACCGCGGTCGACCGACAGGAGCAGTTGGTGACGGTGGACGAGGATTCCTCGCTGTGGCCGTACACGAGCGGCGCGACGACGTTCGATGAGCGGACGCTCGCGATCAACGTGGTGGTCGCCGGCGACCCGGCGGAGACGCGTCGGCATCTCGAGGAGCGAAGCCGGGGTGACTGGAACGAGACCAGATCCGATCAGGAGGACGTCGCGACGACCGAGGGGACGAGTACGGCGACGGAGAACGGAAGTACGGGGGCCGGCGAAAGCGCCGGAACGGCGACGGCGTGGGGACGCGCCGACGGCTCGACTCGGTACGTCTACGTCGCCACCGACGGCGAGCCGACCGGCGGTCAGTGGCTCGACGAGAGCTACCAGTTACACGACGGCGAGTATCTCGGCTCTCGCCACCACATTCGGGCCTACGCGTCACCCGACAGGGGCGACGAGTGGACGGCGATGCAGGCCCATCGGGAACACTGGGACTGGTTTCGGCTCAGCCACACGGTCACCAGCGCCGAGGACTCACAGCAGTACGTCGAACGCGAGTTCATGGACCGCCGATACGTCTCGAGCGTCTCGCGCGACCATCTAGGGAACGACCGCGGCTTCGATTCCGACGGCTGGGTGACGATCATCGATCTGAACGGCGACGACGGCGGCCCGCCGGCCCACCTCGCGATGCTCGGACTCCTTCCGGGCGCGGTGCTCGTGGGTCGCGTCACGTCGCGAAGCGCGCCTCGAGCGCTCGTTTCTCCGCGCGTTCGACGCGCGTTCGTGCTGGCCGGTGCGCTGATCGGGCTTTACCTCTCCGTCCGGTTCGGTGCGATCGCCGTCGAGGCACGGCTCGGCGATCTCGACCCGCGAATCGTCGCGGGCGCGTTCTACCCGCTGCTCGTCGTCGGATTACCGGTCTGTACGTACTACTTCGCCCGGCCGCTCGATCGGCCGACGGCCTTCGCCGCCGGGTCGATCGGCTTCGCGACGGCGATCCTGCTCGATTACACCGCCCTGGGCGTGACTCGATTGCCGGTCACCGTCTTCGTTCACCGGTTCTCGACGGCGATTGCGCTCGGCCTTCTCGCCGTCGGCGCGTCGCACGCGGAACGAATCGATCCGGAGGATCACGGCTTCGTTCGAATGGGAGCGCTCCTCTGGGGCGTCACGCTACTCGTGCCGCTGCTCCGATTCCTGTAGCGATCCCCCGTCCGCGGACTGCCCCCCGAAATCGTCGGGACTCACGTACGGACGCGACCACGAGGTCGTCGTCTGCGTGTAGCCGACGACGCCCACGAAGGTAACGACGTAACACAGCCAGCGCGGCAGGCCGAACCCCTGTACCCAGATCGTCATCACGAGCGCCCAAGCCACCAGCACCGACGCATCGCGACAGATCCGTTCCCCGTTGTGCCGGCAGTACGCGATCAATCGGCGGCGTCGTGACTCGAGCAGCGGTCGATCGTCCCGGCCGGATTCGGCGATATCACAGTCCGGATCGGCGGGATCGAGTTCCATTCGAGTCACCGTTGCTCGGTGGTTCGGGAGCGGTGGAATACGTTTTATGGTTCGCTCCGGAGCCGACCGCCACGCTCGGCCGGAAGACGGTATTCGATTGGTTCTCGAGGATCAGTTCCTGCAGGGAAGGGGCGTCGATATCCGATAGCACAACGGCGAGCAGTCCGCGACGGGAACCCGGATACCGGAGCGGAGGAACGGGTCGTACTCCGGCGCGCTCGTCGGGCGGCGTACTGCCATCCGCCGCGCCGCTACTCGTCACCCGGCGATCGACGCTCGATCATTCCGAGCGCGATCCAGGAAGTAACGACGTCGCCGTCCTGATTGATCCCCTCGATTTGGCTGTCGATGTAGCCGCGGACAGGGTTGCTCTCGGAGACACGTTTGTCGAGCACTTCCGTGCGGACCGAGAGCGTGTCCCCGGGTTTGACGGGTTGTTTCCACCGAAGTTCGTCCACCCCGCGAGCGCCCATGCCGGCGCGGTCCTGTATCGGACCGTCGACGAGCATTCGCATACAGATCGCCGCGGTGTGCCAGCCGGACGCGACCAGTTCGCCGAAGGCCGAATCCTCGGCGGCCTCCTCGTCGGTGTGGAACGGCTGCGGGTCGTACCGCTCGGCGAACTCGAGGATCTCGGCTTTCGTGACGTGATACTCGCCGAACTCCTCGGTGTCGTCGATCTCGATGTCCTCGTAGTAACGCATTGCCCTGTCATGTGCTACGTATCGGCAAGAACCTGTGGGACGAGGCAGTGTGGGCGGCGAGGCGGGACCGCTCGAGCGCTCGAAACCGAATCGAAACGGTCGCTCCCGGTGCTCGTAACTGCTCAGCTCGTCGGCCGTTCCACGTCGGCGTCCGACTCGAGGGGGCGCTCGTCTCGCGTCCGGAGGGACAACACGACGGCACAGGCCGCGGCAAGCAGGCCTGCTGCCGCGGCGATGGCGAACGCCACTCGATAGCCCAATTCCGTGTAGACGCGGGTGCCGTTGACGGTCTCTCCGGTCCAGTACGCGTCGAGTGCGGCACCGAGGACGACCGGGAAGACGGCCGCCCCGATCCAGCCCATCGTGTTGATCAGGCCGATCACGGTTCCGCTGGCCGCCTCGGGGTGGCGCTCCTTGATGACGGTAAACGCGAGCGGGATCCCGCCGCGCAGGATTCGAGAGAAGAGGAAGATCGCGCCGACGAGCAACAGCGGAACGGTCCCGAAGGCGGCGAAGACGCCCCAGGTCAGCCCGAAGACGACTGTCGAGAGGACGATGAGACCGGTTCGGTTCCCCGACCGGTCGGAGAGCCAGCCGAACAGCGTCGGGCCGATCATCCCGCCGACGTTTCCGACGAGGAGGTAGACCGACGCTTCCGTCACGGAAATGTCGTGGGTCTGCACGAGATAGGGGATCCCCCACAGGCCGAAGATCGTGATCCCGATGCCGGTCATGAAAAAGAGCATGATACCCAACAGCCAGGTCTCGGGCTCTCGGATCGCGTCGGAGACGTATCGCCGCAGCGCCGCGGCCGAGGTCACGTCCGAACTGTCGGCCACGCCGTCGATCGGCGGGAGGCCGGCGTCGGACGGCGAATCGTGCGAGAAGAGGCCGATACCGACCGCGACCGCGAGCCCGAACGCTCCCAGTCCGAGCATGGTGGCGCGCCACCCGAGGCTCGAGGCGGCGATCGCCAGGGGCGTCGTCGCCGCCAGCCCGCCGAGAATGCCGACGCTGAAGGTCGCTCCCGTCATCGTCCCGAACTCGTCGGGGCGGAACCAGTTCGCGCAAAACCGCAACGCCGCGACGAACAGGACGCTCGCCCCGAGCCCGACCAGCAGCCGGCCGACGAACGCCAGCGCGTACGTCGGCGCGAGACCGAACGCGAGCGACCCGAGGCTCATCGCCGCGGTTCCCGCCGTGGCGATCGCGCGCACGCCGTACCGGTCCGTCAGTAGGCCGGCCGGGATCTGAAACGCCGCGTAGAGGTAGAAAAACGACGAGTGGAGCAATCCGAGACTCGTCCCCGTCGTCTCGAACGAGCGCATCAACTGTTCCGAAAGAACCGCGGTCGACGATCGGTGGAGACTGACGAGAAAGAACCCCGAGACGAGTACGCACCAGCCGAGCCATCGGCGGGAGGACGGGTTCGAAAGGGGCTTCACCTGCTGGAATTTGTGATGTGGTCACATTAACCCACCGCCGGCCCACACCGTCGAACTTCGGAAGCGACGCCGAGAGCAGCCGCCGCCGCCGGTACGGAAACTTCCAAACACCTTTGCGTCACCGAATGGGGTGTTTCGGTATGAACCTCGAGGAGCAAACCGTCCTCGTCACCGGCGGTGCGGGATTTATCGGATCGAACTTGGCGACCCACCTCGCCGAGTCGAACGACGTGACCGTCGTCGACGACTGTTATCTGGGAACGCCCGAAAACCTGTCCGACGAGGTCGAGTTCGTCGAAGCGAGCGTCCTCGACGACGATCTGCCGACGGACGTCGACGTCGTGTTCCACCTCGCGGCGCTGTCGTCGTACGCGATGCACGAAGAGGACCCCACGACGGGTGCCAGGGTCAACGTCGAAGGCTTCGTCAACGTGGTCGAACAGGCCAGGCAGGACGGCTGCGAGACGGTGGTCTACGCCTCGACGTCGTCGATTTACGGCAGTCGAACGGAGCCGTCGCCCGAGGATATGCCGGTGAGCGTCAACACCGGCTACGAGGCCTCGAAGCTCGCGCGGGAACGCTACGGCGAGTACTTCTCGAATCACTACGATATGTCCGCAGCCGGCATGCGCTTTTTCTCGGTGTATCAGGGCTACGGCGGCGCGGAGGAACACAAGGGCGAGTACGCGAACGTGATCGCCCAGTTCGCCGACAACATCGCCGACGGCGAGTCGCCCGTCCTCTACGGCGACGGCACCCAGACGCGGGACTTCACGCACGTCTCGGATATCGTTCGCGGCCTCGAGCTGGCCGCGGTCCACGAACTCGACGGGATCTACAATCTGGGGACGGGAGAGGCGTACGATTTCGACACCGTCGTCGAGATGATCAACGACGAACTCGGAACCGACGTGGAAGCGGAGTACGTCGAGAACCCGATTCCGGATTCGGTCTACGTCCACGATACCTGCGCCGACGCGTCGAAGATCCGAGAGGAGACCGGCTGGGAACCGCAGATCGATTTCGAAGAGGGTATTCGGCGCGTCTGTGCGCAGTACACGGACCAGTAGCGCTATTCTGCGTCGTCGTTCACGGATCGCCATTCCGTCGATTCTTCGAGTCGGTAGCCGAGGAACGAAGCCGGTGAGAAGCGCCGTAGATGTACGCCCGCGATCCGGACAGATGATACCCCGACCGATAGCCCCGATAGCCAGCCCAATGACGCAGTTAGCTGGACCGGTACCCTCGGCTCGAGCCGACGGTGGACCCGCATCGGGATTTCGGGAGATCGTGAACTTCCGTGCGAGGAAACTCTCGATGAGATAATCGCGCCTCGTAAATCGCCACCGTTCGAAATTGAATGCCGCCACCGCGAGTATATCTCGCCCTCTTTCCGATCAAATTGGATGTTATTTACAACTGTAGTTATTTTCTTTGTAGTAGTGTCGATACCCCTCGTCAACGGACCGCCGCGTGGACGGATCGACAGCGCTCGTCTACCGGACGAATACCGGCCCCAGTAACTATCACGGAAAACGATGTATAAGCGGAGCAGCGTACCTGCAAGGGGTTTTTACCACGGCACGCACATCCACACGATATGCGACTGCACAACAGGGACGTCAGACAAGACGTCCGCGAACTCGGCGCGTTACTCGGAGACGTTCTCGAGGACCAGACGTCTCGCCGGTCGTTCGAAACGGTCGAGTCGTGCCGCCGAGCCGCGATCGATTACCGAGCGGGCGAACTCGAGTCCCGCGAGCCGCTCGTGACGGAACTCGAGAATCTGTCGCCCCACCAACAACGGATCGTCGCCCGGGCGTTCACGACGTACTTCGAGTTGATCAACCTCGCCGAGGAGCGCGAGCGGGTCCGAACGATCCGCACGGCCTCCCAGGAGGGAACCCTCGACGACAGCCTCGAGACCGCGGCCGAGGAACTCGGCGAGGCGGACGTCGAGACGGTCAGGCAGATCCTAGACGACGTGTTGATCGAGCCGACGTTCACGGCCCATCCGACCGAAGCCCGGCGCAAGACCGTCAAGTCCAAACTGCGAGAGATCTCGACGTACCTCGAGACGCTTGACGAACGACTGTTGACCGACAAGGAAACGGGACAGGTCTGGCGGGACATCGACGCCGAGGTGACGAGCCTCTGGCAGACCCCGCAGGTGCGCAATCGCCAGCCCGAACCCGAGGACGAGGCGCGCAACGTTCAGTGGTACCTCGAGAACACGCTGTTCGACGTGGTCGGCGAGGTGTACGACGAACTCGACGACGCGATCGACGAGGAAGTCCCCGGAAACCTCGAGATCCCGAAGCTCTTCGAGTTCCGGTCGTGGGCGGGCAGCGATCGCGACGGCAACCCGTACGTGACCCCCGAGGTGACCGCGAACACCTTGGAGCGCCAGCGATCGGTCGTTCTCGAGCAGTATCGCGAGCAGCTCAAACGGCTCTCTGGCGTCCTGAGTCAGGACGGGAGTCGGATCGACGCCGGCTCCGAGTTCCAGGCCACCCTCGAGCGCGATCGGGATCGACTCCCCGGCAGCGCCCGTACCGCCGAAGAACGCTATCCGGGGGAGCCCTACCGGCAGAAGCTCAAGCTCATGCGCGAGCGACTCCGCCGCGTCGGCGACGTTCGTCCGGGGGGCTACGACGAGGTCGACGACCTCCTCGCGGACCTCGCGGTCATCTCGAAAAGCCTGCGCAACAACGGCGCCGAGAGCGTCGTCGACGCCCACGTCGACCCGATCCGCCGACAGGTCGCCACCTTCGGCTTCTCGCTGGCGAGTCTCGATCTGCGAGAGCACCAGCAAAAACACACCGACGCCATCGCCGAGGCGCTCGAGGCCGAGGGAGTCGACTACCACGATCTCTCGGAAGACGACCGCGTCGAGTTCCTGACCGACGCCGTCATGCAAGACGAGACGGTGATCGATCTGAGCGACACCGCTGGACTCTCGGACGATTCGGCGCGCGTCCTCGAACTGTTCGACAGCCTCGCGGACTGGCAGACCGAGTACGGCAGCCACGCCATCGACACCTACGCCATCTCGATGACCGAGGAACCCAGCCACGTCCTCGAGGTGCTCTTCCTGGCCGATCAGGCCGACGTCATCGCCCTGCCCGAACACGCCGGAATCGACATCGTGCCGCTGCTCGAGACCGAGTACGCCCTCTCGGGTGCCCGGCGGATCATGGGCTCTTTGTTCGAGAACGACGCGTATTCGCAGGTCCTCGAGGCCCGGAGTCAGACCCAGGAGATCATGCTCGGCTACTCGGACTCGAACAAGGAAAACGGCTTTCTCGCCGCGAACTGGTCGCTCTACAAAAATCAGCGCCGCCTGGGCGAGATCTGCGACGATCACGACGTGACGATGCGGCTGTTCCACGGCCGCGGCGGGTCGATTTCCCGGGGTGGCGGCCCGATGAACGAGGCCCTGCTCGCGCTGCCGAACTCGACCGTGACGGGGCAGGTCAAGTTCACGGAACAGGGCGAGGCCATCGCCGAGAAGTACGCCAACCCGCGCATCGCCGAGCGCAACATCGAACAGATGCTCAACGCCCAGCTCCGGGCGCGCAAGGGGGCGATAGACCAGCCGGAGGAGGAAGTCCGCGACGAGTGGGTCGAGGCGATGGAGACGATGGCCGACGCCGCTCGACGGGAGTACCGCGATCTCCTCGAGAGCGAGGGGTTCGTCCAGTACTTCGAGCAGGCGACGCCGATCACGGTCATCGAGGATCTCGATCTGGGCTCCCGCCCGGCCTCCCGATCGGGCGAGCGCACCGTCGAGGACCTGCGCGCGATCCCGTGGGTGTTCTCGTGGACCCAGTCGCGGTGTATCCTGCCGGGCTGGTACGCGATCGCGACGGGCGTCGAGGCCTACGTGGACGACGGCGGGTCGATGGAGACGCTTCAGACGATGTACGAGGAGTGGCCGTTCTTCCGGACGACGCTGGACAACGCCGCGCTCTCGCTGTCCCGCACCGAACTCGAGATCGCCGAACGGTACGCGGACATGGCCGAACCGGAGCTTCGCGGTCGGTTCTTCCCCCGCGTGACCGACGAGTACGAGCGAACCGCCGACCTCGTTACGGAAATCGGGCAGCGCGATCGGCTCCACACCCGCGACTGGCTCGGGGAGAACCTCGAGCGCCGAAATCCCTACGTGGATCCGCTGAACATGTTGCAGGTCTACTTACTCGACCGGACCCATCGAACGGACATCGAGGAACGGACGCTGCGGCTGACGGTAAAGGGGATCGCGGCCGGAATGAAAAACACCGGATAACCGACGCGGAGCGAGCGAGCGTCGCGCCGACGAGCGAGGCCCGCCGTTTCGACCCCGCTCCCTGTGACCGATTCCGTCGCTTTTCTCGGACGTGAATCGCTCACAGGGAGCGCCACGGATCGAAACGGGTAAAAACGTCTCTCGAGTAGGGAGTAGTGAGCCGAGATAGCCTAGCCCGGCCAAGGCGGTAGATTCGAAATCTACTGTCCTCACGGACTCGGGAGTTCAAATCTCCCTCTCGGCGTTTTCGCGACGACAACGACCGTGAGCGATGCGTGTACGAGTCCGATTCTCCTCGAGCGACCGCCTCGAGACGCGTGAATGACCGGGCGTGGGTTCGATGCACCGATTATCGGAGCCGAGACGTGCGGAGCCGCGGGTGGGTGCGTTGCGGTCGATCGATGGCGTCCTGACACGTCGAACCGACCGAGAACCCCATCACTCGCAAGGGTGGCCACTATGCGAATTCTGGTCGTATTTACCGTGTCATAAGCCACCAATGTACGCAACTATACTGCAGGCCGTTCCGACGGGGTGTGTGCGATGAGACCCGACGAATCGACCGATGAGACTGCCACGAGCGACGAGACGTTTCATCCGCTCGGTGAGGCGTGGCAGGACGACCTCGAGGACGTGCTCGACGATACCGAGTACGACACGGAACTCGGGATGAAGATGGGACGAGACGCGATGCGAGTTACGGAAGGTGAACTCTCCGAGGCGGAGTTCCACGAGCGGTATCACGACGACGTGATGGAGGAGTTCGGCGAAGACGAGCGACCGATCGCCAGTCCGGACGACGCCGACGACGAGGGGTCGGGATCACTACTCTCGTCGCTTACCGGCGACGAGTCCCGTCGCGAGGTGCTCAAGAAGGGGGCCGCCGGTGCCGGATTCGCCAGCCTCGGGTGGGGTGCGGTCGACCAACAGGAACCGGAGGAGCCACGGGAGGCGGTCGAGGACCCGGGGGAAGTACACCCCGACGAGGACGCGACGCAGTGGGGGATGACGATCGATCTCGAGCACTGTGACGGCTGTCTCTCCTGTGTGACCGCCTGCAACGCGGAACACCAGTGGGACGAGGGGGCGAACTGGATGTACGTTCTCGCCTTCGAGGACGGCAACGTCGAGTCGCCCGAACCCGACGAGTACGAGAGCGTCCACGATTTCAACTATCTCGTCCGGCCGTGTCAGCACTGTACCGACGCGCCCTGCGAGAAGGTGTGTCCGACGACGGCCCGACACACCCGCGAGAGGGGGGGCCTGGTACTGACCGACTACGAGGTCTGTATCGGTTGTCGATACTGCCAGGTCGCCTGTCCGTACGGCGTCAACTACTTCCAGTGGGACGAGCCGAACGTGGAACGGGAGGAACTCAGCGAGGAGGGAATCTACGACTACCGGGACCGACCCGTCAGCCGCCGCGCTCCCCGCGGCGTCATGTCGAAGTGCGTTTTCGATCCGGCTCGGCAGGACGGCAATCACGGCGAGGAACTGGTCGGGACGACCGCGTGCGAGCAGGCCTGTCCGCCGAGCGTCATCCAGTTCGGTGACAAGAACAACCCGAACAGTGACCCACAGCGCTATCAGGAGAACCCGGCCAGAGCGCGAACGCTGATCCGGTTGAGCACGAGCCTCCCCTCCCCGGACGAGCTCCCGTCGATGCTCGAGGGCGTCGACTCGAATCTGGACGCGGTCATCGATGCCGTCGACGGCCTCAACGAGCAGTCGATCGCCCTCGCGACGGCCGTCCAGCTCACACAAGAGGACTACGAGCAGGAGGCACCGCCGGGCGATACCCTTCCGGATCAGGAGCAGACGATCCTCGACGTCGTCGGGATCCTCCAGGAGCACGGGCTCGAGCTTACCAGCGAGGAGACCCTCACACGACTCGGTCTCACGGTCGACCAGTTCCAGGGACCGGTCGAAGACGTCGAGGTTTCCGACCGCCAGGACGTGGCCCAGGAGCTCTTCGAAGACTACATCGACGCCCCCGAAGAGGAGTTCGAACTCCTCGCGGACATCGGAACGAATCCGAACGTCACCTATCTCGGCAAGCAGCCCGGTCCGAACGCCCATCAGGTCCCCGGGCCGACCTCCTACGAGGAGGTCGGCATGCTCAACGTGCGACAGAAGGCCCTCGACGACGAAACCGTCAGCATCTTCGACCGAGACGTGGACTTGGGCGTGGGGTCGGATTCTTCCCACTAACGCAGTGGGAACGACCCCGTGCTCACGTGGCGAACGACGCGTACCGTAAGCGAGCCGAACGAGTCGTTCACACGTCGAAGCCGAAGTTGAAGTCGCCCTGCCACCCCGCTCGTTCGCCGCCGAAGTTGGTCTCACCGTAGTGCCGATTGCCGACCCACAGCACCGACGAGAGGGTCGTCTCGGGGTCGCTCATCACGACTCCCTCGAAGAACGAGCTTTCGACGGAGTGGTCCGCGCCGCTCTCGGCGAACCGGAGGCTCGCGCCGTCCGCGTCGATCGTACAGCTATCCAGCGTGAGTCGATCGATGTCCTCACCGCCGTTCGTGACGAAGACGCCGTGTCGATCCGTCGAGGACTGCGGAGCGATGTCGAACTCGCAGTCGTTGAACGTGACGTTCGACGACCGAACGTAGACCGCGTAATCTTCCGTCGTCGGACTCGAGCGGTCGGTTACGGTACAGCCATCGAAAACGGTCGGTGCGTGGTCGTTGTCGTTGACCCGGATCGCTCGGCCGTCGGTTCCGTCGTCCGAGATATGCACGTCGGTCAGTCTGGCGGGTCCGTCCTGGGTCAGACGGATGATTTCGGTGTCTTTCCTGATCTGGCTGTTCACGAGCAACTGGGAGACCAGCTGACCGCCGCCGTTCTCGATCCAGAGGCCGGACCACGGGAAGCCGGGGTGTTCGGTCATCGTGATCTGGCAGTCCTGGACGTAGTCGTTGGGACCGATTCGGATGCCCGCACCGGAACAGTTGCGGACGTGACAGCCGGTGATGATGTTTCGGCCGTCGTCTCCCGAGACGTAGATTCCGTTGTCGATGTAGCCGGACACCTGACACCCCTCCCAGAGGTTCGTCCCGTGATTGTAGACGTCCGAACTGAAGGGGATCGCGTGACCGACGTGAGTCGATCGGTCGGACGCCGTATCACCGTTAGCGAGGTGGCAGCCGCTGATGACGTTGGTCGTCGAGGACCGAACCCCGTCGACCAGGACCGTGTGTCGGTCGCCGCCGTACTCGGAATTGAGCCTGTCGCGCGTTCCCCGCATCGAGACGTTCTCCATGTGCCCGTACCGGTAGGTGAACCAGCGAGCGATACCGGCGTCGTAGTCGCCCCGAATGTCGACCTGTAGGTCTCGCATGACGGTCCGCTGGGCGTGCGGGAGCGACGCGTCTAGCGTTCCGACGGTCATCAGGCGATCGACGTCCTGATCGGTCACTCTCAACACCGCGAACGGATCACCGACGATCCCCAGAAACTCGTGGGCGTCGAAGTGGACGTTGTCGGTCTCGACGTGCCACGTCCCCGCGGGTATCTCGTAGCGGTGGTTCCGCTCCGTCGGTTCGAACGACGTGTAGTGGGCCTCGATTGCGGCCCAGAGGTCGTCTTCCTCGGGTTCGACTCCGAGATCGTCACGAACGTCGACGACGTTCGGGTTCGTATCGCTCCGAACCCTGACGGTGTTCGCAGCGGACTCGCTCGCCGAGAGCGACTTCCCGAAATTCAACTGCGAGACGTCATCGGCGACCGTCGTTCCCGAGTCGGTCACAGTTATCCCGCGCGCGGACGCGTCAATTTGGGCGACATCGGTGCCCTGCGATCCCGATGCGGCCGTGCCGGTAACGCCACCGCCGAGCCCTATCGCAGCGAGCGATCGGACGTACGAACGACGCGTCGTCTCTCCAGCGGTACCAGTCGATCGGTCTTCCCGTTGATCGGTTTCCATCGCGATCACACAGTCACGAATTTCCGAATTTGTTATACTTAATCTACTGATAATTTCACGACTGCAAGCGATTACCGGTCAGTTTTCTGCCTGCAATCGTCGCGAATACGGTCGGTAGGCTCACGCATATCACGAGTGGTCGATCACGACGCCGTCCCGGAGTAACTATCGACTATAACCGCTTCTGATCGCGATCCGCGCACGCCAGATCCGAGGAGATCTTTCCGTCTCGACCTGTTCGAAACCACCCGTATTCAAGCGACTCGAGCCGAAGTGTCGCCTATTGACCGTCGGAAGCGGCTGATCGTCGGGTACCTCCAGGTCGGAGTCGCAGGGGTGATGCCGACGGCCCTCGACCTCGGGGCCCCGTCGTCGACAGGCGAAATCGCGCGTCCGTTCGTCGGCACCCTCTCTGGGGAGCGTTTATGTACTCGATCCGTGAACTCTCGATTGCGATTCCGTCCGCTAGGAGTAGCCGTCGGCGTTTCGAGCGGGAGGGTGGCGGTCACACCGTTACTCGGAGCTGCGAAAATCGTCGTGTATCCCCCTCAGACGGACTGATAGTACTCAGTTCCGGAGCACCTGCGACCTACGGGGTTGCACCGGGAGATCGGTTAGCGGACCGTCTCAGTCGTCGGCCGGCGCGAGCGGTCGTTGATCGGCCGCGAGCAGCCGATCGAGCGCGTCGACCATCGCTTTCACGCTCGCGCGAGTGATGTCGGCTTCGCTGCGGGCGACCGTCACCGAGCGGTCGTTGCGCGCCATCGTCACCTCGACGGTCACGACGGCGTCGGTGCCGCCCGTGACCGCGTCGACGTGGTAGGACTCGAGTTCGGCGTCAGCCATCGAGCCCAGCGCCTCGCGGACGGCGGAGACGGCGGCGTCGACGGGCCCGGAACCGGTGCCGCTGGCGACGCGTTCCTCGCCGCCGACGTCCAGTCGGATGCTGGCGGTGGGGACCGCTCCGCCGCTGGTGGCGGTGAGATCGAGCAGGTCGACGACCCGCTCGCGATCCTCGCCGGTGACGTCCTCGGCGATGGCCAGCAGGTCGGCGTCGGTCACCCGGCGACCGCGATCGCCCAGTTCCGTCACGCGGGTCGCGATCGCCGCGACCTCGTCGTCGTCGGCCTCGACGCCGTGTTCCTCGAGCGTCGCCGCGACGCCCGCGCGACCGGTGTGCTTGCCGAGTGCGAGTCGGCGCTCGCGGCCGACGGTCTCGGGCGCGTAGGGCTCGTACATCTTGTCGTCCTTGAGCGTGCCGTCGGTGTGGATACCGCTCTCGTGGGTGAAGGCGTTCTCGCCGATGACGGCCTTGTTCGGCGGGAGCTGAACGCCAGTCGCCCGCGAGACGATCTGTGCGAGGTCGTACAGCTCCTCGAGTTCGAGCGTCTCGAGATCGTAGACGTGCGAGAGCGCGATCGCGACCTCCTCGAGGGCGACGTTGCCGGCGCGCTCGCCGAGCCCGTTGACCGTACAGTGAACGAGGTCGGCACCGGCCGAGACGGCCGCGAGCGCGTTGGTCACGCCCAACCCGAGATCGTCGTGCGTGTGGGCGCTGACGGGTCCGAGTTCGGCGAGCCGAGAGACCGCCTCGCGGGTGTGTTCCGGCCCCGTGTGGCCGACGGTATCCGCGAAGCAAAAGCGATCCGCGCCCGCTTCGAAGGACGCTTCCGCCAGCTTCTCGAGGTAGTCGAGATCGGCCCGGGAGCCGTCCTCGCCGATGACCTCGACCCAGAGGTCGTGGTCTTTCGCGTAGGCGACGAGTTCGGCGGTCTTCTCGAGGTTGTCTACGCGGGAGGTCCCGACCTTGCCCTCGACGTGGCGGTCGCTGGCGGGAACGACGATGTGGACGCCGTCGACCTCGCACTCGAGCGCGAGGTCGATATCGTTCGCGATCCCGCGACAGAAGCTGGTGACGCGGGCGTCCAGATCGAGGTCAGTCACCCGCGAGATGGCCTGTCGCTCACCCGCGCCGGTACAGGCGCTGCCGGCTTCGATAACGGAGACGCCGGCGCGCTCGAGGGAGCGAGCGATCTCGACTTTCTCGTCGGGCGAGAGCGAGACGCCGGGAGCTTGCTCGCCGTCGCGAAGCGTCGTATCGAGAAGGCGCACTGTACGGTCCGATTCTATCGTCTGTTCGGGGGAGTGAGTTACAGGCAAGAGTGGTGAGTTGCGCGTACTGCGGTTACGTTCGTCGGAGAATTTCGCATCCAGCCGGGTCGCCCCGACTTCCTCTATCCTCGTCAGATGGCGTATGGCGTGCCATTGTATTGCAGGCTAACGGAGGTCGCTGACTTAAATCCGCCGGTCGTGGATCACCTCACCCTATTTAACAACGCATAGGTTCGGATGCAAGCGCGGAATACAGTTATAAAGCAAATGGATTTTATATAGTAACTTCATAGTATATTTATTAAAAATATAGAGACATAAGTGTTAGATTCTGTTAGGAAAAAGCATGCATCAAAATGATGCTGAAAGTGGCCGACGAAAGGTATTGAAAAAATCAGGACAGTTGATCGCAGGGGGTCTCACTCTCGGATCAATTAGTGCTAGTGCGAGTGCTAGTACAAGCCATGATTTAAACTTAGAATCTGACTTCCAGAATGTTGGAAGTAGATATGAAAGTCAAGAAATTAACGGTGAGAAGATATACCATAGTACGAACATTTATAGACCCAGCTGGGGGAGTGATCTTTCGCGAAGTGGGTATCGAGTCGTAAGAAGCGAACTAGAGTTGGACGCTAGCATCTACGAGCATGATTGGGGCTATATCGAGATGAAGGGTAAGAACGGAGCAAGATTAGAAGAAGTCTGGCCCGGAAATACGATTCCACAAACGAGTAACTCTCGAACTAAAAGTATCAGCGTCAGCGGCGGTTCATCAGGAGTAGATGTTTCCATTGGCTTTTCAACTACTAATGGAATGACGAAAAGCGGGCTCCACATTGATGACAAGAGCCGAAGGGACGAGGCGTTATGTAAGCATAGGTATGAACTCAGTGGTGGTTTGGAGACGAATCATATCGCTCTCGAGGCGATCGCAGTATTTGATACTACCTCTATTGAGGAATACGATGAGGTAGTTGACGGTAAATGGTACTTCCATCAGGCAGATTATGATCCAAATGATTTTGACGGTGAATATACGTTCACATATCGTACAGGCAATCTAGAGTGAGTAACTAGTGAGATTTTCTTATTAGGTCTGTTTGGGTAGAGGTGAGTCGGAGAACGTTTGGTCGTACTCCCGCGGACCTTCTCAGTGATTGCCGTATGGCTAACGCAACCTAGTGGGGATCAGGACTCGAGGACGACCCGATCCCCCTCCTGGACGCCGTCGGCGGCGCCGGCCGGCAGCTCGACGATTAGATCGGCGCGCGCACGGGCGAAACTCCGCCACGGCCGGAGCCGCTCGACGCGTCGGACGACCCCGTCCTCGATCCAGACCGCGTCGATCGGGAAGCGGACGAACAGCATGTGGAGGTCCCGGACCGCCGCGTCGTCGAACGGGAAGACGAGGGCGTAGTCGTCCGGCACCGAGCGCCGGAACATGAGCCCGCGGGCCCGACTCACGAACGAGTCCGCAACCTCGACCGTCGTCGCAAGCGTCTCCGTCGGCTCCTCGAAGACGTCGTCGCCGTCGGACGTGGGCTCGTGGACGAGTCGCACGGACTCGAGTCCGAACGGCGGCGAGAAAAAGGTCTCGGCCGCGGTCAGAGGTCGTCGACCGTTCCCGCGGCGTCGAACAGCGCCAGGATCCCCTCCTCGAGCAGGAGCCGGCCGAACTCGGTCAGTTCGTACTCGGGGCCGTCGACCGACGTATCGACGAGACAGGGCATCCGTTCGGCGAGCACGCCGCCGGCGACGAGCGCGTCGACGTCGGTCTCGACCGCGGACTCACTTCTGTCGACCTCGGCGGCGATCTCGCTCACCGTGAGGCCGTCCGCCGAGTGAGCGTACACCGCGTAGGCGACCGCGAGCCGGTCGCGGTCCCCGATCGCGGTGACCGCCTCGAGCACGTCCTCGGTCGACAGGAGCGCGTCTCCGTCGTCGGTCGGAAACATAGCGATAGCGACGCAGCAGGGTATCAAAATACCATCGGCGGAGGCGGGCGATTCAACACCCTCGCGGCCCTACGCCCCGTCGACGATGGAGAAAACCCCGCAGGGAACCTCGGTCGGCGTCGACGACCCCTACGAGTTCGCGGGCGTCTGCGACCACCTCACCGGCGACGGACAGTGCCGGTACGCCTTCGACCACTACGAGCACGACCCCGAGTTCGCTCGCGAGCGCGCGAACGAGGACTACGAGTGCCCAGTCGTCGACCCCGAATCGGACTGGTCGTGGGCCGACTGCCCGCACTTCCGCTCGCGCAACCGCGACCGCGAGTGCGTTCGCTGCGGACTCGAGGAGAAGCGAATCGCACACGACGACGAGCAACCACTGCTCGAGGAACACCACCTCTCCTACGCTCGCGACGGCGAAAGCCTCTCCCACGAGATCACGATCTACCTCTGTCGGTGGTGTCACGCCAAAGTCCACAACTCGTGGGCGCGGATCACGGACGACGCCGGGCTCGACCCGGCGGCGATCGCGGCCCTCGAGGAGCGCCGGAGCCGCGAGCAGTCGGAGCTCGGGTTCGAGTCGGCCGCGGAGCGCTACGATGACGACGAGTGAAACGGACTGTTGAGTCGGTTCCGGCGCAACTGAGAACCGTCCTGCGGTCGCAGCGTGGATTCGGTACAGCAGACCGTCCGACGAGTTACGCGAGTTTTCGCAGGAGACCGTACACCGCATCACGCAGCCGATCCGGCAGATAGCGAGCGTAGAGGCCGTACTGCGCCAGCGGGCCGACCGGGTACCGCGCCGGCGGGTCGGGGCTGGTCGCCGACTCGAGGATCGCTTCCGCCACGTCCTCGGGATCGGAGGCGAAGGGGCCGCCGCTCCCGCCGCCGACCAGCTGCGCGTCGTCGTACAGTTCGTACAGCGACTCGTAAGCCGGTGTCCGCTCGTCTTCCGGGAGTTCGTCGTCGACTCGGTCGGAGAAGTTCGTCTCGACCGGCCCGGGTTCGACCACGACGACGTCGATCCCGAACTCGTCGACCTCCCCGCGCAGGGCGTCGCTCATCGCCTCGAGGGCGTGCTTCGAGCCGGCGTAGGCACCCGCGCCGGGCATCGAGATCCGGCCGATGACGCTCGAGACGTTGACGATACACCCCTCACCCTGGGCGCGCATGTGCGGCAGGGCGGCGCGAGTGAGCCGGTGGGGGCCGTAGACGTTGACGTCGAACTGCCGGTGGAGGTCGACAGTGGCGACGTCCTCGAGGGGCCCCATCTGGGCGTAGCCGGCGTTGTTGACGACGCAGTCGATCGACCCCGCGACGTCGACGGTTTCCTCGACGACCGACGCGACCTGTTCGGGATCGGTGACGTCGAGCGCGAGCGTCTCGCAGCCCGCCTCCTCGAGGTCGTCGATGTCGTCGACGTTTCGCGCCGTCGCGAATACTTGCCAGTCCTCGTCGAGGAAGGCTCGAGCGGTCGCCCGGCCGATCCCCGAGGAGCAGCCCGTGATGAGGACCGATTTCTTGCGCGTATAGCGGTCCTCGTCGCTCGTCGCGGTCTCGCGACCCCGGTCGTCCTCGACGACGGTCCCGTCCGGCCCGTCATCGGCTGTCCTGTCGACGTCCTCAGCGGTGGCCATACGTGACCGGTTCGAGAGACGATACCTAAGTATCGACGGTTTGTCGCGCCCATCGTAATTTTCAGGTCCGGATGAGATCCGACTGGCTCGACCGTTCGGTTCGGGACAGCGAACAGCTCGAAAGCCCACCCACCGCAGGCGGTTCGACGGTCGGCTGTAGCCGGTGGACGGTGACGGAGGTCTACTCGAGGAGCGACTTCTTCGCTTCGTCCGCGTACGCGTCCGCCAGCCGGACCGGCTCGGGGAGTTTGTACGATGAGGCGAGCTCGAGGACGATCTGGGCCGCCGTCTCGGGGCCGACACGGTGGCCGGAGCTGACGTACAGCGGATTGATGTACTGATTCGGCGAGTCGTACTGCCGGGTCTGGACGGCGTAGCCGATCAGGGTCCCGTCGGGCGCGTCGACTCTCGAGTTCGATTCGATAGCGACCGTCGACCCCTCGGGGAGGTCGTCGGTGTCCGCTCGCGGCGTGCCACAGAGCAGGCTCTTCGCGACCCCAATGCTCGGCACGTCGCGAACGACGCCCATGTGCGTCGCGATCCCGGCCTGCCGAAAGTGGATGCGGCCGCTGCCGTCGAACAGCAAGAGGTCCGGGTCGACCGACAGCTCCTCGAGCGCCGCGAGGATCGGCCCGCCCTCGCGAAAGGAGAGGAGGCCGGGGATGTAGGGGATCTCGAGGGGCGTCACCGCGTGGACGCGCTCGATCACTTCGCCGCCGCGCATGGCCACGACGGCGGAAAGCGCGCGGTCCTGATCGCCGTCCTCCTTCGTGAGAAACGCCTGATCGACGCCAACGACGACCGGGGGCGAGCCGCCGGTAGCGGTCGTCGCGAGCGGGTTCGAGAGCGCGTCGGGATCGAACGCGAACTCGTCGTCGAAGACGGCGGCGGACGCGATTTCGCGCTGGAGGTCCTCCATCGCCTCGCGCGAGAGACCGGAACCGGGTGCGAGATCGGGGCGGGGATTGCTCATCGGTGTGGCGGTGATAGACGGCGGGCGAAAATCAGTTGCGGGGTTTGCGGCTGTGACGGGTGCCGAGTGATTAGAACCGGCCGCGTCCCGGGCCGCCGGGGCCGCCCGGTCCACCGGGGCCACCGGGACCGCCACCGCCGAACTCGAGGCGGTTCGGCGCGCTGACGTTCCCGTTTTGCTTGAGGTACTGGCCGTAGGCGAGGCCGATCACGAGGCCGACGAGGTGGGCCATGTGCGCGATGTTGCCACCGCCTCCGGTCGAGAGGAAGAAAACGCTGATGAAGGCGTAGCCGGCGGTGAGCAGCCAGATCGGGACAGGGAGGATGAAGTAGAGATACACCTTGAGGTCCGGATTCAAGACCGTCAGGACTCCCAAAATAGCGAGTGCAGCACCGCTGGCTCCCACAACACCGGCGGTAAACGGCGTTATCGGACTAACCTCGATCATCTGAATCGTTATCTGTCCGAGACCGGCGAGTGCACCGCTCACGAGAAACAGAATCGCGAACTTCCGTGACCCGACGTAGCGCTCGACGAGCGGGCCGAAGAAGAATATCACGATGCTGTTCCCGACGATGTGCATGAATCCACCGTGGGCGAAAATGGATGTGAACCACGTCCAGACGTACTCCGGATGATAGGGCCGAAGAACGAAGATAGAGCTATAGGCCTCGTAACTGAGGAACTGTCGGAAAAGTAACTGACTGAGGAAGGTCAGCCACATCACGGCGAGGATCGTGTACGTCATGTTCCCGCGGAAGTACGCCAGTGGCCCGCCCGGTCCCGTATCGATCGGGAGCTTGTTCACGAGACTCGAAGCGCGTGACGCGTTGCCGCCCGAATTGACGTTGTCGTCGAAGCCGCTGTCGAAGACGCCCTTCGGGTCGTTCCAGTTCTCGAGCCCCGTGCAGTTATGATTCTCGGGGAGCCGATGGTCGCCACAGTACGTGCCACCGCAGTGCCGACAGTTGTACGGCATGTTTTCGTCCTTCCCACACACGTCGCACTTGGCCATTAACCGGGGGTATGTGCGGAGTCGCTAAGGGATTTGGGGTTTTCGACGGATTATTTCGGCGCGTTCGGTTCGATCAGTAGGCACGGTGTACGGTTCGTTTCGCTCTCATTACCGACCGATCGAAGGTCACGAAACGGGCTGGTTCCGTACTTACCGACGGCGCGGACTGTACATTTTTGGCTCCTCGCTCCCATATCCGACTGTGCAAGAGTACGAGCGCAAGCAACTGCTCGAGCGCGTCGAGCGCGAGGGCGCGACCGTCGGCGCGGACATCCCGGAGACGATCGCAATCCAGGGGGAGGAGATCGACCTCCGGACGTTCGTCTTCGAGATCAAGCGCCGCGAGACGGTCCCGGCCGGCGAACGCGACCGCGTCGAGCAGGCCAAGAAGAACCTGCGACGCGAGCGGCTCGAGCGACTCGAGCGGATCGAGGAGGGCGAGATCACGTGGGCCGAGGGCGAGGAGCTCGCCGGCAGCATCATCGGCATCGACCGGGCGCTGAACGCCCTTGAGAGTCTGGGGCCGACGGATCTCGAGCGCGAGCAGAAAGTGCAGCAAGCCCAGGATCGCAAACGCTGGATGTCGTTCCTGAAGAAGGCGCTGGGCCAGGAGGACGACGCCAGCGCGCGGAGGGGCCGATGACGACCAACGCCGAACTCGCCGCTCGCTTCGAGGAGTTCGCGGACCTGCTCGAGGCCGACGACGTCGAGTACAAACCCCGCGCCTACCGCCGAGCCGCCGAGAACATCCGCGCTCATCCGTCGCCGATCGCCGACCGGGTCGAGTCCGGCGACCGCGAGGCCGTCGAGAACATCGAGGGCGTCGGCGACGCCATCTCCTCGAAGATCATCGAGTACGTCGAAACCGGCGATATCGACGAACTCGAGGCGCTCCGAGAGGAACTCCCGATCGACATCGCCGATATCACCCGGATCGAAGGGGTCGGCCCTAAAACCGCGGGGACGCTCTACCGCGAACTCGAGATTCGGACCCTGGACGACCTCGAGGAAGCGGCCGAAGCCGGGGAGATACAGTCCGTGAAGGGGTTCGGGCCGAAAACTGAGCAGAACATCCTCGAGAACGTCGAGTTCGCACGCACCGTCGGTCAGCGCCAACTGCTCGGCGAGGCGCGACCGCTCGCCGACGACGTGCTCGCGTTCCTCGAGTCGATCGACGCGGTCGAGCGCTGCGAAGTGGCGGGCTCGATCCGTCGGTGGCGAGAGACGATCGGCGACGTGGACATCCTCGCGGCGACCGAGGCGAACGAGGCCGTGATCGAGCGCTTCGTCGAGTGGGAGTCGGCCGACGACGAGATCGAATCCGGGCCCGAAAAGGCGAGCGTCCGCGTCGGCGAAATCCGCGTCGATTTGCGCGTCGTCGTCCCCGAGGAGTTCGGCTCCGCGCTCCAATACTTCACCGGGAGCAAGGACCACAACGTCAGCCTGCGCAACTACGCGATCGACCGCGAGATGAAGTTAAACGAGTACGGTGCCTTCGACGTGAGCGGGGTTCCGGACGCGACGGAGGGACAGCGAGTCGGCGATCGCGTCGCCGGCGAAACCGAGGAAGGAATGTACGAGGCGCTCGGCTTGCCGTGGATTCCGCCGGAGCTTCGGACGGATCGAGGCGAGATCGAAGCCGCCGAGGAGGGCGATCTGCCCGCCCTCATCGCGCGCGACGACATTCGCGGCGACTTGCACACTCACACCGAGTGGTCCGACGGTGCCACTCCCATCGAGGCGATGGTCGACGCCGCCGCCGAGCGCGGCTACGACTACTTCGGAATCGCCGACCACGCCGAGGGCCCGGGTATCGTCGGCGGCATGGGTCTCTCCGATACCGAGATCCTCGAGCAGGTCGAGGAAATCCGCGCGGTCGGCGACGAGGTCGATATCGAAGTCCTCGCGGGAATCGAAGCGAACGTCGACGCTAACGGCGAGATCGACCTCTCCGACGACGTCATCGAGGCGCTGGACGTAATCGTCGCCTCGACGCACAGCGCGCTCGGGCAGGACGCCGAGACGGCTACGGATCGACTCGTCCACGCCCTCGAGAACCCGGCGATCGACGTGCTGGGCCACCCCAGCGGCCGGCTGCTCAACGAGCGCTCCGGTCTCGAGTTCGACGCGACCGCGCTCGGACGGGCCGCCGCCGAACACGACACCGCCCTCGAGGTCAACAGCAATCCCCGCCGGCTGGACCTCTGGGGCAGCGCCGTTCAGGCCGCCCTCGAGGAGGGCGCAACGATCGCGATCAACACGGACTCACATCAGCCCTCGACGCTCGAGTACATGCGCTGGGGGGTCCACACCGCGCGCCGCGGTTGGGCGGAACCGGCCGACGTGATCAACACGTGGGAACTCGCGGACCTGCGCGAGTTCCTTCACTGACGAACGCCACCGGCTTCCCCTCCCATGCGCTCGCTCGTCGACGTCATGTGCGGCGGAATCGTCTCCTATCTACGAATGTGCGATCACGACACCGTCTACGCCGGTGACCGAGGACTCGAGGCCGACGCGGACCTGTTCGCCGTCGCTCGAGCCGAGGAGCGGACGGTCGTCACTCGAGACGTCGAACTCGCGGGGCGGGCCGACGAGTCGATCTTGCTCGAGTCCCGCGACGTCGAGGCCCAGCTCGCGGCGCTCGACGCGGCCGGGATCGACCTGACGCTCGCGGACGACCCCCGGTTCTGCGGGCGGTGTAACGGCCCGCTCGAGCGCGTCGGCTCGACGGTTGCGACGCCGGAGTACGCGCCCGACCCGTCCGAGTTCGCCACGTGGGTCTGTCGGGACTGCGGGCAGTACTTCTGGCGCGGAAGCCACTGGGACCGGGTCGCGGAGACGCTCGTTCGAGTCCGCGAATCAGCCGACGGAGAGTAATGCACTTTCGATCCTCAGCAAGGTCGAAACCGCGTCGAGCAACGCAGGAACGACGCGCACTCACCGAGCGATGAGGATTCTGGTAGCTGTTGGTGATATTCGGGAGGGACGCTGTCTACTATCGTGTAGAGGGGAGAGCTCCGTATCTACCCCGCCTCAGAGGAATCTACCGCCTCACGTGAGGAGGTTCTGGAGCGTCAGGACGACGAAGAGCAGAATCACCGCTTCGGAGACGATCCACGAGTTGTCATTCAGCCAGTCACGGACTTTGGGGAGTGCGACTTCCGCTCGGTCCCTGAGTAAGAACACTCCCAGCGACGGCAGCGCTAAGATGAAGAGTGTGAGCAAGACGAATCCCATCGCATCGGTAACCGGGGCGCCGTTGGCTGCGAGATAGGTTCCGACGCTGAGTGATGTGAGGATATCGGTCGGGAAAAATCCCAACAGGAGGAATCCCAGTCGAAACGAGAACCGGGGGGTCGCATCTATCAGTTTTCCCATCCACTCCGGTGGCTCCGACACGTTCCGCTTTCGATAGGTATCCACCGCCGCGTAGAGGAGGAACACGAGAACTGCGACGTAGAGAAGGTCTTTCGTACTCGCCCCTACTAGATCACCGCCACTGCCCAAACGGTTCCCGAGGAGGTACGCAACCACAACGACGGTGCTGATCGAGAGGGCCGCACCGAAGACGTAGGCCGTAGAGTTCGCCCGCCACCGCTCGCTCGTGGCGAGAAAAATCGGTGAGAGTATCTGCGGACCTGCGATCATCACGATAGCCAGCGGGAGAACCTCGACGAGACTCATCGCTCGCACTCGACGGTCGATTTATCTATCCGATTGAGACGTCCGCTTCGGGGAACGTGGACAGCGTACTCCATTATTTGATTTCCGTCCGAGAGTAGTAGGGTTGCAAAGGCAATTAATGATGCGCGGGATCCGCAGAATGCGACAATAGTCAGATGATACGACGGTTGCTCTCGAGGCGGTATTCACAGGGAGGAGCGTAGCCGTTCAGAGGGTCGGAAGACGCGACCACAAGGCGCGGCCGAGTCGAGAATCTGAAATGTCCGGTCGACTCAGATGCCCCCATCAGATACGATTTTTCGGCTATCGGTGAGATCGATTCTCGTTCCGGTAACGACGTTACCTGTACTGCACACGAGTTTCACATCACACCTCGAATGAAGGGATCGCAGTACCGTTACTGACAGAACCCGAGGCCGCGTGTCTCTCAGTCGAAACCGCCGGTCCCAGGCAGTACGTGCTCCTCGACGACCCCTCCGTCCAGTTCGATGCCCAGGCCCGGCTCGGTCGGCACGTCGATGTACCCGTCCTCGATCAGCGGCTCGTCGCGCTCGAGCAGGTCGTCCCACCAGTCGACCTCGAGCGCGTGATACTCGAGCACGTCCGCGTTGGGGACGGCCGCACAGAGGTGGACGCAGGCCATCGTCCCGACGGGACTACAGACGTTGTGCGGTGAGAACGGAATATAGCGTTCTTCGGCTCGTTCGGCGATCCCCTTGGACTCGGCGAGCCCGCCGCAGGTCGTCGGATCGGGCGTGATCACGTCGACCGCGTAGTCGTCGATCAGATCGCTCAGTTCGTGGATCCGGAACCGATTCTCGCCCGTCGCGAGCGGCGTCTCGGTCCGTCGGGCGACTTCCTTCTGTGCCGCCGTCTCCTCCGGGGGAACGACGTCCTCGAGCCACATGAGATCGTAGGGCTCGAGTTTGCGGGCGAGCCGCGCGGCGCTCTCGACGGTGTAATCCCAGTGGCAGTCGAAGGCGAGGTCGATCTCGTCGCCGATCGCCTCGCGGACGGCCTCGACGACCGCGACCTTCTGGTTCAAGGCGGCGTTAGTCAGGCGACCGTTGTACGGATCCGGCTCGTTGTCTCGAGCCATGTCGAGGTCGAACTTGATCGCGTCGAAACCCCTGTCGACGACGCGCTCGGCTTCGGCGGCGTAGGCCGCGGGCGTGTAGGCGTCCGCGTCGGCGTACTCGGTGAAACCGCCGTCGTCGACCGCGTACGCTTCGCCGGCGTGGCAGTCGCAGTAGATCCGGACCCGATCGCGGTAGCGCGATCCGAGCAACTGATAGACCGGCAGGTCCAGAACTTTGCCGGCGGCGTCCCACAGCGCGATTTCGATCCCCGAAGCGGCGGTGACGACCTTCCCGGTCGTGCCGCCGTGGCCCGACATCTCCTGGACGATGCGGCGGAACAACCGCTCGACGTCCAGCGGGTTTTCGCCGACGAGAAATCGGTTCGCGTACTCGACGAGTTCGGGGACCCCACCGCCGCGGTAAGCTTCGCCGATCCCCGTCACGCCCGCATCGGTGTGGACTTTCACGAGATTCCATTCGAAGTTCCCCTCCACGACCGCCGCTTCGATCCCGGTGATTTCGACATCGTGGCCCGCGGGTCGATCGGACGCGTGGTTCGAGAAATTCCTCATCGGCGATCAGCTCCGGGGACGGCGTCGGCTGCGCTTCGGTCGAACGGGTTCCGGGAGATACGGTTCGAGCACATCGGTACTCGTAGTGGTATGCGTTGGCACGTGTAGCTATCGACTCGGCAGGTGAGTTAGCGATCAGCCGGAGCGTGCCTAATAGACGGACACGTCGTCGAATCGACCGTCGTACGCGATGTGGGTAGGATGGGTCGGCTCGGTTCCCGAAAGGAAGAGTCGATCGACCTTCTTCCAGGTGTTCTCGTAGACGAGGTGTGCGAGTTCCGACGCGGTCGTCGTCAACCGATCGGGGCAGTTGTCGTAGACGACACGGCGTGCGATCCCGTCTCTGATCGCGGTCACGAGTTCCGCCTCGCGTTCGATAGCCGCCTCGAAGGCGGTGTAGGCAACGCCGACCGTTCGCGGGAGGTGGGCGTACGAGGAGGTAAACGGCGGGAGCGAGAGCGACTCGGCGAGGCTGCGTGCGCGGCGATTGTGTAATCGAAAGTGCTTCGGGTTGAAGATCTCGATCGCGTCGATCGTCTCCGCGTACGCTTTCAGATCGGCTTCCTCGAAGCTCACGTTCGCGAAGGTCGGATGCGGAATGAGCACCGCCGCACCCTGTCGATCGAACTCGGCCATCGCCGTCTCGAGCGGGATGTAATCCGGAACGGGATCCTCGAGACCGATGGCGAGGACGTGCCTGCGCTGTCGCCACGAGCCGGTGAACACCTCGCGGGCGGGGATCACCAGCAACTCGTCGTCGGCGTACTCCGCCGCGCGCTCGCGGATCTCCGGAAGGCGGGTGAAGTGAGGTGCGTAGACGATCGCGTCGAGGCCGGCTCGCTTCGCCCGCTCGACCACGCGGTCGTTGAGCACCTTCACGTGGCAGTCGACTCGGAACGTCATCCGTCGGTCACGTCGCTCACTTTCGCCAGCGCCGAGTTATGAATTCTGATTTTCCGGCCAGTCGACGGTCGCCTTGATCGCGTCGACGATCGGAACGACCGGTTCCGACGGATCGACCGAGATGAAGAGGCCGTCGTCGCCCACGTAGACGCGGAGGATCTTCAGGAAGTCCATCGACGTCGTGATGTACTCCACGCGTTCGGCGTCCGGAAACAGGGTGTTTCGGAAGAGCGTGCTCTGCATGAAGTCCATGTGGACGTTCGTGTGTATCGTCTCGAAGTGCTCGAGCATCGCGTCTCGACTCTCGTACATCGAGACGGTCTCGTCGCTGAGGTAGAGCGGTCGAAACGACTCCGTGTCGTACTCACAGAACGCGTACAACGGTCCGGAGACCGTCTCCTGAACGACCTGACGGACGCGATCGGCATCGAACGCCGCCAGCTCCGACCTGTTAGTCGCCGGCATACCTCGAGCGGAGGAACTCGACGGCCGAAGGTCTGTCGGGCACATGTTTCTGGCCGATGACCTTCGCTGCGAAAGGATGATTAGGGCGGCCGTCCGAGTGATCGTATCGAATGGCCTGGAAATGCGGGATCGACGGCTGCGGATCGGTGTTCGAAGACGTCGAGTCTGCCGTCGTCCATCAGGCGACGGACCACCAGCGCCGCGAGTGTAAAGTCTGTGGGACCATCATTCCGGACGGCTATCTCGCGATTCGCCACGCCTTCACCGAACACAGCCGCGCCGAATACGTCCGCGCCTACGGTGCCAGCTCCGAAGCGGTCCGAGAGCGCGAGGAGTTGCTCGAGGAGATCGAATCCGTCGCGGATATGCAGGCGATCGCCACGAAACTGAAACGGTAGCGAACGATCGGTTGTCGGCAACGGCCGGCGATAGATCCCACCGGTTCCGCCGCTGCGGTCACCAATTCGACACGTTCTGTGACGTCTCAGACTCAGAAGTTGCTGATTTCGGTCACGTAGCCACGGCTCGCCTCGTACTGTTCGTGGCACCCGTTCGCGCGCTCCGACGAACTATCGTTCGTCGGAATCCAGCACGCGAATCTGGTCGCCACGCACCGTCACCGGAATCGGAACCGTCGCCTCGTAGAGCTCGACCGTCACCTGATCCTTCCCCTCGTCGATGCGCTGGACCTGGGCCTTCTCGCCCTTGAACGGCCCGGCGATGAGTTCGACGATGTCGCCCTCGGCGATTCCCTCGACGTCCGGCTTCGGCGAGAGGAAATGTTCGACCTCGGAGATGTCGGACTCGCCGGGGACGATGCTCCGCGCGTGCGGAATGTCCTCGAGGACTCGGTTGAGGACCGCGTCGCCTTCGGCTTCGACCATCACGTAGGAGGTCAGCGAGTCGGGCGCGAGCGCGGCGTGAATATCCGGCTCTTCGCGGTTGATGATCATGTCCGCGACGGTTCGCTCCTGGCTCGCCGTCGTTTTGACAGCGAAGATGCCCATTAGAGGCCACCACCGCTGGTCAGGAATACCATGATCGTGCCGATGAGGAATCCGACGAGCCCGATCAGCAGGACTCCTGCACCGGCAATTTTCGACACCTGAAGGAACTCCTCGGTAGTGGGTGTCGTCGCCATTTTCAACACCCGAACGTACGAGGTGAGGTCGTACGGAACGTCCATGTCTGTCTGTTCACAGCGCGGGCTCTTTTATCTGTCTTTCGTGTCCGGCGACGGATCGCGCCCGTCAGGTGTCGAAACGGCACTCGATCGGGACCGCCGGAGACGTTGCAGTCGACGGCCCGGCACCCAAACCGTTCGGTTACCAATCGGAAACCATGGCAGAAGACGATGCCGACAGAGCGAACGAGTACGAGGCGGAACGGGAGGCTGAGATCGACGACGAACTCGAGCGGATCGACCGCGATCCCGACGAAGTCGACGATGGCGATGACAACCTCGGTACCCAGAACGCGCCTCGCGAGGACGCGGACGATCTCGAGGACCTCGAGGAGGAAGAAGAAGAAGCGGCCGACGAACGCTAACGGCAGTCGTCCGAACGACGAGCGAACTGGGTTTCCGCATATTTGACGGAGCCGGCCGACCCAACCGTCCCGAAACGAACTGGTAGCGGCCGGTATCGGTTACGGGCCCGTCGGCGGTCGTTCGCCCGGCGTTCCCGGAATCGGCGTCCGTGGCAGCCGGGGTTCCGGCCGCGATGCTAACGTTACCTCCACTGACCCCCGTTCGCCCTCCCGGACGACCGTGAGTTCGACCGTGTCACCAGGCGACGTCTCGAGCGCGAGATACGAGAGGAGCTGGGCCTGATTCTGGATCTCCTCGTCGTCGATGGCGACGATCACGTCACCGCTGCCGGGCTGCGTGGGAACCGCCGGCTGGAGAACGCCGGCGGCGGGCGCGTTCGGGACGACTTCCGTGACGAGAACGCCGGTGGCCGCCTCGAGTCCGACCGCCTCGGCGATGTCCGGTCCGACGGGCTGAACGGCGACGCCCATGAACGGGTGTTCGTACGTGCCGTCCTCGATGAGCGCGGGGACGACCCGATTCGCGAGGTGAGAGGAGATCGCGAAACCGATCGTCTGATCGGCACCGGCGAAGACGATCCCGAGCACGTCGCCCTCGAGGCTCACCAACGGGCCGCCGCTGTTGCCGGGGTTGACCGACGCGTCGGTCTGGATCGCGGCCGGAATCGAGAAGCCCGCCGGGCTGGGCAGCACTCGATCGACGCCGCTGACGATCCCCTGAGAGACCGAGGCGTCGAGCCCGAGCGGATTGCCGAGAACGAGTACCTCCCGGCCGATGGCGGGCTCGCTGTCGACGATCGACAGCCCTGACGCGACGTCCGGCAGCTCCTCGACGCGAAGGACGGCGAGATCGCTGTAGGGGTCGGTGCCGACGATCGACGCGGTCCGCCACTCCTCGGTACTGAACTGCAGTTCGACGCCGCCCTCGGCCGCGCTCTGGACGACGTGGTTGTTGGTGACGACGTGCTGATCGTCGATGACGAACCCCGATCCCAGTCCGCCACCGCCGCGAGGACCGGAGACGGTGACCAGCACGACGGACCCGATAGTGTCGCGATACACTGCCGTATACGGACTGTCGACCCCGTCACCGTTTCCGTTCTGCCCGTTCTGCCGGTCCTGGTCGTCCTGCCCGTTCTGCGCAGCACTCGAGCCGACCCCGAGGCCGCCGATCGCTGCGGCGGCCCCGACCGTTCGAAGGACTCGTCTGCGCGTGCGCTGATCTGGAGTCACGCCCGTAGCGACCCCGACGACTGGCATAAAACGGTAACCAGCACACTCAGACGGTCGTGCTGTGGCCGTCCGCGGAAGAAGCACCGCCGAGAGCGCCGCCGTTCGATTACTCGCTACGCGCCGCCTCGACCGCGTCGACGAACGACGCCGCCGTCGCTCGGACCCGATCCATGTCGCCGTCGGCCACGGCCGCGTCGTCCACGATCGCGCCGCCGGCTCCGACGGCCACTGCGCCGGCGTCGAAGAAGTCGGCGACGTTGTCGCGCGAGACGCCGCCCGTCGGAACGATGTCGACGTCGCCGAGCGGCCCCGCGAGCGCGCCGATGTGGCCCGGGCCGACCGTCGACGCGGGGAACATTTTGAGGAGATCCGCGCCGGCTTCCATCGCCGTCACGGCCTCGGTCGGCGTCATCACGCCGGGTGCGACGAGGACGCCGTGTCGGTTGCAGGTCCGGACGACGTCCGCCTCGGTATGGGGCGAGACGACGAACGACGCGCCCGCGTCGATCACCGACTGCGCGGTCGGCGCGTCGAGGACGGTCCCCGCGCCGACGACCGCGTCGGTGTCCGTCAGTTCCCGATCGACGGCCGCGATCTGTTCGGCCGCGCGAGTTCCATCCGCCGTGATCTCGAGCGCGTCCACCCCCGCGTCGTGCATCGCGCGGGCAACCGGGACGATCTGCGATTCATCGATACCGCGGAGGACCGCGATGACGCCGCCGTCGACGATCCGTTCCCTGACGACCCGTTTCTCGCTCATCCGTAGAGCCCTCCCGAAGCCGCCGTTCGATCCCCGGGCGTGATCCGGCCGTTGCTGAGACGATCCGTCATAGGAAGGAGTTCTTCCCAGACCCCCATAAATTCACTCATAGTCGAAATAATCTGAATTTCGAATCGATCACTTCTCGAGCGGGCGAATCGTGACGGACTCCGCCTCGTAGTTCTCGAGGAACGCGCCGGTGCCGCCGATCGTGTCCCGATCGTCGTGGACCTTGAGTGGCGGCCGCGCTGGAATACGAACTCGACGACGCTCGAACTCCGTCGACCAACCCCGAGCAAAGCTCCGTACGTTTGACTTCGCTCACGCTTCGTCAAACAACGCAAATCCGAGATTTGCTGGCTCGACGAAGTTCACGCTTCGTCGAACAACTCCTCGCCCTCCACCATGTGTTCCTCAACGGTCTCCATGTCCAGCGTAACGCCCAGTCCGGGCTCCTCGGGAATCTCGATGTAGCCATCCTCGATGATGTCCTCCTCGACGAGATCCTCCCACCAGCCGAGTTCGTAGGAGTGGTACTCCACCGCGAGCGAGTTCGGGATCGCCGCGCCGACGTGGGCGCTAGCGACCGTCGCGACCGGTGAGGCCACGTTGTGCATCGCGACCGGGACGTAGTACATGTCCGCGAGATCGGCGATCTTCTGCGTCTCGCGCATCCCGCCGACTTTGGGCATGTCCGGCGCGATCATGTCGACGGCCTGCTCCTCAAGCAGGCGGCGCTGGCCGTGTTTCCGGTAGACGTTCTCGCCGACCGTGATCGGCGTCGTCGTCGACTGGGTGACTTCCCGCTGGACGTCGTGGTTCTCCGGCGGGACGGGGTCCTCGAGCCACCAGATATCGTACTCCTCGAGCCGTTTGGCGAGTCGTTTCGCGCTGCCGCCGGAGAAGGTCCAGTGGCAGTCGAAGGCGACGTCGGCGCGGTCGCCGACGCGCTCGGTGACTTTCTCGACGATTTCGGCCTTGTGCTCGATCTCGGGGTCGCGGAGGTGCCGGTTCGCGCGGTCTTTCTCGTGACCGCTGGGCACGTCGAGGTCGAACTTCAGGGCGTCGTACCCCAGGTCCTCGACGACGCGCTCGGCTTCGTCGGCACAGGCGTCGGGATCGGCCTCTTCTTCGGTGTGGCAGTCACAGTAGACCCGCATCTCGTCGCGGTACTTGCCGCCCAGCAGCTGATAGGCCGGGACGTCGAGGATCTTTCCGGCGAGGTCGTGCAGCGCGACCTCGATCCCCGAGATCGCGGTGACCGTGACGCCGCCGATCGAGCCCTCGCCGGACATCTTCTGGACGAGGTGCTCGGTCAGTCGGTCGATGTCCAGCGGGTTCTCGCCCTGCAGGAAGGGCGTCATCCGCTCGATCAGTTCCGGCGCGCCGGCTCCCCAGTAGGCTTCACCGGTGCCGACGATTCCCGCGTCGGTGTAGATCCGGACGAGGGTCCACGGAAAATTCCCGTCGACCATCGTCGTCTGGATGTCGGTGATCTCGACGTCCCGGCCGCCGCCGCGTTCGCGGGTGACGTCCATCGTCTCGCTCGAGAGGTCACGCATCGTATACTCGGCGTTCGGATCGTGCAGCTGTGAGTAATCGATCCCCATAAAGTAGATTTTCACTCCTAAGGTAGTAATAGTTTCTACCTTCCGTGAGCAAGGTCCGGGGGACGCGTAGTCGATAGTTTGGAATCAACGGAAATGAACCCACCGCTTGCGAACGGCACCCTCGTTCGCTCGGGCGAAAATCGCCGACCGCCGTCACCTCACGCGCGCTCGAGTTCGTCGCTCACATCCTCGAGGTCGACATCTAGCGCCGATATCGCGGCGAAGGCGGCCCGCTTCTCGGCCGTTCGACGGTCGATCGCCTGCGGACCGACGGCGAACTCGATCCGGCGGACTCCCGTCGACGGACTCGAGTGGCCCAACACGGTGACGGGTCCGACCTCGCGAGTATTCCGGACGTGGGTCCCGCCGCAGGCCGTCACGTCCCACGGATCGGTCGGACCGGTCATCCCGGAGAGCCGGTTCCCGCTCCGGTTGTCGTTTTCGTCCTCGATCGTGACCAGTCGCACCCGCCCCTTCTCGACGGCACCCGCGTCGGCGTCGGCGTCGAACGCGACCCCATCGCGCTCGCGCGCCTCCGAAACCGGGACGTCGTCCCACGACACCGGCCGCGACTCCCAGATCACGCGATTGACCGTCTCGTCCAGTTCGATCAGCGTCTCGTCGTCGACGGTCGCGTTCGTTTCGAGGTCGACCCGGACCGTCTCCGGGCCGATATCCAGGCCGGCGTAGGAACTCCCCTCGAGCAGCCGCCGCGCGGCCCCCGCGAGGATGTGGCTGGCGGTGTGGGCCCGCATGCAGTACATTCGGAACGACCAGTCGACCGAACACAGCACGCGGTGGCCCGGCCGAAACGACGGCTCCTCGGCCAGCACGTGAACCTGCTCGCCGTCGACCAGTTCGACCTCGGTCACGGCGATATCGCCGATCGTCCCCCGATCGGCCGGCTGGCCGCCGCTCGCCCCGTAGAAGTGACTCCGCTCGAGCCAGACCCGCCGCCCGTCGATCGACGTCACTTCGGTCTCGAACCGCGTGGCGTACGGCTCCGCTGCCGCCCGTTGCCCGGTCATCGGTTGGAGTCTGTCGTCCGCCACTAAAAGTCTGCTCGCCGAGACGGTCACCGAATTCGGTTAGTGCGGTCGATTACTCCGCAAGGGTCACGTCCAGTCGCTCCTCGAGGGCCTCGATCAGGCCGCCGCCGACGCCGGCCTGCGTCGCGCGTCCCTGTTCGACGGCGAGGAGGTCTTTCTCCGGTGCGCCGAGTTCATCGGCGAGTTCCTCGCGCTGGAGACCGGCGTCCCGTCGCGCCTCGACGAGCGCCTCGCCGTAGTCCGAAACGAGATACGGCAGCTGATCGTCGTCGTAGTTGGTTCCCTCCTTCTCCCAGTGTTCGGAGTCGCCGTCCCAGACCGGGTTCGCCTTCGCGACGTTCTGGGCCGCCTTCTGCTTGCGGCTGGGTCCGTCGCTGGAACCGCCGCCGCTCGAGCCGCTCCCGCTCGAATTGCCGCCGCTCCGGTTCCGATTCCCGCCGTGAGCCTGCGAATCGTCGTGTGGCGCGCAGTCCGGACAGACCTCGAGTTCGGCTCCGGCGACCGTCGCGAGCCTGAGCGAGTTGCTCTCGGCACCACAGAGTTCGCAGTTCGTCCCGCCACCGCCGCCGGACGAACCGGTCGAGTATTTGGCCATGCGACACATTGGCTACTGGCGCATTTTAACCGTTCGGTACGGGGGATGGCGGACGGTATCGGCTCGAGCGGACTCGTTCGAGAAAATTCGTGTGGGTGCCGGAACTCAGCGGCCGAAGCGTTTCCGGACGGTCGTCCGCAGGGGCAAGGCCAGTCCGCCGAGCAGCGGCAAGATCACGAACGCGGCGATATCGACGGGAAGCGTGGCGGCACCGGCCGCCGCAGCGCCGAAGCCGGCGGCCGGCGCGAGCACCGGAACCACGTACAGATACGAGGGTGCCCAGCCGGGCAACCGCTTCGTGTGGCGGATGATCACGGCGAACAGGAGCGGCATGAGCACCGCCCCCGCGAGCAGGGGACCGCCGATCAGCGTCGTCGCGGCCGCCATCGCGAGGGCGACGACGATCGTCTCGTTGATCGTCACCGGACCCCACGTCTCCTCCCGGCGGACGGCGCGAGTCACGAGCAGGGCACTCAGCGCGAGCGCGACGACACCGGCCAGCGCGCCGTACCACAGCGTCGGCTCGAGGGGCGGCGTCACGAACTCGACGCCCCCGACGAACGTCGTCACCGTCTCGATACCGTGACGGCTCTCCGAAAGCAGCGACCAGATTCCCGACGGATCCGCTCCCGTGGCGCGGACGTCGGCCCAGAGCGATTCGAGCGGCTCGCCGTTCTCGAGCGCGAAGTGTCCGAGGCCGACGGTGTAGACGATCACTGACAACCAGATCAGCGGTAGCGAGAAGTTCTGTCGCCGCCACCAACGAACGAGCGGGTTGGGAGTCGTCGGTTCCGATCGAGAGCCGGACGCAGTTCCGGTTCCGCTCGACTGACCGGTTCCGCGAGCCGTTCCACCGGCCCGCCCCGTCCCCGAGGCGCTCCCACTGGGAGACCCGGTTCCGGTACCGGTACCGGTACCGGTTCCCGCCGCACCGCTGGCCCCGGTCGCGCTCGAGGCGCTTCCGGCGGCCCCGGCAGAGGCCGCGCCGGCCGCCGACGTCGCCCCGGTCGCGCCCGCCGTTGCCGACGACCGACTCGAGGCCGTCCCGCCCGAACTCGCCGTCTCGGAGCCGGCCGTCGCCGACGACGCGGTCGAGGCGGAGGCGGATTTCGTCCCCGATTCCGAGTAGCTCAGCTCCGTCCCGTCTTCCGTCTCGTCGTCCTCGTCGCTCCGCCAGACGTCGGGCGAGGGAAGGCCGCTGGTCCGTTTCGCGACGTAGTCCTCGTGACCGAGTCGGTCGTAGGCCTGACGTTCGACCGGATCGCCGAGAATATCGTAGGCCGTTTTGACCGCTGTGAACTGCGCCTGCGCGCGGTCATCGTCGTTCAGATCGGGATGGTAGACCCGAACCTGTTCGCGGTAGGCGTCCTTAATCTCGTCCTGTGGGGCGTCGGGAGAGATCTCGAGAAGGTCGTAAAAGTCATCTGTCATGTGAGCGTGGAGATGGTATCGTCCGTGAGTGGGATTGTGGGGGAGGGGTTATAATTTCAGTGTTCCTTCCGGTTTCCGTCCGAATCGTCCGCACTCGAGTACCGTGGGTATTTCGGCCGTCGCCACGAGCGCCGGCCTACGAGAAATCCGCGAGCGACGACTGCCCGGCTGACGGCTCGTCGCCGGCCGGCTCCGATTCCGATACCGGTTCCTCATCGGAAACCTCGTCGCCCGCGTCGGTCTCGACACCGTCCCCGCTTCGCTCCCAGCTCTCGAGGCTGGCCTGATCGGCGGCGACGAACTCGAGGTTGGCTACCCGGACGCCGAGTTTGCGTACGGGGTCGGACTCGAACTCGGTGAACAGGTCTCGAGCGATGCGGTCGACGAGGTCGGGGTCGTCGACCGGACCGGACAGGGATCGCTCGCGCGTGTTGACGTCGTAGGGCGGCGTGACGGCTTTGACGCCGATGGTCCGGTACAGCGCCCCTTCCCGCTGTGCGCGATCCGCGACGGCGGCCGCGAGGGTTTCGATCAGTTCGTACTTCGGATCGGGCGCTTCGACGGGCTCGGCGAACGCGGATTCCCGAGAGAAGCTCTTGGGGTCGCCCTTCGGTTCGACCCGGCGGTCGTCCTCCCCGCGGGCGCGATCGTACAGCTCCCGACCGCGCTCGCCGAATCGTTCGACCAGCGGCTCCGGATCGGCCGCGGCGACGTCGCCCGCCGTCTCGAGGCCCATCTCCCGAAGCTCGCGGGCGGTTACGGGGCCGACGCCGTGGAGCAAGTCGACCTCGAGCGGCGCGAGGAATGCCCGGATTTCGCCGGGCTTGACGACCGTGAGCCCGTCGGGCTTGTCGAAATCGCTTGCGATCTTCGCGGTGCTCATCGTCGGGGCGACGCCGACGCTGACGGTGACGCCGACCTCCCGACGGATGCGGTCCCTGACGTGGCGGGCGAAGCCGTCCGCGACCTCCCAGGCGGTGCGTTCGGTCACGTCGAGGTAGGCCTCGTCGATGCTGACCTCGCGGACCGTGTCGGCGCAGTCGTGGAGGATCTCCCGGACCTCGCTCGCGACCGACTCGTAGTAGTCCATGTCGACCGGCCGGTAGTAGCCGGTCTCCGCGCGCTCGATGTCGTCGTCCAGTTCGCCGGCTTCGGCGGCCGCGCGTCTGGGGAGCCGCTCGAGGGCCGTCGAGATAGCTTGGGCGCTCTCGACGCCGAATTCACGGGCCTCGTAGCTCGCGGTGGCGACCGCGCCATTGGTGTCGCCCGCCTCGTAGCCCATCCCGACGACGAGGGGTTCGCCGCGGAGTTCGGACTCGCGCAGTCGCTCGCAGGAGGCGTAGAAGCAGTCGGCGTCGACGTGACAGACGATGCGGTCCTCGTCGTCCTCGCCGTCGACGCCCGGGAGACGCGGGCCATCTGGCATTCGTCTATCGGTGGATTCGTCCGGACCGATGTGAACGTTGCGTCCGCGGCGGACACGCCCAAAACGGAACTCGTCGCTCGTCGATCAGTTGTACTCTCGCCATCGTTTGCCACAGTCGGTACACTTGAAAAAGCGCGTCGGCGGTTCGTCCGCGGAGGCGGTCTGTTTGAGCGTGTACCACGCTTCCTCGGCGCCGCACTCGTCGCAGATGACGTCCGTCGCCTTCGGTTTCCCCTCGAAGTTGGCCTCCTCGCTGGATTCGATCACGTCGTCGTCGGTCTGTGACTCCGTCGTGACGAACGCGTCTTCCTGCTCGCGGTCCCGTTCGCTCGAGGCCCCGCAGTCGTCGTTCGTACAGACCATTCGGTCGTCGCGGGCTTTCATCATCGAACCGCAATCGTCGCAAAACTGCATAGTGGACGGCTACGAACTCGGCACGCAAAAAGACACCACTTCGCTCGATCCGCGTCGTCATACGGTTTACTGTACCGGTGTACAGGCGCGACCGCAACCGGCCTGCGGTCGCGCCGGAACTGACTGACTGCAGACCGTATCAGTGCCGTTTCTCGAGCGCTTCGTCCTCGAGGACGAACGGGCAGTCCGCGACCCGGAACGTTTGCATCGTCGTGACGGCGAGGATATCGGTTCCGTCGCGAGTGCAGGCGACGTCGGGCGGTTCGGTGAAGTGCTCGCACCCCTGGCAGTACGAGCGCTTTTCGACCTCCCGTATTTCCCGGTCGGCCAGCCGGAGCGCACCGCCCGGCTCGGCCGGGTCGGCCGATTCTCCCGTTCCGTTCGGATCGTCCGTCCCCCGCGAGTCGCCTGTTTCGGTCGAGTCATCCGTCCCGCTCGACCCGTCTCCGGAAGCCGTGTCGCCCGCACCGCTCGACTCCGCCGCGCGATCGGCCTCGAGGCGCTCCCAGAGTCGGTCGCCGTCGATATCGGCGACGTCGTGTCGGTCGAACAGGTCGTCGAAATCGGGCGTCCGCGAGCGCTCGCGGTCCTCGTCGGAGACCGTCGAAGCGAGATCGCCGAGCGGATCCGATCGGCCGTTCACGTCCTCGCCGTCGTCGTCCGGCCGGGCCACCTCGTCGCCGCCGTCGACCGTTTGAGACCCCTCGTTACCGGCGTCGATCGTCGGTTCTCCGTTCTCGCCGTGGGTGAATTCCGTTCCGGTGGCGTCGTCGCCGTCTCCCTCGTCACGGCTCGCGTCGTCGGTCATCGATCGATCGCTCCGGCGTCGGTCTCGGTCATATCGGTCTCGTCTTCTTCGTCACGGTTCCTCATTTCGGATTCCGCCTCCGACTCGACCGCCTCGAAGACCGCTTCGGTCGTCGAGTCCGCCGCCCCCTCGACGTGGCCCTCGAGCGCCGGCGGCTCACCGGTCTCGAGCCGGTGGGAGCCGAAGATCGACGACCGCTTCGTGATAGCCGAAAACCGGCTCTCGCAGTGCGGACACGCGGGACCGGTCAACAGCGCGAGGTCGACGCTCGAGCCGCAGTCGGCGCAGGTCGCCGTTCGAACTCCCAGCTGGTTCGCCGCGCGTTGGAGTCGCTCGGTCGCCGCTCGCTCCCGCCGTTCGTCCGCGACCGCATCCCGCTGTTCCCGAAGTTCGATCACCGCCCGGGCGAGCAGCGTGGACCTGTCCTCGAGTTCGTCGGTGTCTTCGAGGAGCCCCTCGAGAATCGCCTCGTAGTTATCGAACCCGCGATCGACGGTTTCCTGGAGCGCGGCGAGATCGTCGCGAACCGCCGCGAGACCGTCGGCGGTCGCGGAGCTGGGGTGGTCGTGATCGATCGGCGACTTTCCGTCGGTCTCCCGTTTGACCTGAATCACGCGGGAGCGGACGTCCTCGAGGAGGTCCGTGAACTCCTCGCGCTGGGTCT
The DNA here is from genome assembly GCF_056135975.1 of Natrinema sp. LJW11. NCBI lineage: Archaea > Methanobacteriati > Methanobacteriota > Halobacteria > Halobacteriales > Natrialbaceae > Natrinema > Natrinema sp. LJW11. The sequence goes on along the minus strand of NZ_JBWBDM010000001.1, from coordinate 428,466 downwards.
CGAGCCGGCTCCGGACGGCCGACAGTTCGTCGGGGTCGGCCACCGCCAGGTCGTCGTCCGTCGCGGCGGTGTGCGATGCGGTCAGCAACCTGCGACAGACCTCGTCCCGGCTCTCATCGCGTCGAACCGCCTCTGCGGTCAGCCAGTCGTCGACTTCGGCGGGCAACGGAAAGGAGAAATCGCCCTCGTCGTCGTTCTGGCTCGACATCTGCTCGTAGTAGGGCCATCAGTCGGATAAGCGTTGGTTCGAACTCAGTCGCTGAGTCGGTCGACCGCTACCGGATTTTCCGGACGTTGCTGATATCGAACCCGCCGTCGTGGATCTCGGTCTCGAACCTGACGATGTCCTCGTCCTCGAGCCGAGAGAGCACGCCGCGGAATTGCTCGACGACGAGCGTGCGCGCTCGCTCCGAGCCGCCGCTCTCCCACTCGAATAGCAGCGTGCCGTCGGTGGCTTCCTTGATCCGCCCGAGCTCCGTGGGCTCGAGGAGGTCCGAGTTGATAAGCAGTAAAATGACGCCGCCCCAGCGATGTGACGCTCGTTTGAGTCCCTTCAGCAGGACGGTCAGGTCCGACAGCCCGAGCCGGTCGTCGGCGACCGCGATGAGGTCGGTCAGCGAGTCGATCACGACGAGGTTCCCCCTCGCGTGCTCGGTCAGGTACTCGCCCAGGGCCTCGAGGACGTCGGTTCGCTCGTTGTGCGAGCCGAGTTCGGTGATGTCGGCCATCCCCTCGGCGTACCAGGCGGTCGGAACCGGCGTCAGCTGGAAGTACTCCTCGGCGAGTTCGACGAACGAGACGTCGTTCGTCCCCGCCCGGACGAGTTCCTCGTCCATAACGAACTCCATCTCGCCGACGATGGCGCTTCGTTCGTCCGTAAACGAGACGTAGTGGACGGCCTCGGGGACCGTCGTCTCCGGCTCGAGGTCGCCGTAGTAGAGGTCGAACAGTTCGGGATCGGCGTCGACGAGTCCGTTCATCACGGCGCTCGTATAACAGAACTCGCGCGCCCCGGCACCGGATTCGCCGGCCAGAAGAACGACGCTCCCGGTCGGCGCACCGCCGCCGATCGTTCGATCGAACCGTGAGATTCCGAGCGGCATCCGCTCCATACGTGTCCGTTCGGACGCACCGAGTTACCTGTTGTGGCAAATGCGAAGCGGGGAGTGGACCCGAGTCACCGACCCCCGTCACCAAAGCCCGTGGAGCGCGTACCGGTCGCATGGCTATCATCGCCGAAATATCGATCGGAGGCGACGAGTTCCTCCTCGGCCAGATCATCGCCGAGTACCCCGGCCTCTCCGTGGAAATCGAGCGCGTCGTTCCCGCAGCCAAGCGGGTCATGCCGTACATCTGGGGGTACGGATCGGATCTGCAATCGTTCGAAGTCGCCATGAGCGAGAGCCCGAACGTCAAATCGATCACCGCGCTCGACGAGTACGACGACCGGGCGCTGTACAAGATCGAGTGGGAGGATCCGGCCGAACAGCTGATTACCGGCATCGCGCAGACGGACGCGACGATCCTCGAGGCTCACAGCGACGAGGAGTGGCTTTTTCGGATCCGCTTCGAGGAACACGCGGGGCTCGCGCGCTTCAATCAGTACTGTACCGAGCACGATATCGCGTACCGACTCAATCGCGTCTCGTCGCTGGCCGACATCGACGCGAGCGGAGACGACTACGGACTCACGGAGGCCCAGTACGAAGCGGTCTCGCTGGCCGTCGAGCGGGGCTACTTCAAAGTCCCCCGCGAGGTCGAGTACGGTGAACTCGCCGACGAGCTCGACGTCTCCGTGCAGGCGTTCTCGGAGCGGATGCGTCGCGGGGTGGACAAAGTGCTTCAGACCGTTTTCCTCCGCCCGGATTCGCGAAATTCGTAACGCGATATTCAGAGACGCCATTACTACTGAGATAAAGGTCATGAGTAGACAGGGGAGCAGGCTATCGTGGCCCCGAGCCACTGATCGAGCATGGTAGAACGACTCCGGCTCGAGCAGGTAGATTCGCCCGAATTCCTCGACACGATACACGCGCTGCTTGCCGATTCGACGCGGCGGAACGCGCTCCGGTACCTGACGACGCACAGCGGCCCGGTGACCGTCTACCGGCTGACGACCGAACTCGCGGCGGCCGAGTACCGGAGACCGGCGGCAGACGTCCAACCGGATCGACGCCGAGAGATCGATCTCAGCCTTCGACACGCACACCTGCCGGCGCTTCGCGAGGCGGGCCTGCTCGAGTGGGATCGAGACCGCGATCTGGTTTCGCTGACGTCGCTGCTGGATCACCTGTCGGTAACGATTGCGAACCCGCACAACGCGCTCGACATCTCGATTTCCTCTCGTCCGGAACTTTCCTGAGTGCGATCACGTTCGAACCCGAGGATCCGCCGATATCGCGAGGACGTCCGCTCCGTTACTCGTCGGATCCGTACCGAGCACCGGACGCCGCCGGTTTTGCAAGAATAACCCGTCCCTCGAGCCCGCGATCGGCGAGCGCGTCTTCCGCCGCGGCTTCGGCCTCGTCGGCGTGTCCGGTATCGGTGACGCCGTAGACGACCGGCCCCCACGACGATTGGCCGACGCCGGAGAGGACCTGACACTCCTCGAGCGCTTCGACGAGTTCCCCCGCGGGCGGCCGGAAGACGCCGCCCTGCGCGTCGGCGTACCAGGCACCGTTCTTGCGCCCGATTTCGGCGACGGCCTCGCCGAACGGCTCGAGTCGACCCGCGGCGGCGGCCGGCAACAGTTTTCGGGTGACGACGCCGGCGATCTCGTCGGCGATAGCGGGATCGGCTCGCTCGACGACCGCGCGCATGCTCGCGTCCTCGTCGTCGCCGCTGCGGCCGGGGTCGGCGTCGGGGACGACGACGAGAAACCGCCAGTTCGCGGGCAGGTCGTGGCGGGCGACGACAGGCGGCACCGTCCAGTCGCCCTCCGCCGGCGGCTCCGTGGTAAAGCGGTTCGTCGGGTGGCCGGCGTCGACGGCGAACCCGCCGCTCTCGAAGGTCGCGACGCCGACGCCGCTGCGGCCGCCCCGACCCATCGCCGGCGCGCGGGCCCGAACTCGAGGCTCGAGGCCGTGGGCCCGCGCGGTCGCCGCGAGCACGGCCAGTGCGAGTTGGGTGCCGCTACCGAGGCCGACGTGGCGCGGCAGGGACTCCTCGGCGTCGACCGCGACGCCCGGTACCTCGAGGACGTCGACGGCGCGGCTCGCGTACGTCCGGACGAGCGGATCGTCTGCCTGGATCGTTGGGGCCGGCTCGGCCGTAACGGTCACCCGGGGCTCCGCGAGCCCGACGCCGATACCGCCGTAGAGCCGCTCGCGAGCGAGCGAGAGGTTCTGAAAGCCGACGTGGAGTCGCGCACCCGCGCTGACGGTCGCGGTCGCCATGATGCTATCCACCGCTACGAAAGCCCCCGGGAAGGGGGTTTCGACGGTGGCAACGACTGGGACCGTCGCGACGGTGTCACCGCTGCCCACGCGGTCGAGTCGACGGGACACAGCGGTTATGTTGGTTCCGCCGACACTCCCCGATGATGCGGACAGTCGACGCCTCGGTCGTCGTCCCCGCCCGCGACGAAGGAGAGCGGCTCGAGCGAACCCTGGACTCGCTGGCCGCCCAGCGGTTCGACGGCGATCTCGAGGCGATCGTCGCCGCGAGCGGCGCGAAAACGGTGCGGATCGCTCGAGGCCATTCGGCCGTCGACCGGGTTATCGTCGACGACCGCGGTGAGGGGCCCGGCGCGGCCAGAAACCGAGGTGTAACCGTCGCCGATGGCGACGTCCTCCTGTTCACCGACGCCGATACGGTCGTCCCGCCGTCGTGGGTTCGACGCCACTACCGGCACTACGCCACTCCCGAAGTCGTCGGCGTCGGCGGACCGCTCCGGCCGCTCGAGAACGGACTCCGTCACCGAGCGTGCTTTCGGCTCCTCTCGGACTGGTGGTATCGCGCGTGCTGGCCGGTCGGCTTCGTCCAGCAGCCGGGGTGTAACTGCAGCGTGCGGCGGACGACGTTCGAGGCGATCGGCGGCTTCGACGACTCCCTGAAATTTCTCGAGGACACGGACCTGTCGCTGCGACTGCGCCGCGAGGGAGTCGTCGCGTACGACCACACCTGTCCCGTCGCCACGTCGACCCGCCGGCAGGAGCGGGTCGGCTACGGACGGCTCTGCTGGACGTATCTCGTCGGCTACCTCGAGTACGCTTTGCCCGGTCTCTCGCCGACTCGAGAGTACTTTTAGTCTCCGCGTCGATCTTTTCCGGCGCGGGAGTCGGTCGGAACGCGACGCCGGCGCGATTGATTCGGCCGGCCGGAGCGATCCGAACGACGATCCCTCCCATCGAACCGAATTTATTCGGTCGAACCGCGGCCCCGGGAACGATTGACCGAGAAAGGACGACTTATGCCCCTTCGACGCAAGATCCGACCATGAGCAGCGACGACGAGTTCGACTACGGAAAGGACGAGCGGCTACGGAGTCGGGAAGTGACGGAGGGGCCCGATAAGGCCCCCCACCGCGCGATGTTCCGCGCCATGGGGTTCGACGACGAGGACTTCGGCGCGCCGATGATCGGCGTCCCGAATCCGGCGGCCGACATCACGCCGTGTAACGTCCACCTCGACGACGTCGCCGACGCGGCGCTCGAGGGCGTCGACGAGGCCGGCGGGATGCCCATCGAGTTCGGGACGATCACCATCTCCGACGCCATCTCGATGGGGACCGAGGGGATGAAGGCGTCCCTGATCTCTCGGGAACTCATCGCCGACTCCGTCGAACTCGTCTCCTTCGGCGAGCGCATGGACGGGCTGGTCACCATCGGCGGCTGCGACAAGAACATGCCCGGAATGATGATGGCCTCGATCCGGACGGACCTGCCCTCCGTCTTCCTGTACGGCGGCTCCATCATGCCCGGCGAGCACGAGGGCCGAGAGATCACCGTCCAGAACCTCTTCGAGGGCGTCGGCGCCGTCGCCGACGGCGAGATGGAAAGCGAGGAACTCGACGAGATGGAGCGCAACGCCTGTCCCGGCGCCGGCTCCTGTGGCGGGATGTTCACCGCCAACACGATGGCCTCGATCTCCGAGGCGCTCGGCTTCGCACCGCTGGGCAGCGCCGGCCCGCTCGCCGAGGACGAAGCGCGCTACGAGGTCGCCCGCGAGGCCGGCGAACTCGCCGTCGAAGTCGTCGAGGAACAGCGCAAACCCTCCGACTTCCTCGGCAAGGAGTCGTTCGAAAACGCCATCGCGTTGCAGGTCGCCATCGGCGGCTCGACCAACGCCGTCCTCCACCTGCTGGCGATGGCCGCCGAGGCCGGCGTCGACCTCTCCATCGAGGAGTTCGACGAGATCAGCCGGCGGACGCCGAAGATCGCAGACATGCAGCCCGGCGGCACGCGGGTCATGCAGGACCTCCACGAGGTCGGCGGCATCCCGGTCGTCCTGAACGCCCTCTACGAGGCGGACCTCCTCCACGGCGACGCGCTGACGGTCACGGGGAACGCGATCGGCGAGGAACTCGAGGCGCTCGATCCGCCGGCGATCGAGGACCTGGACGCCGACTTCCTCTACACCGTCGACGAGCCGAAAAACGAGCAGGGTGCGATCCGGATCCTGACGGGGAACCTCGCGCCCGGCGGCTCGGTCCTGAAGGTTACGGGCGACGACGAACTCCACCACGAAGGGCCCGTCCGCGTCTTCGAAGACGAGGAAAACGCCATGGCCTACGTCCAGGAGGGACGCGTCGAGAGCGGCGACGTGATCGTCATCCGGAACGAGGGGCCACAGGGCGGCCCCGGCATGCGCGAGATGCTGGGCGTCACGAGCGCGGTCGCCGGGCAGGGCCACGCCGAAGACGTCGCGCTCATCACCGACGGTCGCTTCTCCGGCGCGACGCGCGGGTTCTCGATCGGTCACGTCGCCCCCGAAGCGTTCGCCGGCGGCCCCATCGGTCTCATCGAGGACGGCGACGTGATCACCATCGATATCGCGGATCGAACCCTCGCGGTCGACGTCAGCGACGAGGAACTCGAGGCGCGCCGCGAGGAGTGGGACCGACCCGAACCCAACTACGAGACCGGCGTTCTGGCGAAGTTCGGCCGTGACTTCGGCTCGGCCGCCAACGGTGCCGTGACCAACCCCGGCGTCAAAGAGGACTGATCGGCAGACGCGCGCGGTCGCATCGATTCACCCGCTTCCGGGTGACGGTTTCGTGACACCACTCCCTTCGCTTTCCTGCACGAGTCTTTCCCGCCTTTGTGACCGACTACCAGCTAGACCGACCGATGAGTAAGTATTGTCTCGAGTGTGACTGGCAGATCAGCACCGCCGACGGCTACACGGAAGCGGAGGTCTCCGAAAAGGCGATCGAGCACTTCGTGGAGACGGGACACACGGTCGATTCGCTCCGGCTCCCGCCGCCGGTCATCCTCGAAAACTGAGACGGGAGCGCCACACCGTCCGCGACTCGTGACGGCCGTCCCCGTCCGCTCGGACGACCGATTCCGCTCGAGCGACCGGTTACGCGCGTCGTTCCAGGATCCGATCGATGATCAGTCGAGTCGAAAGCAGATGCTCCTCGTCGTTCGGTTCCAGCGCACTCGCCCGGCGGACCGAACAGTCGATCCCGCGGCGCTCGAGCTCGGCCGCGATGGCCTCGTCGTCGTGGTGCTGGTCGTGGCCGAGCGCGATCACGTCGGGATCGATCTCCTCGATCGGGACGAAGATGTCCTCCTCGTGGCCGAGTATCGCTTCGTCGACGGCCTCGAGCGCGCCGACGACGTCCCGCCGTTGCGTCGCGGGGCAGATCGGCGCCTCCTTGTGGTCGACGTTCGTCTTGCGGGCGACGATGACGTACAGTTCGTCGCCCATCGCGGCGGCCGCCTCGAGGTAGTGGACGTGGCCTGGATGGAGGATATCGAACGTTCCCTGGGCGATGACCGTCCGCGTCATCGCCCCATCACTCCCCCTTCGGCGGCGGACGCCTTCCGTGTCGATCCCGTCGTAATCGGTGCGGTAGTCACTGATAGCATCGTCTCGAGTATAGCGAGTCTCATCGTCGAAGTTCCTCGTCGATATCCGCCTGCGTGAAATCGAAGAAGTCCTCGGTCTCGGGAAGGTCGACGTCGATCACGGCGAGTTGCGTCGGCTCGCCCTTCGAATCGAACGCCTTCCAGTCCGATCGGCGGTAGGGTGCGCCGATGATGACGTGGACGCTTCCGCGACCGAACGTGTCCAGATCAGCGTTGCTCGGGCTGATCACGCCGTTCGGGTGGGAGTGAATGCTTCCCAGCGCCTTGACGTCGTTCGGAATCTGGTTCGTCTTGACGGTCGCGCTGACGCTGTTGGACTCGGTGCCGGGCACCACGAGGATATCCGTGATGACGAGGCCCTCCCGATCGAGATCCAGGCGCTCGGCCTCGGTCCCTCGGAGAAACCCCATGTACTCGTTCGGGTGGGTCGCCTCCGAGGACTCGAGGGCGAACTCGAGGGTCTCCTCGGCGATACCGAGGATCTCGCTCGAGCGGAACAGCGCGTCGAACAGCCCCATACACCCACCTGCGGCCTTGCGGTTGCTAAACGTTCCGATGCGCCGGTTTGCCTCGTCTCACCGAGACGAGCCGGTCCGTCGTCCCCGTTTGCGTCCGAAATCGAGCCCGTCGGGGTGAGGCCGGCGACCTCGGCTCGCACGATCTCGGTTCCCGATTCGAGTCGCCATCGCTTCTTGACAAGGGTTATACGCGACCACCCCCAAACTGCGACTCAAGATGACGCGTGACTCCGCCGGGGAACCCGGCGCAGACGACGGGGATTCCGTCGTTTACGATCTCGCTCCCGATTGTACCGCTGACGACGTTGAGACCGGTCGCTCCTATCTCGCCCAAATCAACGGCATCGTCGACTACGGCGTCTTCGTCGATCTCTCCGACTCGGTCTCCGGACTCGTCCACGAATCGGTTCTCGAGGGCACGTACGGCGTCGGCGACGAGCTCGTCGTCGAACTCGAAAGCGTCCGCGAGAACGGCGACCTCGCCTTCGAGCCGGTCGACGTCGACGACTACACGCTCGAGACGGTCTCTCACGACTACTCCCTGACCGGAACCGACCGCCTCGAGGCGACCGTGGGCGAACAGATCCACCTCGAGGGCGTCGTGACGCAGGTCAAACAGACCGGCGGACCGACGATCTTCCACGTCGCCGACGAGAACGGCGTCGTTCCCTGCGCCGCCTTCGAGGAGGCCGGCGTCCGCGCCTACCCCGCCATCGAAGTCGGCGACGTCGTCCGCGTGACCGGAACGCCGGAACACCGCGAGGGCTCGGTCCAGATCGAGGTCGACGGTCTCTCGAAACTCGAGGGCGAAGACGCCGCCGAGGCTCGCGACCGCCTCGAGATCGCCCTCGAAGCCCGCGCCGAACCCCACGACGTCGACCCGCTGATCGACTGGCCGGCGTTCGAGAAGCTCCGACCTGACCTCGAGGAGGTCGCCCGGTTGCTCCGCCGGACGGTACTCGAGGGGCGTCCGATCCGCGTGCGCCACCACGCCGACGGCGACGGCATGTGCGCCGCCGTCCCGGTCCAGATCGCGCTCCAGCGATTCATCGCCGAGGTCCACGAGGACGAGAACGCGCCGCGCCACCTCATCAAGCGCCTCCCCGCGAAGGCTCCCTTCTACGAGATGGAAGACGCCACGCGAGACCTGAACTTCGCGCTCGAGGACCGCGAGAAACACGGCCAACAACTGCCGCTCCTCCTCATGCTGGACAACGGCTCGACGGCCGAGGACGTTCCGGCTTACGAGACGCTGGCCCACTACGATATCCCGATCGTCACGGTCGACCACCACCACCCCGATCCGGACGCGGTCGAGGACCTGCTCGACGCCCACGTCAACCCGTACCTCCACGACGAGGACTACCGGATCACGACGGGGATGCTCTGCGTCGAACTCGCGCGGATGATCTACCCCGATCTGGGCGACGAACTCCGCCACGTCCCCGCCGTCGCCGGCCTCTCGGACCGATCGAAGGCCGACGCGATGGACGACTACATCGACCTCGCCGCCGAGGAAGGGTACGACGAAAATCGCCTGCAGGACGTCAGCGAGGCGCTGGATTACGCCGCCTTCTGGCTGCGCTACAACTCCGGCGACCAGCTGATTCAGGACCTCCTGCAGGTCGACAGCGACGACGAAGGGCGCCACCGCGACCTCGTCGAGTTCTTCGCCGAGCGCGGCCGCGAGGAAGTCGATGAACAGCTCGACGCCGCGATGCCCCATCTCGAGCACGAGACGCTCGAGAACGGTGCGCATCTCTACCGGATCGACGTCGAGAACTACGCCCACCGATTCACGTACCCCGCGCCGGGGAAGACCACGGGCGAGATCCACGACCGCAAGATCGAGGAGACCGGCGACCCGGTCATCACGGTCGGCTACGGTCCGGACTTCGCCGTCCTGCGCTCCGATGGCGTTCGACTGGACATTCCGAACATGGTCTCGGAACTCGAGGCAGAAATCGCGGGCGGCGGCGTCTCCGGCGGCGGCCACCTCGTCGTCGGCTCGATCAAGTTCGTCAGCGGCAAGCGCGAGGAAGTGATCGACGCCTTAGTCGAGAAGATGGCCGAGGCCGACATCGACGAAGCGCTCTCGAGTGCGGCCCCGATCGACGACTGACCGTCGACTCGAGCGACGAACAGCGAGCAGCGAAAATTCGGTTTTGGTCCGTTTCTATCGACTCGAGCGGACAGTATCTGACCTCGGCTTAATCGGCACCGTGACGCGGCGTGTAGCCGCAGTCGTCACAGGAAAGTGACTCGTAGTGAGCGGAGAGCGATCCCGCACATTCCGGACATTGGTATTCGGATTCGAGTGAACGTTGACTGATTGCCATGTGCGACTCGAGGAACTGAGCACTGATAAGCTCGCCTATTATGAGGGTTGAATTATGCCGTGAAGCTAGAATGCATACGACTACCACGATCGAACCGACAGCGAACCGTGATGTTTTGTCGGCGAGTTCGAGGCCGCTAGAACTGATACCTGCGCTCGTCGTCCATCGACGGATACTGATCCGCACCGGTCATCTCCTCGAAGGTCATGCCCGAGAGGTACTCGTCGTAGGTCACGTCGTAGGCCGATCGCAACTGGAAGTCGAGTTTTCCGGTGTCGACGGTCGACTGAAAGAGCATGTGAATCGCCCGGCGGACCAGTTCGTCCGTCTCCTCGGGCTCGAGGGCTGTCTCGAGCAGTGCGAGTTCGTTGCGCGTTTCGCGATCCAGCGAGACGGTGAGGTCGTCGCCGATACCGGTGTAGGAGTCCGTCACTTCGTCGGTGAGATCATCGAGGCTCATAGGGAAGGGGACTCGAGCGCGTCGGATAGACCTTTCGTGGTCGCTTCGACCCGGGAACCGCTCCCCGGACCCGCTCCGTGACCTATCGAGTGCGTCGGCGAATTGCGACACTGACTTACAGCCGACAGTATAACCCCCGTCGATGACAGCAGAGGCCCAGGAGTGGGCGTTGCCCGACGACCCGGCGGCCGTTCGCGAGGCGTTGATCGGGTGGTACGAGGACGACCACCGCGACTTTCCGTGGCGGCGGACCGACGATCCCTACGAAATCCTCGTCAGCGAGGTGATGAGCCAGCAGACCCAACTGGGCCGCGTCGTCGAGGCCTGGGAGGAATTCCTCGAGCGCTGGCCGACGACCGCCGAGCTGGCCGACGCCGATCGCGCCGACGTCGTGGGCTTCTGGACGGATCACAGTCTCGGATACAACAACCGGGCGAAGTACCTGCACGAGGCCGCCGGACAGGTCGAGGAGGAGTACGACGGCGAGTTCCCCGAAACGCCCGACGAACTCCAGGAGCTGATGGGCGTCGGTCCGTACACCGCCAACGCGGTCGCGAGCTTCGCCTTTAACAACGGCGACGCCGTCGTCGATACGAACGTCAAACGCGTCCTCTATCGGGCCTTCGACGTCCCGGACGACGACACGGCCTTCGAGGCGGCCGCGAGCGAACTCATGCCTGACGGCCGGTCTCGAGTCTGGAACAACGCGATCATGGAACTCGGCGGCGTCGCCTGCGAGCAGACGCCCCGCTGTGACGAGGCTGGCTGTCCGTGGCGCGAGTGGTGTGGGGCCTACGCGAGCGGCGACTTCACCGCTCCGGACGTCCCCACCCAGCCGAGTTTCGAGGGGAGCCGCCGGCAGTTCCGCGGCCGCGTGATCGCCACTCTCCGGGAGTACGACGAACTCGACGTGGATACCCTCGGTCACCGCGTCCGCGTCGACTACACCCCCGACGGCGAGTACGGACGGGAGTGGCTCGAGGGGATCGTAGCCGATCTCGAGTCGGACGGACTGGTCGAGTTCGATCGCGACGGTGACACTCCTGTCGCACGGCTTCGACGGTAGAACGCGTTTCGGGTGGAGAAGAACGCCGGACAGCCTGCATTCCCTGTCGGCCAGAGTTTCCCGTTGGCCACGTGAAACGACGATAGTATAATACTTGTAGCTACTCGGGAATTACAGGAATTGAGAACGCTCTCGAACTCCGCTTCGATCTCGGTTGGCCGCTTCGTCGGCCCCGAAAACCCGGCGCCGAGGCGGAGGTCCTCGTCTCGCGAATCGGGCGTGACGGTTGTGAGATCGACGGATTACAGGCGAAGCTCATCCAACAGTAACCACTCGATAGATTGGAGAGTCCGACGGAAGCGATAGTCATCGGAATTGGGTGGCGGGAAAGGCTACCGGAAACCAAACCCGTCTATACGTCTTCGTGGTGGACTTCGGTGATGACCACAGTCGTCGAACTCGAAATTCCGGCTGCGCGACTCGGCTTCGCCCGGACGTTCGATCGAGTGTCGACGTTCGAGTTTCAGGTCGGGGGGATGGTCGGTGGGTCGTCACCGCTCGTCTGGACGAACGGCCCGGACCGCGAAACGGTCGAGCGGGCGCTCGAAGCGGATCCGTCGGTCGAAGTGATCGCGAGCATCGCCGACGACGCCGACGAGTCCTCGACGGACGACGGAGTGACGCCCGGTCAGAACGATCGCTGGTTGTTCCGACTCGAGTTCGGAGACGGCGTGAAACTGCTCGAACAGATCGTCACCGAGACCGACGGCGCGATCCTGACGGCTCGCGGAGCGAACGGGCGGTGGATGCTGAAGTTACTGTTCGACGATCGGGAATCGGTGTCGGCGTGTCACGAGTTGTTCGAGCAATACGAATACCAGGCCGTCGTCACCCGGATCAGCGGTATCGACGATCTCGCGAGCGCGCAAACACCCCTGACCGAAACGCAATACGAGACCATCTGCAAGGCTCACGAACTCGGCTACTTCGACGTCCCGAGGGGGGTGACGCTCAAGGAGTTGGCCGCGGAGCTCGACGTCTCACATCAGGCGCTCTCGGAACGACTCCGTCGGAGTCACGCCGCCCTCGTCAGCGCGGAACTGTCCGAGCGAACCGCACCGATGGAGATAGATCCCTGATCGGTGCGTTCGTTGCTCGAGTAGACGACTGCGGTGAATTTCACGTCTCGTGCCGACGGTATTGTTGTCGTATCCAAATACCTGGCTCGTTTCTTATAATCGTCTTATTCTCTCCCGTCTATCGGCGTATTTGTCTCAATAGATAGCTTTAACAGTGGACATGGAGACAATCAAATGTCGGCGTGACGCCGACCGCCCGAAACACCGAGAAGCGCTGTGGCGCCGGTAGCTCACCCGTGCTCACTTACGACGCGCGGTCATTCGTGGCTGTGTGGCCGCGCTTACCGGATCCGTAACGGGTCGTCTCACGACCCACACACGGTTTTCGTCGCCGAACGGCCGATCCAGCGGGTCAACGAGTGAATAGTTTTATCCGTTACACGATAATACTGTCAGTCGTGAATTCGAGTGGTCAAACGCAGCCAGCCGGATGCCGTCAGTGACTCGCTGAACGCATCCGATGCCGTCGAGGGTTCGGCTGATCTCTCACTCGACGATATTTATCACCTCCTACAGACCAAGCGCCGTCGGGACGTGCTCCGGTACCTCCACGACGAAGGCGGCCGGGTTCGGTTGCGAGACCTCGCGGAACAGGTCGCCGCCTGGGAGCAAGAGACGGCAGTCGAAGCACTGAGTTCCGACGAGCGCCAGCGGGTCTACATTTCGCTGTATCAATCCCACTTGCCGAAACTCGACAATCACGGAATCGTCACGTACGACAAAGACCGCGGGTGGGTCGAGCCGACGCCGCTCGTGGCACGGCTGCGTCCCTATCTCGAGCCCCCTGATCAGTCCCCGTCAGAAACACGGTGGCCGCGACGGTACGCGGCGACGATCGCCCTCTGCGGGCTGTTTCTCGGGACCATCGCGACGGGGATCGTTCCGGTTTCCGGGCTCGTCGGTGCGGGACTCGTTCTCGTCGCGTTCGCTACCGTGACGGGGATACACGCGCGCTCGACCGGCGCGTTCCGCCGATAGCGTCTCGGCGGGTACGTTCCGACGATACCGCTCAGAGGTTCTCCGAACGCGAGAGTCGAGCGACAACCGTCAATCGGCGCGGGACGGCGCGATCGCGTTCGGTTCGCGGGACCGCTCGAGGAGCCGGTGGACGTGGAACGCGACCGAAAAGTCCTGCGGGCTGGGTAGCGCGCAGGCGAGCCAGCCGATGGTCGCGGCGGCGACGATCGGCGTGTCGCTCGTCACGTAGCCGGCGGCGGCCAGTCCGAACGCCGGGATCGCGAGGAGGGCGGGTGCGAGTGCGGCGAAACGCAGCACCCAGGGCGATTCGTTCCCGGACGGCCGAGGATAGACGGCGGCCCACGGACGAGTCGTCACCAACGCGACGAACCCGTCGGGACGGCCGGGGAAATAGGAGACGGAGTACTCGACGCGGGCGAGTCGAAGGACCGTCGCGTGTGCCCACTCGTGGGCCACCAGACCGATCGCGACCGCGAGGGCGAGCGCACAGCCGGCGACTAGCAGATTCGAGCCGATCATAGGGTGCGTGAGATGCATACCATGGCTGGTGCCTCTGTCGCGGAGGCGTCTCACGCGTCCGAGTCGAGGAGCTACCCGTGGAAGGCCGTCCGGCTGTACCAGTTGCCGTGTTAAGGTCGAACGATCTCAGACCGACTCGAACGTCCAGCGCTGGTTGGCACCGCCAGTGTCGGGCCACTGCATGACGTTCGCCCCGTTCTCGGTCGACCAGTCCACGACGTCGGCGACCTTCCCGCTGTGGACGGCCTCGAGCGCGTACTGGCCGCCGTCGTCGACGATGCGCCAGCGCTGGCAGTCGCAGCCGCTCGCGGCGTACTGCTGGACGTTCGCGCCGTCGCTGGTGTCGGCGTTCGGTACCTCGAGGAGCTTGCCGCTGTTTTCGTTCCGGATGTGGTACTCGCCGTTGCCGAGATCTTCGACGGACCACTGCTGCGTCGGATGGCCGTTGGCGGGCCACTGCTGAACGTTCGCCCCGTCGCTCGTGCTCGCGTTCGCCACCTCGAGCAGCTGGCCGCTGTTGACGTTCGCGATTTCGTAGATCCCCGTCGAAATCGGGCCGCTCGCGCTGCCATCTCCGTCATCGTCGCCATCGCCGGAGCCGGGCGGCGAGCCCCCGACCTCGACGGCACTGGCCCACTCCGCGAGCCAGTCGCGCAGCCCGCTGTCGGGGACCGACAGCGAGTGCGTGTTCGCCGGAATATACGGATAGCCGCCGACCTCGTCGTGGTGGCCGACCCAATAGTCGTACGGCGAGTCGAGTCGATCGTTGCCCGCGCGGTCGCGGATCTCCCGGACGATGCGTCGGTCGTCGTCGGTCCGGTCGGCCGGCCGTGCGCCCGCGTTCGCGAGGTTGTGACTTTCGACGTCGCCCGCGGGCAGCTCGGAGAGGCCGCCGGGCCACAGCGGCGGCGAACCCGTGCTCGAGACCTCGGCGAACGACTGCCCGGAAAGCGCCGGATCGGCCGTCACGTTGTCCCGGTGGTAGGCCGTGGGCGTCCCCTCGAGGATCGGATCGCCGGTATCGTTCAGCCCGGTGTAGACGTTGCCGACGAAGCTCGTAGTGGCGGAGCTGTCGGCGTTCGCCGACTCGTCGAAGAAGTAGGTGAGGTTGTTGACGACGACCGAGCTCGTGTCGGCCTTGAGTCGCGGGAGGCGGCCGCGACACTTCGCCCAGACGTTGCCCGCCAGCGTCACGTTCGACGCGCCGTCGCCGACGAGCGTGCCGTAGTTGTGATCGGCCCCGTCGCCGTACGGGCTCCACAGGCCCTCGTAGATCAGCGAGTTGATCACCGTGGTATTCTGCGTGTCGTAGCCCACGGAAAGACACTCGTCGACGCCCCACGATGCCGTCACGTGGTCGACGACGTTGTTCTGGGTGCCGTCCTGGGTGTTGAACGCGTCGTTGCCCTGGATCGAGCCGTCGCCGGGGCCGATCCGGGATCTGATGTGCTGGACGACGCAGTCGTTGGCGTCGATCTGGACCGCTCCCTTGATGAACGTGATTCCGGGCGAGGGAGCCGTCTGCCCGGCCACCCAGCACTTGTCCTCGGTGATCGCCAGATTGCTATTTCCGAGATCGATCGTCCCGCTGGTCTCGAAGACGATCAGCCGCGGGCCGCTCGTCTGGAACGCGTCTTCGACCGCACCTCGCGTTGGTTCCGTGATCCTGATCACGCGCACGTTCTCGCTTTCGAGCCACGAGGTATCGCTGAAGCCGTCGTCGAGGCCGTACTGTGATCCGCCGTCGGTCTGTGCCGTCACCGAACCGATTACCGAGGATAGCGAGACGCCACCGAGCGCCGCCGATGCCGCCGCCGCTTTCAGGTACGTTCTCCGTGATTGGTTCATGAATACCTATTTCAAATATCGCTCGCTGATAAATATATATTTTTGATGCGTAGATTACACTCAGATGTGAAGTGTACTTTACCCTCGCGTATGCGGTGTCCCCGTGATCGGTCCGTTCACGTCGCTGGCCGTGCCGATCGCTACCTGAAACCGACCGTCGAAATGGTCCGATCCGAACCAGTTCGGTCGGCCAAGAACTAAGTATTGTCTCGTGGTAACGAACAGCATGGAATCGGCAGAAACGCTCGAGTTCGGCCACGCGGACCGCAAAGAGATATACGAGTACGTCGAGCGCCGCGGAGCGGTCGATCCCGAAGAGACTCGAGACCAGTTGGGTCTCGATCCCGGCGGCTTCCGCCACCACGTCGCGATCCTCAAGCGGGACGGCCGAATCGAGGAGGAAGACGGCACGCTCAGAGTCACGATCGACGCGGGCGCAGAAGAGGAGTACGTCTCCGAGGCGCTCGAGTTTCACATCCGGCCGGCGCGACAGGAGGACCTGACGGGGATCGTCGGGGCGATCCGGCAGGTCGCCGAGGAGAAAACGTACATCGAGGCGGAAAGCGTCGCCGACGAGATCGACCACGAGAACGCGTTGCTTCGGCACAACGAACTCCAGTCCCGGATGTTCTTCGTCGCCACGGTCGACGAGGATGTCGTCGGCTGGGTCCACCTTCACGCCCCGGAGTTAGAGAAGCTGAGCCACACCGCCGAACTCACCGTCGGCGTCCTCGAGGAGTACCGCGATCACGGTATCGGCTCGCATCTCCTCTCGCGCGGGCTCGAGTGGGCCGGCGCCAACGGCTACGAGCGAGTCTACCAGAGCGTGCCATCGACCAACGAGGAGGCGATCGCGTTCCTCGAAATGCACGACTGGGAGACCGAAGCCGTCCGCGAGGATCACTACAAGCTCAACGGCCACTACGTCGACGAGGTGATGATGGCCGTCGATCTGTAGCCGCGGCGCGTTCGGTTCGAAAAACGTGTCGTTTCCTAACCAATCCATTTTATATAACCGTCTCTGGAACGGACAGGTATGCGTCTTGCCACCCCCGCACAGTACGAGTGGGAGGGATGGGGGGAATCGACCGCCGTAATCGTCGCGATGGGGCTCGCGCTCGCGGTCGCCGGAATCGTCCAGACGCTCGAGACGCCGGTTTCACGGCCGGTCGTCGCGTTCGAACTGTTCGTTTCGCTGCTCGTGCCGACCGGGCTGGCCACCGGCGGCTACTGGCTGGCCAGTCGGAACGTCTCGCCGGACGTCCGCTGGCGAGCCGCGACCAGGGTCTCGATCGGGATCGTCGTCGCGTGCGCGCTCGGCGTCTGGCTGATCGGCTACGTCACGCTCGAGGGCGGAGCGATCCGCGATCCGCTGTCGCTGGTGACGGTCCTCGCGGCGGTCGGCGGTGCGACCGGCTTCGTCAGTGCCGTCCGGGAACCGCTTCGAGACGAGTCCGGTTTGACGCGTGGATGCGCGGTCGACGGAGACACGGAGGCGGCACCGTCGCCGACCGCGGCCGCCGCCGAGACGGAATCGACGGCCGGAGAACGGACAGCGGCCGCTGGCGAAGCGACGGCATCGATCGACGAGCGGATTTCGGACACGATGGACTCTACTGACGGGAAAGCGACTGCTGGTGCGTCGACAGCGACTGATACATCGGCAACTACCACCGCGTCACCAGCCACCGATGCATCGACAACCGCCACTGCGTCGGCAGCCACCACCGCATCGGCATCGACGACGACGGAGACGACGTCGCGCGCTGGTGTGTCCCCGAATACCGATCCGTCGTCGACTGCCGCCGGTCCCGACGACCCGACGCATTTCGTCGATTCGACCGTGAATCCGCAGTCCGAAGCGTCCGACGCGTCGGTGCTGCCGGCGCGGGATCCGGGCGTCGAGACCGTCGCGGCCGTCCCGTCGACGGCGGAGACGGTCCTCGACGCGCTCCGAACCGAGCGCGCTCGAGTCGCACTCGCCGTGCTCTACCACGAGTGGAACGGCGAGACCCGGTCGGTCGACGACCTCGCCCGCGCGATCGCTTCGCACACGGACGACTCCGCCGACGCCGTCGCGACCGGGCTCCGACACGCCACGCTCCCGGAACTGGCGGCGATTCGAGCGATCGACTGGGATCCCCATGCGGACCGCGTGTCGGAATCCGACCACGCCGTCTTCGAAGAAGGGGTCCGCGAGGCGTCGGTCCTCCTCGAGGCGTTCGAACCGGGAACGAGGTAGCACTCGAGGGCTCCTGTTCGGGGTGGGAGACAGCAACGCGGACCCGCGTCCTGTCGACGGAACCTCGCCGCAACGACCGCTCCCAGCGCGGTGACTGACGCCGAGATAGCCGACTCGAACCCGTCCGGCCGTAGTGACGGAATCGAAAGGTAGTTTTCCCGGACCCTGCTACGCTGAGCCATGCTTTCGATCGCGCTTGCCGGAAAGCCCAACGCCGGCAAGTCCACGTTCTACACCGCGGCGACGATGGCGGAGGTCGACGTCGCCAACTACCCGTTCACCACGATCGACGCCAACCGGGGGGTGAGCTACGTCCGGACCGAGTGCCCCTGCCTCGAGCGCGACGAGCGCTGTACCGCCGACAACTGCGAGGACGGCAAGCGCTACGTCCCGATCGAACTCCTGGACGTGGCGGGGCTCGTCCCGGGCGCCCACGAGGGGAAGGGGCTGGGCAACCAGTTCCTCGACGAACTCACGAACGCGGACGTGATCGTCAACGTCGTCGACGCCTCCGGCGGGACCAACGAGAAGGGCGAGCCCGTCGACATCGGCGATCACAACCCGCTCGAGGACATCGATTTCATCGAGGAGGAGATGGACCTCTGGTTGGCGGGCATCGTCGAGAACAACTGGGAGTCAGTCGAGCGCAAGTCCCGCTCGCCCGACTTCGACATCGACGACGTGCTGGCGGACATGCTCTCGGGCTTTGGCGCGTCGCCAAAGCAGATCGCAATCGTCCTCCGCGACCTCGACTACCCCGACGACCCGATCCAGTGGGAGGACGAACACCGCGAGGCGCTCGCGCGCGACGTCCGCCAGCGGACCAAACCGATCGTCGTCGCGGCGAACAAGATCGATATCGCGCCCGAGGAGAACGTCGAACGGCTGCTCGAACTGGACAAACCGGTGATCCCCACCACCGCGGAGGGCGAACTCGCGCTCCGCCGGGCCGCGGAAAACGGGCTGATCGAGTACGATCCCGGCGACGAGACGATCGCGATCGGCGACGACGTCAACGACGCCCAGCGCGAGGCGCTCGAGGGGCTCGCGGACACGATGGCCGAGTGGGACGGCACCGGCGTCCAGACGGCGCTCGATTACGCGGTCTACGATATGCTCGAGCACCTCACCGCCTACCCGGTCGAGGACGCCGCGAAGTGGTCCGACGGCAGCGGGAACGTCCTGCCGGACGCCTTCCTCTTGCCCGACGGTTCGACGCCGGTCGATCTGGCGTACACCGTTCACTCCGACATCGGCGACGGCTACCTGCACGCGGTGAACGCGAAGTCGAATCGGGAGATCAGCGAGGAGTACGAACTCGAGGAGGGCGACGTGATCAAGATCGTGAGTACTAATTGACAACGGGCCACCAAAGTGGCCGCTGTCCGTTACGTGGAGATGTGATCCCTGCGGAGCACCTCTCTGGAATCCGCGGAAACGAGATCCTACGGCGCTCCGTAGAGTGTCTCGTAGAAGGCTCGACGGGCACTCCGAGCCCTGCATCTCGCGATGCTATCTGAACACCCCTCGAAAGACAACGAACAGCCATTCCTGGGGCAGAACACCGAACTGACTCGTGGAAGACTGTAGACGCTCGTCTCGTGGGCGGATGCTACCGCGTAGCCGACAAACGGCCGGCCCTCAGTTATCCCGCCGCCGGACGTACAACAGGACGCCGAACGTCGCGACGACGAAGGGTGATCCCACGAGGAGACCACCGACGATCGCTAACTGGCCGACCGTCGACCGTTCCGCCCGCTCGCCGAGCCAGAACCAGTAGCGGTCGCCCTGATACCGGACGGTAATCCGGTCGTGGAGGGTGAGTTCCGTGGTCTCGTTCAGGTGACGGGCGCGCTTTTCCGGGATGGGAGTGACACTATCGTCACTGCCGTCGTACAGTTCGTCGAACGCTTCCCGAGCGTCGGCAGAGAGGTTCCCGTAGTCGGTGATGGTGGTGCTGTTCGGGCCAGCATCGTCGTCACCCTGTACGAGGACGGCGTCGTCGCTGTCCAGCACGTGGATGGACATCGTGTAGTCGTAGCCGTTGGCCTCGACAGTGGACGCGAATTCGAGCCCACCGATGCCGACACCACAGAGACCACCGACGACGAGGATGGCCGCAAGCACTCGCCAGGGATCGAGAGTGGACATGTCAGACACTAACCTTTTCTGACTGTAACATTTTCCGTGTGAGCCGTCGGAACTGGTCTCCCGAGACGGCGCCAGCGCCGAACAGCGTCTCCGGTACCCGAACCCGTCGACCTCTCTGTAATGGAATAGCGGGCGGGACGTTCCGTGATCGTGGATGGCCCGATTCGGCAGGGACACGTGACACGCTCCGCGCAGTACGAATCGCGCGCTCGGAGAGCGACGTTCGGTACCACCTCCCCCTCCGCAGATCCGAGTACCGGAGGTGTTTTGTAGCGATAGAAGAGAGTGGGTGGTAGGCGGCACGGTCAGGCAGCACCTTTCAGCCCGCGTGGTTTCCACGTGTGGTTACCGTTGACTGACCTACCCCGTCTCTCTAATACCCGTGAGCGGCTGCTATTGCTCCCGTAGAGAGGGACGGTGATGGACAGGGTGTGGTTTCAGCATCGCTACCCGAGTTCGGACGTGAACCGTAACCGAGAGCCGGTAGCCAGTCGGCAAGAGTCTCACGACGGCTGTCGGGTAGAGATGAGTATTTGCTCACCGGCGACCTACACCGACTATGACGCCCCGTTCAACCCGCGTGTCCGACCCCCGTCGTGAGCGAACGATGGCACAGCTGGCCGTCCTGGCGGATCGACTCGAGGCGACGGAGCAACGCCAGCAGCAGTTACAGAACACGCTGGCCGGGATCGCACAGCAAGTCGGCGTCTCCGTCGGCTGTCTGTGCGGGCACTGCGACGAGAGTCACACGCTCATCAAAGACGGCACGATGTACTGCCCCAGGTGTGGTTACCGGCATTCGGTGTAGGCCGTTTCGAGTACCCGAACGTCGGACCGGGGGCTCACACCAGGTGGCCGAGCGGGTCGAACCGAACCGCGGCCACGAGGACGGCGAGGAAGACGTAGGAGCCGCGGATGAGGAGCATGGTGGCGAGTTCGGGATCCGCCCGTCGCGCGACGAGCGCGACGGCGGCGAACGCGAGCGCCGCGAGCAGCGACGTGAGGGGAAAGATGCGAACGAGGGCCAACGCGACGACGGCCGCGACCGCAGCGATCAGTAGCCCGTAGGCGATGTCGTAGGCGCGGTCGGGGCCGACCGCGACCGCGACGGTCCGTTTCTCGATCGAGCGATCGTACGCGTAGTCCTGCATGTCGTCGATCACTTTGATCCCGGAGAGGAGCGCGAGGAAGACGACGGCGAAACCGAGCGGAACGACCGTGATCGTCGCGGCCTGCACGTAGAACCCGCCGAGCAGGGAGAGGGCGATCCCGAGCGGATAGCCGGTCGTCGCCGTCACCGGGTTCGTGTCGAGCTGTGGCGCGTGATGGTAAGCGATCAGCCACGTCGGAACGACCAGCGCGACCGCGACCGGACCGACGAGAACGCCGAGGGCGACACAACACAGCGCGAACACCGCCGTCGACAGCCCGAGTGCGATCCGACACCCCCTCTCGGTCAAGGGATGGTCGTCGTCCTCGCCGCGGACGTGGAAATCCACGTAACCGTCTTTCACGTGCGCCGTGTAGACCGCGGCGAACATCGCGACGACGTGAACCGCCGCGGTCAGCGGATCGACGGTTCCGGCGAGGATCGCGCCGAACAGCGAGGCCGCGAGCGGCGGCGTCATGAAGACGGGATGGACCTGCGACCAGAGCGCTCGAGCGGTCGCGTCGACGCCGGCGGCGTCCCTCGCGATGGCCATATGCGGGCGACAACGAACTGAACTATAATACCCGGGCCGGAACCGCACGAACTGGAACCGACCCGCCGAAACACACAATTTGATGTGAGATGGCGTGCCACGAGGGAGCATGGTAGATAGCTATACGGGTGCGGATCTCTTCACCGACGCCCTCGAGTCCTACGGCGTCGACTACGTCTTCGGCAATCCGGGGACGACCGAACTGCCGATCATGGACGCGATCAGTCGAAGCGACCTCGAGTACAGACTCGGCCTTCACGAGGACATCGCGGTGGGAATGGCCGGGGGGTACGCCCAGCGGCGACGGTACCACGCCCACCACGACGACTCGATCACCCCGGTCGGCGTGGCGAATCTCCACATCGCACCCGGGTTGGCCCACGGGCTCGGCAACCTCTACGCGGCCAAGATCGCCGGCGCGCCGCTGGTCGTGACGGCGGGCAATCACAGCACGGACTTCCGCCACGAGGAGCCGATCCTCTCGGGCGATCTGGTCGACATAGCCGACCAGTTCTGCAAGTGGTCCGACGAGGTACTCGACGTCTCGGCGCTGCCGACGATGCTCCGCCGGGCGTTCCGGGTCGCGATGACGCCCCCGACCGGCCCCGTCTTCCTCGGATTGCCCCTCGACGTGATGCTCGAGGAAACCGACGCCGAGCCCGAACGGCTCGGGCCGATTCCGAACGCGGGCAGCGGCGATCCGGCGCAACTCGAGCGCGCCGCCGACCTGTTGGCCGACGCAGAGGATCCGGTGATGGTCGTCGGGGACCACGTCGCCCGCTCCGGTGCCGACGCCGTCGCCGCGGCGGTCGAACTCGCGGAGGCGACGGGCGCTCGCGTCCACGGGGAGATCCTCTCCTGCGAGGTGGACTTCCCCACCGACCACGAGCAGTGGGTCTCCTACCTACCGACCAGCGAGAGCCTGGCCGCAATGTTGATGGACACCGACACGATCCTGTTCGCGGGTTGTTCGACGAACACGACGCTGACCCGCCACGAAGAGGCGCTGGTCGATCCCGACACGACCTGCATTCACCTCAGCGACGACGCCTGGCAGGTGGGCAAGAATCAGCCCGCCGACGCCGCCGTGATCGGCGACCCGGGGCTCGTTTTGCAGGATCTCACCGAGCGCGTTCGCGGAAAACTCTCGGACGATATCGTGGCGGAGCGACTCGAGGCGGTCGCCGACGTCAAAGAGACGGTCGAGGGCCAGATGGCCGGCTACGGCGAGGCCGACGGGGACGATCCGCGGTCGTCGAAGGCCGAGCTGGTCGACGCGATGGAGCGCGTGGCCGGTGACGCGGCCATCGTCGACGAGGGCGTCACCTCGAAGTACGCCATGCTGACCCGATGGGACCTCGCGCCCGAACAGTACATGTCGAACAAGGGCGGCGGCCTCGGCTACGGGCTGCCCGCGGCGGTCGGCGCCGCCGTCGCCGAGGAACGGCGAGACGACCCGCGGGACGTGATCGGCTTCATCGGCGACGGCTCCTACCAGTACTACCCCCACTCGATCTACAGCGCCGCCCGGTACGATCTGGACCTGACGGTCGTCGTCTCGGACAACCGCAACTACCGGATCCTGAAGGACAATACGCTCCACCTCATGGGCGGCGAGGAGGACGACTACGAGTTCGTCGGGATGGACTTCGAGCCGGCGGTCGATCTGGTGAAAAACGCCGAGAGCCACGGCGCGCGCGCCGAACTTGTCGAGACGCCGGACGGTATCGAGGGCGCGCTCGAGGACGCGCTGACCCGCGAGGGACCGGACGTACTGGACGTGCTGGTTCAGGACTGAGACGGGCTCCCGAAAGTCGGATTCGGCGCATCCGCAGGACGGGCGCAGTTGCGCCGGAACCCAGTGACGGCCGGACGAGTCTCGGCCGCCGCTACGAGCGCCAGTACGCCGGCGTCAGGATGACCAGCACGGAGAGGATCTCGAGCCGGCCGATCCACATGAGGAACGTCATGTACAGCTTCGCGGCGTTCGAGAAGGGCTCGTAGCTGTTCATCGGCCCGACGACGCCGACGCCCGGGCCGATGTTCCCGAGCGTCGCGATCGTCGCGCTCGTGGCCTCGAGCGCCGACAGCGAGAGGCCCGGCGTTCGATAGGCGTCGAGGAAGAGCAAGACGGTGGAGACGACGAACAGCGTCAGAAAGAGCGCGATGAAGACGAAGATGCTGTGAATGGTGTCCTCGTCGATGACCTCGCCGGTACCGCCCATTCGAACCGGGCGGATCGCCTGCGGATGGACGAGTCTGAAGAGTTCGCGTCGCATCGATTTCTGGACGACGTACCAGCGGACGATCTTGATCGAGCCGGCCGCGGATCCCGCCGAGCCGCCGAGGAACATCGCGAACAGGAGGATCACCTGCGTCGACTCGCTCCACGCGTTGAAGTCCATGCTGGCGTAGCCGGTCGTCGTCACGATCGCGAGCGTCTGGAAGAGGCCGTGTCGGAGTGACCGCTCGAGACTGCCGGGGATCGTCGCGACGCCCTCGGGAACCGTGGCGAGCCCCATCCCGAGGAAGAGGAGGACGGAGATGAGACCGCCGACGACCCCCATCGACAGGAGGTAAGATCTGAACTCGGCGTTCCCGGTCAGGCGCTCGATCTGGCCGCGCCAGGCGTACCAGTAGAGCGCGAAGTTCGCCCCGGCGACAACCATGAAGACCATGACCGCCCACTGAACGATCGGTTCGAACGCCTCGACGCTGCGCCCCTCCGGCGAGAACCCGCCGGTCGGCAGCGACGTGAGCGCGTGGGCGACGGCGTTGTAAAACGTCATGTTCGGGGCCAGCCCGGCGAGGTGGAGCCCGTAGTAGACGACCACCGCGGCGAGCGTGAACCAGGCGTAGATCAGCCAGAGCGCCCGCGCCGTCTGCCTGATCCGCGGCGTCAGTTTCTCGACCTGGATCCCCGGCGATTCCTCCCGGATGAGCTGCGTGCCACCGACGGAGAGCTCCGAGAGGATGGCGACCATGAGCACGATGATTCCCATCCCGCCGAGCCACTGGGTGAGCTGTCGCCAGATCATGATCGACCGCGAGTGCGTCTCGAGGGAGATGCTACCCATGACCGTCGCTCCGGTCGTCGTGAAGCCGCTCATGCTCTCGAACAGCGCGTTGACGGGATGTGCGATCGTCCCCGTGTCGGCGACGAGATACGGGATCATCCCGACGATCGGGAGCACGAGCCACGTCAGCGCGACGAGGAGGAACGCCTCGCGGTGCTCGAGGGTCGGATCGGGCTCGAGGCGCTCGAGCCCCGTTCCGACGGCGACGGCGACGACGAGCGCGACGAGAAACGGGAGCGGGCTCTCCCGGTAGAACAGCGCGACCGCCGTCGGAAACAGCAGGGAGAGGGAGAGATACTTCAGCACCGTGCCGAGGAGACCGAGACTGGACCGGACGTCGACGTGAATCCTTCCTATCATTCTAACTACCGATCTGGTGGGACCGAGACAGGCTTCTCGATCGACCGAACGTAACTAACTCCGACAGATTCGATGTACAGCAATAAAAACTGTGTCTCGAGACCGCTGCCTCGGCCGAGGAACGGGAGAGTCGACGGACGTCACGAAAAGAACTGTCGGTGGTGTTCGCCCATCGCCGCTCGAGACGTTTCAGAGAACGCGGCGACGTAGTCCATGTTGAAGTACGACCACGCCTCGTCGGCTGGGGGCGCGTAGACATCGATCGCATCGGCTTCGGTCGCGAACCGGTGATTCCGCGGCGTGTTCCGACTTTCCATTGCCGAGTAGCCCGTGGCCATCGGCGTGATCCCGTGTCGGACGAACCAGCCGCTGGCTGCGGGATGGTCCTGAGCGCCACAGCTGTGTGCGCGAACCACCGGCGAGCGGTCGCGGTCGGGCTCGTCCGCCGGATAGTACGGAAAGTCGGCCCAGCCGATGACCGCGTGCCCGCACTCGTGGGCCGCGAAGTTCCGAACGAGTTCCCGCGGCGTCCCGAACCGCCAGCCGAGCAGGTCGACGAGTTCGGTATTGACGTAGCCGTACGCTCCGGACGCTGCGTATTCGCTCCCGTCGTGTGCCGCGTACGAACGCATCGCACCCGCGGTCGTCGTTCCGTCTTCGACGACGAACAGCGTCACCGTTTCCGGCGTCCGATCGGACCGGAGCGCGTCGTCGGTTTCGACCGCGTCGAGGGTGTCACCGTGCGACGGTGATACCTCGAACGTCGCGACCGATGATTCGTCCACCGTCACCTCGGCCGTTCCCGGCGTGGCGTCCGTCCACGTCTCGGCGAACAGTTCGGCCCCCTCGAAGACGGACTCGAGCGCGTCGTCGGCCGACTCGACGGAGTCGTGGCGGACGATTTCGATCGTCAGATCGCCGTCACCGACGGCCGCCGAACCGGCTCCCGATGCGACGACCGTCCCGGCGACTGCGGTACACGCACACGTGAGAAATCGGCGGCGGTCGAGCGCGGGCCGCCGGTGGTCCATCGGAGTCATGATCGAATCCACTACCTATCGAGAGAACAGACGGACCGCCCATATCGTCCTTCCGGCCGACAGTAACGGTGACGACGATCAGACATCGCGTCCGATCGACTGCGAGGTCACCGTCGAGCGATGCGGCCGCGCCTAACGCTCCCGACCGTTGATCCGTTCGCCGGCGGCCGTTTCGGGGAATATCTTCCCCGGATTGAGCGTGTCGGTCGGATCGAGCGCTCGCTTGATCGTCCGCATGGCCTCGACCGCGCCGGCCCCGTGTTCTGGCTCGAGGTATTCCCGTTTGCCCTGGCCGATACCGTGCTCTCCCGTCGCGGTGCCGCCCAGTTCGATCGCGAGCTCCACGATCTCTCGATAACACTGCTCGCCGCGTTCGACCTGCTCGGGATCGTCGGGGTCGACGAGGATGCTGTAGTGGAGGTTGCCGTCGCCCGCGTGGCCGAAACAGGGGACGAGGAGGTCGTATTCGTCGGCCAGCCGTTTCGCCTCCCGAACGACAGTCGGATAGGAACTGATCGGTACCGTCGCGTCGCCGGGGTGAAGCGGCTCGAGGGCGGGATCGTAGCTCGCGACGGCGTAGCCCAGTTCCCTCCGCGCCCGCCAGAGGGCGTCCATCTCGTTATCGTCGTCGCTCATCTCGAATCGAGCGACGTCGTGGTCTTCGAAGATCGTCCGGCAGAGGTCGATCTCCTCCTCGATGCCGTGATTGGCGTGAAACTCGAGGAAGACCATCGGCGCGTCGGGGAGATCGCTCCCGAGATACTCGTTGGCCATCGTCGCGCTCAGCCCGTCGACGAGTTCGATCCGGGCGACGCCGACGTCCGTCCGGACCGCGTCGAAGACCGCTTCGGTCGCGTCGTCGAGCGTCTCGAAGATCGCTCGGCCGCCGCGGATCTGCTCGGGGCGGCCCGCGAGTTCCAGCGTCGCCTCGGTGACGACGGCCAGCGTCCCCTCGCTGCCGACGATGAGATCGGTCAGGTTGTAGCCGCTCGAGGTCTTGACGGCCCGCGAGCCCGTCCGGACGACGGTGCCGTCGGCGAGGACGGCCTCGAGGCCGAGAACCCAATCGGCGACCTCACCGTAGCGGACCGTCTGCATGCCGCTGGCGTCGGTCGCGATCATTCCGCCGATCGTCGAGATGTCGCCGGAGGAGGGCAACGGCGGGAAGAACAGGCCGTCACCGGCGACGTGCTCGTCGACGTCGGAGCCGATGATTCCCGGCCCGACGTCGATCTGGAAGTCGTCTGGCCGGTAGTCGGCGACTGCGTCCAGCCGCGTGAGATCCAGGCTGATGCCGCCGCGGGCCGGGACGGCGTTGCCCTCGAGTCCGGTCCCGGCGGCGTAGGGGGTCACGGGGACGCCACGGTCGGTCGCGGCGGCGAGCACGGTCGAGACGTCGTCCGTGCACTCGGGCCAGACGACGGCGTCCGGGAGCACGCCGCCACCGTCGTTTTGCTCCGTCCCGAAGTCCGTCGCGTGCGATTCGCGTCGCCCGTCCGCGAACGAGAGCTGAGCGTCCGCGAGGTCGAGCGCCTCGAGGAACGAACAGTCATGTGTCATACGCCCACGTCGGTCACGACTCGTATCAACGTTTCCCACCGCTTCCAAGGCGGCGGAAGTCGAACGGGTGGAAACGGCCACGCGCTCGAGGGCGACCGACGACGTGTCGCCAACTCTGCCCGACGACGGTGAGCGATCCTCCGGGCTCTGGTCCCGAAGCCGCGACCTGCATCGGTATCTCGAGGCGATCCGGAAGCGGCGTGTCGAGATCCTCATCGGTGACAGCGGCAGTCGATTGCCGCGGCGACCGTTCGTCCCGGGAAACTGGACGGAAACGCTACAAATTTATGTGAATGGCTGGCGGGGTGTACGGTGATGGCAATACGACGAGCGATCCGACAGTCGACGCGGAGGGACGACCGATGAACGCCGAACTGGATCTGCTGATCCGACTGGGCGACTACGACCGGCCCCAGGGCGTCGCCGAGCGGGCCGTTCAGGTCGAGGAACTCGGTTTCGACCGGATCACGGTCGGCGAGACGACCGGCTGGAACATCGTGCCGCCGCTGACGCTGGCTGCCGAGCGGACCGATGAACTCGGCATCTCCAACGACGTGATCTCGCCGTACGGGCGAACGCCGTCGATGCTCGCCCAGACGGCGCTCACGATGCAAGACACCGCGGACGGTCGGTTTCGATTCGGAATCGGCCCGAGTTCGCCCGCGATCACGGAACGGTGGCACGGCGAGGAGTTCGACCGGCCACTACGCCGGACCCGCGAAGTGATCGAGATCGTCCGCGCGGTCTCCAGCGAAGGGAACCCCGCCTACGAGGGCGATATCTTCGAGATTCCCGGCCTGAAATACGAGCGCGGCCCCCACGAAACCCCGCCACCGATCGACGTCGGGACCCTCGGCCCCAAGGCCACCGAGATGGCCGGTCGCTTCGGCGACGGTTGGGCCCCCCAGCTATTCACGAAAGACGGGCTTCGAGACCGCCTCGAGGATCTGGAACGCGGTGCCGAGCTCGCCGGGAAGGACCTCTCGGACCTGCGAGTTGCGCCGATCGTTCGCGGGATCGTGTCCGAAGACCGCGAGGAAGCACGCGCGAAGGCTCGCAGCACTATCGCGTTCATGCTCGGGGCGTACGGTCCCTACTACGGAAACTCCGTCGCCGAGCAGGGCTACTCCGACGTCGTCGAGGAGATCCGAGCGGCCTGGGACGACCGGGACACGGACGCGATGGCAGAGGCGCTGCCCGACGACGTACTCGACGAGCTGGCTCCCGCGGGCACCCCCGACGAGGTTCGCGACTGGGTCGAGGCGTACAGCGAGATCGAGGGCGTCGACGCCGTTCGACTCGGGTTCGTCAACGGAATGTCCGAGGCGGACAAGCGGACGACGATGGAAGCGGTCGCCGACCTCGCGTAGTCGACGACCTCATCTCGAGAAACGACGATCGTGTTTCGATCGGACTCACACGTCGCATATATACCGTCTGGCTCCTATCGGTGGTATGATCCCGCTACTGAATTCACCCGAGAGTCTCACCGCGTTCGGCGATTCCCGTGCTGACGCCGTCGATACGGCGATGGATCTGTTGGCGAATCGACGCCGGCGTGCGACGTTGGATTTTCTCGAGGCGAACGGCGGCTCCGCCACGCTACCGGAGCTCGCGGTGGAGATCGCCGCACAGGAGGCCGGCTCCGAGCCGAACGCGATTTCTGATCACGGTGACGTCTCTGCGAGAGAGCGACGGGCCGTTCGGATCTCGCTCCACCACACGCAGATCCCGAAATTGGCGGCCGCGGAGGCCATCGATTACGATAGCTCGACGGAGACAGTTACGCTCCGCGATCGCGGACGAGCGCTGCTCTCCCGGCAGGCGGCCGTCCGCGGGCCCCCACAGGAATCCCGGTAGCGGCCCGGCACAAATAGGCCCGTAGTATACCCGTCCGATTCCCTAGAATTGGGTGTATGCCCACCGAAAATCAGGCGGTGCGGCTCCTCGACGAACTCGGCCTCACCGAGTACGAGGCTCGCTGTTTCGTCGCCCTCTCGCGTGTCCCGAAAGCGAGCGCGTCCGAAATCCACACGCTGTCGGACGTCCCTCGCTCGCGGGTGTACGACTCCGTCGAACGGTTGCACAGAAAGGGGCTCGTCGACGTCCAGCAGACCGAACCCCGTCAGTATCGAGCGCTTCCCCAGGATCTCGTCCTCGAGCGACTTCGCGAACAGTACGAGTCCACGCTCGAGGCCGCCGACGACGCCCTTTCGAAGCTCCGCCGAAAGAAAGGGCTGGAGGAACAGGGCGCGTGGGCGATCGCCGATCACGATAACGTGACGGATCGTACCGGGCTCCTTCTCGAGGACGCGACCGACGAGATTTACGTGCTCATCGCGGACGAAGACGTGCTCGACGAGGAACTGTGTGATCGGCTCGCAGCGGCGTCCGAGTCGGGCGTCTCCGTTATGATCGAAGCTCCGTCCGAGGAGACGGCAGCGCGGATTCGATCGCACGTTCCCGACGCCGCCGTGGCGACGACCGCGCTCGCGGCGGATCCGGCGCAACTCGAGGGCAAGTGGCTGAGCCGGATCCTGCTGGTCGACCGCCGGGCGGTGCTGCTCAGCGCGCTGTCGGCGGGCACGCGACCGAGTAACACGGAAGAGACGGCGCTCTGGGCCGAGGGCCCCGATCACGGGCTCGTCGTCGGCGTTCGACAGCTGCTCGGCACGCGGCTGGATCGCGGTTCAGTGTTCGAGTGATCCGGACGGCCCGGTGTTCGAGCGATCGCTACGGCTCGATGACGAGTTTCCCGAGGAAGCTATCCGACATGACGGCCCGCTGGGCGGCGGCCGCCTCCTCGAGGTCGTACGTCCGCGCCACGTCGATCGAGAGTTCGTCCGCGTTCATCAGGTGGGCAACGCCGCGAAGCGGGACGCGCAGATCCGGCGTATTGAACATGCTCATGAACTGGTAGGAGACGTCCTTCGACCGGGCGGCCCCGTCGTTCGTAAAGCCCGGATCGGGACTGTTCTCGCCGATGCCGACGACTCGAGCGCCCTGCGCGGCCACGTCCGCGTCGAACTGCAGGTAGTCGTCGAGGCGGTGATCGAGCACGGCGTCGACGCCGCCCCCGGAGGCCTCGAGGACGGCGTCGGCCAGATCGTCGCGGCCGTAGTCGAGCACCGTTTCGGCCCCGTAGTCGGCGAGCGCGTCGTGGTACTCCTCGGACGCTGTCGTGATCACTCGCGCGCTCACGGCGGCCGCGATCTGGACGGCCGCGTGGCCGACGCCGCCCGATCCGCCGTGGACCAGACAGTGTTCGGCGGGCTCGAGGTCGGCGTGGTCGATCAGGGCGCGCCAGGCGGTGACGGCGGCGACGCCCGCGGCTCCCGCCTCGGTCAGATCCGCGCCGTCGGGGAGGTGGACGACGCGATCGGTGGGGACCGTCGCGAACTCCGCGTAGGCACCCTGCGCGGCGGCCCCGCCGATACCCGTGCCGTAGACGAGATCCCCGTCCTCGAAGCCGTCGACGGATTCGCCCACCTCGGCGACGACGCCCGAGAAGTCGACGCCGGGCGTAAACGGCACGTCGACCGGCGTGTACGAGCCGTCCCGGAAGTAGGTATCGACGGGGTTGACGCCGGCGGCGGCGACCTCGATCAGCAGTTCGTCGGCGGCCGGCTCCGGTCGATCGATTTCGTCTACCTGTAGTACGTCCGCATCGCCGTGTTCGTGGAGGCGTACAGCGCGCATATCGTTCGAGACCACGGAGCGGGGCCGTAAAATGGTACACGTGACGGCAGGGGAGACGGCGTCCCTGGAGCGGTATCGGTGGTACTCGAGCGGGCCGCACCGATCGGAGCGCCGTCCGACCGTTTTGCACCAGCAAGTACAACCCTTGTGCACACGAGCGCACTCGCTTTCAGCATGAGCGAATCTGACCAGCAGCCGCTCGAGGAGACGACCGTCGGCATCTTCCTCGCACCGGAAGGGACCGAGGAGATCGAGTTCACCGAATCGAAGGAGGCAGTCGCCGATGCCGGTGCCGCGGTCGACGTGCTCGGCAGCGAGACGGGAGAGGCGCGGACGGTGAACGACGACCTCGAGTGGAGCGACAGCTACGAGGTCGAGAAATCGTTCGACGAGGTCTCGGCGGACGACTACGACGCGCTGCTCGTCCCCGGCGGGACCGTCGGTGCGGACACGCTCCGAACCGACGAGGACGGCGTGGAACTCCTGCGACAACACGTCGAAGCCGGGAAGCCGGCGGGCGTGATCTGCCACGGCCCGTGGACGCTGATCGAAGCCGGCGTCGTCGACGGCAAGACGCTGACCTCCTATCACAGCCTGCAGACCGACGTCCGCAACGCCGGCGGCGAGTGGGTCGACGAGGCGGTCGTCGTCGACGACGGACTGGTGACGAGTCGGAATCCGGACGACCTCGAGGCGTTCTGCGAGACGATCGTCGACGAGTTCGCGTCAGCACAGCGCTGAAAACTCCCGGGCTTTTCTCCACCGTTTCGTATCGGACACTAGGCTACTGCGAAAACAGGGACAGTCAGTGTCGATTCTCTCTGTATCGTTCGGACTGATCAACCGACGTGCGGTGGTGCGCGCTGTCGGCCGAGCGAGCGTCGCGAGGCGCGAACACAGTGAGCGCCTCGGAAAGCGAGAGCGGCCGACGACATTGTGCGAGGGATGAGCGAGTGAGCGGAGCGAACGAGCGAATCGGCTGGGGAGGGCGTGGCGATTCCCTGTTGCCACGATCGCAGGAGGCATTTTTCCACCCGACCGCCTTCGAGAAGACTCTTCTCTACATGTGGACTGATCAATCGACGTAGAAAAACGAGAATGACGCGGCGCGTTCTGCGTATCGTGGCGGCACGGCGTTGCCTCACCCTCCCCAGCCGATTGCGGTCCTCGCTCCCACGGGTCGCTGCGGTCCTCATCCCTCGCACAATGTCGTCGGTCGCCCTCACTTTCGTTCGGCCGACCGACAGCGCGCGCCACCGCATGCCGGTTTTCCAGTCCGAAGTGAGAATATAGGTCGTCTCCGCAGCTCGTTCGATGGAAGACGCAGCGGGGAGAGGGTGAGAGAAACAACCCACAGAGACCCCTCGATGTACTGGTAACAGCGGTCGATTCGAGCGAATCCTATCGAACGGCCTTCGTCGCGTCGTCCATGATCTCGAGCGCCTCCTTCAGTTCCTCCGTTCCGGTCGCATACGAGAGCCGCGCGTAACCCTCGCCGTTCGCGCCGAAGGCGTCGCCGGGGACGACGACGACGCCGCGCTCGAGCACCTCGTCACACCAGCCATCGGGGACCTTCGGCATCGCGTAGAAGGCCCCTTCGGGGGTCGGCACCTCGAGGCCGGCGTCGGTGAGCCCGTCGAGCACGAGGTCCCGCCGTCGCTCGAAGGTGTCGACCATCTCCCGAACCCGATCCTGGGGGCCCGTCAGGGCGGCCTCGGCGGCGTACTGGGCGGGCGCGGAGGCACAAGCCTGCCCGTACTGGTGGACCCGAAGCATGCGCTCGATCCGCCGATTCGATGCGACGACCCAGCCGAGCCGCCAACCGGTCATCGAGTAGGTCTTCGAGCAGGCGCTGACGACGATGACGTTGTCCGTCTCGGCGAACTCGAAGGGCGAGTGGTGGTCGCCCTCGAAGACGATGTGTTCGTAGACCTCGTCGGAGATGCAGAGCACGTCGTGCTCGTCCGCGATGCGGGCGAATTCCCGCATGTCGTCTTCGCTCTGGACGGCCCCCGTCGGGTTCGCGGGACTGTTGACGATGAACACCGCCGTCTCGTCGGTGATCGCGTCTTCGACCGTTTCGGGATCGAGGGTCAGATCCTCTCGCAACCCGACGGGCTTCGGCGTCCCGTCGGCGATGTGGGTCAGCGCGTCGTAGGAGACGAAACCCGGGTCCGGGAAGATCACTTCCTCGCCGGGATCGACGTGGGCCTCGAGCGCGATATGGAGCGCCTCGCTGCCGCCGGAGGTGGCGATCACGTCTTCGGGATCGATCTCGAGGCCGTAGTCCCGGTCGTACTTCGCCGAGATCGCCTCTCGAAGCTGCGGGGTGCCCTTATTCGAGGTGTAGGCGTCGGCCCGCCCGGCCTCGATCGCTTCGATCGCCCCGCGACGGGCGTGGGCGGGCGTCGGGAAGTCCGGCTGGCCGAGGCCGAGGTTGATCGCGTCGTCGCCGGCGGCCTCGAAGACCTTGCGAATGCCGCTGATCGACACCTGCTCGACTCGCGCTGCGAAGTCGGTCATGGCTATACGGGGGCGGTCGACCCCGATAACTCTTCATGTGTTCGTCGGTACGACCTCGTTTCCCGAGCGGTCCCGAACCCGAACCGTCTCGACCCGTAAACGGTCCTGTCAGCGGTCCTGAAGTAGCCACAAGGGATATGCCGCTCGTACCGAATCTCTCTTTCAATGACTCCCACTCGCCGATCGGTGCTCGCCGCGGGCGCGACCGGAGCCCTCGCACTGACGGCAGGCTGCATCGACGTCGTTCTCGGTAACGGGCCGCTCGAGTTCGACTCCGACCGCGTCGCCCCGACCGGGGACGCACTCGAGGGGGCCGGCTACGAGGAAAGCGGCGTCAATAACGACGCGATCGAACGAACTGTCGACCTCCCGGGCGGCATCGAACGCGACGTCCGGGCCGGCGTCTGGCGCTCGGTTTACACGAAGGAGGTCACCTATCTGGGCGAGACGCGCGAGGGAGCCGCCTTCGCGGGCGTCTCGATCCCCGGCATGAAGGTCGCCGGCCGATCGCTCAACCCACTCGACGACATGTCGAACGGGGAACTCCTCGAGCGGTTTCTGAGCGAACTTCCCAGCGATCACGGTGATATCACGAACGTCCAGCGCGAGGAGTCGTTCGGCCTCGATATCCTCGGCGACGGCCGCGAGGTCGACCTGTTCGTCGGCCAGAGCGAACTCGAGGGCGAAACGATCGATATCGAGATCAAGATCACGTCGTTCGATCACGATGGCGATCTGCTCGTGTTGCTCGGAACCTACCCGAAGATGCTCACCGCCGAAGCCGCGAACGTCGAGGAACTGATGGAGTCCGTCGAACACCCGTTCGAGGAGTAAGGTTCGGTCCGCAGTCTCGAGTTACGGTAACGGGAGACCAGTTTTCGGAGGGATCGCTGAAATTGGCCGGCCTACAGACGACCGCGTTTTCGATCTTACTGGACGACGTACACCCAGTGTACGGAGTAAACGGCACACGGAGGGATCCGTGTACAGAATAGAGAGCGATTCGCGTACAGAACAGAAAGCGAGCGGCGAACGGCGGCGTCAGTAGAACTCGCGGACGAGATCCATCGCGTCTTCGGGCGCGCCGTCGGGAATCTCGGACATGTCCTCGGTGACGCCGTGTTCTTCGTGGTACGGCACGGAGTTTTCGTTCTGGTACATGACTCCCTGGTACTCCTTGTCGCTGTCGAGGATGACTTCCTTGGCGGCTTCGTAGTCGTTCGGATCGTGATCCTCGTCCTCCTGCAGGTCGACGAGACTGTCGCGGAAGTAGTCGTAGGTGTCGACGTCGTTGAACGTGACGCACGGACTGAAGACGTTGACGAAGCCGAAGCCGTCGTGCTCGATGGCCTGCTCGATGATCTCGGCGTGGCGCAGTGCGTCCGAACTGAACGACTGCGCGATGAAGCTCGCGCCGGAGGCCATCGCCAGGGCGAGCGGGTTGACCGGCGGCTGCTTCGGCCCTTCGGGGGTCGTACTGGTCTCGAAGTCCGACCGCGAGGTCGGCGAGGCCTGCCCCTTCGTCAGCCCGTAGATGCGGTTGTCCATGACAACGTAGGTCATGTCGACGTTCCGGCGGACGGCGTGGACGAAGTGACCGGCACCGATCGAGTAGCCGTCACCGTCGCCGCCGGCGACCATGACCTCGATGTCGGGACGGGCCATCTTGACGCCGGTTCCGACCGGGAGCGCGCGGCCGTGAACGCCGTGCAGGGCGTAGCTGTGCATGTAGGTCCCGATCTTGCCGGAACAGCCGATCCCGGCCACCACGAAGGTGTTGTCGGGGTCGTTGCCGGTGTTCGCGAGGGCTTTCATCATGCCGTTCATCGTCCCGAAGTCGCCGCATCCGGGACACCACGTCGGCTGCTTGTCGGATTTGAAGTCGGTGAATCGTACGTCGGAGCTCATTGTGCTGGTACCTCCTCGGTGAGTTTGTCGGTGATATCGTCCGCGAGTTCGTCCGCCTTGAATCGAACGCCCGTGTACTTGTTGATGCGTTTCACGCGGGTAAGCACGTCGTGTTCGATCACGTCGGCGAACTGCCCGGTCGCGTTACACTCGACGACGATCGTCTCGTCTGCGGCTTCGATCTCCTCGGTCAGGTCCGGCCGCGGGAAGATGTACGGCACCGAAATGACGCGGACATCGATCCCGTCCGCCTCGAGGTAGTCGAGCGCCTCGATGAGCGCGCCCTCGTTAGACCCCCACGAGATGACGAGGTTGTCGGCGTCAGGATTCCCGAACTCGCGGTAGTCCCACTCCTCCTCGTTCCGGGCGGTCTCGACCTTTCGATATCGCTTGTCGACTTGCTGGACGCGCTCGTCTTCTTCCTCCGTCCGGCGGCCGAGTTCGTCGTGCTCGAGGCCGGTGGACATGTGTGCGGCGTCGGTCGTGCCGGGGATTGCACGCGGGCTGACGCCGTCTTCGGTGATGGCGTGAGCGCGGAAGTGATCCTGCGCGTCGAGCCACTCGTCGACCTCGTCCTCGTCGACGAGTTTGCCGCGATCGATCTCGACGTCGTCCATGTCGAAGGCCTCCGGCGGGAACGTCTGTTCGGTGACAGACATCGCCAGATCGGAGACCAGGAAGACCGGCGTCTGGTACTTCTCCGCGAGATTGAACGCCTCGATCGTCTTCCAGAAACACTCGGTGATCGACGTGGGCGCGACGACGAACCGCGGGACTTCACCGTGGCCGGCGTACAGCGCCATGTCGAGGTCGCCCTGTTCCTGTTTGGTCGGCATCCCCGTCGAGGGACCGGACCGTTGTACGTCGGCGATGACCAGCGGCGTCTCGCTGGTCGCGACCAGGCCGAAGGTCTCGGTCATGAGGTCGATCCCGGCCCCCGACGTCGCAGTCATCGACCGAGCGCCGGCACGCGCGGCTCCGAGGGACATGTTGATCGCCGATAACTCGTCTTCCGCCTGCACGACGTGACCGCCGTAGTCCTCGATGCGCTCCGTCAGATACTCCATGATCGACGTCGCGGGCGTGATCGGATAGCCGGCGTAGAACCGGCAACCGGCGGCGATGGCTCCCATGCCGATCGCCTCGTTGCCGTTGAGTAAGACGTAGTCGTTGTCGGTCGTGTCGATGTTGTAGCCGAGGTGGTCGAGATCGTAGTTCTCCTGGACGTACTCCTGACCCGCTCGAGCGGCCGCCTTGTTGTTCTCGACGATCTTCGAACCTTTCCCGCCGAAGCGCTTCTCGAGGGCTTCGTCCAGGTACTCGACGTCGAAATTAGTGATTTCGCACGCGGCACCGAGCGCGACGATGTTGCGCATGATCGCGCCGCCGGCCTCCTCGGCCAGCGTCTTCAGCGGGACGTCGACCGCGGTCATCTCGTCGGGAATCTCGGCCTCCCACGAGCGCTCGCCGTCGTAGATGATCGCGCTCCCCTCGTGGAGTTCGTCCAAGTTCTCGTCGATCGTCCGCTGTGTCAGCGCGACGAGGATGTCCAGTCGGTCGACGACGCTCTGAATGTCCTCGACGGAGGTGCGAATCTTGTAGGCTGTGTAGCCGCCGCGGATCCGCGACGCGAAGTCTTTCGACGTGAATACGTGCCGTCCGGCTCGGGAAAGGGCCTGAGCGAAGATTTTACCCGTGGAGTCGATACCGTCGCCGGCCTCGCCCCCGACCGCCCAGTTGAGATCCTCAGCCATGTTATGCTGAGCCTTGCCCCCCATAAATGAAAAGGCTTCTGAAACCCCAACCGGACAACCGCAACAGTGGGTGATATGTTCGGTAGGCGGGGACAGTTTTCATTAATCGTTACAAATTGTGCCGGGGACGCTTACCGACGGAAAGAAACGGGTGACGCGCCGAATATGGTATCGAGGGACACGATCAGTTTCACGGTCCGTGGCCGTAACGCGATCTCGGATCGCGGCCGTAATCGAGTCGAACCGGCGGCGTCGATGGAACGGAACGACTTTTCGACCCGCCCCCGAACGGAGTCGACATGGAAGGGACGCCAGTCACCGTCGCATCGGTTACCGAAGTCGGTCCGGACACCGTCGCACTCGAGCTCGAAACGCCGGACGGGTTCGACGCCCTGCCGGGCCAGTTCGTCTTGCTCCGGGCCAGCCCCGACGACGAAGTCCTCTCGCGTCACTACACGCTCTCGTCGCCGGACGTCGGGGCGACGTTCGAACTCACGGTCGGCATCGATCCCGACGGCGACCTCTCGCCGTGGCTCGCCGACCTCGAAGCCGGCGACACCGTCCACATCGAGGGCCCCTTCGGCAGGATTACGTACGACGGTGCGGGCGACGTCGTCGCGATCGCCGGCGGACCCGGAATCGGTCCCGCGGTGGCGGTCGCCGAAGCGGCCCACGACGCGGGTCACGACGCCGTCGTCATCTACCGAGCGGACGAACCCGCCCACACCGACCGCCTCGAGGCGCTCGAGAGCGCCGGCGCGACGGTCCGGTACGTCGACGAGGACGATGACGACGATCTGGCGGACGCGATCGCCACGTACCGCGAGGACGGCCAGCTGTACGCGTTCGGCTTCGACGACTTCGTCACGTTCGTCGCCGAGTCGATCGACGACGTCGGCGGCGACGCGGACGAAGCGTTGATCGAGAACTTCGGCTGACGATCGGCGTCGCTCGTTGCCGGATCGCGGGGCCGGTCTCGAGGTGCGGCCGAGCGTACTCACGCGTCGGATTCCGTCGATCGGCCCAGTTGTACGAACGCGAGCGCCGCTCCCAGCAGGGCGGCGTTCTTCGAGAAGTCGTTGATCTGCTGTTGTTTCTCTTCCGGGTCGTCGACGTTCCAGAAGTCGTGCATCAGCGGCGTGGCGGTGGCGAAGAACCCGGCTACCGCGGCGGCGGAGGCGGCCGGCACCCGCCACAGCGCGATCCCGATACCGCCGAACAGGAGCCCGCCGCTTATCGCCGGGACCGAAAACGACGGGACCGGCGCGTTTTTCGTCTCGGCGTACCGGACTCGGCCCTCGAGGTTTCGGAGGTTGTCCGTCGCCATGAACGCGAGTACGGCACCGAACAGGACGCGTGCGATCCGAAACAACCCGCTTTCAGATATCGAATTAGCGTCCGTCTCCGACCGTCGGCGACCCTCGCTCGGACTGTCGCGCCGTGGTTCGCGTTGTAGGAGATCGCTTATACTCATACGCTCGCGTATACGCGCGACGGGGTTCAGTCCACCCGTGACATTTGCCAGTTTCGGGACCGGTGACTATCGCTCCACAAAACAGGTTAGAGCGCTTGACAAAGGTGTTTATTCCACATCGTGGTGGAAACGCGTATGCGACGACGAGAGCTCCTCGCCGGCACGACCGGCGCGGTCTGTGGACTGGCCGGCTGCACGGGTTCGACGTTCGACCGACTCCAGTCGGATCGACCCGGTACCGACGACGATCCTGCTGCCGACTCGAGCGATACTACCCGATCGAAGTCGGTCGACACGATCGAAGTCGGCGATCCCGACGAGGTTCCGTTCCCCGACGCTCACCCGCCACACGAGTTCGAACTGCGAAACGAGGGGGAGACCGATCGAACGGTCTCCGTTACGATTACGGCCGACGGGGATGACGATGGCGGAACCGATGACACGGACAACGACGGCGGCGCGCTGCTCGAGCGCGATCTCGATCTCGCGGCGGGCGATGCGATCACGCTCGTCCTCGTCGAACCGCGGTCGTACGCGATCACCGTCACGACGAGCAGCGACGACGGGACGAGCGAGGCGACCGTCACCGATGGGATCAGCCGTCGTCCCTTCGACTGCACCCGCTCTCGGACGACCGTAACGCTCAGCGATACCGGCACGCAGACGGAGTCGACCTCGACCTCGATATCCTGTCCGACGCCGACGGTTGCAGACGCGTCCCTCGATGTCGGCGAGCGCGAGTGTGCGGACGGGACGGACGAGGACGATGCCACCGTCGAGTTCGCGGACGAAACCGCGATCGTCGACGGCGAGATCGCGACGCCGACGCCGTGTCACGGTCTCTCGCTGGCCGAGGCGGAGTACGACGAGCGACGAGGCGTCCTCGCGATCACCGTCGCGGTCGGCGAACAGGAGGGCGACACCTGTACCGACTGTCTCGGCACGGCCGACTACGAGGCCCGAATCGACCTCGAGGGGCGGTATCCGGAGCGCGTTGAGGTCCACCACGAGACCGGCGGCGAGCGCCAGCGGATCACAGCGGCCGAGTACGACTATTCCGCGGGAGAGTGAAACGAGCGCCGAGACGATCAGTGTTCGACGAGTTCGATCAGGATGCCACCGGTGTCCTTGGGGTGCAAGAACGCGACCGAATGTCCCCACGCGCCCGGTCGCGGCTCCTCGTCGATCAGCGTCACGTCGTGGTCGCGGACCGTCTCGAGGGCCCCTTCGATGTCGTCGGTCGCGAGCGCGAGATGGTGAATTCCAGCACCGTTGTCCTCGAGATACCGCGAAATCGTTCCGTCCTCGATGGGCTCGAGCAGTTCGAAGTAGCCGTCACCGCAGTCGAGGAAGACGACGCGCATCCCGTCGAATACCTCCTCGTGGACCGCCTCGAGATCGAAGAGGTCGTCGTACAGCGCTGCGAGTGACTGTGCGTCGTCGGTCGCGATCCCGGCGTGGTCGAAGTGCATCGGATTGTACTGCACGGTGGGGCCGTGTTACTGTTATGTTTTTTCGCGGCGTTCGACTCGCACTCGAGGAGCGGGCCAGTTCCCCGCGGCCTGTCAGTTCAGGTCCCGCTGGTCCGACAGTCGGTCGGCGGGGCAGCCGCCGAGTTCAGACACCGCGTTCGGCTCCTCGACGGGGGTTCCGAACCGGTAGCCTCGGAAGCCGAAGTAACCGCTCTGCCGGGCGAAAAATCGACAAACCAGCCACTGACACGAGCGGATCGCGTTCCGCTCGAGGGCGGTGACTCGAGCCGTTACGTCTAGTCGGTCGCGTTGTTATCGGTCGAGTTATCGTCGGTTCCGTTGTCGGCGGCCGCGGTGTCGTTCATCTCAGTTTCGTTGCTCGCGGTCTCGTTGCCCTCGTCGATCGCCTCGTCCTGTGTGTCGTCCGTCGCGTTCTCGTCAGTTTCCTGTTCTTCGGGGGCGGCTTCGTCACCTCCGTCGGGCATCGAAAGGGAGTCGCCCTCGCCCGGCGGGACGATCTGCATGACCGCGCCCGTGTCGCCGGTCGGGGTTCCCTCCCGATTCGCGAGCACGTACACGTTCCCCTCGTCGTCCTGGCCGAACATGCGGACGAAGTAGGGGAAGGATCCGTCTTCGGTGCCCGCGACCTGCAGTTCTTCCATCTCCCAGAGTTCGTCTCGCGGGACGACCTGTTCCTCGCTCCCTCCGGCCGCGTCGGTCGCCGTTTCGTTTCCGGCGGTCGTTTGGTTCCCACCGGCCGACTCGTTCATCGCAGCCGTTTCATTCCCACCAGCTGATTCGTTCATCGCAGCAGTCTCGTTTCCGCCGGCCGTCTCGTTACCGCCTGCATCGCCATCCATCGGTTCGGCTCCGCCGCCGTCGGAATCCGAGGCGGCGAGGAGCCGGCCCGCCGGCTCCTCGCGGGACGGATCGGCCGTCCAGTCGCCGAAGATGTACTTCCCGTCGAGACCCTCGACCTGCCCGGCTTCGTAGACGTGACCCCCGACGATCACGATCCCGACCATCTCCTCCCGGTAGATGTGCGGATACTCGACGATCGGATCCTGAAACTCCTGACCGTCGTACGGCGGTTCGTCGGGAGCCGAATCGGGACAGTCCTCCGGCGGCTGACTCGGGCTGTCCGTGCTGAAGCAGTGGGTTCCTTCCTTCACGTTCCAGCCGTAGTTCCCGCCGGACTCGACGATGTTCGCTTCTTCGAACAGGTCCTGACCGGCGTCGGCGACGAACAGCCGTTCCTCGCTGTCGAACGAGATGCCGAACGGGTTTCGGAATCCCCACGCGTAGTGTTCGTCGAGGCCCTCGTCCGAATCGACCAGCGGGTTGTCTTCGGGAATCCCGTACGGTCGGTCCTCGCCCTCGCTATCGACGTCGACGCGAAGGACGCTTCCGAGTAGGTTCTCGCTGACATCCTGGCCGTTCCCGCCAGCGTTGGCGTCGTACCAGTCCTCGACGTGGCCCTCCATGTCGTCGTTCGCGCCGCCCCCGTCGCCCATCGGGACGTAGAGGTAGCCGTCGGGACCGAACGCCATCGGCCCCGCGTCGTGGTTGTACTGGGGCTTCTGGAACTCCATCAGAACCCGTTCGGAGTCGGGATCGCCCCGACTCATGTCCTCGTTGGCCTGAAACTCGGAGACGACCTCGACGTGGCTCCAGCCGTCGGGCGTCTCGTCGTTCGGCGGCGCGCTGTAGTGAACGTAAAAGCGACCGTTCTCCGAGAACTCGGGATGGAAGTCGACCCCGAGGAGCCCTCGCTCGTCGTAGTCCTGGTTCTGGTCCGCGTAATTCCCTTCGAACGTCCCGAGTTCGACCAACCGATCGCTCACGTCGAGGAACGGTTCGTCCTGTCGCCCGTCGTCGGTGACGACCCAAAGCTCGCCGGTCTGGTCGGCGACGAAGTAGCGGTTCTGCTCCTCGTCTGCGACCGCCATATCCGTCGGCGCGGTCATTCCCTCCCCGATGGTCCGGACGCCGATTTCCGTCCCCGATTGGAAGAAGGATTGGCCCTGGCCATCTCCCATTTCTTCACCGGCATCGCCTCCGTCTCCGCCGCCGAGCGAGATCTCTCCGCGCATCGTGGCTCGGTGGGGTTCGCAGTAGTACTCCGCCATCTCGCTCGAGGCCTCGAACTCGAGCGTCTGGGTCTCGCCCTGCTCGCTCATGAGTTCCGTCCGCTCGAGCTCCTCGCCCTCGCCGTCGACGATGACGAAGTTGTGTGCGGCACCGTCGAGGTTCTCCCACGTGACTTCGTACGTTGTCCCCGCCTCGAGTTCCAGCGTCGGGTTCGTCTCGTCCGCGATGGCGTCGGGTGAGACGCCCTGCCAGCCGCTCGTTTCGCCGCCGAGTTCGATCGACTGGGTATCGAACTGGGCGGCACCGATCCCGCTCAGCCCGACGACACCGCCCGCGGCCGCGGCCGCCTGCAGCACGCGACGACGGGATGGAGATGGCTGGTTGTCGGACGACTCCGATACTGGCGTCGATCGCTCGTCAGGTTGGTCGCTCATAGTGCGCTCACGACAACCGGTTGCCCGAGACGAGGATAAACAGATCCGACCGTTCCTCCGAATTCCCCGCTCAATCGAGTGTTGTCTCCGAATCGCCCGACTGAAAGGCCTGTAAAATAGGATTACTCGAGCCGGATGGATGATCTTATCCGACGCTAATTCGGCGTTCAGCCGCTCACATCGCGCCGCCGGGCTGGTACTCGCCGAACTCGTCGCGCATGACGTTACAGATCTCGCCGACCGTCGCGTACGCCTTGACCGCGTCGATGATGTAGGGCATCAGATTCTGGTCGCTCTGCGCCGCGTCGCGCAGCGCCTCGAGGGTCGCGTCGACCGCTTCGTCGTCGCGCTCCGCGCGGACGTTCGAGAGACTATCGATCTGGCGCTGTTGGTCCTCCGCCGTGACCTCTTCGACGTCCATCTGGGGATCCTCGTCGACCTCGAACTCGTTGACGCCGACGATGATCCGCTCTTTGTCCTCGATTTCCTTCTGGCGGTCGAAGGCCGTATCCTGAATCTGGCGCTGCACCCACTGCTGCTCGACGGCATCGCGCATGCCGCCGCGGTCGTCGACTTCGTCCAGGATCTCGTATGCCTCTTCTTCGACCTCGTCGGTCAGGGATTCGACGTAGTAACTGCCGGCGAGCGGGTCGATGGTGTCGGCCGCGCCGGACTCGTGGCCGAGGATCTGCTGGGTCCGTAACGCGGTGCGGACGGACTCCTCGGTCGGCAGGGCGAGGGCCTCGTCCTTCCCGTTGGTGTGGAGGCTCTGAGTGCCGCCCAGAACCGCTGCGAGCGCCTGGTAGGCGACGCGGACGACGTTGTTCTCGATCTGTTGGGCGGTCAGCATCGAGCCCGCAGTCTGAGTGTGGAACTTGAGCTGTTTGGATTTGGGGTCGTCCGCATCGAAGCGCTCGTCGATGATGTCGTGCCACATCCGGCGGGCTGCACGGAACTTGGCGACCTCCTCGAAGATGTTGTTGTGGCCGTTGAAGAAGAAAGAGAGCTGCGGCGCGAAGTCGTCGACGTCGAGTCCGGCCTCGATCGCCGTCTCGACGTACTCGATGCCGTCTCCCAGCGTGAAGGCGAGTTCCTGGGCGGCCGTCGACCCGGCCTCGCGGATGTGATAGCCCGAGATCGAGATGGTGTTGAACTTCGGCGTCTCGGAGGCACAGAAATCGAA
Organism: Natrinema sp. LJW11; assembly: GCF_056135975.1. Taxonomy (NCBI): domain Archaea; kingdom Methanobacteriati; phylum Methanobacteriota; class Halobacteria; order Halobacteriales; family Natrialbaceae; genus Natrinema; species Natrinema sp. LJW11. The sequence goes on along the minus strand of NZ_JBWBDM010000001.1, from coordinate 383,951 downwards.
GATGTCCGTGATTATCCGCATCGACGACTCCGGCGGATAGATGTACGTATTGCGTGCGATATACTCCTTCAGGATATCGTTCTGAATCGTCCCGCGAAGCTCCTCGCGGTCGACGCCCTGCTGGTCGCCCACCGCGATGTACATCGCCAACAGCACCGACGCCGGCGCGTTGATCGTCATCGAGGTCGACACCTCGTCGAGCGGGATGCCGTCGAAGACGGTCTCCATGTCGTCGAGCGAGTCGATCGCGACCCCGGCCTTGCCGACCTCGCCGGCGGCCATCGGCGCGTCCGAATCGTACCCCATCTGCGTCGGCAGGTCGAAGGCCATCGAGAGTCCGGTCTGGCCCTCGTCGAGCAGATAGTGATAGCGCTCGTTGGTGTCCTCTGGCGTCGAGAACCCGGCGTACTGACGCATCGTCCACAGCCGACCGCGGTAGCCGGTCGAGTAGATACCGCGCGTGTACGGCGGCTCGCCGGGATTCCCAAGATCCGCCTCGTAATCGAGATCGTCGACGTCCGCCGGCGTGTAGAGTCGATCGACCTCCTGACCGCCCGTATCAGTCGTAAACGTTTCCTTGCGCTCGCCGAACCGCTCGAGGACGGGTTCGACTTCCGCCTCGTGCCACTCCTCCTTGCTGGCACGGATCTCCTCGAGTTCGTCGGGGTCGAACATTATGGTTATCGTTGATCGGGCGGGGCTTGAACCTTGTTGAACGCGGCGAAAATCAACGGCCGAGTTCCGACTCGAGCCCCCGAGTCAACTTGTACAGTCCGTCACTACGTCCCGGCACACCCCCGCGGCGGGCCCGCGGGTACGCCGGAACTGACCGGTAGGAGTCCGTCTCAGACGTTGTCGTCCGGCTCGTGACGATCGGCCATTCGCGCCGCCTCCTCTGCGTAGCGCTCTCGAGTCGTCGAATCGTCGACGCTCCCGAGCGAATCGGGCGAGACGAGTAACGCGGCTTTCGTCTCTCGAGCGGGGCCGGTAAAGCTCGTCAGGGCTCGCTCGCGACGGTGGTACTGCCTGCCGTCCTCGGTCGCGTACACGAGGATGATGAGGTTGAGTTCGTCGTCGCCGTACGTTCGCTCGACGAGCCAGACGCGAACCTCGTCGCCTTCGTCGCTGTCGTCGGAATCGGTCTCCATGGCCGTCGAATCTGACTGGTTCGAATCCATGACTGTCACTGTAATCGTAACAACCGCTTATGTCCCGCGCCGTCGACGCCTTCGTCATGGCAACGGAACCGACGAGTGGGTCCGACGACGCGGCCGATCGCCGCCGCGCCGCCCGCTACGTCGCGCCGTTTCTCGCGCTCGGAGTGGTGAATCTCGGTCTCTTGCTTCGCTGGGGGCTGGATCCGCTGTGGGCGTTCGCCGTTTTGCCCCCGATGGCGTTTCTCTCCGGGATCGGCTGGATCGCGTTCCGCCACGGCTTCCCGGAGCGATCCGCCGGAGCGGGGCCGAACCGGTGACCCCAGCGAGGATGGCCTCACGGTCAGCGGCCCGTATCGTACTTGTACGTCGCCGATTCGGGGTCGATGCCGAAGTCTTCCGGTGACTCCTCGTCGTCCGCGTCGTCGCGCCCGTCCGGGGCGTTCTTGAACGCGTCCCGGAGCCGGTCGGGCAGTCGAAACTCGGCGACGTCGATCGAAAGCGCTACCGCGTCCGGATCGACGCCGTCGCGTTTGGCCGCGAGACGATCCTGCAGCACGGGCGGCAGGTCGGATTCGTCGATCCGCTGGAAGCCGAACTGTGCCAGATAGGCCCCTTCGCCGGTCAGGGTGTAGACGGTGTCGAACCCCTCGTCGCTCGCGTACTCGACGAGCCGTTCCACGACGTGGGCTCCGACGCCCTCTCCGCGCCAGTCCTCGAGGACGCCGATGCTGGTCAGTTCGCAGACGTCCTCGCTCTCGTCGGGCTTGTGGACGCGGATGCGGCCGAACCCGGCCTTCTCGCCGGACTCCTCGTCGACCGCGACGACGTAATCGCGCGAGCGAAACGCCGTCTCGTCGAGGCCCATCGACTCGATGTGATCCAGCAACCAGACCTCTTCCCTGTTTTTCGCGTCCCGGACGTACATGAATCGACGTAGGCGGCGTGTGGCCAAAAGCGTTTGTGAGTTGCCAGTACTCAGGGACCGCCGCTCCGAGAGTAGACGAACCAGTTTCCGTCGTACCTGCGGACCTCGTAGGTCGTCTCGAAGGTAACCGTCCGTTCTTCCCCGTCTTCGACGTACGTCGTTTCGTACGCCACGACGACGGACGCCTGCGTTTCGGATTCGTCCGCTACCGGTATCGAATTCACGCGTAGCTCGCCGGGCGGCCCCCCGTCGGAATCCGGAACGGTCGGGGCGGTGCCGTCCGGATGGACGATCGCCGACATCGCTTCGCTATCGCTCTCCCGTCCCGCTTCGATATACGCCTCGACTGCGGCCCGTGGATCAGCAGCGCCACTGTCGCTCGCATCGTCGCTGGAATCGTTTCCATCGCCGCCATCACCCTCGTCATCGACGAGACCACTATCGTTGCCGCTATCACCGGTATCAGTTTCGTCCCCGTTGCCGGTACCGTCATCATCGTCGTCACTTCCCGTACAACCGGCCAGGCTCGCTGCTGCGACCGTTGCGGTCGCACTCGAGATGAATCGTCGACGTTGCACGGGGAATATCCTCATTCCCACTAAAATAAAGCTTTTGCGAGTATTGTATTTTGACGACCGGAAGATGCGCGGAGCGCGGTGAGCGTCCCTCGTCGACGAGTGACGACCCAACGAACGACGACCCAACGAACGGCGACGATGTGAGAGTGGGCGTCTCCGATCGGCAGCTCTCACGAGGAGATTTACCCGGCCGATAATGCCGCTTCGAGCCGGGCTTCGATGTCGTCCAGTTCCTCGCGCAGGGCCTCGCCCTCGGCGTCCTCGAGGTCGTCGATCCGGTCGGCGATCCCCTGTAGCCGCGAGTACTTCTCGTCCTCGTCGACCGCGGTCTTTTGCACGTACACGTCCTCGTCGACGTCGTAGACCTCCCGCTCCTCGAGGTCGGTCACCGCGAGGACCACGTCCATCTTGTCCCGGTCGATGCCGGTGACCCACTCGCGGGGGATGCCCCGTTCGTCGAGGGCGGCGAACACGGTTTCGGCGTCCTTCGGCCGGCGGCGCTCCCGCGTCGTCCGTCTCACGGTGCCGTACCGTCCGTGAAGCCGCTGATCGGGGCCGAGTCGCTCGAGCAGCGGCCCGCGGGCCGACCGGCGCAGCCTGTCGGATCCGTGCTGGACGTCCGACGCGAGCACGTAGAGATCGGTCAGCGAGTCGGTGTCGAGCGCCGAGGGGTCGTCGGCGTCGATCTCCTCGAGCAGCGCCGCGAGCAACATCGCATCGTCGTGAACGCGCTCGGGCGGGTCCCTCGCGTCCGCCGCCGGGACCAGAAACAGCGTCTCCCCGCCGACGGCGTCGGCGTCGTACCCGATCGTCTCGTCGTCGGCCGCGTACGTGTCGGCCAGCGTCACGACGCTGGCGTAGGGCTCGACCCCCGGCTGCAGTTGGTCGATGGCGATCGACCCCTCGTCGAGTCGCTCGAGGAAGACGACGAACTGCTCGCGCCAGAGCGGCCGTCGCTCGCCGCTGTCGCCGAAGCGAACCACGATCCGATCCTCGGCGGTCCGCTCGATTCCGAACGGCCGTTCGGAGACCGGCGTGAGCAGTTCCGCACCCGGCTCGAGGGCCTCGCACTGTTTCCTGAGGGTCGTCCAGGTGTCGTCGGGTTCCATACGCAGCCTACGGCGAGCGGGCGGAAAAAGCGGGGCCACGAATCTGCCACCCGTCTCGTCTCGACGCCTCGGGACGGGCGTCGATCATCGTCTCGAGAGCGGTCGACGGTTCGAATCTCAAGCTGCGTCGGCGTCTATCGGAGAAGCGTCGGGAGCTGCGAGAGCGACGACAGGTGGTAGGTCGGCTCGGCGTCCATCTCGGTCGTGTCGCCGTCCTCGGACCGGGAGAGCAGCGCCGACTCGATACCCGCGTTATCGGCCGCCCGGACGTCGACCGCCCTGTCGCCGACGTAGAGCGCCGACTCCGCCTCGAGATCCGCGATCGCGGTCTCGATGTTGGTCGGGTCGGGCTTGCGACGGGAGAGGCCGTCGGGAGTAAGCGGGCAGCCGTAAACGGTCTCGAACAGGGATCGAAGGCCGAACCGCTCGAGCAGCGTCGAGACGACGGTCGGGTGGTTGTCGCTGACGATCCCGAGGGGCTGCTCGATCGACCGAATCGCGGCGATATCCTCGTAGACCGACCGCAGCCCGCGTTCGACCGCGTCGCGCTGGGTGCGGACCATCTCCCGTGCGGCCCGCGCACAGAACCGCTCCGTTTCGATGCCGAGGCTGTGACACCGCCGGGCGATCGACTCGAAGTCGCCGGCCACGATCGCCCGGACGGTTTCGGTCGCTGGCCCGGGACAGCCGAGCGTCTCGTGCGTTCGACCGAGAGCCTCGGACAGCCGCTGTGACGAGGGGGTCTCGACCACGACCCCGTCGAAGTCGAACAGGACCGCATCGTACACCATGCGGCGGGCGTATTCTCTCGAGGATCATACTCCTGTTGATCGGTCGGCTCGCAGCAGCGGGTTCGATGGCTGCCGTCGAACGATAGTAGCCACTGAAACGATTCACATACTGATCGCTACGAAGTCGTGCGATCAGGTGTGCATTGACTTTCAGTGGCTGCTATAGGACCCAGAGCTAAGAGCCCTCGAGTGCTATTCCGACTCATGCTCCACGCAGAAGGGCCGCTGCTCACCGTCGACGTCGGTGAGCGAACGGCATCCGAGACGGCCATCGACGACGTACTCGAGACGAACGTCGGCGGGCGAGCGGTCGCGACCGCGCTGGCTCACGAACGAATCCCGTTCGACGCGGATCCGTTCGGTCCCGAAAATCGCGCGTATCTCGCCACGGGACCCCTCCAGCAGTCCGGCATGTCCTTTACCGGTCGAATGAACATGACCGGGCTCTCGCCGCTGACCGACGGCCTGGTCTCGACCAACGCGGGGGGATACCTCTCGCGGAACTTCGTCGGGACGGGAATCAGCGTCCTCGAGGTCGTCGGACGGAGCGACGAGTTGCTGGCCGTTCACGTGACGGATCAGGGCGTCGAGTTCGAAGCGGTGCCGGAGCTCGAGGGGGCGACGGTCCCGGAGACCTCAGAGTATATGGCCGACCGCCACGACCTCGGCCCGGACAACTGCATCGCGATCGGACCGGCCGGCGAAAATCGGGTTCGGTTCGCCTCGGTGATGACGTTCGACTCGCGAGCGTTCGGTCGCGGCGGACTGGGTGCGGTCCTGGGATCGAAGAACGTCAAGTGCGTCACCTTCGAGGGCGACGCCGCGCCGAGCGTCGAGATTCCGGATCCGCCCGAGACGGACGTCCACCGGGAGGCGGCGCAGTCGGACGACCTGATGCGCCGACAGGGGACGACGGGCAGCACCGAGTTCATCAACGACAACTTCGCGCTTCCCACCCGGTACTTCAGCGAGTACGAGTTCGAACACGCGGATCGGATCGGCGGGACCGCCGTCGAAGAAAAGAAGTACAAGAAGGGCGCGTGCTCGGCCTGCGCCTACGCCTGCAAGCTGCCGACGCGGGACGAAGAGACCGGCGTCGAAACCGAGGGGCCGGAGTTCGAAACCGTCTACGCGTTCGGCTCGAGCCAGGGCGTCGGCGACATCGTCGACGTGATGCGGGCGAACGAGTTGTGTGACTCCCTCGGGATGGACACCATCTCCGCCGGCGTCACCGTCGCGGCCTACCTCGCGAGCGAGGACGAGTTCGGGAACGCGGAACTCGCACGGGAGGTGACCGAGCGGATCGCCTACCGCGAGGGGATCGGCGATATCCTCGCCGAGGGAGTCGATCGCTGTCACGACGAACTCGGCGTCGACAACTACACCGTCAAGGGACTGGAGTTCGCCGCCCACGACGGGCGCGTCCTCCACGGACAGGGACTCTCCTACGCCGTCGCGAATCGCGGCGCGGACCACATGTACGCCGGCATGTTGACCCTCGAGTACAGCGGCGAACTCGATCCGGAGGGCACCCTCGGGAAGGCCGAGCGGCTCGTCCGCGAGGAGAACGCGGCGGCGTTCCGGGATACGGGAATCGTCTGTGCGTTCGGCAGCGACTACGTCACCGACGACCGACTCGAGGCGCTGTTCGACGCCGACTACGAGGACCTCATGGAAATCGGGGCCCGAACCGTTCGCCTCGAGCGTCACTTCAACAATCGGCGCGGTTTCGACCGCGACGACGACGGGTTACCGTACGAGATCCCCGACCTCGAGGCGGCGATCGACGAGTACTACGCGGCGCGGGGCTGGACCAGCGACGGAACGGTTCCGGACGCGGCGCTGGAGACGGTCGCGCCGTCGGCGGACTGAGAGCGGGAGGGTGCGAGGCGGGACCGAAACCGCCCGTATCACCCGCCGTATACTGACGGAACCAACCGAATCACGGAATCGGCCGCCAGTTCCGTCTCGAGGCCGTCGATGTGGACGACGTTCTTCGTGTCCCTGGTAACAACCGTGTCTCCCGCCAGCCCGTCTCCGTCGTCGGCCACGAGTTCGCCTTCGAGCGGGTACGCGGCCTCGAGTTCGACCAGGAGTTCCCCGACGGTTTCGGCGTCAGTCTCGTGGAAAACCGTCTTCTCGCCGACCGCGTCGCGGAAGGGGCCGAAGAACACGCACTCGAGTTGCACACCGTTCCGTTCGACGCGATCGCTCTTGTAGCCGATGGATTAATCGACTCTCGTCGAGCGAGGAGGAAAGCGACTGCTGATCGGTCGCCGCTCGTCTGCGTTCCCGCTCGAGAAACGAACGGTCTCGACGCTCACGGAGGGGAAAACCGGGGAGTTCCCGGTGTCGCTACGTCTCACGAGTTACGACGGAGTCAGCCGGTCCCACAGGGACTTCAGATCCTTCGCGGTCGCCAGGGTTTCGAGTTCGCGGAACGCGGATTTCTCCTCGTCGTAGTTCGACTCGAGTGGGTTCTGAACGTCGTTGCCGAGTTCGAGTTGCTCCCCCAGCGTCGTCAGCCCCTCGTAGGCCGTCATCTCGACGCGCTCGGTCATCATTCCCGCGTTCAGGTAGACCATGTTGAGCAGTTCGTCGTCCTCGATCTGGGACTCGAGTTCGCGTCGGTCCTCCTCGAGCCCGTCGAGGATGGCGCAGTCCCGCGCTTCCGCGGGTCGGTCGAGCGCCGCGAAGACGTCCTCGAGGCGCTGGACCTGCGTGCGCGTCTCGTCGCGGTGGTCGGCGAAGCCCTGGCTCATCCGGTCGTTGGTCGTGTGTCGGGCCATCTCGTCGAGCGTCTCGACGAGTTCCTGTTCGACGTAGTACTGCTGAGCGAGCTTGTGGACGAACAGTCCGTGGAGATCGTTCATTGCCATACGAGTAACCTATCGTGATCAGTCGCATAGTCGCACGCCCCGAACACGCAGGCTCGGCGAGATCGAGCGTTTTCGATCGTCAAACGGTGATGAAACGGCGCAGTTCTCGCTCGACGACAGTCGATCGCACCCCCGGTTCCTTTTGCCTCGAGTGTGGATAGCCCGACCCACGGATCACAATGTCGGACCAGACCTTCCCAGAGTCCCCGCGCGAAGCGTCGCTGTGGCTGGCCACGACGCCGACGACCGAGTACGAACCCCTCGAGGACGGCCTCGAAGTCGACGCGGCGGTCGTCGGCGGCGGTATCACCGGCCTGACCGCGGCGATCGAACTGAAGGAGGCGGGACGATCCGTCGCGGTCGTCGAGGCCGATCGCATCGTCGAGAGCACGACCGGTCACACGACGGCCAAACTCACCTCCCAGCACGGACTGCTCTACGACACGCTCGTCTCCCAGTTCGGCGAGGAGAAGGCGCGGCAGTACGCCGACGCGAACGAGGCCGCGATCGATCACGTGGAGCAGCGGATCGAGGAAGCGGACATCGACTGCGACTTTCGGCGGACGGAAGCGTACACGTACGCCGCATCGCCGGACGACCGCGGGACGATCCGAGACGAGGTCTCGGCCGCCCAGCGAGTCGGCCTCCCCGCCTCCTTCGTCGACGAGACGCCGCTCCCGTTCGACACCGCCGGTGCGGTCCGCTTCGACGAGCAGGCCGAGTTCCACCCCCGAAAGTACCTGCTGGCGATCGCGGAGCGGGTTCACGGCGACGGGAGCCGCGTGTTCGAGGGGACGCGCGCGCTCGAGGTCGATCCCGGTTCGCCGTGTCGCGTCGAAACCGAGCACGGCGAGGTCGTCGCCGACGACGTCGTGGTCGCGACCCACTTTCCCGTCCTCGACCGCGCCGGCTACTTCGCGCGGATGCATCCCCACCGCGCGTATCTGCTCGCCGTTCGGGTCGCGTCAACGCCCCTCGAGGGGATGTTCTACAGCACCGATTCGCCGCCGGCGACGATGCGAACGTATTCGCCGAGCGCGTCGGCCGGTGGCGGTTCCGATAGCGGCTCCGCCGACGGCGAACTCCTCCTCGTCGGCGGCCAGAGCCACAAGCCCGGACTGAACGGCCCGCCGACCTCCGAACGGTATCGGCGCTGCGAGGCGTTCGCCCGCGAGCACTTCGACGTCGAATCGATCGAGTACCGCTGGTCGACGATGGACTACTCGCCGGTGGACGACGTTCCCTTCGTCGGACGGATCGATCCGCTGTCGAAGCACGTCTACGTCGGGACCGGGTTCGGGGGCTGGGGGATGACCGGCGGGACCGCCGCGGGGATGATCCTCGCCGATCTGATCGTCGAGGGATCGAACCCCTGGGCCGACGCGTTCGATCCCCAGCGGCTCACGCCCGGCGCGTCCGCGAAGCGCTTCCTCGAGGAGAACGCCAAAGTCGGCGGCAGTTTCGTCGGCGATCGGATCAGATCGCTGCTCACCACCCTCGGAGTCGACGGGGCGGCCGATCTGTCCCCCGGCAACGCCCGCGTCGTTCGGCGCGCGAGCCAGCCGGTCGGCCTCTACCGCGAGGCGGACGGAACGACCCACGCCGTGTCGGCGACCTGTCCGCACATGGGCTGTCTCGTCCGGTGGAACGACGCCGAGGAGACCTGGGACTGCCCCTGTCACGGCTCGCGGTTCACTCACGAGGGCGAGGTGCTGTCGGGCCCCGCCGTCGAGGGCCTGCTGTACCGAGAGCTGTAATCGAAACTGCGAGAATTGAGCGGTGTTATCGGAGGGAAACCGCGTCGAGATCGATGCGGTTCGCTTCGGGGACCGACTCGATCGACGCGCTCGAGACGGCAACCTCTCCCCGTTCGACCATCTGTTCGTCCTCGTCGCCCGGGAGCACGATCACGCCCTCTGCCAGCAGCGGCGCGAGGATGCCCGCCGCCACGGTTCGAGGATCCGATAGCGGCGCTCGAACGACGACGCGATCGTCGGTCTCGAGCCCGGTCTCCTCGAGTACCGCGCGTGCGGCCTCGAGCAAGTCTCCGTGCGTCACGGTTCGCTCGCCGTCGCTCAGGATCGCCGTCTCGGGATCGATAGCCAGCGGCGGAAACGACGGGTTTTCGGTCCAGATGCCGGCGTCGAAGTGGTGGACGTCCGGCGCGTCGGGCTTCGAGCCGTAGCCGATGCGCTGTGCGCCGCGCGGGAGGTCGTAGTGCTCGAGGGCCGAAACGGGTGCGACGAGGGCCCGAAAGTCGCCCGCGTCCCCGAGGTCGGTCGGCGGCTCGAAGCGGGTGGTCCCCTCGAGTAGCGTCGTCCCGAAGAAAGCGAGCAGTGCGAGCGGGCCGTCGCCGACGACGCCGACGGTGACGCCCTCGCGAACGCCCGCGTGGCGCAGGAAGTTCCCGGCCTGCCACGAGGAGGTACACAGCCAATGGTAGTCGTACTCCCGACCCGTCGCGTCGACGAGCCCGATCCGGTCGTCGCGGAGCTCCCGGGTGAACAGCTCGTCGACCGTCCCAGCGTTCATACTCGAGGGTGGGAGCCGGTGCGGAAAAAGGACGCCGACTCGCGTCGCCGGCGTCGCCGTCGCGACCCGCCGTACGGCGGGGTGAGGTCAGTCGTCCGCTGTCGCCGGCTCGGCGTGATCGATGTCCGTCCCGAGACACTCGAGGAACTGCGCGAGCCACTCGGGGTGGTCCGGCCACGCCTGTCCAGTCACGAGATTGCCGTCGCGCGTGACGCCGTCTTCCCAGGTGCCGCCCGAGATCCGGACGTCCGCCTCGAGCGCCGGATAGCCGGTGCAGGTCCGCCCCTCGAGTACGTCCGCCGCGGCGAGGATCTGGACGCCGTGACACAGCGCCGCGACCGGTTTGTCCGCCTCGAAGAAGTGGCGGGTTATCTCGAGGACCTCGTCGTAGGTTCGGAGGTACTCGGGTGCGCGCCCGCCCGGAACGACGAGCGCGTCGTAGTCGGCGGGATCGACGGCGTCGAAGTCGTGATTCAATTCGAAATTGTGGCCCGGCTTCTCGGTATAGGTCTGGTCGCCCTCGAAGTCGTGGATGGCGGTCGGACAGGTGTCGCCGGCTTCCTTCTCCGGACAGACGGCGTGGACCTCGTGGCCGACCATCTGGAGCGCCTGAAACGGGACCATGATCTCGTAGTCCTCGACGAAGTCACCGGCGAGGAGCAGTATCTGTTGTGCTGGCATGGGTATCCCCGTCCGATCGTTTGGTCCCAACAGCCATAATCTATGCCCGACGATACCGTGACTCTCATGGGAGCGGCCGAACCGCTTCCTCGAGCGTCGTCAGTCGCCTCAGACGACGCCGTGATCCCGGTAAAACCGTCGCGTTCGGTCCTCAGCGAGCAGCGGTCGGTGCACCTGGAGCGAGGCGACCCCCGGATAGCTGTTGGCCTCGATGATCTGGAACTCGCCGTCGTCGGTGACGACCAGATCCCAGCCGACGTAAGGGACGTGCGAGAGCGTTTCCGCGATCTCGAGCAAGCGGTCTCGAGTTTCCTCCCAGCCGGGAATCTCCGTTCCCTCGATGCGAGCGCCGGTCTCGGGATGACTCTCGTGCCAGTCGACGACGCCGTCGTGTGGATACTCCGCACCGGCACTGAGAGCCCCGGTCTCGCGATCGATCCGGGCGCTTAACCCACCGTTAGAGAAGTTGTCCACGGGAACGGAGTCACGCGTTCCGATCCGGTGAATCGCGATCGGGATGAACGCTTCTCCCGCTCGCTCGTCGTACATCGTCAGGACCCGGAGCGTGTTCGCCGTGTCGGGAAACAAGTCGTCCGCGTAGTCCGCCTGTTCGACGAACTCGCAGACGAGGTAGTTCTCGAGGTCGGCGAGCGTTTCGACGAGGTCGGACTCGCTCGTCCGCTCGCCGTCGAACCGGTACTCGCCGTCCACTCGCTCGAGGAAGTGAACGTTGTTCCCGCCGCCGCCGCTGAACCACTTCAACACGAGCCGGTCGCCCTCCGAGAGGACGTCGTCGAGCCAGTCGATCGGCTCCTCGGTCGGCTGCGTCGTCGCAGGCTCGGGCGAGCGCTCGAGTTCGATGCCGCCGTCGGTCAGCGCCGACTCGTCGGCGGGATCGAACGTGTGAAAGCGCCCGTCGTTGAGCAGTCCGTACACGGTGGGGCGGTGGTCCGGGAACTCCCCGAGGACCCGGTGGAAGGCGAGTTTGTTGTCGATCAACGCGTTCCAGTGACCGTTGATCCGCTTCGTCCCGACGAAGCGCTGGTAGTCGGTGAGATAGTCGGCGGGATCGTTCGAGTCGAAGTCGTAGATCACGCCGGACTTGCTCAGAAAGCCGCGTCGGTAGAGCTGGAGTCGGCGACGGGGAGGAAGATCGAACGACGACCCGGACCGCCGTTCCGCCCGGAAGAGCTTCCGCAGCTGATTCGCCGACCGGTAGGTTCCAACGATGTTCATCACCGACGACTGACGGGCCGCGCCCCATATTTACCGGTGAGATAACGGTCGTGCCCGCTGTGGCGAACTGTCCCGCTCGCTAGAACGCCCGCTTGATCTTCTCGAAAAAGCCCTCCTTTACTTCGATTTCGTCGCCGCCGGCCGCCGCGAACTCCTCGAGCGCGTCGCGTTGCTCCTCGTTCAGGCTCTCGGGGGTGACGACCTGCACCTTCACGAAGAGGTCGCCCTGTCCGCGACCTCGCAGCCGGGGCATGCCCTTCCCCTCGAGGCGGAAGGTCTCGCCGCTCTGGGTTCCCTTCGGAATCTCGAATTCGGCACCGCCCTCGAGCGTCGGCACTTCGACGGTGTCGCCGAAGGTGGCCTGGGGAAACGAGATCGGCAGCCGGTACTGGAGGTCGTCGCCCTCGCGATCGAACTCTTCGTGCTCGCGAATCGAGACGTCGATCAACAGATCGCCGTGGGGGCCCCCCTCGGGGCTCGGTGCGCCCTCGCTCTCCATCCGAAGGGTCTGGCCCTCCTGAATGCCGGCCGGGACCTCGACGGTCAGCGTCGCCTCGTTTCGGACGTAACCCTCGCCGCGACACTCCCCGCACGTCTCGGAGTACAGCGTCCCCTCTCCCTCACAGCGGGGACAGGCCGTCGTCTGCTGGACCCGGCCGAGCGGCGTCTGCTGGACCTGCGTCACCTGTCCCCGCCCCTGACACTGGGGACAGGTCTCGGCGTCGGCCTCCGGCGGATGGCCTTCACCCTCGCAGACGTCACACTCCTCCGGGCGCTCGACGGTGAACTGTTTTTGGGCCCCCTCGTATGCCTCCTCGAGGTCGATCTCGAGTTCGGTTCGCAGGTCGCGTCCCTTGCGGGGTCGACGGCGGCCTCGTCCACCGCCGCCACCGCCGCCGAAGACCTGTTCGAAGAGGTCGCCGAGACCGCCGCCGCCCATTCCGCCACCGCCCATGCCGCCGAACGGGCCGCCGCCCATTCCGCCGGCACCGCCCGCATCGCCGGCGTCGAAGCCGTGTTTCTCGGCCTGTTCGTAGCGGTCGTGACCCATCTGATCGTAGGCCTCGCGCTTCTCCTCGTCGGTCAACACCTGTTTGGCCTTCTGGATCTTCTTGAACTTCTCTTCGGCATCGGGGTCGTCGCTGACGTCCGGATGGTACTCGGTGGCCTTCGACCGATACGCCTGTTTGATATCCTCGGTAGACGCGTCGGGGCTCACGCCGAGAACGTCGTAGAAGTCCTCGCTCATTCGTTGTTCACCCGATAGTCGGTTGAGACACTTGAAACGAACGTTCCGAACTTTTTGCGCCTCGGGTTCGCTCGCTGGGCTCGCTCACCGCTCGACGCAAAAACTTCGATGAAAAAGGCCGCTCGCTCCCGTTGGTCGCTCGCGGGTGCAGCGCTTGCGCCTTTACCGCAACGGTAACTCGAAAGCTACGGACGAGTCACTACAGACTAGGTCTGACGGGGTGACGAAGACTCGTTACTCGTCGTCTTCGGCCTCGTCCTCGTCGAAGTCGACATCCTCGAAGTCGGCGTCGACGAACTCCTCGTCCTCGTCACCGGCAGCGCCCGCGTCGGGGCCGGGGTTCGGACCGCCGCCCATGCCGCCGGGGCCTGCGCCCGCAGCACCGCCAGCGCCCGCCGCTCCGGCACCCGCTGCGCCGCCGGCCGCACCGGCGTCCGCGGCACCGGCTTCCTGGTAGATCTGCTTGCCGATCTCCTGAAGTTCCTCGCTCAGGGTCTCGGTCGCCGCCTCGATGTCGGCGGCGTCTGCATCCTCGTCGTCGATCGTCGCCTCGAGGTCCTCGATCGAGTCCTCGATGTCGGCGCGGAGGTCGTCGTCGACCTGCTCGTCGTTCTCCTCGAGCAGCGTCTCGGCGCGCTGGATCGTGGCCTCGGCGCTGTTGCGGGCCTCGATGCGCTGGCGCTTTTGCTGGTCCTCTTCGGCGTGTTTCTCGGCTTCGCGCTGCATCTTCTCGATCTCGGAGTCGGAGAGCCCGGCACCGCCCTCGATGGTGATCTCCTCGGTGGTGCCGCTGCCCTTGTCCTCCGCGCTCACGTTGACGATGCCGTTCTCGTCGATCGAGAACGTGACTTCGATCTGGGGCGTTCCGGCGGGGGCCGGCGGGATGCCGGTCAGGTGGAACTCGCCGAGCATCTCGTTCTCCGCGGCCAGTTCGCGCTCGCCCTGGAAGACCCGGACCTGCACCGTGGTCTGGTTGTCCGCCGCGGTGGTGAATATCTTCGACTCCTCGGTCGGGATCGTCGTATTCTTCTCGATGAGTCGCTCGAAGAGGCCGCCCTTGACCTCGATACCCAGCGAGAGCGGCGTCACGTCAAGCAGGACGATGTCGTCGACCTCGCCGCCGAGTACACCGCCCTGGATCGCCGCGCCCAGCGCGACGGCCTCGTCGGGGTTGACGTTCTTCTGGGGTGCCTTGCCGGTCAACTCCTCGACCTTTTCGGCGACCTGTGGCATCCGGGTCGAGCCGCCGACGAGGAGGACTTCGTCGATCTCGTCCGCGTCGTAACCCGCGTCCTCGAGCGCCTGCTCGGTCGGGTCGACGGTGCGATCGATCAGATCCTGCGTCAGCGACTCGAACTTGGCTCGAGTCATGGACTCTTCGAGGTGGATCGGGCCGTCGTCGGTCGCCGTGATGAACGGCAGGTTGATCTCGGTCTCCTTCCGACTACTGAGCTCGATCTTGGCTTCCTCGGCGGCGTCCTTGAGCCGCTGGAGGGCCTGACGGTCGTCGCGGAGGTCGATCCCGTGTTCGTCCTCGAACTCCTCGGCGAGCCAGTCGATGATGGCCCCGTCCCAGTCGTCGCCACCGAGGTCGTTGTCGCCGTTGGTCGCGACGACCTCGTAGACGCCGCCGCCGAGATCGAGAATAGAAACGTCGAAGGTGCCGCCGCCGAGGTCGTAGACGAGCACGGTCTGGTCGGAGTCGTCGTCGAGGCCGTAGGCCATCGACGCGGCCGTCGGCTCGTTGATGATGCGCTCGACCTCGAAGCCGGCGATCTCGCCGGCGTCTTTGGTCGCCTGACGCTGTCGGTCGGAGAAGTACGCGGGGACCGTGATGACGGCCTTTTCGACCTCGTCGCCCAGATAGTCCTCGGCGTCGCGTTTGATCTTCTGGAGGATCATCGCCGAGATCTCTTCGGGGGTATACTCCTCTCCCTCCACCTCGACGGTGTAGTCCTCCTCGCCGATATGGCGCTTGATCGAGGCGATCGTCTTTTCGGGGTTCTGAATCGCCTGGTTCTTCGCGGGCTTGCCGACGAGCCGTTCGTCGTCGTCGGTAAAAGCGACGACGGAGGGCGTCGTTCGTTCACCTTCGGCGTTGACGATAATCTCCGGATCACCGCCTTCCATCACCGCGAACGCGCTGTTCGTCGTCCCGAGGTCGATTCCGAGAATCTTGTTGCTTGCCATAGTGGGCGGGTATTGTGCGCACTTTGTTTTAAAGGTTACTAGGCGGCCGGCGGAACCGAATAAAATCCGGATACCGCGGTTCTCAGCCTCGCTCGCGACAGTTGGGTTGCAGTAAAAACCAGGGCCAAATCCGGTCTCACGATCCGCGTCGGACCGAGACGCGAATCACCGACGACTCGAGCAGCGCCGCTCGCCTTATTCGTTCGGTTCGTCTGCCACGTCGTCCGTCGAAGCGTCCTCGCGGTCGTCCTCGGCGACTTCGCCGCCGAGTTCGATCGCCTGATCGTCGCCATCGGCGTCGTTCCCCGACGGCTCGTCGGCCTCGGCCGCGTTGTCGTCCGCGGCCGTGTCGGCAGCCGCATCGGACTCGTCGGCCGCCTCATCACCGTCGGTCGCGTCGGTCGCGTCGCGTGCCTCGTCCGATTCGTCGGCCGCCCCCGCCTCTTCTTCCTCGCTCTCGTCTGCGTCGTCGCTTTCGCCCGCATCAACATCCGCGAATTCGCCGTTCGAGACGGTAACCTGAGCGTTCTGGATGACCTTTTCCCCCATCTCGTAGCCGGGCGTGTAGACGTCGGCGATGGTCCCTTCGGGCTGATCGCTGTCGACTTGCATCATGACCTCGTGGCGCTGCGGATCGGTCTCGGTACCCGGGTCGGGATCGATCTCCGAAACGTTCTCGTCCTCGAGAATGCGGTCGAACTCGCGCAGCGTCATATCGACGCCGTCCCGGAGCGTTTCGACGTCGCCGCTTTCCTCATCGAGCGCGCGTTTGAGGTTGTCCCGGACCCCGATGAGGCGTTCGACGAGGTCCTCGGCAGCGCGGTCCTTGATCTGCTGTTGGCGCTTCTTTGCGCGTTTCTTGTAGTTCTGGAAGTCCGCCTGTTTGCGCTTGAGTCGGCTCTTCAGGTCTTCTATCTCCTCCTCGTACTCCGCTATTTGCTCGTCGCGCTCGCTCAGGGCCGCCTCGTACTCGTCGAGTTCGGTCTGGAGTTCCCCGATGGTCTCGGCCTGGGACTCGATGCGCTCGGAGAGGTCCTCGAGTTCCTCGCGCTGGTGTGTGACGGTCCCGTTGAGGTCGCGGGCCTCTTCGACGATCGAGTTGACCTTGTGGGCGAGTTCGTCGTCGTACTCGGTGACCCGATCGAGCATGCGCTGTACGTCCTCGCTCGTTTCGGGCGCTTCTCCGGCTTCGTCGACAGTCTCCGTGGTCGGTCCAGGTGCCGTTGTCTCGGCCGCATCGTCATCAGCGGCCGTCTCAGTCCCCGCTGGCGCTGTCCGGTCGACCGCGTCCGCACTCGAATCGGAGTTCGCAGTCGTACGTTCCGATTCAGCGTCGTCCGAGTCGGGAGTCGGGTTCGATTCCCCATCCGTCGACGCCGCGGGATCCACGTCGGCCGTTTCGCCGTCGTCGGATTCCTCCTCGGACGGGACACCCTGGGCGGACGTGTTCGTGCCCTCGTCTTCGCTCATGTGCCAGTCAACGAACAGCGGTAATAAAAGGGTTGAGGTACGGCATCTCCCGCCGGATGAAGCGAAAAAGTGAAACGGTCGCTCCCGATTCGGACTGACGGTATTCGCGTCGTGTCGTCCGTTACGAGTTCTGGATTCAGTAGTCTGAGTTGGAGAGGGAAGTAGAACGTTCCAGCTCCTTTTTCTCTGGAACTAGAACGGATATCTGTTCTCCGTGAATTCAACGGGTACGGTGGAATCGTTTCTCTATTACCGATTAATTCGAACCGCTCGGCAGTGACATGATCAGAAGATATTTCCTAAAGTAATAGCCAAACCAAATTATGTGGGGTCTGTATTGATATGCTAACAATACCCAGTGTAACTATGGCGCACAACGACTTCGACGTGGTGACAGACGGGGGAGTCGACCATCGCATCGAATACGATGAGAGGGACGGGGCGATACCGGAACTAATACGGGCGTTAGCCGCGCTCGAGGACACTCCGACAACTGAACTGGATCCGTTGTACGATTCGATCGAAATAGAGGCGGTAGCTGAGCTGCTGTGCCACGCGGACAAACATGGCTGTACCGTCGGGGTAGAATTTGCATACAGCGAATTCACGGTCACCATCGACGGAAACGGAACCATTCAAATCCACGACGGATCGCCGAAAATCGCCCGATCGAAGGCGGAAAACAGGTAATGCGAAAACAAGCACTCATCAATTTGCATGCGTTAGCGGCGGAGATCCGCGATTTCCTCGTAGAGCGGGAGAGCATCCCCCCAGACGCGTTCGAGGAGTACGAGCAAAACGGGGTCACACCCGCGGCTTTTCATTGCAATAAAGCCGGTCATAAAAAGAGCGTGCTGTTACTTCTCGATGGAATTCTCGTCTCGATCGGTTGCCACTCGGTCCAAAATGCACCCGGATAGCACTCGTGGGTCGCTCGCTTCGATCTCTGTGTCCCGTCCGTACCGCGTCCCAGTGAGCGACGGATATCTGCGGTTCGGCGAACGGGCGGTTCACGAGAGCGATCAAAACCATCCTCTCTCGACGATCGACCTCGAGAGGGGGCGGATACCCGACCGTATATGTGGGTCTGTCTCCGATTGTGTCCCGTGACGCCGACACCGGCCGACGAATCGACCGCGATCGAACTCCGGTACGAGGACGGGACGATTCGGATCGACGGCCTCGAGGAGTCGTCGATCTCGCCGTCGTCGCTTCGGACGAGCGTCCCCGACCTCGAGACCGACCGGCGGACTGACGGCGTCCGCGTTCCGGCCTTTCGATACGCTCCCCTCCGAGCGGCGCTTGTGAAGACGGACGCCGCAGTCGACGATCGCGTTCTCGACCTCGAGTCCGTGTCCGCCCTCGAGTCGGCGTACGAACTCCGCGACTATCAGACGACGGCGCTCGAGACGTGGCTCGAGACCGATCGCTGGGGCGACGCTCCGACGCTCGCATCGATCGGACGAGCGGCCGCCGGCGTCCTCGAACTCCCGACCGGCAGCGGCAAGACCGTCATCGCGCTGAAAGCGATCGAACGGCTCGCCGTTCCGACGCTCGTCGTCGTGCCGACGATCGATCTGCTCGAGCAGTGGCAGCGGGAACTCGAGCGCGAATTCGATCGCCCGATCGGCCGCTTCGGCGGCGGCGAACAGCGCCTCGAGCCGATCACCGTTTCGACCTACGACTCGGCGTACCTCAAAGCCGATTCGGTTGGCGACCGGTTCGGTCTCGTGGTCTTCGACGAAGTCCACCACCTCGGCGGCGAGGGCTATCGCGAGATCGCGCGACTGCTTGCCGCACCCGCACGGCTGGGGGTGACCGCAACCTTCGAGCGGCCCGACGGCGCACACGAGGTGATCGAGGAAATCGTCGGCCCGCTGGTCCACCGCGTCGACGTGGACGAACTCGCCGGCGATCATCTCGCGAACTACGACGTCAAGCGACTCGCGGTCTCGCTCACCCCGGACGAACGCGAGGAGTACGAGCGGAATCAGGACGCGTTCACGGACTACCTCGCGCGCTCGAACATCGAGATGCGGAGCGGCTCGGACTATCGGGAACTCGTCAAGCGATCGGGCACCGATCCCGACGCGCGCGAAGCGCTGCTCGCCCGGCAACGCGCGCGAGAACTCATGTTCGGAAGCGAGGCGAAACTCGAGGCGCTCGCAAACGTCCTCGACGACCACCGCGATGAGCGAATCATCGTCTTCACGGCGCACAACGACCTCGCCTACGACGTCAGCGAACGGTTCCTGATCCCGACGATCACCCACCAGACCGGCACGACGGAGCGACGGGAGATCCTCGAGCGGTTCCGCGAGGGGACCTACACACGGATCGCGACATCGAACGTGTTAGACGAGGGTGTCGACGTCCCCGACGCGAACGTGGCGGTCGTGCTTTCGGGCAGCGGCAGCGAGCGGGAATTCGTCCAGCGACTCGGACGGATCCTCCGCCCGAAATCCGACGGCGGACGAGCGGTCCTCTACGAGGTCGTCTCCGAAAATACCGGCGAGGAACGGATCGCGGGTCGTCGTCGCGACTGACGATCGGTGGACGGCAGAGACACGCCGCCGGGACGGATCAGCCGCTTCGGCCCGGTCAACGGCTACTGTGTCCTGCATTCCGCGGGACAGTAGTCAGCGGGGCCGCCGGCTCGAGGATGTCGACGCCAGGTCGGTTCGGTAGGGGGCGAACACTGCGGGCCTACCGACCATCGCGGTCGGTCTCGGACGAACGGTGCCGCTCGAGAAGCTGTTGCACCCCGGCCCGGAGCGCTTCGCTCCGGGAATGGTAGACGTCCGCGTCGACGAGCGATTCGAGGGCGGCGAGCTGTTCGTCGGTGGCCCGGAACGTCACGCGCTCGAGCGTCGGCCCGTCCGCCAGCCGGGAGTGGTCGGGGTCGGCGACGACGTCGTCGGACGGCGGACTACGCGACAAATCCGTTCACCTCGTTCCGATCGCGACCGGGGCGCAACGCCGCGCTCGTCTCGATTCCCACACCGCTGAGTCCCGTTCTCTTTTTCGCGAGGACCATGTGACGAGAAGGAGACGGTCGGTGAAAAGGACTCGCGTAGCGCGGTGGAAGTGAAACTGTCCGACTCAGCCACTTGCGGTCGGGAAGAGTCCGGTTTCGGTTGTCACGGAACGCCGTCTCACCAGTCGTCAAAACGGCGGGCCGGATCGCGCGATTCCCGGCGAGACGGACAGCGTTATGCTCGTTCGGCCCTTGCACGTGACGCGGGCAACCGCAGACACACACCATGCCCGAAGAGACGCATTCATCCACCCGGAGCAGTGTAGCCGAGTCCGATCGGTTCGAGCGACTCGAGAGCGCCGAGTACGACCGCGTTAACGAGTTCCTTCGCGATCGCGTCGCCTTCACGGCCCGCGAGTGGGCGATCGCTCGCCTCGGGGCCGACTTTCGGACCGGAACCGGTATCGAGATGACGACCATCGGGGAGAACCTCCCCGACCTCGTTCCCTTCATGGACGATCAGTACACGCGCCAGGCCGTCTACCAATCGCGGAAATCCTTCGAAGAGAAGGTCCGGAAAGCGGGCGCGACGTTCCTCTACGGCGCCTACTCCGATTTCTTCACGGCCGACGAACTGGACGACATCGCCTACGAGGCGACGGAGATTGCGCGGTTCCTGATCGAAGTCGAAGGGGCCTCCCTTTCGCACGAGACCGAACGGGACGCGGAAGAACGGATCAAAGCGGCGATGGAGGACGTCCATCGGGCGAGCCTCGAACTCCGCTACGACCGCTGTCCGAACTGCGGCGAGCGACTGGGCGAGGACGCGATCGAATCCGAGTGAATCGCTCCGCAGGGAACGGCGATCGCGACGCGATCGTCGAGATCGGCCGCGACCTCGAGCGGCGAATCGAAGCGACGGGACGTCTGCAGTCCGGACCGCTACCGACTCGCGATAGTTGCCCGATCCGTGCTAGCAAGGGGCACAACTATCGGCCAAAGAACACTTATGGTCCACTTCGAAAGTCAGCATATCTTATGGATTGGGAGGACGAAACCGTCTCTCGGCGTCGAATGTTGCAAGCCGCTTCGGCGGCCGGAGGCGTCGCCATCGCGGGCTGTAGCGGATCGTCCGAGGAGACGAGCGATCCGGGGACCGACAGCGAGACGAACGGAGAGGAGACGAACGGGAACGAAACGGACGACGGCGACTCGGAGCCGGAGGAAGTGCCGGATCCGCCGAACGTCGAGAGTCAGATCATTCAGCGGGATAAGGCCGCGATAACGAACGTTCGCCACGTCGTCGACGGGACGATGACGTGGCCGTCGGCTCGCTGGGTTGACGTCGTCGACCCGGCTCTCCTCGGTACCTGGGAAACGGAGAACAGTCAAGTCTACTTCGCTTCCGACCGAACGTTCGCACTGGAAACCTCGGGGACACGGTACGGCGGATGGGCGACTCGAGACAACCGACTCTTTCTCGAGTACAATTCGGGGGAGACGGAGAATCTGGGCTACCAAATCCTGACCGGAAGCTCGCGACCGGTTCTCGAGCTTTACCAGAACGGAGCGTACCAGGGCTCGTACGAACAGACAACGACGGAATCCGACCAGCGGGGCCCCATCGAGACGGCCGAGAGTCTGATCGCCGTTCGCGAGCAAAACAGCACCACGAAACGCGAATCCGTCCGGAGCGGGGCGATGGGCTCTGGCTTCATCGTCTCGCCTGACGGTACCGTCGTTACGAACGCACACGTCGTCGGAACGCATCAGAATCCCAAAGAAACGGTCTTTCAGCGGTTCGCGGTGAACAAGAGCGAAGCGATCCGACAAGAGCTGGCCTCGAGCGGGAACCTGTCCGAAGAGCAGCGAGACGAGGCCGGTCAGATACTCTACGAAGAGATGATGGGGTACTACCAGGAGAACGGCAGCCTCGGGAACATCTCCGAGGCGGTAAACGTCCTGAACGGGCGTGCGACTCCCGACGACGACCTCGAGGTCGAGAGCTGGTCCGCGGACGTCGAGACCGAGGGGACGGTCTACACGGAGGTCGGCGGCGAACCGTCGATGGGCCGTGACATCGCGATCCTGGACGTCGACGGTGAGAACCTCCCGACGGTGACGCTCGGAGACGGGACCGACGTCGGTACCGGCGAGGAACTCTACGTCATCGGCTACCCGGACATCGGCATCGACCAGGTGTTCGACGACAGGAGCACCACCCTCGAGCCGACGATGACGACCGGGATCGTCAGCGCGCGGCGGACGCTCAACTCCGGCGTCGACTCGATCCAGACCGACGCGGCGATCAATAGCGGCAACAGCGGCGGTCCACTGTACAACAGCGACGGGGAGGTCGTCGGCGTTGCGACGTTCAGTCCGCCCAACGTCGACATTCAGGACATCCAGTTCGGTCTTCCGATCGAAGTCGCGAAGGGCTTCCTGAGCGAACTCGGCGTGGAGAACACCACCGGCGAGATGCAGCGCACCTACGAAGAGGGCCTCGAGGCCTACTGGCGCGGCGACTGCGAGACGGGGACGGCAAAGATGGAAACCGTCCTGGATCTCAATCCCGACCATCCACAGGCCCGGGGATACATCGCGGACTGCGAGAACGGCGAGGCACCCGGACAGGAGTAACGGGCGGGTGACGGCGGCCGTACTCGCGCCGCTTGAACGTCACTCGGACCCGCACCCGTCCGGGTGACTTTTGACGATGCCGCGCCGACTCGAGACAGATGCTGACGAAGGACCTGCTTCGCGTCTCGCGGGCCGGCGGCGGCTACCACCCCCAGTTCGCCGCCCGCGAACACCGGCCGCTCGCCGCCCGCGTCATCGGCACGTACCAGGGCCACGTCGGCGAACCGCGGGCGACGCTCGAGGGCGCGCTGACCGCCCTCGAGCGCGAGGCCGAGGACTTCAAACTCGTCCGGGGCCTCGCGGCGCTGGTCGAACGGGAGACCGTCGCGGAGACGGAGACGGCGATCGAGCCCGAACGGGCCCGAAGGGCCGTGTTCGAGGCGGCCGAGGCCGTCGGCGTCGTCACCGAGGACGAGCGCGCGATGGCGTTCATCCGCGCGAGCGAATCGCTCGACGCGTCGGCGGACGACCTCGAGGCCGCGCTGTACGCCGATCTCGAGGAGCGACAGGTCGTGACCGCGGTCGAGTCACGGTGGGATCCGGACGACCTGATCGCCCAGTACAACCTCTCGCTCGCGCAGACGGCGCTGTTCGACGCGACCGAGGTGCGAGTGCGCTCGAGCGATCCGAAGGCGTTGATTTCGGCGATCAAGCGGTTGCGGCTGATGTACGAGATCCGCCGGGTCGACGGCGAGCCTGCGGGCGAAGCCGAGGGGGTATCTGACCGCGAAGTCGTCGTCACGGGACCGACCCACCTCTTTCGCGCCACTCGGCGGTACGGGACGCGCTTCGCGCGACTCCTTCGAACTGTCGCGACGGCCGAGCGGTGGCACCTCGAGGCGACGATCGACGACCGCGGCACCGAACGAACCCTCGAACTGTCCCACGAGGATCCGGTCCGCGTCCCGGACGCGGGGCCGATCGCGGAGGTGTCCTTCGACAGCGGCGTGGAAGCCGATTTCGCGGCCCGCTTTACGAATCTGGATCTGGACTGGAACCTCGTCCGCGAACCCGAGCCCCTCGCGACGGGAACGCGGGTGATGATCCCCGATTTCGCGTTCGAGTACGCTCCCGCGGGGACGGGCCGCGGGGACGCGGCGGACGAGTCCGACGGCGGGGACGGTGATTTCCGCGTCTACTTCGAGATCATGGGGTTCTGGACGCCCGAATACGTCGAGAAGAAGCTCTCGCAGCTCGCCGATCTCGAGGACGTGGCCATGCTGGTCGCCGTCGACGAATCGCTGGGCGTCGGCGAGGAGATCACCGCCCGCGACCATCGAGCGATCCCCTACTCGGGGACGGTCAGGGTCAAAGACGTCGCCGACGTCCTCCGGGAGTACGAACGCCAACTAGTCGCCGAGAGCGCGGCCCGCCTTCCCGACGCGCTGCGGCCGACGGACGACGCCGTCACGGTGGACGCGCTGGCCGATCGACACGGCGTGAGCCCGGACGCCCTCGCGGACAAGGCGTTTCCCGAACACGACCGAGTCGGTCGGACGCTGGTTCGACCCGCCGTTCTCGAGTCGCTGGCGGACGAGATCGAGCCGGGGATGGCACTCGCGGACGCCGACGCGGTCCTCGAGGCGTTCGATCTCACCGACTCGAGCGCGATCCTCTCGCGACTCGGCTATCGCGTCGAGTGGGAGGGGTTAGCCGGGGGAACGATCGTCGAACGGTAACGGCCGATCCCAAGCGTCGAACGACCGGGCCGCCAACGATCACGGACGATATCGGGGGCGGCAAAAACGGTGTAGTCCGGCAACGGTGGGAGAGTTTCACGAACAGTGGCACGAATCCAACGTGCTTTGTGATCAGCCTTAAGCCCCCGTCGCCCATCTCGATAGATACGCAGTGTCCCACCAGTCCTCCCCCGATCCGGTTTCAATCCTCCTCGTCGAAGACAATCCGGGCGACGTTCGCCTGATAGAGGAGGCGTTCAAAACGGCGGGATTCGAGACGGTCTTTCACACGTTCGCGGACGGTGGATCCGCCCTCGACTTCCTGCAAGAGCAGGTGCTGTCCGCGGGCGATGTCGACGTGGATCTCATGTTGCTCGATTTGAATCTTCCCAGAACGAGCGGATTCGAGGTGCTCGAGGCGCTCAAGAACGAGTCGGATCTCACGTCGCTCCCGGTCATCGTCCTCACGAGTTCGGAGGCGACCGAAGACATCGTCAGGAGTTACGAACTGTGCGCGAACGCCTATCTCACCAAGCCGAGCGATCCGACGGAGTTCGCCGAACTCGGCCGTGCCGTCGAAGCGTTCTGGATCGACGAAGCGACGCTGCCGCCCGTTCCCTCGTGACTCGAGACGAACGCAGACGGGCAGACTCGAGACGAACGCGGACGATCCTTCCGATTCGGATCAGTCCCGATCCGTCTCGCTCCAGTCGCAGTCCTGGCACTTCCGACCGGTGACGAGCTCGGTCACCGACGGCATGTAGGTCACCGCCAGAACGGAGCCGCCACACGCCGGACACTCCTCGTCGGCCTCCTCGATCGAGTCGACCTCCATGACGGAGTCGCCCTCGACGATCTCAGCGAGTTTTTTGGCCGTCACCATTCGTCCCTGAACGACGCGATTCTCGCTCACATTCGAATTTTCGGACGAGACACCCTAAGCGTTTCCTGATACGGTTTGATGTACCCGCGGCCTCATCGCCGGGGAGGGTCGACCGGTCGGTAGCCCCAAGAATCGAACGATTGCGGCGTGGCCGCTCGGCCGGCATGTGTCTGCGGGCACAACCGTATAGATACTCTCGCCCGAACGATGGGCTATGGAGACGCGATGGGCGCTCGTCGACGGCGTCACCCTCGAGTTACCGGCCGACTGTACCGTCTGCGAACTCCGGGACGCCCTGTACAAACCGGACGACGCAGTGCTCGTTGCAGTGACGGGTGATCTCGTCTCGATCGTCCACGACGAAGACCGGCCGCTCTCGGAGTTGGTCGCCGGCTGTGCGGAGACGTACTACTTCCGGCGGCCGGAGGAACGCGACCGAAACGAACTTCTCGCCGCGCCGGAGCTCGAACGGGCGCTGGAGAAATCCGACGGCGAGCAAGCTGGGGCGGAAACGACGGTCCAGCGACCCGGGATCGATCACTGAGACGGTTTGCTGTACCGATGTACCGGCGCGACCGTAGGCCGGATCGCGGCCGCGCGGGAAATGGCTTACAGCAAACCGCACGAGCCGGTCGGCGGTCCCCTCTATTGGCCGTCGTCGACGGTTTCGACCGGATCGCCCACCCGGAGAGTCTCGCCGCGATCGCGTTCGGGGACTTGCGCGATGAGCATCAGCGAATAGTAGTGGTCGAACGCGTCCGCGTCCGCCCAGTCGGGGAAGGTTTCCTCGCGGCGCCGAACGAACCGCTCACGAAACGCCGGAGTCGGATCGCCGGTATCGGGATCGCGCTGGGGAACGACGCATCTGCCACAGGGCGTCACTCCCTCGAACCGGATCCCGCCGACCTCGAACGCCGGCGCGTCCGCGCCGACGAACCGGTCCTCCCAGAACGGCTCCACGCCGCCGACCTCGACGTTCGCTCGAAGCCGTCGCCGCGCGCCCTCGACGGTCAGTTCGTCGAACCAGTCGGCGACGGTGCGAAGCGTCGCCGTACTGATCACCGACGGCCCCATCTCGCGTCGGTCCACGAACCCCAGCGATCGATTCCGCTCGAGCGACAGCTCCACACCGAAGAACTCGCTCAACCGGACCGCTACGGTCTCGCGATCCGACTCGAGGTCGAATCGGTGCCGTTCGCCGTCGGGCGTCTCGATCGAAAGATCGCACGTTTCGGGATCGAAATCCGTGTCGAGAGCGTGCACTCGGTCGGTCCGCTTCCCGTTGAGTACGTCGCCGTCAGCGTCGAACAGCGCGAACTCCCGGTCGTGGGCGACGGTCCCGCCCTCGAGGACGTCGGCCGCCTCGAGATCGATACCGTCGAGTCCCTTCACCGGATACACCCGCAGCCCCTCGAGTCGTGCCATCGGTAAATCCTACCGGCCGGTGATCCATTATACTAGCGACCGAACCGTGGTTCGCGCTGATCGCACAGCCGCCATCCGAATGGGTGCCCGCGGACTGCCAGTGGCGACGGTAGCGCGACCGCGTGACCGATGACGGCACGCTGCCGGATCAGGTGCCGTTCCGTGTGATCGAATCGCGAGAACGAAGGCGTTGTTGGACGACGGCGGTTTCCGAATCAATCGATCGTCACGACGGGTGTCTCGGTCTCGTCGAACTCCACTCGAACCTGATGACCGGCGTACGGAAAGCCGACGTGTCCCGTGCGCCGTTTGCCGGACTCCGTGGTTCCGAACACTGCGTCGAGTGCATCGGGATCGATTGCCTCGAAGAGCGGCGGTAGTTCCATGGGATCGGTCCCCTCGAGTGCTGCTACCCCGGTAACGATCCGCTCGTGTACCTCGTCGGTGTCGAAAGCGAGGGATTGTTCCATTGAAATCTACCGCCACACCGCTCCATTAATAACTTTCGAAGCGTTGATTCATTGCAGTTATTTCCAATCGTAATAGCACCGCTACTGGTCGCTCGAGTTCGGAGCGTCTATCGAAACACCGCTATAGGAGCCACTGAACGTCACTGCACCCCGATCGCACGACGGCGGCGCGGTTCGGGACGATGCCCAGTTCAGAGCGACCGCCGGGGGATCCCGCGTTCGGTCGACCGCTGACCGAGCGCGTTCGCGGCGTCACTCGTCGTCGACCGTCTCGTTCGCATCGTCTCCGGACCGATCGTCGGTGGCGCTGCCGTCCTCCTCGGCCGTCCCGGGCGTTCCGCCGGCGGTCTCGGGGAAATAACCGGCCGTTCCGACGTCGACTCTCGAGAGACTCGGTTCTGCGGCCGCCTCGTCCTGGAGGAAGGTTCCGTAAGCGAAGTTCGCGATGTACAGCGAGGTCGCAGTTTCTTCGGTCCTGCCGAAGTGGACGTCCGCGGGGAAATCGAGGGGGTCCCCGCCGGCGAGCGTCTCGATCTCCCGCTCGTCCGTTACGCGGACGACCTCGTTCGCGGCGTTCACCGCGACGTACAGGTTTCCGTCCTCGTCGATCGCCATGCCGTCCGCGCCGACCAGACCTCCGTCTTGGATGACCTGTTCGACCTGCCCGGCGCTCCCGTCGTCTGCGACCGGGACTCGCATGATCGATCCCGCGTTGAGATTGTCGACGTAGACGTCGCCGTCCGGATGGACGGCCAGCCCGTCAGCACCGACCGGCGTCTGGGCCGCCATATCAGGCTCGAGCAACGAATCCGAAACCCACGGCTCGGCCTCGCCGTCAGTCGTCACGCGCCAGATCGCGCCGCCGAGGTGATCGGAGACGAGCAGCGCGTCCGACGTCGTGGGATCGGGGATGATCCCGTTCGGGGTCGATTCGTCGGGTGACAGCGACGCGATCCGTTCGGGCTCGCCGTCTTCCGGATCGACGCGCCAGATGCCGTGGGTCTCCTGCTGGCCCGACGCGTTCGCGGCGTAAAGGACGCCGTCGAGAATCGTAATTCCGAGCAACAAGCCCTGCTCGCCGGTTTCGATAGTCGCGACCGACGACTGATTGCCCTCGGAATCGACCGCGCGGATCTCGCCCGACGGCCCCATACTCAGGTAGACGGTTCCCCGCTCGTCGATCGCGAGATTCTCCGGGAGCGCGGGCGGCTCGAACTCGGCGACCGTCTCGAGGTCGCCCGCCGCGTCGTCTTGTCGTCCGAACGCGCCTGCGGGGAGACTCGCGAGCGCGCTCGCCGCGGCGATGCTCCCCAAGACGAACCGTCGGGAACGACTCGCCTGGGAGGCGGTGCCGGTCGTCGGATCGGTCGTGTTGTCAATGGTCATGGCTGCGACGACGGGACCGACCAGCCGAAATCGTGTAAATCGCGCACACCGTTCCCCGGCAAATCGGCCGGTTATCGCGAGTTTCAGGGCGAAAATTCGTGTTGGCTCGCGTCCACGGCCCATTACATCGGTCGAGCCGAAATCGGACCGTCCCGGCGATTGCCGTCGCCGAGCGCTCGAGAACGACAATCGTGGACACCGATACCGACCGCGACCGATTCGGACCGTCACTCGCGGCTACCGCGTCGGATCCGTCCTCGAGTCGGCGGAGTCCGCCACCGCTTATCGAACGGACAGGTCACCGCCCTCCGTCGGCTCCGTGAACTCGAGTTCGATCTCGAGTTCCCGCTCTCGCTGCTCGGAGAACTCGATCTCGACCTCGACGGGATCGCTGTAGTCGAAGGGGATCTCCCACTCCGACGCGGAGATCGTAAACGACGATCCGGCCTCGAGCTGATCGGCGAGGTCGCGGAGGAACGCGGCCGTCTCCTCGCTGGAGAGGTACACCTCCTGCTCGAAGAAGCCGCTCGTGATCGTCCGTCGGTCGCCGGTTCGGTCGTCGGGGAAGTCGACGCGATCGCTCATAGTGGTCGTCCCACGACGACACCGATAAAGCTGCATTCACGCGTTTCGACAGATCGGATCGATGGCATACGTCCGCCGGCCGCGGCCGCGAGTGCGGTGAGAATCGGCGAAACCCTTCTGGATTCGGGCGTCCAAAGACGCGTGTGACACTGATCGACGCCCTGGGGAACGGAACGCGGTTGACGATTCTCAGGGAACTCTCGCGAGAACCGATGTACGTCTCGGAACTCGCAGAGGAGATCGGAATGGACGGGAAAACCGCCGTGCACCACCTCTCGACGCTCGAGGACGCCGGACTGGTCAAACACTACAGGCGCGGGAATCGGAAGTACTACGAACTCGCTCGGCGCATCGAGTTGCGAATCGCCCCGCCGCCGGAGCGAGCGTTCGTCCTGCAGGCCGACCCCCTCGACGACGAGAGCGGGTCGGAAACGGAGTCGTCGTGAGGGCCTCGTTTCCGTAGGCGGGACGGACAGTGGTGTCCATCGGGTTCGTGTAGAGATTTCCAACGGATTTCGTGGAGGGAGTTCCCACGAACTGTCCTCCCCGGCCTGTTAGCTATATGGCACTGGTTGGCATGCAGATCCCACATGCTCGAGGTCCTCGTCGAGAGCGCCACCGCTTCGGGGCAATCGGAGGTCGTGACCGCGGTGCGTTCGACCGGTACGAGACGCCGCCCCTCCCGTCGGTCGATCCGACGGATCGTCGCCGCTCTCCTGGTGGCTACGACGCTCGTCGCAGTCCCGGTCGCACCGGTACTCGCCCAGGGCGACGACGGAAGTGCGGGTGACGACGGCGATGCGGCGGGGAACGAAGGCGGTCTCGAGGGGACGATCGAGGGATTCGTCGACGCACAGGGGCTGCTCGGTGCGGTGCTCGTCCTCGTCGTTGGCGGCATTTTGTTGACGGTCTGCGTCGAAAAGCTGATCAGTTATCTCACTCGAGCGGCGTTGAAGCTGAAGATATCGCTGTTCGCGCTCGCGATACTCTTCACCGGGTTCGAGTTCGACGACACGATCCTCGCGCTCGTTCTGTCGGCCGGCGACCTCGAGGGTGCCGCGCTCGGGACGGCGCTCGGAACCGGACTGGCGATCATCGGCGTGACGCTCGCGCTCGCCGCGATCATCAGCCCGTTCCCGGTCGATCTCCCGTCCGATTACATCGCCCTCTTCGCACTGGCACCGCTACTGTTGATTCCGTTCGTGCTCCTCGGAACGCTGACGTTCGTCCACGGACTCGCGCTCCTCGGCGCGTTCGTCCTCATGTTCGGCTACATCATCGCTCGAGAGTATCAGCGCGACACGCCGGTCTTCCGGACCACCGAACTCGGCGAGGAGATACAGGCCGACGGCGGCGTCGCGTTGCCGACGGAGTTCTCGGAGATCTCCGAGGACCGCCTCGTCGACGGACACCCCGCGTCCGGGTGGCTCTGGCTCTCCCTCTCCGTCCTCGCACTGATCGGCATCGTGTTCGCGTCGATGTTGCTCGAGGCCGGGTCGGAGGTCGTCATCGACGGCTTCGGCCTCGAGGAGACCGTCTTCGGGGCGACCGTCCTGACGGTGATCCTCACCTTCGAAGACGTCATGCTCACGATCGAGCCGGTCCGACGGGGCGTCCCCGAGATCGGCGTCGGAAACGTCATCGGGAGCGTCCTCTTTTCCGTGACGGGGAACGTCGGCGTCATCATGCTCCTCAGCGACCTCGAGATCTCTCGAGCCGTGCTCACATTCCATCTCCCGACGGTGATCGTCGTGACCGCCCTCGCCGCGTACTTCCTCCACGAAGGGGAGCTGAAACGGTGGCACGGCTTCCTCCTCGGGGGACTCTACGTCGCCTACTGGCTGATCGCTATCGTCGTCTTCGGCGGCGTTCCGATCAGTGGCTGATCCGCGGTGGGTCCGAGGAACTGGTCTCGCCGGCAGCGCTGCGACGGCCGTAACGATCGGATCGTAGGTACCGACGATGGCGGTCCCGTGGAGACGGAGCCGGCTCCAACCGATCCGGCGCGTTTCGTCGCGATCGCAATCGACACCTAAGTACGATCGCGGTGTAGGGTCACGGACATGGTCGTTCCGAGTTCGACGGCGGCCCTCGTCGGCCTGTTTCTCGTCGGCGTCGTACTGGTGATCTGGTGCGTCGAGATCTTCATCGAGGCGGTCGCCCAGAGCGCCGTCTCGCTCGGCGTTTCCGGCTTCTTTCTCGCGGTCGTTCTGGCCGGCGTCGACCTCGAGAACGCCGTCCTCGGCGTAACCGCGGCGTTCGTCGACCTTCCGGCGCTCGCGCTCGGGACGGTCTTCGGGGAGTCGCTGTTCGTCCTCGCAGTCGCCGTCGGGATCGCGGGGATCCTCGTCCCGTTTCGAATGGACGTTCCGCGGGCCTATCTGGTATTGCTCGTTCTCGTCCCCGTCCCCGCGTTCGCGCTGTCGCTCGACGGAACGATCGGTCCGCTCGAGGGGGCGGCCCTCCTCGGGCTGTTCGTCCCGCTGCTCGCGTTCATCTTTTGGTACGAACGTCGATCCGAAACGACGTATCTCCTCTCGACCGAACTACAGGAGGTGATCGACCTCGAGACCGAACCGGACGCGAGGACGGGTCGGAGTCCGACCACATCGAACGGCGACGACTCGAGAGCGCACGGAGACCGATCGAACGGCTCGGATTTCGACCTCGATATCGACGAGTTCGTCCCATCGTTCGAGCATCGAAGCGGGTTCTTCAATCTCGGCGTCGCTCTCCTCGCCGTGGTCGGAATGACGATCGGGTCCGGTATCACGGTGGTCAGCGCCGAGGGGATCTTCGTCGCGTTCGGCATCTCGGGGCTCGCGTTCGGTGCCACGGTACTGAGTTTCATCGCCTCGATCGAGGAACTGGCGCTCACCGTCGAGCCGGTTCGACGGGATCGGCCGGAACTCGCCATCGGGAACGTCGTCGGGAGCACGGTTTTTTATATGACGGCAAACGTCGGGATCATCGCGTTGCTCCATCCGATCGAGACGGGCGGGGACGTCCTGGCGGTTCACTGGCCGTTTCTCGCCGGCTGCGTGCTCGTCGTGACCGTCGCGCTCACGCGGGGACGTGTCACTCGGACCGACGGCGTCCTCCTGATCGGACTGTATCTCGTCTACTGGGTTGCGAACTACCTGTAGCCGACGACGGAAATCTCGTCTCGAGTCGGTTTCGCCGGGAACTGAGTTCGCCGATGGAACTCGATTTCGCCGAGAACCCGGTCTCGCTGACTCGAGGTGGCTCGAGCGGGACTCGGGAGGATCGCCGCTCGAGAATCCGTGCGGAAAAACGACCTTATGTCGCCCTAACGAGTGATTGGGCGCTCGGCTATCGTCCAAGTCGACCTTGAGCGGGGAACGATCGAGTCAGTTTATTGCGATATGTCGACACCACGCTATCCAGTACGCGGGCGGATTCGCGCGGCGAACCGAACCGTGGTCCCCGCGGTCCGACACGTCGTACTGGAAACCCATGACACGGAACGACGACTCCAACACGGCGACATCGAGGCGGACGGTCCTCCGCTCGACCGCGGCGCTCTCCGTCGCGGGCCTCGCGCTGCCAGCGACGGCCCAGGAGGACGCCATCACCGGCGAGATCGAACTCGGCGGGCGAATAAGCGGCTGGGTCGGGCAGTCACCCGACTCGATCGCGGACGAACGAAACCCGACCCTTCAGCTCGTCCAGGGCGAAACGTACACGCTCACCTGGGAGAACCTCGACGGTGCGGGACACAACTTCAGCATCGAAAGCGAGGAGGGCGAAGAGTTCGTCTCGACCGAGATCCTCACGGGGGCGGGCGAGACCCAGACGGTCGAGTTCACCGCCGAGGAGGGAATGGCCGAGTACTACTGCGAACCCCATCCCACCTCCATGCGGGGCGACATCGAGTTCGGCGACGGAGGCGACGGCGGTACCGGAACCGAGGCGGCCGGCCAGCTCATCGGCGACGGGCCGACGGTCGGCCTCGAGACGGTCGCCGAGGGGTTGACCGCGCCGCTCGCCTTCGAGACGGCCGACGAGGAGGCCGACCGTCGGTTCATCGTCGATCAAACGGGCTATATCTACGTTCACGACGAGGACGGACTGCAAGAGGAGCCGTTCCTCGACGTCTCCGATCGACTCGTCGAGTTCATGGAGTTCGACGAGCGGGGACTGCTCGGGCTCGCGTTCCATCCGGAGTTCTCGGAAAACGGCCGGTTCTTCGTCCGCTACAGCGCGCCGTCGCGGGAGGGAACGCCCGAGGAGTACGATCACACGTTCGTTCTCTCGGAGTTCCGGACGGCCGACGACGACAACTCGACGGCCGATCCCGACTCCGAACGAACGATCCTCGAGATACCGGAGCCGCAGTTCAACCACAACTCCGGAAACATCCTCTTCGGCCCCGACGGCTACCTCTACGTCGCAACCGGCGACGGCGGCGGCGGAAACGACGTCGGGACGGGTCACGTCGACGACTGGTACGACGACAACGACGGCGGCAACGGGCAGGATACCGCGGAGAACCTCCTCGGTGGAATCCTCCGACTCGACGTCGATTCGGAATCCGATGACCGGCCGTACGGGATCCCCGACGACAATCCGCTGGTCGATACGGACGGCCAGCTCCCCGAATACTACGCCTGGGGCTTTCGAAATCCGTGGGGATCGTCCTTCACCGACGACGGCCAGCTCCTCGTCGCCGACGTCGGCCAGGAGCTCTTCGAGAGCGTCAACTACGTTCGAGCCGGCGGCAATTACAGCTGGAACGTCAAGGAGGCCACTCACTGTTTCAGCACCGAGTCGCCGACGGAACCGCCCGAGGAGTGTCCGGACAGCACTCCGGACGACGTCAGAGGCGGCGAACCCTTGCTCGAGCCGGTTCTCGAGTATCCACACGAAGTCGGGATCCTCGAGTCGGATGCCGGCGGGGGCGGCGGTGACGGCGGCGACGGTCGCGGCGTGAGTGACGGGGCGATCGGCGTCTCCATCACCGGCGGCCACCTCTACGAAGGCGGGGAGATCGACGAACTCGAGGGGGCCTACGTCTTCGGCGACTGGAGCGTCGACGGCGAGAGCCCGGGAACGGTCTTCCTCGCCCGTCCGCCCGACGGCTGGCAGGACGCCGGCGGTGGCGACGACCTCGAGGACATGTTCCTCGATCCGCCGACGGACGACGGAGCGGACGGTAACGAGACCGGAGCGGGGAACGAAACGACGGCCGGCAACGAGACCGCTGCCGGCAACGAAACCGAAGCCGACGGCGAGAGCGAGCAGGCGACCGGCGAGAACGGACTGTGGCCCATCGAACAGATACAACTCGAGGGCGAGGCGGCCGAGAACGGTCGTCCGAACGGATTCGTCTACGCCTTCGGCGAAGGGGCCGACGGCGAGATTTACGTCCTCACCACCAGCACGTCGACGGTGGAGGGCGACGGTGCGGTCCACCGACTCGTTCCGGTCGAGGACGGCGACGGCGGCGAAATGGCGGCCGAAGCCGACGCGGAAACGGGCAACGAGACGGCTACGAGCAACGAAACGACCGGCGATGAGGCGGAAGCCGTCGACAACGAGACGGCGATGAGTGATAACGAAACGGGGGGCGACGGAGCCGCGGACGACAACGAGACGGCCGGAGAGTAGCCGCCTCGCCGCCGGCTCTCGGGACCGCTGTCCCAACCATGACGGTCTCAGACTCGGATCCGACCGCCCCCGTGGCGGCGTTCGACTCGAAAAAATGTCTCCGGCGGTTCGACGGCGTTACTCCTCGAGCGAGAAGACGGCGATCGTGTTGCCCTCCTCCTCGACCTGATTCCCGCCACCGCCGGGAATCGCGACGTACTGTTTCCCTTCGGTCGGGTCGTACCAGCTCATCGGCGCGCCGTCGACGCCGTGATTACCGACCTCGTGGGCGGCCAGTTGTTCGCCCGTTTCGGTATCGAAGGCGTGGAGCCGTCCGGTCGGACCGCCGGCGAAGGTCACGCCCGTCGCGGTCGTCAGCGAGCCGCCCCACGGCGGCCCGGCCCGCCAACTGAACCAGTTCTGCCACTTCACGTCGCCGGTTAGCGGGTCGATCCCGGCGACGACGCCGGCCATCTGGTTCCACGCCGGCACTTCCTCGTCTTCGAACTGTTGGGTCTCTTCGTCTTCCTCCTCTTCTTCTTCCTCTCCGCCGTCTTCGTCTCGCTCCTGTTCTTCCTCGTGCAGTTCGTCCCCGCCACCGTCTTCCGTTTCGTTGCCGACGGTATCCGTCTCGTTTCCGATGGCTTCCGTCTCGTTTCCAATAGCTTCCGTCTCGTTCTCGATGGCGTCCGTTTTGTTCTCAGCGGCGTCCGTTTCGTTCGCGGGCGTTTCGTCGCCCTCTCGCTGCTCGCCGACTTCAGCCTCGTCCGCGTCCGCCGCCATTTCTTCGTCTTCGGCCGTCTCGTCGCCCTCCCGCTGCTCGCCCTCCTCCGCGTCGACCGGCTCCGTCTTTCGCACGGTGTCCATTCCGATGTAGGTCGTCCCGGGCTCGTACTCCACCTCGAACCAGGAGAACTTGATCGGATAGTTGGTCCCTTTGACGACTAACGTCTGCGTCTCGGGATCGTACGCGCTGGGCTGGGGATTGGTCCCGCCGATGAGGTCCGGCATGATCCACGGCGCGCTCTCGAGGTCGTCGTAGGGCGGCAGACTGAACATGTTGAGGTGCTGGACGTACTCGTCGCTACGCTGGTGGAGCTGGCCCGTCTCCATGTCGACCGTGTACACCCAGCCCGTCTTGCCGGGCCACGTCGCGAATTTCCGCGTCTCGCCGTCGACATCTGCCTCGAAGACGACCGGCGGACTCGGCGAATCGTAGTCCCACCAGTCGTGCGGGGAGTCCTGATGGTGCCACTGATACTCGCCGTCCGCGGCGTTGACGGCGACCTTGCCACAGGAGTAGGGATTGTATCCCGGTCGAACGGTGCCGTACCACGGTCCTGGATTCGCCGACGGGATAACGACCGATCCGTTATCGGGGTCGATCGCACCCGACGCCCAGGCGGTCGCGCCGCCGTGCTCCCACGAGTCGCCGACCCACTCGTGTTCCGGCGTCATGTTGACGCGCCACTGCGGGCTCCCGTCCTCGAGGCTGATCGCGTCGAAGAAGCCGCTGACGCCGAACTCGCCGCCGAAGCTGCCCTTCATGAGCATGCCGTCGTAGATCAGCGGCGGGAAGGACGACGTGGTCCCCCGCGATCGCTCCCACATCAGTTCCTCGTGCATGAGGTCGTCGGCGACTTCGCCGCGATAGGCCGCCGCGCCGTTGTAGTACCACCGCTCTTCGCCGGTGTAGCGGTCGATCGCGATGACGCCCAGATCGAGCGTGCTCTTGTAGACCGTATCTCCGAGGACCGCGGGCCCGCGTTCGGCTGGCGGCGTCGCGTCGGACGCACCCACGTAGGGTTCGTAGAAGTGCGTCCAGAGGAGTTCGCCCGTTCGCGCGTTGATCGCGTACAGCATGTCAGGCCCGACCGTCGTGTACATGATCGGCGGGTCGCCGTCCACGACGATCGGCGAGCCCTGGAAGTCGTTCGGATCCTCCGCGACCTCGAGTCGATACTCGGCCTCGAGTTGATCGACGTTCTCCGGGGTGATGACGTCGGCCGTCGTGTGGCGCTGGGCCTCGTAGGAACCGCCCATGATGAGCCAGTTGGTCGGCTCCTCGCCGGTCTGCGCGAGGTCCTCCTCGGTGACGTCCACTTCGGGTATCTGGTCGATATTACCCTGTTCGATGACTGATTCACCCGGTTTCTCGTGCCACGGTGCGTCTTCCGGAAGTTCGATGAGGTGGGATTCGTAGGTCATGTCGTTGTCACCTGGATAGCGGTGCCGGGTTCCTCGGCGCACGCTTGTCGTCCGTGATCCGGATGACATCGTTGATGAGGAACTCCTGGCCGATGATCATGATCGCGGTGCTGGCGGTCGTCAGCGTCGTCAGGTGGTCGTCGGCGATGTCGCCGGCCGCGAGATCGCGCGCGGCGGAGCCCAGCAGGTAGTACCCGCCGAGCATCGACTTGGTATCCCAGAGCCCCCGGTCGATCATCTCGTCGGTGACCAGCGGTTCTCGCTGCCAGAGGTAGTGATCGAGCCCGTCGATCCAGAGGAGCGACCCCTCCGCGGCCCGCTGGTGGAGCGGCGCGACGTACTCGTGAACGACGCCGTCGTCGACGACGTCCGCCGGCGGATAGTCCGGCGTCGCCATCCACCACGACAGCTGCTCGCGCGAATTCACGATATTGGTCACCAGCGCCGTCTGTTCCTCCGTTGCGAAGCCGATCTCCGAAAGCGTCGCCGGCAGCGCCTCGATGTGCAGGAGTTGCCGCGTCGTCGCCTCGATGTGATCGGGCTCGAACGCCGGCACGTTCTCCTCGGCGCTCGCGAAGAAGCCGACCTCCGAGAGGTGGTCGTTGATCGCCCACGCCGCCGTCGTCAGCTCCTGGTACGCCGACGCTCCCTGCTCGGGAATCCCCATCGACGCCAGTTCTGGCAGCAGTTCGAAGCTCGCCTCGAGCCCCGCCAGTTGCTCGTTCAACAGCGCCGCGTCGAGCGTTCCCGTCAGTCCACCGCGGACGGCCTCGCCCATCTCTGCGAGCCCCTCCGCGGTGCCGCTCGAGACCTCCACGCGGAGATCGCGTAGCGTCGCACCGGCGATACCGCCGCCGGCGATGACGCCGAGGGCTTTGAGAAAGTCGCGACGATCCGCGTCGCTCACCTCCCCGTAGCTGTACCTCTCTTCAGGATTGGTACCATATGCCATGATGCTTCTCGAGAGACGCCGCCCGACTCAATAGAAGCTTCCACAGTTTATGGTATGGAATATATTTCTTCCGGAGCGTCGATTCGCTGTATTTGTCCCGTTAGACATTGGTAGATGTTATCACAAAACAATCGAACGTTAGTCTCCTCCCCCGACGGACAATCGGTCGTTTCCGTCCTCGAAAACGGAGTAATTCGGGGCGCCGGTCGGACAGTCGCGCTCGAGTCGTCGCTACCGAACGAGCGGAGACCGGGCGTCCGCAGTCGCTGTCGAGTTCGTTCAACAGTTCGGTGACCGAACGCGGTTACTCCGTGTCGAGCTCGAACTGTTCGTTCTCGGAGACGGCGTTGAGCACGATGCTCGTATTCGACTGATTAATGTCGGGATCGGTGATCAGGGACTTGATCTCGTCGTTCATGTCGTCCGTATCTTTGAACTTCCCGATGGCGATCACGTCGTAGTCCCCCGTGACCTCGTAGACGGAGATCATCTGGCGGTGGTCTTTCAGCGTCTGCGTGATTTCGGGAAGCGCGCTCCCCTCGGCTTTCAACTGCATCACGGCAGTGACGTCGTACCCCACCGCGTCGTAGTCGACTTTCGGCGTGTAGCCCTGGATGACGCCTTCCTCCTCGAGGTCGGAGAGGTGGTTCGAGACCGTCGTGACGGAGACATCGAGTTCTTCGGCGAGGCTGCGGAGGCTCGCTCGGCCGTCGTCGAGCAGTTCGTTTACCAGATCCGAATCCAGGTTTTCGTAGGTCATTAGCCGGTACGAAGTGCTCCATCTACTAGGAGTTTACGAATATCCAGTTCTATTCGCGCCGAGTGAGTCGATGTTGTGAGATAAACGGATGAGTCGCGTATGGGAGTGAATTGACGTAAATAGACGAATCACCACCGCCTCCACCGTGCCATGTGCATCCATCAAACGAACGAACGGCTACAGCCGACGGACCGATCGAAACCGGCGGTATCACTCGTTCTTTCCCGATTCGAATCCTCGTGCGTAACGTTGACGACTCGAGAATTCGGTCATCGCGAATCTGCCGTGTGGGATTTGTACTAGGTGGGATATGGTTACGGCTCGAGAGAGGGCCGCTCTCTGCGGAACAAAGCCGAACAATTCGATCGAAGACGAGAGATAACGGGGTGCTCCGTCTGGGATTTGGACCCGATGCAAATCCTCACTTCGTTCGGATTTCCGTGGTTCAACTCCCAGAGCGTGCGCTTCCTTCTTCACTCGCTTCGATCGTTCAGAAGAGTGCTCCGTCTGGGAGTTGAACCACCTGAAGACGGACCACTCACTTCGTCGCGGTTGCGACTTCCGTAGTTCAAATCCCAGCCATGCGCGCTACGCTCGCTTACAAACGTTCGCTCGCTGTAGTGCTCCGTCTGGGATTTGAACCCAGGTCATCGGCTCGAAAGGCCGAAATGATTGGCCGGACTACACCAACGGAGCATACCGATCCGCCACACGCGCTGTGTGCAACTGGTCGTTGCCGGGGGCTAGTAAAAAGGGTTCCGTTCCGGGCTGGGGGTGGCACGCTATCACGCACGAGACCAGTTCCGGTCAGGACCGTCGAAGCGACGCTCCCTCGAGCGGCATCGAGAGCTCCCCCTCGAGCCCGAGCAGGTCGACGATGGTCGGCGTTACGTCGGTCGCGTCGACCGGGCCGTCGCCCTCGAGTTCGGGCGCTGCGGGTCCGCCGAGGCCGAAACAGCCGAACGCGGATTCGTCGACGCGGCCGTGGGAGCCGCTCACCCGCGAGGCGTCGAGCGAGACGAGTCCCTCGTCGCCGAAGAACAACTCGCAGGGGTCGAAGCCGGGTTTGGCGTGGATGTCCATCTCGGTCGCGTACGGCGGCGCGTTCGCGCGGTCGTCCCACCAGTAGTACTGAAACCAGGCGTCCGGATCCGCCACGAGAACGAGG
Organism: Natrinema sp. LJW11; assembly: GCF_056135975.1. NCBI lineage: Archaea > Methanobacteriati > Methanobacteriota > Halobacteria > Halobacteriales > Natrialbaceae > Natrinema > Natrinema sp. LJW11. Next base: position 344,411 of record NZ_JBWBDM010000001.1, on the reverse strand, counting down.
TCGCCCGCGTTCGGGTGATCGATCCCGCGCTCGGCCTTCCCCGAGTCGTCGAGCACCGTCTCGATTCCCTCGAGCTCCGCGAACGCGTCGCGAGCGGCGTCGACCGCCCCCTCGTCGGCGTAGACGTGTGCGATCTGGTGGTCGACCATCGCGAACGCGTCCGAGTCGGCGATCTCGGCGTCGCCGTCCGCGTCCGTCTCGAGCAGCCCGGTCTCCCGAAGCGCGCGGTTGGGGAATACGGGTCGGTCCACCTCGTGAAACCCGTACTCGCTGACGAGGGTGAGGACCGTCTCGTCCCAGCGGTCCGTTTCGGAGAGATGGGCGAGGAACCCCTCGAGGAGGTCGTCGACGGTCTCGAGTGCCGTCGCGAAGGCGTCGCTGCCGGGGCCGTCGCTCTGCCCGGCGTAATCCAGGTGGGGAACGTAGATCCACAGCAGGTCGGGATCGAACCGGTCGATCGCTTCGCTCGCGGCCGCCACGATCCAGCGGCTCCCCTCCTCGTTCGCGGCGGGTCCCCAGTAGTTGTGCAGCGGAAAGTGCCCCAGTTCCTCGCGGAGGTCGTCGTAGAAGCCGTCGGGGTTCGTCCAGCAGTTCATCTCGAGGATGTCGTTGTTCTCGTCCTCGATCGGCGAGGGCGTGACCGCCACGTCGGCGCTCGTTCCGATCAGGTGCTGGAAGTTCAGCGCGCCGGTGGTCAATCCAGCCTCGTCGCTCGCGACCTCCCAGAGCCGGTCGCGACCGTTTCGGTCGCGCTCCCAGAACTCGGCTGTTTCTCGCTCGCGGTCGTACTCGCCGCTCGAGATGTCCCCGTGCTCGCCGGGACCGCACCCGGTCGCGAGAGTGGTCTGCGCCGGAACCGTGACGGCGGGAAACGGTGGTCTGAGGTCGGTCACGCGTTCGCTCGGGAACTGCGACTCGAGCGTCGGCGTTCGGTCGGCGTCGATGTGCTGGGGCTGGAGACCGACGACATCGAGGACGATCGTTCGGCCGGCCGTCTCGGTCGTTTCGGGAATCGTGGGTGCGGTCATGGGATTTCAGGGGCGTGTCGGGATGGAGCGGAAAGTGGTGGAAATCGTTGCGTCTCAGCGATGGGCCTCGGCGTAGTCGTACAGTCGGTCCAACTGCCGGGAGAAGTCGTGCTCGTCGACCCCGATGGGTGCCTTGAAGAACGACGCGAGCTGGGGCTGAAGCCCGCCGTCGCCGTGCTCGTCGGCGTGAGATATCAGGCGCACCAAATCGAGCACGAGCGGCGCGGCGAGCGCGGAGTCAGACCCTTCCCAGGTGAACTGCATCTTCATCTCCGTGTCGAGGAAGCCCTCGAAGTGGATGTGGTCCCAGGCCGTTTTCCAGTCGGCCAGCGAGGGCGTGTAGTCGATCCGCACGCGGTTGTGACCGATATCGGGGAGGATCGAGTCGAGCACGTCGCCCTTGCTCGCGAGCTTGCCGGCGGCGTTTTCCTCGTCCTCGAGGACGAGGCCGTCCTTGTTGCCGAGGATGTTGTGGCCCTCCCAGCTCATGACTCGCAGATTGCGGCCGGCGAACATGGGCGCGAGCGCGGACTTGACGAGCGTCTCGCCGGTCTTCGCGTCGCGCCCCATATGGGGGACCTCGTTTTCGGCCGCGAGTTGGCGGATTCCCCCCAGCGCGTCGGCCGCACTCGGCGTGAAGTTGACGAACGGATGCCCGCCGGATATCGCGGCGTAGGCGTAGAGGACGCTCGCCGGAAGGTCGCGGTCGTCTTCGTCGATCGCTCGCTCGAGCGCGTCGCGCGTGTCGTATCGCTCCGGCGCCGCCAGTTCGGGTTCCGTCGAGGCGACGTTGACGACGACGAGTCGCTCGAGGTCGTGGCTATCGCGGAAGGTCTCGTAGTCGTCTCGAATCTGGTGGACGACGTCGCGGATCGGCAGGGTCTCGTCTAGCTGTTCGCTGTCATCGGAAACGGCGGCACCGCAGTTGACCGCCGTACCGACCTCGATCCGATCGTCGATCGCTGCCAGGTCGTCTCGAACCGTCTCGAGCGTGTCGGCGTCCGGAACGCCGTTTCGATCGCGCTGGCGTTCGGCCTGCGCGACGAGCGACGCCGGTTCGATGTCGTGGCCCCCGAAGACGAATCCCTCGACGGGCGGGAGCTCGAGGCTCGAGACCGGGTCGCGCTCGGTGACCATCCCGGTGGTGTCGGTCGCTCCCCCGGCGATGGCCCGAGCGCCGACGATCGACATCGTCGCGACGTTTCCGCGTGCCCCGACGAGCCAGACCCCCGTTCGCTCCGCGTCGTCCACTGGGTCCTCCCTGTGGCTCATCGGATCTCATCCTCTCCCGGCGGTCGCTCAGCCCGAACTGGCGACGCGCGTTCACCCGTCTCCTCGTTCGAACCGATCCACGCCGGGCACCTCGCCGCCGTCGCTCGTTCGATCAGCGTCATTCCCACGAAGGTGCGGGCCGAACGACTTTCGTTATGACTCGCGTAGCGGGAGTAACGTGGTTTTGATCGCTCGAAACGCCGTATTCCGCCGCCGAGAGCTGTTGATTCGCCATCATCAACCGCCGGTTTGGCGATCGAACGATCACAGCACCAAACCGTCGGGTCGTGGGACGGCAGAATATGCGGATTATCGATCCTCACATGCACATGGTCTCGCGCTCGGCCGACGACTACCGGCGAGCGCGGCGGGCGGGTATCGAGTGCTGTATCGAGCCCGCGTTCTGGAGCGGTCAGGACAAACACCACGCGGGTGCCTTCTTCGATTACTTCGAGCAGATCATCGAACACGAGACCGACCGCGCCGAGCGCGCCGCCGGGATGGACCACTACGTGACGATCGGCCTCGAGCCGAAGGAGGCGAACTACCGGGAGATGGCCGAGGAAGTCGTCGGTCGGATCCCGGAGTACCTCGAGCGCGACCCCGTCGTCGGCGTCGGCGAGATCGGCTTCGATCAGGTGACCGACGACGAGGAGTGGGCGTTCCGCCGCCAGCTCGAGATTGCGGAAGAGCGCGAACTCCCAGTCATCGTTCACACGCCCCACACGGACAAGCCCTCGGGCACCGAGCGGATCGTCGAGATTATCGAGGAGATGGGCGTCACCCAGGAGCGAATCATCATCGACCACAACACGGAGCACACGATCGACATTTCGACGCGGACGGACTGCTGGATCGGCTTCACGCTCTATCCGGGCAAGATCGAGGCCGAGTCGGCGATCGACCTGCTCGAGGAGTACGGCACCGACAACATGATCTTCAACAGCGCCGCCGACTGGGACCCCTCGGATCCGCTGGCGGTACCAAAAGCACGTGACCAGATGCTCGACCGGGGCTGGGACCGCGAGGAGGTCCGAAAGGTCGTCTTCGAGAACCCCTACGAGTTCTTCGACCAGTCGCCGAACTTCGAGTACGAGGCCTGACTCATGCAGTTCGGCTTCTCCACCAACGCCTTCCGGGAGTACCAACTCGAGGACGCGATCGAAGCCATCGCCGACGCGGGTTACGACGGCGTCGAACTGCTGCTCGACGAACCGCACCTGTATCCGCCCAACGCCACCGACGAGGAGCGCGAGCGCATCGAAGACGTCCTCGATCGACACGGAATCGCGATCAGCAACGCCAACGCGTTCATGCTGACCGCGATCGAGGGCTTTCACCATCCATCCTACGTCGAACCCGACGAGGAGTACCGCCAGCGACGCATCGACTACACTAACGCGGCGCTCGAGACCGCGGCCGACCTCGGACTGCCCTATATCTCGATCGAACCCGGCGGGCCGATTCCCGACGGCAAGTCGCGCGAGTGGGCGATGGACACCTTCGTCGACAGCCTCGAGCGAGTCATCCCGACGGCCGAGGCGGTCGGCGTCGACCTCCTCGTCGAGCCCGAACCGGACCTCCTGATCGAGACCGGAGACGAGTTCCTCGCGCTCCTCGAGCGGGTCGACTCCGAGCGCGTGAAGTGCAACTTCGACGCCGGCCACTTCTACTGCATCGGCGAGGACCCCGCCGAGCTCGTCGAACTCCTCTGGGATCACACGGACCACTACCACCTCGAGGACATCCCGGCCGACCGGACCCACGAACACACCCAGCTCGGCGACGGCGCGATGGACATCGACGGGTTCCTCGCCGAACTCGAAGAGCGGGGCTACGACGGCTTCGTCACCGTCGAACTCTACCCATACGAGGAGACGCCGATCGAGACCGCGCGGGAGGCGATGGCCTACCTCGAGGAACGCGGGTGGGCGTAGGGTGGCCGGCGGTGTGTCGTCGGATCGAAACGAGAATACGGGGTCGGACGCAGACACGGAGTCGGACACAATCGACGGCGAGAGCGAAACCGAACCCGAACGCAGTCTCCGGACGACCCTCGGAGCGGTCGGCGAACTGGTCCGCGTGCCGAACCTCTTCACCGCGCCGCCGGACGTGATCCTCGGGGCCGCGCTCGTGGCCGCTGCCGGCCACGATTTCGCCCCAGCTATCGTCGCCGGACTCGCGATCGGTTCCGTCTGCCTCTACGCCGGGGGAACGACCCTCAACGACGCGTTCGACGCGCCCGTCGACGCCCGAGACCGACCCGAACGCCCGATTCCTTCGGGTCGAATTTCCCGACGCGCCGCGTTCGGACTCGGATTCGCGCTATTGGTCGTCGCCGTCGGGATCGCGTTCGTCGTCGCCGGCGATCCTGCCGCCGTCGCCGCCGGAGCGGTCGCCGTCGCGGTCGTCGCCTACGACGGTCTCCTGAAGGGATCCGCCGCCGGCTTCCTCGCGATGGGTGCGACGCGCGGGCTGAACGTCGTGCTGGGCACGACCGCGGCCGGGGCTGTGGTACTCGAGTCCCCGCTCCGACTGCTCGCCGTTCCCGCGGTCGTCACCGGTTACGTCGCCGCCGTCACGTTCATGGCCGCTCGAGAGACCGAGGGCGGCAACCGAGGTGCAGTCGCGGTCGCCGCTACCGGTGCGATTGCAGCGGTGCTCGCCGTCGGCTGGTTCCTCGTGAGTAGGAGTCCGACCGCACTCGAGGCGACGGTCGCGACCGCGTTCGCCGCCGCATTCTGCTGGTGGGTCGGGCGTCCCCTGCGAGCCGCGGCCGCCGATCCGGTACCGAGTACCGTCGGCCCGGCGGTCGGCGCGTGCGTCCTCGGGCTCGTATTACTCGACGCGGCCTTCGCCACCGCAGCCGGGATTCGCTGGGGACTCGCTGTCGGCGTCTTTCTCGTTCCGGCGGTGGGTCTTTCGTATATCTTCGACGTGACGTGACGACCGATATATAGTAGCTCGCACTGTGATGCTGCGATGGCTCGCAGTTCGCCGCGGGACCGCGTGCGCCACCGCACAACGTACGACCGGTCACCGGTCGCGCTTCGAGTGTGACGGGCCAACGAATTAATGGCCGTCCGGTGTACGAGCCCCAGATCGATGGTCGAACTCGCTTTCTCGACGAACGCGTACACGCGTCACTCGCTCCCCGAAGCCGTCCGCCGGATCGACGACCACGGCTACGCCGGCGTCGAACTGCTCGGCGACGACCCCCACGCCTACTTTCCGGCGTTCGACGACGCCGATCGGGACGCGCTGCTCGAGGCCCTCTCGAACACCGACCTCGCCGTTTCGAATATCAACGCGAACACGGCGATGGGCTACTACGACGACGCGCCGCCGTCGGCCTTTTTCGAACCGAGCGTGATCCGCGCGGACGACGAGGCTCGCGAGTGGCGCGTCGAGTACACGAAGCGGGCGATCGACCTCGCCGAAACGGTCGACTCGCCGGCGGTCTGTCTGGCGACCGGCCGTCCCCTTCCGGGAACGACGCCCGAGGAGGCCCGCGACTACCTCCGCGAGTCACTTCGCGAGATCCTCGACTACGCCGAAGCTCGCGATATCGAGGTCGGCATCGAGTTCGAACCCGAACTGCTGATCGAGAACACCGACGAGGTGCTCGAGTTGATCGACGAGACCGGCCGAGATTCGCTGGGCGTCAACCTCGACGTCGGTCACGCGGCCGTCTACGGCGAGGACGTGGCCGAAAGCGTCCGCGCCAGCGCCGGCTCCATCACGGGCGTTCACCTCGAGGACATCGTCGGCGGCCGCCGCGGAAAGCACTACCACCGGATCCCCGGCGACGGAGACCTCGACTTTCGGGCGATATTCGACGCCCTCGAGGACATCGGCTACGACGGGTTCGCGACGCTCGAGCTCTACACCTATCCCGACGAACCCGACCGCGCGGCGCAGGAGGCGTTCGAGGCGCTCGAAGGGTACGTCTAGTCCGGGGACTCGAAACGAGTTCCCCTCGAGCGAGCCGCCTTCTCAATCCTTTTTATCCCCTGCGTCCATCCACCGACTATGAAATTCGTCCGATTCCGCGACCCGGCCGGCGCGGTTCGCCGCGGCGAGTACGAGAACGGCACCGTTCACTTCGCGAACGAGAGCTACGCGCTCGAGAGCGACGAGGTCGACATCCTGCCGCCGTCGGAGCCCTCGAAGGTCGTCTGTATCGGGAAGAACTACGCCGACCACGCCGACGAGATGGGGTCTGAGCTGCCCGATCGACCGATGCTCTTCCTGAAACCGCCGAACGCGCTGGCGGCCCACGGCGACACCGTCACGCTGCCCGCGGGCAAGGAGCGGATCGACCACGAGGCGGAACTCGGCGTCGTCATCGGCGAGCAGTGTCGCCACGTCCCCGAAGCCGACGCGATGGACGTCGTCGAGGGCTTTACCTGCGTCAACGACCTCTCGAACCGCGACGACCAGCGGCAGGAACAGAACTGGATCCGCGGCAAGGCCTTCGACGGCGCCGCGCCGATGGGACCCGTTCTCGCGACCCCCGACGAAGTCCCCGCGGACGCCGCCGTCCGAACTCGCGTCAACGGCGAGACGAAACAGGACGGCTCCCGCGAGCAACTCATCTTCTCGATCCCCGAACTGATCGCCGAGATCACGACCTATCTCACCCTCGAGCCCGGCGACGTGATCGCGACCGGCACGCCCGAGGGCGTCGGCCCGCTCGCCGACGGCGACGAGATCGAAATCGAAGTGGAGGGCGTCGGCACGCTCGAGCACTCCGTCCGCATCCCCTGATCGCGACTCCGTTCCCGGTGTCGGTTCTCGGTCTGGGATCGATCCGATCCGGATCGACCGGAGTGGAACGCTTTTCGGCCCGCTCGAGAAACTGTCTCGCATGACCGTCCGATTCGACGCGGTGACCGTCGACTGGTTCGGCCACGCGGCCGTTCGCCTCGAGGGCCAAACCGGCGCGGTCGTCTATCTGGATCCCGGGCCCGAGGAGTACGGCGTGCTGGACGACCTCGAGCCCCGCGACGGCGATCTGATCCTCGTCTCCCACGATCACCACTACGACCCCGAATCGATTCGACGCGTCGCCCGCGAGGACGCGCTCGTCGTCGTTCACGAGTCGATCGACGCGAGCGCGATCGGCCGCGTCGACGAGAGGCCCGAGGACCTGGCGTTCGAGGTCGAACGCGTCGCCGCCGACGAGTCGTTCGTCCTCGGGCCGCTCGACCTGTTCACGACGCCGGCGTACAACGATCCCGACGGCCCACACACCGACGAAAACGGGACGCCGTATCATCTCGAGGGGCGGGGCTGTGGCTTCGGCGTCACCGTCGACGGGATCACCGCGTTCTGGCCCGGCGATACCGACGCCCTCCCGATTCACGAGGACGTTCCGGTCGATCTCCTGCTTCCGCCGATCGGCGGCACGTTCACGATGGATCGGCGCGAGGCGGCGGCGCTGGCCGACCGTCTCGAGCCGGACCTCGTGCTCCCGGTTCACTACGATACCTTCGCGGCGATCGAAATCGACGCGGACGCGTTCGTCGTCGACGTCGCTCACCGCGGCGTTCCGGTCGTCCTCGACGAGTGAGGAAGTGTCTCGGCGCTGGCGCTCAGACGCCGACGCGTGACCAAGCGAACACCGCGATGACGACGAGCACCAGTACGCCGAACGCGATCCACTGCCCGAAATTGGTGTCGGCGATCGGTGCGAAGACGTCGACGATGCCGGTTCCCTGCAGGAGCCCCAGCGCCAAGACGAGGACGGCCATGATCGAGATTAGGCCGATCGTGACTCCCTCTTTCATCATCCACGCGGTCTCGTCGGCCTCCTGCGCACCGGAGGTCGTCGGTTCGTCTATCGCGTCCTCGTCCGGATCGCTGTGCATCGGCCGTTCGCTATCTTTGTCGTCCGCCATATCACTGATTCTAGATGGTGACAAGTCGTGCGGACGGGAACCGGTTGCACCTGCAGACACAGGGCGTCACCGAAACGTCGGTTCAGATACCGTCGAAAACCAGCGTCGGAACAGCGTCTCGAAATTCGTCTCGAGACGCCTCGGTTCGAAGCGCTCTAGAGGATGCCCATATCGTCCAACCGCTCGGGCAGATACGTCTCCGTCACGAAGTCCAGTCCGTGAGACGCCAGCGATTGCTGTTCGGACTTCTTCCCGATATCGAGTTGCAGTTCGATCTGTTCCGTCCAGTAGTCGGTCTTGAAGCGCGGGTCCTCGAGTTCGCTCTCGAGCGCGTTGATGTCCGAATCCGAGAGCGGGTCGGTCGGCAGTTCGTATTCGACGATGTCGCTGGGCTGGATGCCGATGAAGTCGGCCTCGGGGGTCGCGAGGTACTCCGAGAGGTGGGCGGACTTGATCGAGCCGTAGGCGACGGAGCCGTAGATCCGGTACGACCAGGGGTCGCCGTCAGTGAACACCACCACGGGGAGCCCGAGTTCGTCGTGGAAGCGCTTCGTCAGTCGACGCGTGGCGCGGGCGGGCTGGCCCCCCAGGTGGACGACGATGGCGTTGTACTCCTCGTCGAAGCCGTTCTCGACGAGTCGGTCGCGCATGCCGCCGGTCTCCACGCAGAGGACGAAATCGGCATCGTGGTCGAGGAACTCGATCGTGTCGGGGTTGTTGGGGACCTGATACCCGCCTTGCCCCACGTCGAGCTGACAGTGGATATCGCGGTCGCCGCGGTTCGTTTGCTCGCGGATGTGGAGCGGCCCCATCACCTTCGCCCCCGACTCCTCGGGGCGCATGTGGAAGTCCTCGCGGGTGACTCCCGAGACGATTTCGAGGTCCTCGATCATGCCGTTCGACTCGTCCTGACTCGTGAACTGGGCCTCGTCGTTGTCCCAGCTCTCCGAGAGGTAGTAGAGTTCACGCAGGGTCGACGAGCGGTCCTCCTCGAGTTGCTCGGACAGGAACTCGATGGTGTAGATCGCCTTCAGGAGCTTGCGCGCGCCGCGGACGGAGTTCGCAGACCGGGTCGATTCGCGGTCGCCGTAGACCCAGACGGACATCTCCTCGTCGTACTCGATGTTGTTCTTCGTCCGCGTCGGCACGGACATGTGGGGGATCTCGCCCAGTTCGAACTGGTCGTAGAACTGCGCCGCGAGATCGATCAACTGCTCCCGTGCCTGCTGATTGTCGTCCGTGCTCATTGTTTCACCGTCAGCTTCTCGCTTTCGACGCCTTTGACGTCCAGATCGAACGTCGCGTCGTCCGGTACCTCGTACTCGAGTGCCGCCTCGTCGTCGCTCGAGACCTCGGGTTCCCACTTGACGAACCACTCACCGTCCATTTCGACGACGGTCGCGCCGTCGGAGAGGCTCGTCGGCTCGGCCGAGACGATATCGGTCACCTCGAGCGACTCGTTCGTGCTCGAGTTGTTCTCGACGACGACGGAGACCGCCGTTCCGTCGCCGTTTTCCTCGGTCCGGCGTTCGACGAGGACATTGTTCATGATGCGCGCGATGGCGTCGTCGATGTCCGGCTCGTCGCGGTCGGTGACTTCGGCGACCTTCGCGGCCATTTCGGGGAGGATCTTTCCGAGGACGTTCTGTTTCTTCCGGCGCTTTTCCATCGACCGGCGCTTGTTGAGGAAGCTCTTGAGCTCCCGGGACGCTTCCCGAATGGCGAGTTCGATCTCGTCCTCGATTTCGGGAACGTTCGCGACGGCGTCTTTCGATTCGCTGGTGAAAGGCACGTTCGTCGAGGCGACGTGAACCATGATCACGACCGGCCCGTTGGGCAGGCCGGAGCCGCCGGGCTGGTCGAGGCCGTAGTTGCGCCAGCCGATCGACTTGACGACGTCCGTCGTCGCACAGGCGCCGCGCTGATAGACCAGCGGGACTCGGTTCGCAAAGCGCATGACCTGCCCGGTTCCGTCGGCCTCGAGCTCGCCGCCGTAGGCGATCCCCGCCTCGACGATGAACGGGTCCCCGCCGGAGACGCCGGCGTCGCGCGTCGCGGACGAATAAAACTCGGCGTCGAACTCCTTCTCGAGGCCGGCGGTGATGAGATCCTCCGAGATGGGCGCGAGACACCGCGTCGGCGGCGCCATAATGTCGGTCGCGCGCATCGCGTCGACGAGGTTGCTGGTGGCGTCGCGGTCGCCGTTCAGTTCGCGAACTAGCGGCGGCTCGTCCGGGACGGTCGCCATGACGGACCAGATGGCCTCGATGACGTTCTCGCGCGCCGTCTCGCCGAAGGAGACGTCGTCGTACTCCTCGGTGAGATCCGCGGCTCGATCGACGTGCGATCGTAGTCGCTTGTGAGCGAGTCGGTGGCGAGCGTTCTCGTCCGCGCGTTCGTCCTCGAACTTGGCCGCGAGTCGGTCGGCGAAGGCGTGGATCACCTCGTCGTCCTTGCGGGTGCTCGTCGCGTCGTCCGCGAGGTCGTACAGGTCGGCGACCAGCCGCGACTCGCCGTCGGGTCCGGTCCCGTCCTCGCCGTCCGCTTCGTCTGCTGCCGTCTCACCGTCCGCCCCGACGGCGTCGATCAACTCGAGCCAGACGGCCTCGACGGCGTTCTCGCGGACGGTGTCGCCGAACGTCGTTCCGTGATCGTCCTCGACCGCGTCGGCGGCCGATTCGACCGCCGCGACCAGTTCGTAGTGGGCGATCCGCTCGGAATCGGAGACCGCATCGACGATCGTCTCGGCGAACGCGGCCGTCGCGTCGCGGCCCTTGTTCGCGGTCGCGTCCTCGACCGCGGCGCGGAGGTCGACGGGTTCGTGAGAAGCGGGCGGCCGCCAGCGCATCTCGCGGCCGTAGTGGCGGTCCCGGAACTCGTCGATGACCGACTCCGCGGTCTTCTTCCCGACGCGGGTGAACTCCTCCTGAAGGAAGCCCGAGACCGTCTGGGAGTCCGTCGCCGTCAGCATCTTCATCACGGTGCCGAGCTCGACGCCGTGGGGGTGCGGGCGGATCTCCTCGGTCTCCTCGGGAAGCTGGTCGGTCGCGCGCTCGAACTTGAAGTGTTCCTGGGGTTCGCGCAGCTCGAGGCGGGCGTGGGGGTTGACGACCGCCGTGTGCTTGATGTAGTCGTGGAGCTGCTGGCGGGCGCGCATGTTGGCTTCCATCTCGAGTTCGATGCGCGTCCCGTGGGGTCGGTCCCAGGTGGTCGTCCCCTCGACGCTGATCTCGGGCTCGTTCTCGTCGGTATCGATGATGAGCTCGAAGTACTCGGCCTCGCTCGATCCCTGGGTTCGACTGGTGATCTTCGCGGGCTTCCCGCTCGTCAGCTGGGCGTAGAGAACGGCGGCAGAGATACCGATCCCCTGCTGACCGCGGGACTGTTCGCGTGCGTGAAAGCGAGAGCCGTAGAGAAGTTTCCCGAAGACCTTCGGGAGCGTTTCTTTCGTGAGTCCCGGTCCGTTGTCCTCGACGATCAGGCGGTAGTAGTCACCGGCTTCCTGAATCTCGACGTAAATATCCGGGAGAATGCCCGACTCCTCGGCGGCGTCTAAGGCGTTGTCGACGGCCTCTTTGACGGCCGTGACGAGGCCTCGAGCGCCGCTGTCGAAGCCGAGCATGTGCTTGTTCTTCTCGAAGAACTCGGCGATGGAGATCGACTGCTGGCTCTCGGCCAGCTCCTCGGCGATCCCCGGCTCGTCACCGAGTGTCGACTGTAACGACGTCATCGTTGTCCCATACTAACGGGGAGGCTAAAAGGTGTGTGCTACCGGAGTGAAAGTGTACTCGAAGCGCGTGACCGACGGGTTCGTCGCTCGAGGAGATTCGATTGCGGCCCGGAACTGCCGGCTCAGAAGGTGATGATCTCGTAGTCGTCGTCGACCAGCGAGCGGACGCTCGGGTGACCGTCGTTATCGTCGATGGTAACGACGCCGGCGTCGTCGACCGCTTCGTCGACGCCGAACGCGCCGGAACAGTACTCGCAGGCTGCGGCCTCGTCGCTGACGGCTTGATAGAGGTCGTGGTAGTCGTGATCCTCGTCCTCGAGTTCCGGGATCCACTGCGTCCCGGCACCGTCGAAGATGAGTTCGAGGTCGTCGTCGGAGTTCTCGGAGAACTCCTTTGCCGCCTCGAGGCCGTTGACGAGACGGCCGGTGTCACTGTGCGATTCGGTGCCTGCCAGGATAATAATCGCTGCTTTCGCCATTACGACAGTACTCGGTCGCGGGGTCACAAAAGGGGAGTGCGGTCGTGTGCAGCGGACGCAAATCCGCCGACTGGGAAATTACAGTGGAACGAGCGGTCGCGCGGATCGGAACCATTGACCGAGTCTCGATCCGCCGAAGGCTGGTTTCAGTGACTGTGATCGTGGTCGTGGCCGTGGCTGTGACTGTGGTCGTGCCCGCCACCCTGGGTGAACTGCCCGGAGAACGCGCGTTGAACGACCTCGGAGAGCGCGGGGTGAATGTGAACTGACTCTCGGACGTCGTGGACCGTCCCGGAGCCGGCCGTCATCGCCACGACGACCTCCTGAATCAGGTTCGACGCCTCGGGACCGATGATGTGACAACCCAGGATCTCGCCCTCGAGGTCGATGATGGGCTTGACGAACCCCTCGGCTTTCATCGCGCTGCCGCGGGCCGTCTCCTCGTAGCGGTAGGTGCGCTTCGCGTACTCTCTGTCTGCAGCGCGTAGCTCCTGTTCGGTCAGCCCGACGCCGGCGACCTCCGGCGAGGCGAAGACGGCGAAGGGCATCGCCGAGTAGTCGACCGGCTCGAGTTCGTCGCCGAACAGGCTGCGCGCGACCGCCTGCGCCTCGTGATTCGCGTTGTGTTTCAGCAGGTACTCGCCGACGATATCGCCGAGCGCCCAGACGCCGTCGGCGGTGGTTCGCAGGTACTCGTCCGTCCGCACGAATCCGGCCTGATCGGTTTCGATACCGGCGGCCTCGACGTTCAGCGTATCGGTGTTCGGAACCCGACCGGCCGCGACGAGCAGTTCGTCGCCGGTGACGGAGACGGGGTCGTCCGGACTCGCGGCGCTGCCGCCAGCGTCCGCGAACGGACGTGCCTCGACGGTGATCGAATCGTCGTCTCCGGAGACGGCGGTCGCTTCGTAGCCGGTGTACACGTCGAACCGGTCGGCGTAGCGTTCGGTGAACGCTGCGGCCACTTCCTCGTCGGCATCCGGAAGCAGGTTCGGTCGACGGCCGACGATCGACACGTCGCTCCCGAACGTGCCGAAGAATTGCGCCAGTTCCGCGGCGATGTAGCCGCCGCCGACGATGACGAGGTGATCCGGCGGGGTCTCTAACTGGAGTGCCTCGGTACTGGTGAGGTAGTCGACGGTATCGATGCCGTCGATCGGCGGCATGGCCGGGCGCGTGCCCGCCGCCACGAGGACGGTGTCCGCGCGAATGCGTTCTCCGTCGGTCGAACCGCCCGAGAGCTCGAGCGTTCGGTCGTCGACGAATCGGCCCTCCGCATCGTACAGATCGTGACGATCGGACGACGTCAGTCCGCGCCGGATCGAGTCCGAACTGCCGTGGACGTCCTCGGTGACCTCCCGGACGATGTCGGCGAACTGGACGTCGTTTACCGTAGCGTCGATCTTGAACTCGCCGGCGCGCTCGATCGTCTCCATGACGTGGGCGTGGTACAGCAGCATCTTCGAGGGGATACAGCCGCGATTGAGGCAGGTGCCGCCGAGTCGGCCCTTCTCGACGACCGCGACCGACTGTCCCTGATTCGCCGCGGCGTTCGCCACGTCGAGGCCGGAGCCGGAGCCGATGACGAGAAAGTCGTACTCCTCCATACGGAGTCGAGTGGTCGCCCAACGCTATGAATATCGGCCCTGCTCACAGTGAATCTCGGTCCGGTTCATACGAACCGCTGTCAGTCAGTTCCGGTGCACCCGCGATCCGCCCTGCGAGCGCGGCGGGACACAGGTACAGCAGACCGTCTCACTCCTCGAGCGGCGGCCACTCCCAGGCGTCGGCTTCGACCACGCCCAGCAGACGGCGGCGACGGTCGGTCAACTCCGCGAGAGCCTCGGCGAACTCCTCGTCGGAGACGGTCGGAATGTCGTCCTCCCGGAGCCGACCGAGATCCGGCGCGCGCGGGACCGCCGGCTCGGGCTCGATGAACGAATCGTCGAGCGTCTCGAGGTAACTCCGTGCGCTCGAGCGGCCGGTCGCGATGATCGCGGGATCGAGGCTCTGCTCGTCCGGAATCCCGTACCGAAAGAGCATGAGCGCTTCGTCGAGGATGGGAACCGCGACGGCGGAGGCCTGCTCGCCCTCTTCGCTGTGATAGTAGTGCAGAATCGGATAGGACTTGTGCTGTTCGGCGAGCAGGCTCAGTTCCGACGCGAGGGACTCGACGGTCAGCTCGAGGCCCTGAAAGTCCTCGCCGGTCCAGCCCGTTCGGACGAACGCTTCGCTTCGGTCTCCCAGTCCCGTGACGGTACTGGCGAAGGAGCGTTTGTCGGAGACGGCCCCGAGGACGGTGAGGACGTAGGAGACGCCGAGCGTGACGAACGCCATGCCCGAAGCCGTCGTGAACGCGCTGGCGACCTCCCAGACGTCACCGCCGTACACCGGGGTGTAGTCGCCGTTACCGTCGGTGAACATCGTGTAGGCGACGTAGTAGAACCGCCCCCACCAGTCGGCGGGGCTGCCGGTGCGAGAGTTCACCACGGCCATCGACTCGCTCGCGAAGATGAGCGTCCAGCCGATCCAGATGAGTCCGATCCACATCGCGAGCGTGGCGGTGAGGATGATCGGTCCGGCGAGGCTGAGGGCCCTGTTGTGATCCCGCGTAACGATCCGGAGACCGCGCCAGATAACCGTCGTCAGTCGACCGGAGATCGGACCGGAGCCTCCGTCGACCCAGAGGGTCGTCCAGAGGATGTCCACGATCGCACCGACGAGGATGACGATGCCGGCGACGAGGTAGACGGGATTCATTCCACGACTGCCCGCTGCTCGACGACCTCGGCCAGCACCTGTGCGATTGCCGCGTTGGTTTCGGGACTGTAGTGGCCGCCCTCCCCGCGTTCGACGTACAGCGACTCGACGTCGCCGTCGTCGGGCGAGAGGTGCGTGGCCATGTCGATCGTCGTCAGGTCATCGTACGTCTCATCGAGTCGCTCCAGCAGGTCGCCGTAGATCGGCCCGTGTTCGGACTCGTATTTCGCGTACCGGAGCTGCTGAACCATCACGAAGGTCGGCTCGAAATTCTGCTCGTCCGCGTAGTCGACGAACTCCCGGATGAGCGCGTCGAACAGGGCCTCGTGGGTGTCGAACAGCCGCTCGTGGTACCGCACGCGGGGCTGTTCCAGTCGCAACGCCGACTGGGTCTGAGCCAGATCGAAGTCGATTCCCGGGATCGATCGACCGAGACGGCGCTCGAGTTCCTTCCCGGCCGTGTAGCCGGCGTAGCGGAGGTGTTCGTTCTTCTCGAAGAAGTCCGCCGTGTACGGCCGCGTCGCGAAGTGCGGCTTGAACCAGTGGTCGTAGTGGAAATCGTACTCCCGGAGGAAGTCGGCCTTCGACTCGAGGTCGAGCAGTTCCTCCTTCTCGTCGACGGGACTCTCGACGCGCTCGAGGTCGCCGTCCTCGAGGACGTAGCGGGGTTTGACCGCGAGAATGTTGCCGAACTCCTGGTAGTGTTTCCAGACGCTGAGGATGCGCGCGATCGAGGAGGCGGTGACGACCATGAAGACGTGGTCGGTCGGATCGTCGGGATACTGGCGTTTGAGCCGCATGAGCGCCTGATCGAGGCCGTAGTTGCCGCCGCCGTAGTTGGCGACGTGGGTGTCGAGTTCCCGCGCGAGATAGTTCTGAAAGGTCTCGTCGTCGTCGACTTCCCGGCAGAAACAGTAGGAGTCGCCGTAGGTCGAAACCGTGCGGTCGGCGTCGGGATCGCGTTCCTTCGCGGGGCAGACCCGACTCGCGTACTCGTCGGTCGAGTACGTGACCGTGGTGCGGACCTCCTCGCCCGGGAGGTGATCGCCCGTGTCCTTCTGTTTCTCCCGGTTCGGTTGGGGAACCCACCCGAGTTCGGGATCGAAGCTACTGAACTTCCCCAGTAACTCCCGATCGATCTCGGGGAACTCCTCGGTGGCCACCGAGGGGATCCGTTCGAGCGCTCGATACGACACGACCTCGAGAATCACCGCACCGACGACGAGAGCGAGCACTATCGCGACGAGCGGAAGCATCGAATCACTGTACCAGAACGCGGGATAAGTGGATTGGGCCGGAGTATGCCACAGTCATCGAAACCGACAGCAACGCGACCGTACCGTCGGTCCGCGAGGGCTCACCTCGCCGTTCTCCGCACGTTCACGTGGCGACGCCGATCGCGGATCGCAGAGGCGCTGTACGACCCGATCCCGAACGCGAGCGATCCGACGACGATGTCGGTCCAGAAGCCGAGACCGCTCGCGGTCTCCGCGATACCCGATCCGTTCCCGAGCAGGAACGGCGATGCGACGAGCCACAGGCCGAGGAGCGCGACGAGGGACGCGACGCCGATGCTCCCGAACTCCTCGTTCGATCGGCGGGAGTAGTTGTACGCGCCGGCGACGAGCAGCGTCGCACCGACGAAGCTGTCGTTCCAGAACTGGCTCGCGGCGAGATCGAGGACGAGGGCCTGTACGAGTAAGGCGAGCCCGAGCAGGCCCACGATCGCCGACAGTCCCGTTCCTCGTTCCGCAGCGTTCGGCCCGTACGGGGTCCTGTCGGCGCCGGTCAGTCCCTCGTCCCCGCGATTGTCGTCTTCGGTCTCTCCGTCGTCCCGCCAGGGCGTCTCGGGGTTCTCCGTGCCGTCGTATTCGCTCATGGGCCTCTCGAGCCGATATCGGTCACTCGTCGCAAAGAGTCCGCGGCCCGTGTGTGCAGGGCCTCGAGTCGGACGATTCGACGGAGTCGTCACGGTACGGCAGCGCCGTCATCGAGCGACCGTCACCGGCACCGGCGAGTGTCTGACGACCACCTCGGCGACGCTGCCCAGCAGGATCCGTTCGATGCCGGATCGGCCGTGGCTGCCGATGACGACGTGATCGACGGGATCGCGTTCGGCGTACTCGAGGATCTCCCGGGCCGGCGTTCCCATTCGCGTCCGCGTTTCGACGGCGACGCCGCGCTCGTCGGCGATGGCCTCGGCCGCGGCTAACTGGTCGGCGGCGTCGTCCAGCAGCGCTCGCGCGTCGTCGCTCATCTCGGCGTCGTCAGCGACGTTCGGAATGTACGGCAACGAGGTGGTGTCGACGACGGCAAGCGCGACGAACTCGCCGTCGGGAAACAGATCGAACGCGTACTCGAGGGCGTCGCGAGCGGGCTCGGAGTCGTCGAACGGGACGAGGATCCGCGGTGGCATGGAACGTGTCGACGTCCACGCGCGTCGCCTTCAGTCTGGTTCCCGCCGACGTGACGGGCTCCGCCGCTCACAGGGCGAGATAGGGGCCGACGCCCAGCAGGACGACACCCAGCGCGACCTTCAGCCGCTCGGGATCGATGGCGTGGGCGACTCGCCACCCGACGACGACGCCGAACAGGAGCGGCGTGCCGATGACGACCGCGAGCGGCACGAGGACGTTCCCCTGCAGGAAGTAGCCCGACGCCGCGAACGTCGCGATGAAGATCGACTGGACCTGCGCGACGGCGACGGCGAGCAACATCGGGACGCCGACCAGTACCAGCGCCGGCACGGCCAGCACCGGCCCGCCGATTCCCAGCAGGCCGCTGCAGACGCCGAGGGCGAATCCGAGGCCGGCGAGTACGGTTCGGCCGCCTCGAGTCAGGGGCTCGAGGTCGTAGATCGGGCTGAACCCGCGGCGCTCGCGGTACAGGATGATCCCGCCGACGGCCGACGCGACGCCGCCGAGCAGGAGCCCGAATACGGAGCGCGGAACGAACGCGTTCGCGTACGCGCCGACGAGCGCGCCGAGGATACTCGCGCCGCTGAGGACGATCGCGATCGCGCGACTCTCGCCGGTCTTCATCTCCCCGGAGTGGAGGTAGGCGGCGCTCCCCACGAGTCCGGTGACGACGAACGTGGCGTGGGCGGTGCCGGCGACCTGGCTCGAGGGGAGCGACGTCAGGGAGTAGAGCGCGATCGTCACGAAGATCCCGCCCGGGCCGATGGTGGTGATGCCGATCCCCGAGAAGAAAGCGATCGAGGCGAGCAACAGGACCAGGGGGAGGTCGAAGGGGAGCGCGAGCATATCGCCTATCGATACGACTGGTCGGTTCCCGCGCTACTCCTACCTTCTGCTTCCCGCCTGCTCACGGGAGGCGTTCGCTTCCGGTATCACTCCTGTCTCTCCTCTTCGTTCCCGCTCGCTCACCTCCGCTCGAGCCCTCAGAGGATGTTCAGGATGGTTTCGTACAGCGACTGGACGGTCAGGAGGCTGCCGACGAGCAACACGAGGCCCGCGGCGATGAACGCGACGTTTTCGTACCAGTCGACGTCGTGGAACCTGTTGACGGCCCCGATGAGCGCGAAGACGGTGACCGGCAGACCGATCGCGCCGTTGACGGCCGGCATGACGATCGCCAGTTCGACGGGGCCAAAGCCCGTGTAGGCGAGCAGCGGAAGCGCGGTGATCGCCGAGAGGACGATCAGCGCGATGACGGTTCGACGGAACGCGGCGTCGCCGAAGACCGTGTCCCGACCGAGCGCCTGTGGGACCATGAACCCGGCACCGAACAGCGTCCCGGTGGCCGAGGAGATCGAGGCGAGGAACGCCGCGAGTATGAACACGACGAGCGCGTAATCGCCGAGAATCGCCGCGAGCGGTTCTCCGGGGCCCGTCAGCGTCATATCTCCCCCGGAAAGGGTGACCGCCGAGACGATCATGACGAAGCTACCGATGACGAGCGTCGTCGCGATTCCGGCGGCGTTGTCCCGACGGTACTCCCAGATGTCGGTCCACTCCTTGGTCGGCTGAATGCTCGACTGGATGAAGAAGTTCGGCCAGTAGACCGTCGTCCCGAGCAGTGCGATGATCGCGGTGAGATACCCGATCTCGGTCTGGAGTATCGGCTGCAGGCCGGCGGCGACCGATTGCCACGGCACGTCGAGGCCCAGCAGCAACAGCCCGTACGAACTGAAGACGGCGAACACCATCGCGGCGATCGCCGCTTCGATCCGATCGTAGACCTTCATTTGCACGATGGCGATGCCGGCCCCGGCCGCGAGGACGATCCCGACGAGGACGTTGTCGAGGCCGGGAACGAGCCAGGCCAGCGCCGCACCGGCGACCGCGTAGTTCGAGACGGCCCACAGCCCGGACATCAGCGAGATGCCGACGAGGAGCGTCGTTCCCCCGATCGGGAGCACGTCGACGATGTAGTCGGCGAGCGGTTCGTCCTCGGTCGCGAGTCGCGCGCTCATGTCGTGCAGCGCGATGTCGACGAGGAACGCGAGCGGTAACACCCACAGCAGGGAGAACGCGAAGTTCGCGCCCGTGTCGGCGAGGATGTAGACCGATCCCGCGCCGAACACGTTCGCAGCGAACAGCACGCCTAACCCGTACCTGTAGAGCGCCCCGTGGATCGCTTCCCCGCCGGGGACGACGTCGACGACCGTCGATGTCGACGTAGGTGCCGACGCTGACTGTTCGCTCACGTTCGCTCACCTCGAGCAGCGGATCGGGCGTCGTTCGCGTCGGAACTCGGAGCCCGGTCGGATCGCAACTCGAGGGCAGTACTCGATACGAGCGGACTGATGGCGGACCCGGCTCTGAAACCGTTCGGGAGACGAGAGAGCGCGAGTCCGCATCGGTGGACGGTTTCCGTGTCCGTTTCCGTTTCCGTTTCGAGCGGAACGTCGACGACGGTACTGTGTTCGTGCATCTGTAGTTATTTCCTGGAAATCGAAAGGGTTGCCGACGCCTCGAGCCGACGAACGGCTGGGTTCTCGGGGTGACTCGACCGGTCCGCTGTCACCTGTGTAGTGGAGTGCGAAATGCTCTACCGAAATCAACGGCAGTGATCCGTTTCAGTGGAAAGCTTGAGATAGCAGCCGACCGTTCATATCGACGGGTTGAGTAATCCGGCAGTTACTCGAGTACGAGACGCGAATCACGGACGAAGACTCCGAGGGTCGACCACGAGATTTCGATCCGGGCGATTCCGCGCGTCGAAAGCGTGCTCGGACCCCTTTCTTCGGGGTTCGTGCCGAACGGACGAAGTTGCCTTCAGAAGAAGGCCTATATATGTCTATCCCTTACCCGAGGTGAAGACTAATGCAAGGACAATCCAATCAGCAGGCGTACGATCGGGGGATCACCATTTTCTCCCCGGACGGACGTCTCTACCAGGTCGAGTACGCCCGCGAGGCCGTTAAACGCGGAACCGCGAGCGTCGGTCTCCGCACGCCCGACGGCGTGGTCCTCGCCGCGAATCGACAGGTCAGCTCGCCGCTCATGGAGCGCGAGAGCGTCGAAAAGATCCACAAGGCCGATGACCACATCGGCGTCGCGAGCGCCGGCCACGTCGCCGACGCGCGTCAGCTCGTCGATCTCGCCCGCCGCCGCGCACAGGGTGAACAGCTCCGGTACGGGCAGCAGATCGGCGTCGAGACGCTGACGCGAGCGGTCACGGACCACATTCAGGAGTACACCCAGACGGGCGGCGCGCGTCCGTTCGGCGTCGCCCTCCTCGTCGGCGGGATCGACGCCGGCGAGCCGAAACTGTACGAAACCGATCCCTCGGGGACGGACTACGAGTGGAAGGCGGCGGCCATCGGTGGGGACCGCGACGCCATTCAGGGCCATCTCGAGGAGCACTACCGCGAGGACCTCGACGTCGACGGCGGCATCGAGGTCGCACTGAGCGCGCTCAGCGCGCCCGAAGACGAGGTCGTCGACGCCGAGGACGTCGACGTCGCGACGATCACCACCGAGGACGAGTCGTTCCGCTCGGTCGAAACCGACCACCTCGAGTCGATCCTCGCGGAGATCGACCACCCGGAGGAGGAGAGCGATGAATAACTGGACCCAACCGTCGACGCCGCAGGGGAACGCCGATCCGTCGCCGTACGAGCCCGAACTGGGTTCGCTCCCCGACGGCAACCGGGGCGACGACCGCGGCGACACCGTCAACAAGACCGGGACGACGACCATCGGCATCACGACCGACGACGGCGTCGTCATCGCGACGGACATGCGCGCCAGCCTCGGCGGGCGGTTCGTCTCGAACAAGGACGTCCAGAAGGTCGAGCAGATCCACCCCACCGGCGCGCTGACGCTGGTCGGTAGCGTCGGCGGCGCACAGTCGTTCATCCGAACGCTGCGCGCCGAGGTCAACCTCTACGAATCGCGCCGCGGCGAGCCGATGCCGATCGAGGCGCTCGCGACGCTCGCGGGCAACTTCGCCCGCGGCGGCCCGTTCCGAGCGATCAACCCCATCCTCGGCGGCGTCGATAGCGAGGGGAGCCACGTCTACAGCATCGACCCCGCAGGCGGCGTGATGGCCGACGACTACACGGTCACCGGCAGCGGGATGCAACTGGCCTACGGCCTCCTCGAGAACGAGTACGAAGCGGACCTCTCGCTCGACGAGGCACAAACGGTCGCCGCGCGAGCTATCAAGAGCGCCGTCGAGCGCGACACCGGCTCCGGCAACGGCGTCTTCCTCGCGGAGATCACCGACGAGGGCGTCGACATTCAGGGCCACAACGACTTCGACGCGGTCATCTAGGCCGTTTCGGCGGATCGTGGACCGCCCCCGCGGTCGCCCGACTGCTCGCGCTCGCGCGCGTACACGTGACTTTTATTAGGGCCGGACCACTATCCGAAAGCAGGTTTTACATGTCCCAGGAAAGCGAGTACGGCGCCGGGCAGATTCAGGTCTTAGAAGGCCTGGAGGCCGTGCGAAAGCGACCGGCGATGTACATCGGCTCTACCGATTCTCGAGGCCTCCACCACCTCGTCTACGAAGTGGTGGACAATTCGATCGACGAGGCGCTGGCCGGCCACTGCGACGACATCACCGTCTCCATCCACGAGGACGGCTCGGTGAGCGTCGCCGACGACGGCCGCGGCATCCCCGTCGACACGCACGAGGAGTACGACCGCCCCGCACTCGAGGTCATTCTGACCGTCCTCCACGCCGGGGGCAAGTTCGACAACAAGTCCTACCAGGTTTCCGGCGGCCTCCACGGCGTCGGCGTGAGCGTCGTCAACGCCCTCTCCCAGCGCCTCGAGGCCGAGGTGAAGCGCGACGGCGGCGTCTTCCGCCACGCGTTCGAGGCCGGCGAACCCGTCGGCGACATGGAGCGCGTCCGCGACATGGAACCGGACGAGGAGACGGGCACGCAGATCCGATTCTGGCCCGACACCGGCATCTTCGAGACGGGCGACATCTCGTTCTCGACGCTCTCGAACCGGCTTCGGGAACTGGCCTTCCTCAACTCGGGCGTCCGCATCACGCTCCGCGACGAGCGCGAGGACGACGACCAGGGCGAACCCGTTTCCGAGACTTACGAGTACGACGGCGGCATCCGCGAGTTCGTCGAGTATCTGAACGAGACGCGCTCGGCGATGCACGACGACATCATCTACTTCGAGGACGAGGACCAGAACATCCAGATCGAAGTGGCGATGCAGGCCACTCAGGAGCTACAGGGGTCGATCCACGCCTTCGCGAACAACATCAACACCCGTGAGGGCGGAACCCACCTCACCGGGTTCAAAACCGCCCTCACGCGGACGGTCAACGACTACGCCAACGAGAACGACCTGCTCTCCGATCTCGAGGAGAACCTCACCGGCGAGGACATCCGGGAGGGACTCACCGCGGTCATCTCGATCAAACACCCCGATCCCCAGTTCGAGGGCCAGACGAAGACGAAACTCGGCAACAGCGAAGTCCGCGGGATCGTCGAGAGCGCCATGCACGAGGGACTGGGCACCTACTTCGAGGAACATCCCGACACCGCCCAGGCGATCGTGATGAAGGCCGTCGAGGCGGCCAAGGCCCGGATGGCCGCCCAGAAGGCCGAGGAACTGACGCGCCGGAAGTCGGCGCTCGATTCGACCTCCCTCCCCGGCAAACTGGCCGACTGTCAGACCAAGGATCCGGACGAAGCGGAACTGTTCATCGCGGAGGGCGACTCCGCGGGCGGCAGCGCGAAGCAAGCCCGGAACCCTGATTTCCAGGCCATCCTCCCCATCAAGGGGAAGATTCTCAACGTCGAGAAACACCGCCTGGATCGGATCCTCGAGAACGACGAGATCCGGAACATGATCACCGCGATCGGCGCGGGGATCGGCGACGAGTTCGACGTCGAGAACATCCGCTACAAGAAGATCATCATGGCGACGGACGCCGACGTCGACGGCGCGCACATCCGGACGCTGCTGTTGACGTTCTTCTACCGGCACATGCGCCCGCTGCTCGAGGGCGGTTACGTCTACGCGACTCAGCCCCCGCTGTACCGCATCCGCTACCGCGGCGAGACCTACGACGCGATGACCGAGGCCGAGCGCGACGAGATCGTCGCGAAAAAGTGCGACGGCAACCCCTCGCAGGTCCAGCGGTTCAAGGGGCTCGGCGAGATGAACCCCGAACAGCTCTGGGAGACGACGATGAATCCCGACAACCGCATCCTCAAGCAGATCACGATCGAGGACGCGGCCGCGGCGGACAAGATGTTCTCCGTCCTGATGGGCGACGCCGTCGAACCCCGCAAGCAGTTCATCAAGGACCACGCGCCGGAAGCAGAGTGGATCGACATATAGAGATCTTACTATAACTACATGAGTTCAGACGTACCCGATCCGACGGACGTCGAGGCGCGGTCAGTCGAAAACGTCCGTATCGAAAACGAGATGGAGCAGAGTTACATCGACTACGCGATGAGCGTCATCGCCGGTCGCGCCCTCCCCGACGTCCGCGACGGGCTCAAGCCCGTCCACCGGCGCATCCTCTACGCGATGCACGAGATGGGCGTCTCCTCCGGGAGCAGCCACCGCAAGTCCTCCTCGATCGTCGGGGAGACGATGGGTGACTACCACCCCCACGGCGACAGCGCGATCTACGACACCCTGGTTCGGCTGGCACAGGACTTCTCGATGCGCTATCCGCTGATCGACGGCCAGGGGAACTTCGGCTCGATGGACGGCGACCCCGCCGCCGCGCCGCGATACACTGAAGCGCGGATG
The DNA here is from genome assembly GCF_056135975.1 of Natrinema sp. LJW11. Classification (NCBI taxonomy): domain Archaea; kingdom Methanobacteriati; phylum Methanobacteriota; class Halobacteria; order Halobacteriales; family Natrialbaceae; genus Natrinema; species Natrinema sp. LJW11. The sequence goes on along the minus strand of NZ_JBWBDM010000001.1, from coordinate 320,030 downwards.
GCCCCGCTCGCCGAGGAACTGCTCGAGGACATCGACAAGGACACGGTCGACTTCTCGTCGAACTACGACGACCGCCTGCAGGAGCCCGACGTGTTGCCGGCGGCGTTCCCGAACCTCCTCGTGAACGGCTCCTCCGGGATCGCGGTCGGGATGTCGACGAACATCCCGCCGCACAATCTGGGAGAGGTCATCGACGCGACGATCGAGTTGATCGACAACCCCGACGCGACCGTCGACGACCTGATGGCACACGTCAAGGGACCGGACTTCCCGACGGGCGCGAACATCGTCGGCCGGGACGCCATCTACTCGGCCTACAAGACCGGCCGCGGTCGACTCCGGGTCCGCGCCGAGTTCGAAGTCGAGGAGTGGAAGTCGAACCGCGAGCGGATCGTCATCACCGAACTCCCCTTCCAGGCCAACAAGGCCCGCCTCGTCGAGCGCATCGCCGAGGACGTCAACGAGGGCGAGATCGAAGGCATCTCCGACCTGCGCGACGAGTCCGACCGCAACGGGGTCCGCGTCGTCGTCGAACTCAAACGCGGCGCGAACGCGGAGGTCGTCGAGAACAAACTGCTCGAGAACCACCTCGAGCGGACCTTCGGCGTCATCAACCTCGCGCTGGTCGACGGCCAGCCCCGCGTGCTCTCGCTCAAGGAGACCCTGGCGGAGTACATCTCCCACCGCCGAGAGGTCGTCCGACGGCGCAGCGAGTTCGACCTCCAGGAGGCCGAGGACCGGGCGCACATCCTCGAGGGTCGGATGACGGCCGTCGAGAACGCGGAGGACGTCGTCGAACTGATCCGGAACAGCGAGGACCGATCGGCCGCGAAAGCGGCGCTGCGGGAGGCCTACGACTTCTCCGAGGACCAGGCCACCCACATCGTCCGGATGCAACTCGGCAGTCTCACCTCGATGGAGGCCGCCGAGATCGAATCCGAGTACGAGGACGTGCAGGCCGAGATCGAGCGCCTGACCGCGATCCTCGAGAGCGAGTCCGAACTGCTCGCCGTCATCAAAGACGAACTCCGCGAGATCAAAGACGAGTACGCCGACGACCGCCGAACCTCGATCGTCGAGGATCAGGGCACGGTCACCCACGAGGACCTCATCCCCGAGGAGGAGGTCTTCGTCGTGATGACAGAGGACGACTACGTCAAGCGGATGCCGATCGACGGCTTCGACCCCCAGGGTCGCGGCGGGAAAGGGATCATCGGCGCCGACGTCAAAGAGGACGACCGGGTTACGACGGTCTTCCGGGCCAACACCCACGACTACCTGCTTTGCTTTACGAATCAGGGCGAAGTCTACCGGCTCAAGACCTACGAGATCCCCGAGATGGGCCGGACCGCCCGCGGGAAATCGGCGATCAACATCCTCGACCTCGATCCCGGCGAGGACATCACGGCCATCGTCGACACCGACGCTTTCGACGACGACGAGTTCGTGACGATGGTCACCCGACACGGCTACGTCAAACGCACCGCCGGCGAGGAGTTCGACAACATCCTCTCGACGGGGATCATCGCGGCCGACCTCGAGGAGGGCGACGAACTGGTCGACGTCGACGTGACGGACGGCTCTCAGGACCTCGTCATCGCGACCGAGGGCGGCATGACGATCCGCTTCGACGAGACCGAGGTCCGCGCGATGGGCCGGAACGCCCGCGGCGTCAACGGCATCAAACTCCAGGACGGTGACGCCGTGGCGGGACTGGTCGCGACGGACGAGGACGACGGACAGGCGTTGCTGACGGTCACGGAGAACGGCTACGGCAAACGGACGCTCCTCTCCGAGTACCGCACCCAGTCACGGTACGGCAAAGGGCTAATCGACATCAAAACGGGCGAACGAAACGGCCCCGTGACGGCCGTCAAGGCGGTCGATACGGACGACCAGCTCGTGATGATGAGCGAGCGCGGCCAGATCGTCCGCACCCGTGTCGACGAAATCTCGACCGTCGGCCGGAACACGATGGGCGTGATCGTGATGGAAGTCGACGACGGCGACGCGGTCGCGAGCGTCGACGTGATTCCGGCGTCGGCGGTCGCCGACGCTGACGACGCAGTCGACGATCCGAACTGACCGCTCGAGGTCCCGTTGCGATACTGATACGGACTGCTGTACGTCATTTCCGGCGCGACCGCAGGCCGGATCGCGGTCGCGCTGGGAAACCGTTACAGCAGCCGTATGACGCTGACTCCCGACCGTTTTCGCGTCGCAACTGTCGAACGCCAGCGCAGGCGCTCGGCGGAGAAGCGTGGTGAACGCGGCCGACAGCCCGTTCAGTGTGCCGGTTCTTCGGCGGGCGCGACCATGTCGTCGATGCGCAGGATGAGGATGTTGTTCGTATCGTCTTTCCCGTCGACGGTGCCTTCGATGACCAGTTTCGAAAGCGGCGTCGGGCCGACGGTGACGGAGTCGTTCTCGTGAATGTCGCTGAGGGTCCCCTGGATGTGAATCTCAGCGCGGCAGAGTTCCGGATGGTGGACGCTCGAGAGATCGATCTCCTCGATGATGGTGTCGTCGACGGGTTCGCCCTCGTGTTGCATCGGGACCGCTGCGGGCTCGTCCATCTGCTGGATCTCGAGCGCTTCGTAGGCGGCGGCCGTCGGTTTGTAGCCCCCTTTCGGCCCCGGTACGCCCTCTACCAGTTGCAGGGCTTTGAGACTCTGCATCTGGTTGCGGATCGTCCCCGGATTGCGGTCGACCTGTTCGGCGATATCTTCCCCTTTGATGGCGTCTTCGGTCTCCTTGTGGAGATTCGTTAGCGCGCGGAGGATTTTCTTCTGGCTGGGGGTGAGTTCGATGGATGACATAGTGATATATTCGTATTTGGATTCCTTAAACCCGGCGGGTGAGCCGAGCGTTTTGGCAGTATTGTGACGGTTGAGCCGGCGCTGCGAAGAAGTTTCGGTTCGTTCGCGCCACAGCAATTTGCATCCGTTCGATTGGAACCACCCCGGACTGACCGAACCGCTCGAGCGGTCCCCGTCCTACGACGACGGTGCGGGCTCCGCGGGCGTCGCAACTCGAACGTGATGGGCGACGGACTCGGGGAGCGAGACCGGCTCGTCTGCGTCGCTCGAGCGAGCCGTCACCATCCCGAACGGTGCGATTTCGAGGATTTCCAGTTCGACGCCCGGTTGGACGCCGTGCTCGGCGAGATACGACAACACGTCCGGATCCTGGTCGGCGACTTCGGCGACGGTCACGACGGTCCCCGCCTCGAACTCGGTGATAGCCTCGCCGTCGGGGCGTTCCGGCGGCTCGAGGTCCGCGCCGGGGATCGGCGATCCGTGGGGGTCGACCGTCGGCTCGCCGAGGGCGTCGGCGACGCGGGCCTCGAAGTTTTCGCTGATGTGATGTTCGAGCCGATCGGCTTCCGCGTGGACTTCCGACCAGTCGTAATCGAGGTGTTCCGTGAGGTACGCCTCGAGCAACCGGTGGTGCCGGACGACCTCGAGAGCGACGGTTTCGCCCTCGTCGGTCAGGGTCACCCCGCGGTACTTCTCGCGGTCGACGAGTTCGCGCGCCTCGAGTTTATCGAGCATGCTCGTGACCGTCGGCGACGTGACGTCCAACTCCGCCGCGATCTCGGAGGTCTTGATCCGATCGTCCGTCTCGCGCTGGAGCTGATAGATCGCTTTGAGGTAATCTTCCATCACGTCGCTCAGCATCATGCTGTACCGGGATTAGACGCGTCTAACCCTAAAGCTATCGCAGCGTCGGACCGGATCGTCGCTTCCGGCGAACCACCACGAAACCGACCGGCTGCATCGTCACGATACCCGCCGTCGACATCGCCACGACCAAACCGGTCGACGGCGTAGCGCACGTATGGGACGAACCGTCAGAATCATCGGCGCACCGATGGACTACGGGGCGAACCGCCGCGGTGTCGACATGGGGCCCTCGGCCATCCGATACGCGGACCTGGCCGACGGCCTCGAGCGAGCGGGCGTCGAACCGATCGACGACGGCGACCTCTCGATGCCGCGGGCCGAGGAGCGCGATCCGGACGCCGACCAGCCCAGTCGGGGACACGCGAAATTCCTCCGGGAGGTCGAGGACGTCTGTTCGCGCGTGGGCGATCGAGTCGCCTCGACGCTCGCCGACGGCGAGTTTCCGCTCGTCCTGGGCGGCGACCACTCGGTCGCGATCGGGTCGCTCGACGGCTCGGCGCGAGCCGCGGATCTCGGCGCGATCTGGTTCGACGCCCACGCGGACCTCAACACGCCGGAAACGTCACCCAGCGGGAACGTTCACGGGATGCCACTGGCCGCGGCCCTCGGACGCGGCGCGTTCGGTGAGACCGAGTGGGCACCCGCGGCCGGCCTCCGGGAGTCGTCGATCGCCTACGTCGGCCTCCGGAGCATCGACGGCCGCGAGCGCGAACTGATTCGAGAGAGCGAGATGACGGCCTTTACCATGTCCGACATCGACCAGCGGGGCGTCTCCGCGGTCGTCGAAGACGCGCTCGCGGTCGCGACCGACGGGACCGACGGCGTCCACGTCAGCCTCGATCTCGACTGGCTCGACCCCAGGGCGGCGCCCGGGGTCGGCACCCCCGTCCGCGGCGGCGTCACCTACCGCGAAGCCCACGCCGCGCTCGAGGCGATCTCTCGACGCGACGAGGCCCGCGGACTACTCAGATCGATGGACGTCGTCGAGGTCAATCCGATTTTAGACGAGGCGAACGAGACGGCGACGCTCGCGGCCGAACTGACCGCGAGCGCGTTCGGGAACCGGATTCTCTGATCGGCTTCGATGAGCCGGGTCGAACCGGCCCCACGAGCGACTCCTCGGCATGAGAACCGAAGGCACACTGATTCCCGTTTCAACACCTTTGTATCATAGTGTTTCGCAGTGTTGCGTATGACTGAGAACGTCGTCGTGCTCGGTGCCGGCTACGCCGGTACCGGTGCGGTCAACAAGCTCCAGTCGGAGCTCGAAGGCAACGCTCGGCTGACCTGGATCGCTGACGTCGACTATCATCTCGTTTTGCACGAATCCCACCGCGTGATCCGGGATCCGAACGTTCGCTCGGACATCACGTTCCCGGTCGACCGGATCGCGGATCCGTCGACCCGGTTCATTCAGGACGAAGTCACCGGTCTCGATGTCGAGGAACGGACCGTCGAACTCGCCGACGGCGATGACGTCGACTACGACTACGTTCTCGTCGGTCTCGGCAGCCAGACCGCCTACTACGGCATCCCCGGCCTCGAGGAGCACTCCCTGACGCTGAAGAGTCTCGACGACGCCCTCGAGATCAACGAGGCCGTCACGGAAGCGAGTCAGGAGGCGACGCGCGGCGACCCCGCACAGGTCGTCATCGGCGGTGCCGGCCTCTCGGGCATCCAGACCGCCGGCGAGATCGCGGAATTCCGCGACGAACACCGCGCGCCGATCGAGATCCACCTCGTCGAAGCGCTCGAGGAGATCTTCCCCGGCAACGATCCGGAAGTCCAGCAGGCGCTGCGCGACCTGCTCGAGGAGGCCGGCGTCCAGATCCACACGGACGACCCGATCACCGAGGCCACCGCGGACCACATCGAGTTCGACGAGGGCGACCCCCTCGATCACGACGTGCTCGTCTGGACCGGCGGGATCACGGGTCGCGACGCGATGGACGGCGTCGACCTCGAGAACGAACACAACCGAGTGACCACCGGGGCGAACTTCCAGACCTCCGACGAGCGCGTGTTCGCCATCGGCGACTCGGCGATCATCGATCAAGGCGACCAGCCCGCACCGCCGACGGCCCAGGCCGCCTGGCAGGCCGCGGACGTCGCCGGCGAGAACATCGCCCGCGCGATCGAGAATCGTCCCCTCAAAACCTGGGAGCACGAGGACAAGGGGACCGTCATCTCCGTCGGCGAGAAGGCCGTCGCCCACGGCGTCAAACCCGCCTTCGGCATCTCCCTCCCCGTCGACACCTTCGGCGGCTACCCGGCGAAGAACCTGAAAAAGATGATCGCCGCCCGCTGGATCGCGGACATCACCTCCTGGAACGTCGCCCGCAAGTCCTGGTCGTCGCTGTAAGTCCCCGATTCTGGGGCCGCGTTTGGGTCTCGAGTCCGTTTTTCCCGCTTCGTCACCACCCTACCAGCGACCGGTGAGTCGCCGATCGAGGGATCAATACCCGCGCCGCCAGTAGCCGCTCGCGCGCGACCCGCGTGCACCGCTCGCTCGAGGCCGATCTCAGTCCCGCTCGCCGTTTCTCGGTTCACCCATCGGTTCGGCCGGCACACCCGCCACCGTCGCCCCGGGCGGGACATCGCGGGTCACGAGCGAGTTCGCCGCGATCCGGGCTCCCTCGCCGATCTCGACGCCGGGAAGCACGATCGCGCCCGCGCCGATCATCGCCCGTTCACCGACGACGACCTCGCCGGTCCGGTACTCGTCCTGGAGGAACTCGTGACAGAGGATCGTCGCGTCGTAGCCGACGATCGCGTCCGCTTCGACGGTGATCAGTTCCGGCCAGAAGACGTCGGGCGTGGCCTCGAGACCCCACGAGACGCCCTCGCCGACCGTGACGCCGAGACGCCCCAGCAGCCAGCGTTTGAGCCGGAGGCTGGGCGAGATTCGAACGAGCCAGACGACGATGTAGTTGATCGCGACCCGGAGGGGGCCGCGGGCGGTGGTCCAATGGGCCAGCGAGTTGCGCGGCCCGGGCGTCGCGTGGCGCTCGACGCGCTCGTGTCGCCGCGTCGTGTCGTCGGGAGTCGTCACTGCCCCGTCCTTTGACGTATCGCCACATGAAACCGATCGATGCGGAACCGAAATCGAATTGACGAACCGACCCTAACTGGGTAGGGGATATCGCTGTCCCGATTCGCGAGAACGGAAACTGTATGTCTCAGTCTCAATCGAAGACCCTCGAGACGCGGACGATCCGCACGCTCATTTCTGACCCGACGCGCTACTCCGTTCTCGACGTGCTTCGGACGATCGAACGGGGGACGCCGGAAGAGCTGGCCCGCCGGCTCGTCTCGTCGGATCGCATCCGCGGGGACGACGATTCGGGACCCGCCGCCCGACGAACGATCACCATCGCCCTGGTCCACAACCACCTCCCGAGACTGGACGCCCACGACGTGATCGAGTACCGGGGTCCGGGGGTGGCGGTAACGCGGGGAGAAAATTTCGACGACATCGCGTCGGTTCTCGACCGGCTCGAGGACCGATCGTGACGGCGGCGAACGGGACGATACGGGTCGTTCTGTCTCACTCTGTCCGCCAGCGACTCCTCGCGCGCCGTCGCCGTCACGTGCGACCGGATTGGTCGATCGTTCGCGCTCCCGGAACGCCGACCAGTTCCCGAAACGCCGACCCCGAGAGCTCACAGCGGTAGGCCGGCTTGAACATCATGTTCGACCCGCCGGCGCGGACGTTCCACTCGGACTCGATTTCGTCGCGCAAGTAGTACTGCGGCCGTTCGTTGCCCGCAGCGACGTAGTAGTCGCTGAGCCGGATCGGCTCCCGCTCGAAGAGCCCGCCGGGCGTGCGGCCGTCGACGATGACGACCGGCTTCTCGAGGTAGAGATCGGCGCCTCGGGCGCGTTTCGCGTGCGCGTTCTCCGGATGCGCGTCGAGGATCGCTTCGCGCTCGTCGGGGGGCACCTCGGGGCCGACGACGGCCACCTGCTCGACGGTGAAATACCCGATCAGGTAGCGGTGGGCGCGCTCCCCGCCCGGCCGACGCAGTCCGGCGTAAAAGCCGACGACGTCTCCCGGCTCGAGCGCGCGGAGCCGCGAGACGTAGCCGCTGGTCCGGTGTTCGCCGTAGGTTAGCGCCTCGAAGTTCGGATCGCGGTGGAGCGGCCAGTCCGCGAGCGCGTCGCCGGTGACGGATTCGGTCCCGTCGTGGACCGGCTGGGGCGTGATACGGGTCGTCAGGTCCGCTGCGGTCCCGTCATCGGCACGGAGAGTCCACGAACCGAGGGTCTCCGTTTCGGTCGTCTCACGGGTCTTCTCCGGGATCGGAACGTATTCGAAGCGACCGTCGTCGTAGAGGGGAGCCAGCGCGCCGACGTTCGTGCTGTCGGCGCCGACGCCGGCGAGAACGACTGTCATGGAGGTGTTCGTACTGTGGGTCGGATCGACGCGGCGATAAATCCGCCGAAAGGTCGGTCCGGCCGGGAGGTCGAGCACCGACGGCGCGGTCGGCGACCGATTCGGGTCAGCGATCGGTCGCTCGAGCCACGTAATAGAGGGGAACGAGAAGGATGAGGAAGAGGACGCCGGTCGCGGCGACGCCGAGCCACACCGTCGACAGCCAGCGCCCGGGAAGCAGCCGGCGACCTCGAGGACCCACAGGAGACTGTAGACGCCGACGATCAGCAGGCCGGCGACGTACACCCGCAGGACCCAGCCGACGATCCGGTAGAGCGTCGTCTTCGTGACCGCCGGCGGGAACGAGTCATCGAGGTGGCCGATCATCGTCTCACTCGCCGGTCGGTGGCGTGAGCGATACCGTCGGTATCGACGGGACGCTCGCCGCTCGAGCGCCGGCGGCTTCGAGGCGTCGAAATCGAATACATCGAACGATACCCCATGGTGTGGAATCAAATCGCTTGAATCTTTGTGCCGTTCGGGCGGTTCGAGCGCGCTCACGATTCCGTTACGGCCTCGGTTTCCACCGTCAGCCCCCACCACTCGGGCGCTGGTATCCCTCCGATTCGATCGGAGATGGCGCCACGGTCCCGCTTCGCTCTCCGGCGGACGAACGATACCGCGAGGACGACGAAAGGTACCCTTATCGGCTCGGGCGTTCCACACCCTCGTATGCGTGTCACCTTTCTCGGTACTGGAAGCGCCATGCCTACGGGGGATCGTTTTCAGGCGGGACTTCTCGTGCAGGAGGACGGACGGACGCTGCTGATCGACTGCGGTGCCGGCTCGCTCCAGCGGCTCCAGCAGTCCGGCGTCGGCTACGAGAACGTCTCGTCGGTTCTCCTGACCCACCACCACCTCGATCACGTGGCCGATCTGCTCCCGCTGCTGAAAGCCCGCTGGCTCGCCGGCGAGGAGCACCTCGAGGTCGTCGGCCCGCAGGGGACCAAGGCGCTGGTCGACGACCTGCTCGACGTCTACGAGTACATGCAGGACAAACTCGAGATACAGGTTCGCGAGGTCGTCGCCGGCGAGTTTTCCGTCGCCGGGTTCGACGTCTCCGCCTACGAGACTCGCCACTCGCTGCCGTGTCTGGCCTACCGCTTCGGCGATCTCTTCACGTTCAGCGGCGACAGCGAGGCCTTCGCGGGACTGGCGAACTTCGCGGAAGGTTCGGCGATCCTCGCCCACGATTGTTCGTTTCCCGACGACGTCGACGTCTCGAACCACCCGACGCCCGACGCGCTCGGCCGAGAACTGGCCGGCCGGGAGATCGGCCGAGTCTACCTCACCCATCTCTATCCCCACACCGAGGGCCGCCACGACGAGATGCTCGAGTCGATCGGCACTCACTACGACGGCGACGTTCGGTTCGCCGAGGATCTCAAAACGGTCTCGATCGAGTAGCCAGCACAGCGACAACCGCGTCACCGTCACAGTTCCACGATCGCGCCGATCCGCATTTTGCTCCGTCTGAACCCTGTTTCCAGCCTCTCGTATAGCGGTTGTGCCAGTTCGGAGACGTGACCGTGACTTCCAAACACGTATATACGGACGAGTTTGTAGGATCGTAACAACAGAATGGTCCCCACCGAATTCTCACGGACGAACAGAGAGGTGACCGAATGAGCGTCCCCGACCGGCTCGCGGACGCCATCACCGCGCACACGCGGGTCGTCCTCGTCGTCCTCTTGCTCCTGACGGCGCTCGTCGGAGCCGGGATGCCGATGGTCGACGACGACTCCTCGCTCTCCCAGTTCGAGAGCGAATCCGACGAGGCGAAGGCCCTCGAGCGTATCGACGAGAACTTCGCGAGCGAGCAACGGGAGAACGCGACCAGCGTTCAGCTGATCGTCCGTGGCGACAACGTTCTCGAGAAGGAGTCGCTGATATCGTCGCTCGAGTTCCAGCAGGAGATACGAGCCGACGAGTCGATCAACGCGACGCTCGTCGAGAACCAGTCGATCACCGGCGTCGAGAACATCGTCGCGATCAGTGCGATCAGGAGCAATCAAGCGCCGGAACCGAACGAGTCGGGCGCGCAACGCCAGCAGCGTCAGGCGGACGGGAACAACACGACCGACGCGTCCGGGGACGGGACGAACCGAGCGCAGCCGTCTCTCGAGGCCCAGATCGAGGCCCTCGAGGACCTGAGCGACGAGGAGTACGAACGGCTCCTCGAGCGAACGCTGTCGGGAGAGAGCGCGGAGGACAACGTCGCGATCGCGTTCATGCCGTCGTCCTACGAGCCGGGCAGTACGCAGGCGGACACCCGAATGACGTCGATCACCCAGTCGACCGCCGGCGACGGCGCGGGCGGCATGGGCGGCGGCGCGGTCAGCGACGAGATCATCGACAGTCAACTCGAGATTCGCGAGTCGGCCGAAACACAGGACCAGGAGTACCTCGTCTTCGGCGGCGGCGTCATCACTGACGAGATCAACCGATCGATGGGCGACAGTCTGGCTATCGTCGGCCCGCTCGCGATGTTGTTCGTCGTCGTCGCGTTGCTACTCGCCTACCGCGACTTGCTCGATATCCTCCTCGGCGTCGTCGGCATCGTCGCCGTCCTCGTCTGGACGTTCGGCTTCATGGGCTGGGCGGACATCGCGTTCAACCAGATGTTCGTCGCGGTGCCGGTCCTCCTGATCGGCCTGTCGATCGACTACGCGATTCACGTCTTTATGCGCCATCGGGAACAACGTGAAGCGGACGGCACCGGCGGATCCGTCCGCAGCTCGATGGCGATCGCGCTGGGCGGCGTCGGTGCCGCCCTCGTCTGGGTGACGGCCACGACCGTCATCGGCTTCCTCTCGAATCTCGTCAGTCCGATCGGCCCCATCCGAGAGTTCGGGATCGTCAGTTCGGTCGGCATCGTCGCCGCGCTGATCGTCTTCGGCGCGCTGATCCCCGCCGCCAAGATCGAGATCGACGAGTTCCTCGAGTCCCGCGGCTACGATCGCCGCAAGCGCGCCTTCGGGACCGGCGGCGGGCGCTTCAGCGAGATCCTGACGGTCGGCTCGAGCGCGGCCCGACGGATTCCGATCGTCGTCCTCGTCCTCGTCGTCTTGCTCACCGCGGGCGGCGCGTACGGCGCGACGCAGGTCGACACCAGTTTCCAGCAGGAAGACTTCCTCGCGGAGAGTCCCCCGGCGTGGACCGAGAAGTTGCCCGGCGGAATGGCTCCCGGCGAGTACCACGCCAAGGACGACCTCGAGTTCGTCAACCAGCACTTCCAGCGCGAGGACAGCCAGGCACAGATACTCGTCGAGGGTGCTGTCGACGACGACGAGTTCCTCACGAAGATCAACGAGACGCGGACCGACGCCGCCGACGACGACGGCATCGCGTACACGTTAGCGACCGGCGAAGCCGACATCCAGGACCCGCTCTCGACGATGGAACGAGCAGCCAGACAGAACGAATCGTTCAACGAGTCGTTCACCGCTGCCGACACCGACGGCGACGGCGTTCCCGACGAGAACGTCTCGGCGCTGTACGATCAGCTCTTCGCGGTCGACGGGGAAGCCGCGAGTCAGGTCCTCCACCGGGACGACGGCGGAGAGTACCAGTCGGCTCGGATGATCGTCGGCGTTCAGGGGAACGCGACCGCCAGCGAGACGACCACCGAGATGCGGACGATGGCCGACGAGTTCGAAGCGGGAAGCGACGGTCGCTGGAGCGCGATCGCCACCGGCGATCCGATCGTCAGCCACATCGTCGAACAGGACCTGTTAGACACCGTCCTCGAGAGCCTCGTGATCACGCTCGTCGCGGTGTTCCTGTTCCTGACCGCCGCCTACTGGCTGACCGGAGCCAGCGCCTCCCTGGGTGCCATCACCCTGCTGCCGGTCGCGTTCTCCGTCAGCTGGATCCTGGGGACGATGTACCTCATCGGAATGCCCTTCAACGTGTTGACGGGGATGATCACGAGCCTCACCGTCGGGCTCGGAGTCGCCTACAGCATCCACGTTAGCGAGCGCTACAGACTCGAACTCGAGCGCCAGGGCAACGTCTGGTCCGCGCTGCGGACGACCGTCACCGGCACCGGCGGGGCGCTGCTCGGCAGTGCCGCGACCACCGTCGGCGGCTTCGGGACGCTCGCCTTCGCGATCCTCCCCGCCCTCCGTCAGTTCGGGATCATCACCGGGCTGACGATCACCTACGCGTTCCTCGCCAGCGTCGTCGTCCTCCCGACGCTGCTGGTGCTGTGGACGCGATATTTCGGCCCGGACGTCTCGTTCGACACGGAAGGTGTGCGATCGGGAACGGCAACCGCGAGCGATGGCGGAACCGTCTCCGAGCAGGGTGACGGCGAGTGAGCGGCGATCAAAACGAAGCCGTCGACGCCTTCGAACAACTGGGGCTCACCAGCTACGAGGCCAAGGTGTTTATCGCGCTCCACCGGCTCGGCGCGGGGACGGCGAGAGACGTCGGCGAGATCACGGACGTCCCGCGCTCGCAGGTCTACAGCGTCGCGGAGAGTCTGGAGAACCGCGGCCTGCTCGAGGTCCAGCAGTCGAACCCGATCCGGTACCGGCCGGTCAGCGTCGACGAGGCGCGGGACACCCTCCGAACTCAGTTCGAGCGCGAACGGGATCGGGCCTTCGAGTACGTCGAAACCGTCAAGAACGAGCCGACTGGCGAGGAGACGCAAGAGGACATCTGGACGGTTCGCGGTCGCGACCGGGTCGACGATCGAACCGCCGATATCCTCTCGCAGGCGGAAGATCGGATCGTCTTCGGGACCCGTCACCCGGAACTCGTCACCGATTCGATCGAACGGGCCATCGCGGAGCGCGCGGCGGCCGGCGTAGAGGGACTCGTCGTCAGCCGAACGAAAGCGATTCGGGATCGCTTCGCCGACCTCGAACGCGTCGACGTCGAACAGCCGCCACCACACCGATCGGACGACGAGCGATCGGGACGGATCGCTATCGTCGACGACGATTGCATCCTCCTGAGCGTGATCGGCGACGGCAACGAGACCGCGTTCTGGAGCTCGGGATCGCTGTTCGCCTCCGTGCTGATCCAGCTGATCGAGGCCAGCGACGAAGTACACGTCGAGTAACCGAAACGGACGGTCGTCGCACGCCTACTCGAGGCGGTACCGAAGCAATGCCGCGATTCCGCCGAGATTGGAGAGCTGCTGGCCGGGCGGAAACTCGCTCGAGAAGACCGTCACGTCGCCGCCTTTCTGTTCCGTCGTGCGGACGATGTCGTCGACGCTGATCGCCCACTCGCCGTCGGGACCGCGTTCTTTCTGTAGCCGATCGTCGAGGACGAGCAGCCGTTCGATGGCGCCGAACTCGGCGGCCTGCTGGACCTGCTCTGGTCCGTACGCCGCCTTCGCGCCCTCGGCCATCCGCCGGGTGAGTTCGTCGATGTACTCGGCCTCGCTCTCGATGCGGGTCTCCTCCTGGACGTCGGCGACGGCGCCGCGCTTGAGCACCTCGTGGACGCCGCGGTCGCCGACGGCCGCCGTGTCGACCATCGTGATCAGGTCGGCGACCTCGGGCTCGTTCTCCTCGAGGTGTTTGTACGCGTCCTGCTTCGTGAAGCCGGGACCGGCGAGGATGATCGCGTCGACCTCGAGGCGCGTGAGGACCGTCGCGAGCTCTTCGAACAGTTCCGAACGCCCGCGGGCGTACTCGCCCTTGCCGGTCGTCCCGGTGATCGTCGCTCGCTCCTCGGTGCCGTACTGGGCGACCGAGTGGACGTGGGCCTGCCCCTCCTCGACGGTCGCGATGGCGACGTCGGGGTTTTCCGTCGCTTCCTCGGCCTCCTCGAGGCGGGCCTTCTGATCCGGTTTGAACCGCTTCTCGATCGAGAGTTCGTCGCGCGCCTCGACGTTGAGCGTGTGGTGAAAGCCGAGTTGATCTTCGCGCGAGCAGGCGACGATCTCGCCGCCGACTCGCAACCGATTGGCGAACTTGTGAAACTCGACGGTCTCGACGGCGATTGCGACCCACATGTGCTCGCGCTCGCCGCCCGTATCCCGCATCTGGTCGTCGTTGCGCTGGATGCGCCGGGTCGTGTCACCCGCGACGCGGTCGCCGGGCTCGAGGACGTACTGCAGGTGCCAGAGATCGTCAACGCTCTCCGGCACGACGGTGACCCGCTCGCGGCCACCCTCGACCTGCTCCCGGTCTTTGATCTGCATGGCCGTTCGTTCTCGGGATGTCGGTAAGTGCCCTGCGATCCGCATGTGTAGATGTCGTGCCCGACGTCGTGAGTCGATCGTCGGTTTCTCCGTTGCACGAGGATGTCTCGATTTGCGGCTGTTTATTTCATACAGGGATGTAGTACACTCGTATGAAATATAAACGATACAGTAAAATACCCTGTCAGCGTCTCTCTGGTAGCTTACTAATGTCAACAACCAACAAACCAGTGGCTGGAGCGGAACCCGTCGAACCGACAGCGACCAGTCTCGGTCCAGACGAGAACGTGGTCGGTGCGATATCGTACCTGTTCTCGCCCCTGACGGGCATCCTCGTCTACCTCCTCGAGGACGACAACGAGTTCGCCCGCTTCCACGCTGCCCAGAGCATCGTCTTCGGACTCGCCTCGATACTGGTCTACGTGACGCTCAACATCGCCACGACGGTCATGGCGATGCTCGTCGGCGATCTCCTCGGCTTCCTGATAACGGTGGTATCGTTCCTCTCGCAGATGGGACTCGGATTCGCCCTCCTGCTCGTCTGGCTCTACCTCCTGGTCACGGCGTTCCAGGGGAGGCGGACGAGCCTTCCACTCCTCGGCTCGATGGCCGAAAAACATCTGCTCTGAGCTGCCACTCGTTCAGGAGTACGAGCCATGTTTGCGCCTTCACCTAACCTGTCGACGTAACATCCGGTCACAGCAGCCGAAATTCGCGAAATCTTATCCGGTTGACATAGGTAGGGACTGACGCTATCCGCACTGCAGACTTCTATTCGGGTATGAACCTCAGATACACGGCTCAGTTAGAAGACTTCGGCGCTCGTTCGCTCCTGACCCACGTTATCATGGCGATAACGTTCGCGGGTGCGGTCGTGACGGGGCTGTTCATCGACGGACAGCTCGGACTCGTCTCGTTCGTCGCGTTCCTCAACTTCACGGCCGGCGTGTGGGTCGCACAATCGATTCACTCCCTCGGAAACGCCCGGACCGACGATTCGTACGATGGGATCCTGTCGGTGTTATCCGACACCACCGGCGAGAAGAAATACCACGGCCTCGACACCGGTCGCCTTGGCAGACTGATCGGCTTGATCGCGGCCGTAACGGCAGTCTCGCTGCTGGTTTCGGGACAGGTCCTCACCGGTGTCGTGGCCTCGATCGGCGCGGTCGCGATCGGTGCCGTCGCGCTCGTGACCGCGATGGTCGGGTTCCTGATCGCGATGGGGTCGGCGTACGACGAGTCCGAACGGCGGACGATCCATCGAACCGAACGCAACGACGACCGTCTCGAACGAGACCGGACCGGCCAGCCGACGACCGAGTTCGACGACGCCTCCGACATTCGAATCTCGATCCACGAGATGCACATGGACGAATCGCCCGTCGAACGACGGTAGACCCGACCGGCGGGCGCGGATCGCCGGTGCGGTCAGTCCCTGAGTTCCTCGAGTTTCCCTTTCGCCTTCTCGAGGCCGGATTCGAACGTTTCCTCGATCTCCTCGACGGAGCGTTCGACGTAGTGGACGCTCTCTTTCGGGACGCGGCGTACGACGTCGTTGCCGTCGTCGTCGGTCCCGTACGCGAACAGCCAGTGCTCTTGAAAGTAGGCGATCCGATCGTTGTCCACGGTGACTCGCTCGACGTCTTCACCCGGCGTCTGGTAAACGATGGTTGCGGTGCCGAGTTCCGGTTCCGTGTCGGTGTCGGTATCGATATCCACCATGGGCAGTGCATCGGCTGTCGGCCGTGTAGTCGTGGGCCCGGCAGTTGCAGCCCACCCTCACATGGGCAAAGTGAGCGGAAGCAGCTACCGCGGAACCGTGACTACTGCGGTCGCCTCACTCCTCGCTGACCCGGCTTCCGCCCGGCGGCATGAAGTGCTGGATCCGGTCGGGGCTCGCGATTTTGCGGACGAACGTTTCGTCCTCGAATCGTTCGCGGAACGTGCGGTAGAGTCGCTTCGCCGTGTCGGCCTGTGCGTACCGGCCGGGCTCGAGTTCGATCGTCGTCACCGCCCGGCCCTCGATGGCCGATGACGGTCCGCCGATCACTCGCGTGTACGGCTCGCACTGAATGCCGACGGCAACGTCGACCGGCGTATCGCGGTGATACGTTCGATCGCCGCGGATCGCGAACCCGCCCTTCTCGAGGTACTCGCCGCTCTCGGGGGTCTTCGTGACCTGATCGGAGTCGACGGCGTAGACGTCGCCGGCGTAGCGGCCGTCCTTCCAGACCGACGAGTAGGAGACGGCGAACCGGGCGGCCTCCTCGATGCTCGACTCGGGGAGATCGATATCGCTCGAGGAGGCCTCGCTGGGATCGGTCGCCTTCAGCACGGTGACCGGCGCGCCGTGGGCCTGCGTGTGGAAAACTTTGTCACCGGGCTCGAGGTACTTCTTGACGAGTTCCTCGTTCTGGTCGGCGTTGCGCCCGCCGATCACGAGGAAATCGTCGCTCGTCTTGAACCAGCGGAAGCGATCGAACCACGGCTCGTTCTCGCGGATCGGGACCGACGGCTCCGCGAGCCAGTCGCGTTTGGCGCCCTCGCCCTCCTCGTCCGACTCGTCGTCGTCCGCGCGCTCGCTGTCGTCGGCTTCCCACTCGTCGCGGCGGCGCTTGGCGTCCTCGAGATCCTCGCGGGTGTTCTCGATGGCCGCCAGCGCGCCCTCCTTTTTCTCCTCGACGCGCTTGGCCTCGGTGTAGAGCCGGTCGGCGTTCTGTTCGACGCCCTGCTGCGTGACGAGACTGATCCGCTCGTCGTCGATATCGACGGTGACCGTCCCCTCGCTGCCGTCGACGTCGACGACCGCCTCGGCGGCCTCGATACCGCGGTCAGCTCCCTCCTCGAAACGCTCCCTGATCTCGTCCCACGGGCGCTCCTGCTGGCGGGCGTCCTGGATCGTCGAGAGGATCTCGTCGACCAGTCCGTACTCGGCGTAGAGCAGTTCGGCCTGTTCGCGCAGCGAGTCGGCCTCCTGCTCGAACCCCTCGATGGCTCCCTGCTGTTGTTCGATGATGCGCTCGTGTTTGGCGATCTCAGACCCGAAATCCGGTTTCTGATCGGTCGGGTCCGGCTCCTCCTCGTCGTCCAGCTCGAGCCGGAAGAAGTAGTCGTCCAGCGCGGTCAGGAACGAATCGTACGGCTCCGCGGCCAGCGCCGAGCGCTCCTCGAGCGGGAACGGGGTCACGTCGACGACGTGTTCGTCACCGGCGTCATCGGTCGCGGCGTCGTCAGCACCGCCGTCCGCGCCGCTCTCGTCGTCCTCGTCGCCGCCCTCGACGTAGAGCCGCGGGTCGAAGTTGCCGTTCCGGATATCGAGCGCGAGCCGTTCGATCGCTTCGTAGAGCCTGTCGTAGACGTCTTCGTCCGCGTCCGGAATGTCCAGTCCCTTCTCGACGTCGGCGCGGGTACACAGCTCCTCAGCGTAGAAGCCGCCGAAGTTGAGCTGCGTCGCCAGCGTCCGGACGACATCCGTATCGGAGTCGTTCATCTCGTGATCGAACGCCTCGCGGGAAATCGTCAGCGGGTTCGTCCGGGAGTCGGGGAACTCGTAGCGCGACCCCGGGACGACGGTGCGGGACTTGAGCCGGACGGTCTCGAGGCAGTCGATCACTTCGTACTCGCCGTCGGTGACCGCGACGTTGCCCTGCCCGAACAGTTCGACGATGAGCCGGGTCGTGCCGTCGTCGCGCTCGAAGACGAACTCGAGGATGCGGTCGAACTCGTACTGCTCGACGCCGGCGAAGTCCGCGCCGGAGAGGCGATTGCGGAGCATCATCGCGAACTGGGGCGGGCGACCGGGGGCGTCGGGAACGCGCTCGGGGGCGACCGTGTGGGCCCGCTTGGTTTCACCGACTTCGATGATGAGTTCCGTGCGACCCCGGTCGAAATCCCGCATCTTGAGCCGAACGAGGTCGTCGCCGTAGAGATAGGCCTTGTCCAGCTTCGCCCCCTCGTAGGCCCCGAGTTCCCCGACGAGGGCGGCGAGGTCGACGCTGGTGAGTTCCCGCTTTGGATCCATACCTCACACTGCCCGTCCCGGTCAAAAAGACGTGTCGCTCCGGTGCTCTCGCTGTCGCCCCGCGCTCCGCGAGCCGAGAGACGTCGATTCGCGAAGCGCGTCGAGACCGCCGGCCGAGGTCGGAAAGCCTAATCCGCGCCGCCGCCCAGTATCGAACATGTACGACGCCGTCGGTGGAGCGACCCGTGGTTCGACCGGTGCGACGGGACGCAGCGGGCATCGGTGCCGATCGCGAACGGCTTTCGGAGGTCGAAACGCATGAGCGCGGGCGACGATCTCCCGTGGTCGGACGTCTCCCGGTTTCCCGACTTCCTCGAGCACCTCGAGGCGGAGGGCGGAGCCACCGTCCAGGGGATTATCGATCGGATCGACGCCGACATCGAGATGGACGGGATGGCCTACCACGACCGGGGCATCCGCGCGCCGGGCTACGACGCCACCTTCGTCCCGGAGCCCGAGGGGGCGCAGATCGTCCCGGCGTTCAGCGTCGAGGTCCACACCATCGGGCCCCGGAGCGTCTGGGCGGTGTTCGACGCGACCCGCTCCTGGGATTTCTACCTCCTCCAGGCGGACGACATCGCGGCCATCGCCTGGGTGAGCGACGAGGAGTTCAACGCCGAAGAGGCGGGCGCGTTCCTTTCGAAACACGACGCGCTCGCCGCGGGCCGATTCTCCTTTGGCGCGTTCGTCTACGCCGGCGAGGAGTGGCAGGAACAACGCGAACTGATCGAAGGCACGGACGCGCCGGCGTTCCTCCGGCGCGACGACGGCAGCACCCTCGTACCGACTGATCAGGCCGATTTCTACGACGTCGTCAACTCGACGCCCGAGGAGTTCCGCACGAATGGCGGCAGGGCACCCTCCCACCTCGGCCTGCTCGAACTCGAGGTCACGATCGACTGACGGGCTTCGACCGGCCGCACACGGCAGTTGCGGAACGCGAGGTGTTCGACCGCGCCCCAGTCACGAGCGGCGGCGTGTCTCCCGATCGCAAACGTTTTCGAGGAGGCGGCGAACCGAGTTCGTATGTCACCGCTCGGGGAGGTAATCCTCGTCGCCACGATCGCGGGCTGTACGACCGGAATCGGTGCGCTCCCGCTCTTACTCACCGACCGGATCAGTCACCGCGTCTACGACGGCTCGCTCGGCCTCGCCGCCGGCATCATGGTCGGCGCTGCCGTCTTCGCTCTCGTTCTCCCCGGCCTCGAGCTCGGCTCGCCGCTCGAGGTCGTCGCCGGAATCCTGGCGGGCGGCGGGTTCTTGCTCGCGGTCAACGCCATCGTCCCGCACCTGCATCTCCTGTTCCGCGGCGAGCAGGTCGAAGGCACGTCGGCGCTGCGCGATCCCGCGGGCGAACTGCCATCGGTCGAGGCGGACTCCACCAACGACCCCGTCACCGATGGAGACGGCGACGACCTCCGTCGGGCCGCGCTGGTCGGCGGGGCCGTTACCATCCACAACGTCCCCGAAGGGCTGGCGGTCGGAATCGCGTTCGCCAGCGGCGAAACGGCACTCGGAGTCGCCATCGCGACGGCGATCGCCGTCCAGAACGTCCCCGACGGGTTCGCGATGGCCGTCCCCGCGGTCAGAGCCGGGGTCTCGGCACCGCGAACGCTTCTCTACACGACGATTTCGGGCGGCGTGCCGGAACCGATCGCCGCGGCCATCGGCTTCTCGCTGGTCGCCGTCGTCTCCGGCCTCTTCCCCGTCGCCGCCGGCTTCGCCGCGGGTGCGATGATCGCCGTCGTCTTCCGGGAACTCATCCCCTCGAGCCACGGCCACGGCTACGCGGACACCGCGACCGGGGCCTTCGTGGTCGGGTTCTCGGTCATGCTCGTCGTCGACACCGTCCTCGCGGTCTGAGTCGGACGCCCCTCGACATCGTATACGGCGATTGAATATACGAAAGAATTATTGATAAAACCAATTCTACTACGGTATGGTCTCTCGAGAAAATGCGGTCATCGCCGCCGCGTTCGGTCTCTGTCTCGTCGCGTTTCTACTCGGTGCGGCCCTCGAACTCGAGGGGCCGATCTACGCGTTCGTCGTCCTGATCGTGATTCCGATTCTCGGGCCACAGCTCTATCTCGCGGCTACCGGTGACGACGAGCTTCCGTCGCCGACACGGATCCGTGCGGCCCTGCTGATCAGTGCCGGACTGTGCGTGCTGTTCGGATTCGGCGGGACGGAAACGGAACGACCGCTGTTCTGGGGCGTCGGTGTCGTCCTCTTCCTCGCGTTCCTCGCGTACGAGGTCCGCGCCGGATACCTGCGTGGAATCGCTACGCAGTGAGGTACCCGTCTCGCGTACTGTGCCCACATCATCGGCAGCGGTAGCCACACGGTCGCTGCCGTACGGTCTCAGCCGCCGCTTTGCGGCGAAACCGAGAGCGCAAACAGGAGCCGGCGAGAGCGCGCCGCGACGGTCGCTCCAGGGGATCGAGCGACCGTCGCGGCGCGCTCGAGCGAGAGGCAATTGGTGTGGCGCTGTCGGAGTGGGGAGCCGACAACGGTGCCGACAGGTGTCGGCGGGTGATACTACACCCTTCAAAGATATAAAATTACTCTATCTAGATTAGGAATAATGTCGATATCGCGAGCGGGAATCAGATCCGCTTGCTGACGTACGGTCCGTCCTGATGGTAGCCGAGTTTGTTTCGATAGTACTCTCGAGCGCCGATACCGGAGATGACGCTCAGCTTGTCGTAACCGGCGTCGGCTGCGAGTTCCTCGGCGCGATCCATCAGGCGGCGGCCGTAGCCCCGATGCTGGTGCTGGTCCGTCTCGCTCTCGCTCGCTCGCGGGCCCGACCCGCTCGCGTTTTCCGAGCCGCTTCGCGGCTCGCTTCCCACCGTCACTTCCGAGCCGTAGACGTGGAGTTCTCGGATCAGGGCCGCGTTCTCGAGTTCCGGTCGAACGGGATCGTTCGGGAACCGGAGCCGACAGAAGCCGACGAGGAGGTCCTTCTCGAAGTCCTCGAAGGAGATGAAGTGCTCGGTGCCGCCGCAGGCCTCGTAGCTCATCACGTCGAGTTCGACGTCGTCCGGCTCGTCGTCGTGCATTCCGGCCTCGCGACAGCGGATGCAATCACACTCCCAGCCGTGCTCGTCCATGCGCTTGCGGGCGAGCTGTCGGAGGTTCGACTTCCAGACGCCGGCGTCGATGAAGTCCGCCGGAATGTCGCGCTGGACGCGCTGGAGTCGGGTGTAGCGGGGGATCATGTCCTTGATTTCCGCGATCAAGTCGGCGGCTTCGTCGTTCGAGAGCGGGTCGTACTCGTCTTTGTGCCACCAGTCGTAGGTCGCGGTACCCCGCACCACGAGGGTCGGGTAGATCTTCAGGTAGTCGGGCTTCCACTGCTCCTGTTCGAAGAGCCGCCGGAAGTCCTCGAGACACATCTCTTTCGACATCCCGGGCTGGCCCGGCATCATGTGGAAGCCGACCTTGAACGCCGAGTCGCGAAGCCGCTGGTTGGCGTCGATCGACGCCTGCGCGCCGTGGCCGCGGTGCATATCCCTGTTGATCCGCTCGTAGGTCGTCTGGACGCCGACCTCGACTTTCGTCCCGCCGAGATCGAGCATCCGATCGATCTGCTCGGGATCGCACCAGTCTGGCTTCGTCTCGAACGTCGTCCCGATGTTGCGGATGTCCGCGGTCTCGTTTTCCGCGATGACGTCCTCGAGATACTGCCACTCGTGTTCGTCGGGATCCTCGGCGAAGCTGACTCCCTGGGCCGGTTCGGGCTCCTTGTCGACGTCGTACTCGTTCATCGCCTCGAGCGCGCGCTTGACGAACCACTCCTGGTAGTCGTGGCTGCGAGCGGTCATCGTCCCGCCCATCAAGATCAGTTCGACCTTGTCGACGGGGTGGCCGATCTGGCGCAGTTGCTCGAGTCGCAGCGTCACCTGCCCGTAGGGGTCGTAGTCGTTTTGCACCCCGCGGGCGGCGGCGGGCTCCTCGCCCGTGTAGCTCTGGGACGACGAGAACTCGGAGTCGGGGCCGCCGGGACAGTAGAGACACTTGCCGTGGGGGCATCGCTCGGGCGAGGTCATGATCGCGACCGGCGAGACGCCCGACGCCGTGCGGACGGGCTTGCGCTGGAGCACGGGTTCCAAGGCCTCGCGGTGCTCCTCGGACGCGTAGTCCAGCAGTTCGGAGTTCTTGGGCACTTTGGGTGCCGAGTGTTCCGAACAGGCCTCGAGCTTGGCCTTCTCGACCTCGTCGCGCTCGACGTCGCCGGCGAGGATCCGCTCGACGAGCGTCTTACAGACCCGCTCGAACGCTTCGGTTTCGGTCGGTTCTGGCGTCTCGGTACTCACTACACGTGATTCGTCGCCGTTCGCGAATAAGCGTGTCGGACTCACCGATCGGAAACGGTCGGATCGGCTCGCGAGAGACCGTCGCCACCGCCCCACGGCGATTCCCGCAACCGGTATGCCGGCCGAAAGGTAACCGTTTAAGGGCGGTCTCTCCCTATCCTTGGCGTACTGAATGTCTCCCGACCTGGCGATGGTCGTCGCCGCGGTCGCGCTGCCGTTCCTCGCCGCAGCACTGACGCCGCTGGTCTTTCGCGTTCTCGGCGAGGGAACCGGGTTCGCGGGGACGGTCGTCGCACTGGCGTCGTTCGGCCTGCTGGCTACACAGTACGGGAGCGAGGGCAGCGTCTCCCTCGAGTGGATCCCGTCTCTCAATATCGCGCTCCGGTTCTACGTGGACGGCTGGGCGCTGCTGTTCGCGCTCCTGGCCTGCGGGATCGGCGCGCTCATCTTCACCTACTCGCCGGCGTACATGCACGGGGAGTCCGGCCTCGTCAGATACTACGCCGCCCTGCTCGCCTTCATGGGATCGATCGTCGGCGTCGCGCTCGCCGCCGACCTGGTCGCGATCTTCCTCTTCTGGGAACTCACCAGCCTCGCCTCGTTCGTCCTGATCGGCTACTACACCGCCGACGACTCCTCGCAGTACGCCGCCCGGATGGCCATGTTCATCACCGTCGGCGGCGGCCTCTTCTTGCTCGTCGGATTCCTCTTACTTTCGATCGTCGCCGGCGACGTGCTCGGACCCGGTGCCGCCTTCGATCTCGCGGCGATGCTCGAGGAGCCCGACGCGATGGCGGCGGCGCTGCGAGAGCGCGGCCTGTTCCTGCCGGTGCTCGGGCTGCTCGCGATCGGCGCGGGGACCAAGTCGGCGCAGGTCCCGCTGCACTTCTGGTTGCCCAACGCGATGGCGGCACCCACGCCCGTCTCGGCCTTTCTCCACTCCGCGACGATGGTCAAGGTCGGCGTCTACTTCATCGGCCGCGTCCGTCCGATGCTCGTCGGCGAAGAGTGGCTCTTCCTGTTCGCGACGCTCGGGCTGACGACGATGACCGCCTGTGCGATCATGGCCGTCGCGTCGACGGACATCAAGGAACTGCTCGCCTACTCGACGGCGAGCCATCTCGGGTTGATGGTCGCCGGCTTCGGTTTCACGTCGGTTTACGGCGCTGAGACCGGCGTCTTTCACCTGCTCAATCACGCGCTGTTCAAGGCCCCCCTCTTCCTGGTGGCCGGCATCGTCGCCCACGAGGCCGGGACCCGCGAGATCGACAAGCTCGGCGGGCTCCGTCACGATCTGCCGGTAACGGCGGCGATCACCACGGTCGTCGCGCTCAGCATGGCCGGGATCCCCCCGTTCAACGGATTCTACTCCAAGGAACTCCTCTTCGAGGCCGCCGTCGAGGCGAGCCACCACCACGATATCGGAGTGCTGGGCTGGCTCTTCCCCGCCGTCGCCGTCTTCGGTAGCATCTTCACCGTGCTCTACTCGCTGCGGTTCCTCTCGCTGTTCTTCGGCGAGCGACCCGAGGCGCTCGGCCACGTTCACCGACCGCCCGTCACCCTGCTCCTTCCGCCGACAGTGCTGGCGCTACTCGCCGCGGTCATCAGCGTCGACCCCCAGCTCGCCGTGGATACGATCGTTCAATCGGGCCTCGAGGCGACGGCGGTCGATCCCCAGGAGATGCACGTCGGACTCCCGACATCGTACTCGACGCCGGTGGGGATGAGCGCCGTCACGATCGGCGTCGGCTTCGTCGCGTTCCCGTTCTACGGACGGATCCACGACGGCGTTCGCGGAGTCGTGGGTTCGACCCCGCCGATCCGCCCGAACTGGTGGTACGACGTAATCGTCGAGGGGCTCTCCGACGAGGGCCGGTCGTTCGCCGAGTACGTCCACGACGGCCACCTCCGGACCTACGCGTCGTGGACGCTGGGTGCGACCTGCGCGCTCGCACTCACCGGCTTCGTCGCGGCCGGGGCCATCGAACCGATCGCGTTCGGTCTCGAGGCCACCGTCCCCATCGCGCTCGTGTTGCTCGTCGCGGTGATCGGCGCGGTCGCGGTCGTGCGTTCGGACTCGCACATCGCGGGCGTCCTCACCCTCTCGATTCTCGGGTTCATGATCGCCATCTTCTACATCCTCGCGAGCGCGCCCGACCTCGCGCTGACCCAGCTCGTCGTCGAAACGCTCGTTCTCGTGATATTTTTGCTCGTGATCGAGGAGATTCCCGAGTCCTACGCGATCGGGAACGGGATCGAAAACGTCGGGAGCGTGGTCCGTGACGCGATCCTCTCGGTCGCCGTCGGCGTGACCGCATTCGTCACGGTCCTCGTCACATCGGGTGTGCGTCCGGACGGCGCGAGCGACATCGCCCGCTATTACGCCGCACAGGCGGTCCCCGAGGGCGGCGGCTCCAATATCGTCAACGTGACCCTCGTCGACTTCCGCGGCTTCGACACGCTGGGCGAACTCGCCGTGGTCGCGCTCGCCGCCATCTCGATCCTGACGCTGATCGTGATGCGGGGTCGCAGCGGAGGCGACGCGCTCACGGACGTCCCGACCGACGACGAACTGCCCGACGCCGTTCCGACGGACGACCCGCCGAACGATGACCCGGACGGAACCCGTCGCGACGACGGCGGTTCCGGGGGTGCAGACGAATGACGACGGTCATCATGCGAACGACCGCTCGAGCGATCGTGCCGATCATCCTGGTCGTCGCGATCTCGCTGTTCTTCGAGGGGCACAACCTCCCAGGCGGCGGGTTCATCGGCGGCGTCCTCACGGTGACTGCCTTCGCGATCGTCTACATGGCGTTCGGGCTCGATTTCCTCGAGCGGGGAGTCCTCGGCCGCGACGTCGATCCCGGCAAGGGCCCCTCTCGGGACCGCGTCGTCGTGGCCTATCGCCGCCTGTTCGCCTACGGGTTCGCGATCGCGGTCGCCAGCGGCCTCGCGCCGCTGCTCTTCGGCCGGTCGTTCCTCACGCAGACGTTCGTCATGCTCGAGGGGGTCCCGATCTACGATCACCTCGAGGTCGCGAGCGCGCTGGCTTTCGACTTCGGCGTCTACTGCGTGGTCGTCGGTGGACTGCTCACGATACTCTCGGTGGTGGGAGCCGAATGACGGCGGTCGTCCTCGCGGCCGCGGTCGGGGCGCTGTTCGCACTCGGCACCTTCCTGCTCCTGCGGCGGGATCTGATCAGAGTCGTCTGGGGGCTGGCGATCATCAGCCAGGCCGCGAACCTCTACTTGCTGTCGATGGGCGGGATCGCGCCGGCGACCGCCGACTCGGTGCCGATCCTCGCCGGCCACGGCGAGCACGTCCCGCAGACGGCCGACCCGCTGGTTCAGGCGCTCGTGTTGACCGCGATCGTCATCGGCTTCGGGATGACCGCGTTCGCGCTCGTCCTGTCGTATCGGGTGTACGAGGAACACGACACGCTGGACGTGACGGAACTCGGTGATCGCGAATGACGGCGATCGAGACGGTGATGGCCACGACGATGACGACGCCGACGACGGTGATTATGACTGATCGAAAACGGACGCTGACGGCAGCGGCGGGGGATCGCCGATGACGGCGACGCCCGTCGGCACGGAATCGACACTCGTGATCGCGCCGATGCTGGTCGTGCTCGTCGCGGCCGTCGGGACGCTGTTGCTCGGCCGACGCCCGCGGACTCGAGCGGCCGTCAGCCTCGCCGCCGGCGTGGCGTACGCCGTCGCAGTCGCGGCCATCGACTGGTATATCGTCCTCGCGCCGGACGCGCCGGGGATCGCGACCTATCAGGTCGGCGACTGGCCGGCCCCCTTCGGCATCACGCTCGTCGCCGACGGCCTCTCGGCGTTCATGCTGACGATGGTCGCGATTCTCGGCGTCGCATCGCTCGTCTTCTCGACCCGGCACCTGCCCGGCGGCGAGGAACGGAGCTACTACTTTCCGCTCTTTCACTTCCTCGCGCTGGGCGTCACCGGGGCCTTCCTCACCGGCGACCTCTTCAACCTCTTCGTCTGGTTCGAGGTCATGCTGATGGCCAGTTACGTCTTCGTCGCCTACAGCGGCGGCCCCCAGCACACCCGCGCCGCGTTCTGGTACGTCTCGCTCAACCTGCTGGCCAGCGCGATCTTTCTGCTGGGCGTCGGCGGCATCTACGCGACGACGGGAACGCTCAACATGGCCGATCTCGCTCAGCGACTCGCCGATCCGGCGGCGTACGGCCTCGAGCCCGTGCCGGTCGTCGGCCTGCTCGGCTTGCTGTTGTCCGTGTTCGCGATCAAGGCCGGCCTCGTCCCCTTCCAGTTCTGGATCCCGACGGCCTACCGGGCCGCGCCGCCCCAGATCACCGCGCTGCTGGCCGGCGCGACCAAGAAGGTCGGAATATACGCCATCATCCGCCTCTCCTTTACCGTGTTCGCCGGCGCGGAGGTCGCCGTCGACCTCCCGCTCCCGCTGGTAGACGTGGCCATCGCGGGCGACTCACCGCTACCGTTCGTCGGCGCGGCGCTGTTCGTCATGGCCACCGGCAGCATCCTCCTCGGCGGCATCGGGGCCGTCGGCCGAGACTCGCTGGAGGGCGTCTTCGCCTACTCGAGCATCGGCCAGGTCGGATTCATCGCGATCCCCGTCGCGATCGCGGCGACGGCGACCGCTCCGGGCCTGCGGAAGTTCGCCATCATCGCCGCGCTGGTGTACGCGCTGAATCACACGCTGGCGAAGGGGCTGCTCTTCCTCGCCGTCGGGACGGTCAAGTCGGCGACGGGAACGAGTCGGTTCGCCGATCTCGGCGGGCTCGCACGCCGGTCGCCGCCGCTGGCGATCGCCGTCTTCGTCGGTTCGCTTGCCCTCGTCGGTATCCCGCCGCTCTCGGGCTTTTTCGGCAAGTTCCTCGTCTTCGACGCCGCGGCTCGAGCGAGGGCCGGCCCCGTGATCGTCCTCCTGCTCGTCGGCTCGCTGTTGACCATCGCCTACGCGACCCGGCTGTGGAATCAGAGCTTCTGGGGTGCGCGGACGCCGGCCGTGGAAGCGGCGACGGTCGATTCCGTCCAGGTGGCCGTCCTCGTGGTACTCGCGGCGGCCATCGTCGCGGTCGGCGTCGGCTTCGAGCCGGTCTACGAGTTCGCGGAAACCGCCGCGGAGGCCGCGCTCGATACCGATGGATACGTCGACGCCGTCGATCCACAGGACGCGAGCGAGCTGACCGACTCGAGCGCCGGCGGGGGTGACCACTGATGCGAGTTCGCACCTGGCCGGCGGCCGGCGTCGTCTTCGCGATTCTGTGGGTGTTCGTCGTCGGACAGGCGCTCACGCCCGTCTCGCTTCTCCGGGGCTTCCTCTCGGGACTCGTCGTCGGCCTCCCGGTCGCGTACGTCTTCCGGCGGCTGTACGGCAAGTACGTCGACCTCGGTCGCGGGGCTCGAGCGCTCCCCTACGCCGGACTCTATCTCGGCGCGTTCACCTGGGAGCTCCTGCGGGCGAACCTCGACGTCGCCTACCGGGTGCTCTCGCCGGGCATGCCGATCGAGCCCGAGGTGATCCTGGTGCCGCTCCGGGTCGAATCCGACGTTGCGATCACCGTCATCGCCAACAGTATCACGATCACGCCCGGGACGGTGACGCTGGACTACGACGACGAGACGAATTCGCTCTACGTTCACGGCGTCAACGGCCGCGATCCCGAGGCGATCGCCGAACCGATCCGAACCTGGGAGGACTACGCCCTCGAGCTGTTCGACGAGGACGCGTCGCCGTCCGATCCGCCGCCGGCCATCGTCGTCTCCGGCGGGGAAAGAGACAGTACCGCGGGCCCCCAAGGCGGAGGTATCGACGATGACTGAGAGCGATCCCGTCGTCCTCGAGACCGCGATCCGCGGCGCGCTGATCCTCGTCAGCGGGCTCTGTGTGCTCTGTGGCTATCGCGTCATTCGAGGACCGACGAACCCGGACCGCGTCGTCGCGCTCGACGCCATCGCGACGAACGTCGTCGCGATCGCGGTCCTGTTCGCCCTCATGACCGATCGGGGGCTCTTCATCACCGTGAGCCTCGTGCTCGCGATCATCGGCTTCATCGCGACCGTCGCGGTCGCCAAGTTCGTCACCGACGGCGAGGTGATCGAGTGATCCACACCGCCGTCGTCGTCGCGCTGATCGTCGTCGGGTCGTTCTTCCTGACCGTCGGCACCATCGGCCTGCTCCGCCTGCCGAACGTCTACAACCGGATGCACGCCACGAGCAAGCCGACGACGCTCGGCACCGCCGCGATATTCCTCGCCGGCTTCGTCGAGTTCGGCCCCGGAAGCGAAGGGCTGACCGCGCTCATCGGGATCGTCTTCCTCTTCCTGACCGTCCCGACGGGCTCACACATGATCGCCCGCGCCGCCGAGCGGATCGGCATCCCGTTCCTCGGGAGCGTCACCTGGCCCGACCCGAACGCGGTCGAACGGCCGGAGCGATCCGACGAATCCGAGCGCGCCCATCGACCCGATCGAACCGAGCGATCGGACGAGACCGAACCGAGCGACGACTGAGAGGGCCGATTGTAACTGTTTTCCGGAGGTACCGAGAACCGTCTTGCAGTATCTGGATCGACTTCCAACCGACCCTAGAAAATCTCTCAGCGGTCGTACTCGAGGTCTCGATCCCGTTCTCCATTCGGATCCCGATCCCGGTCGCCCCGGTCCCGATTTCGGGACCGCTCGCGAGTCCACTCCTCGGCGTCCTCGAGCGTCTCCGTATCCAGTAGCCGCTCGAGCTTGCGCTCGAACTGTTCGTCCGTCAGTTCGCCGGCAGCGTATCGTTCGCGAAGGGTCTCGAGGGCGTCGCGTGTGCTTGTCTCGGAGTCGGTCGCCGTCGTCTCGGATTCCGAAACCGTCTCCGATTTGCCCGTGCCCGCGTAGTCGTCGGCCCATTCTCGCTGATCTTCCTCGTCGCCGAACAGTATCGCGACTAACGGGACGACAGCGATGTAACCGACGAGTAACGCCGCGAGCCACCACGACTGGCCCGTGAACATCGCGCCGAGCCAAAACGCCGTCACGAGCAGCGATGCGATCCCGGTCGCGTTCTCACGAAGGCGGGCCACTGCGGTATCCGCGTCGCGCTCGCGGTCGGGGCCCTCGATCGCATCCATAGGAACTCATCGTTCGGCTATCGGAAATACGTTATCGGCTCGAGGTGTCGATAGCTCGATTTCGACACAGCGGCGCAGCTATCCGATTCGGTGGACGACGGGGAGGAACGAGTCTTACGCGAGCGTCTCGCCGAGCGCCTCGAGTGCCGCTTCGCGCACCGCATCGCGTGCGCCGGGCAGGAACTCGACGTGACCGTCGCGGCCGCCGGCGACGCTGACGCCGCCGTTCGGCACCGCTTCGGCGATCGCGTCGCCGAGATCGCGCACGTTCACGGGATCGGTCGCGCGGACGTGCAGTTCGTCGTCGCCGACGCCGAGCGTGACGTACGGCGGGTCGACTCGATCGCGCTCGCTGCGGTGGAGCGCGTCCAGCAGCAGGATCGTCGTCGGGAAGTTGTACCGGTGCGTGAACGCGTCCGTGTCGAGCACGGAGACGGTCACGCCGTTGACGCCGCGAACCGAGAGGTTCTCGCGGGCCGTCTCGAGTTCGGTCTCGAGTTTGTCGCGGAACTGCTCGGAGACGTGGGCGGCCAGATCGCCGTCTCGAGGCCGCGACGACTCGTCGTCGTCGCCGAACAGCAGGTCGATCACGAGTTCGCGCTTGTCCTTGTAGGACTGGTAGTAGGCCTCGAGCGCGACGGCTTCGCGGCGTTCCGAGACGCCGGTCTCGTCGTAGCCGGCTTCGGTCGCCAGTTCGAGGTACTCCTCGGGCGTGTCCTCCCAGTAGCTGACCGCGGGGAGGTGCTCGAGGTCGTCGCGAACGTCGTCGTTGACGTGTGCGGCGACGTTGGTCGCCAGCGCGGTCGAGGTGACGTCGGTGACGTCGGCACCGGCTAGCGACGGTGCGACGGCGACGTCGACGGCGTCGCCGACCTCGTCGTCCGCTCGGCTGTCGTCGATGACGACCGAGTCAGCGTCGTACAGCGAGAGCAGTTCGTAGCCGTCGGTGGACTCGATCGTCGAGCCGGCATCGACGAGGACGACGAGCGGGAGTTGCTCGCCGTGACGGTCTCGAGCCTGAAGCATCGAGGTGACGTCGCTGGTCGCGGCGTCCATGTCGTAGACGCGGCCGTCGAGCGGGCGGCGCTCGAAGTAGTGGTACTCCGCGTCCTCGCGGGTGTGTTTCTCGCGGATCAGCGGAAGGACAGCGCGCTCGATGGCGGCACCGGCGACGTAGCCGTCGGCGGTCGCGCCGTGGCGAACGACGACCGGGCGCGCTTCCATGACGGCGCGGCGGATCGCGGTCGCCGCGTCGGCGATTTCGTCCTCGACGGTCGCCACCGCCTCGTGATCGGCCAGCGGCGCGACGTCGGCGGGGCGGGCCTCGCGCTCGATCGCGCTCTCGAGGCGGTCGACGATCGTCTCGCGCGCTTCGTCCTCGAGGATTTCGAGGGACTCGGTCTCGACTTGCAGGTCGCCGTGGTGGCGTTCGACCTCGCCTTCCAGTGCGACGACGTCCTCGAGTTCGACGTCGGGGTAGGCGCGAACGCCGGCCTCCTCGAACGCCGCACACTCGACGGTTCCGGTCTCGTCGCGCAGTTCGAAGACCGTCGGACCGCTGGTCTGGCGAACGCCGGTGATCTCACCCTCGAGGCGGACGACGCTGCCGACCTTGTTTTCGATGGATTCGATGGTCGTTCGCGTGAGCGCGGGTTCCGACTCGGATACGGGTTCGGCGTCGACGGCGTCGTCGGTCGACGGCGTCGATGCGGCGGCGGACTCGGTCGCGACGGAACCGCTGCTCGTCACGGCGCCGGCCGCTTCCGCGGCCGCGGGTTGCCCGTCGTCGACGGAGTCCGTCTCCGATTCGGGCTCGGTGTCCTCGGGAGCCGCCTGCAACTCGCCCGCCTTCGCCGCTCGGTCGTCGGTGAGCTCCTGCTCGCTCTCGTCGCTCGTTGCGGCGGACGAGTCGTCGGTCGTTTCGGTCGTCGTCTCAGCGGACGACTCATTGGCGTCAGCGGACGCCCCGTCGGCGTCGGTGTCGTCCTCGAGCTCTTCGGGACGGTGTTCGTCGTCGGCGGTCTCGATCAGTTTGCCGCGGAACTCGCGTTCGCGCTGGCGGATCGACCAGCCGAGGTCGACGTTGCCGTTGTCTCGAACGTCGAGCACCTGGACGAAGACGTCGTCCCCCGGCTCCCAGTCGAGACTCTCGAGTCGTTGGTCGAGTTCGCTTCGATGCAACAGGCCGGTGACGTGGTCTCCGATGTCGACGAAGACACCGAAGTCGGCGTAGCCGTCGACGGTTCCCCGATAGTAGCGATCGGGAGTCAGCTGTGAGGCGGTCGTGCCGCGAAATTCGAAAACAGCATCCTCCTCGTGGCTCTGACAGATCTCGCCGTCAACGGGTGTGCCGCAGATGATACAGTTACCCATCTACTCGAACCAAGCAGTTTCGCCCTAAAACGGTTGTCGGAATGCGTTCGTGACAGAAGTTCCGATCGCGACCGCGGTATCGGGCCGCCGTCAGTCGAAAACCGGTGACTCATCCTCGAGCGCCTCGATATCGTCGACGATCTTCCGAACGTCCTCCGGGAACAGCGAGACCTGGATCTCGTTGTCGTCCTCGTCCTCGAAGACGAGCTTGACGCGCTTGTCGCCGAACTCCCTGGCCTCGGCGTCGTCGACGTCGAACAGCTTGACCGTCGCCGCCTTGTTGTTCGGGCCGACGTTCTTGATCGCGCCGTCGTTCAGCTCTACCATGAACTCCTCGAGCGTGAGTGCGAGCATGGTCGGGGTACGGGCCGGGGGTAAAAAACGACACGGCATTGTCCCCGCGGAGTACTGCCGAGAAGTTGCCGCAGCGTCCACAGCGGTCGGTGCCCGCTGATCGCCGCGGAACGCCTGGAAATCGCGGCGGAACCGTCGACCGCGGTGGAAGACGATCGATCGGAACGCGATTCCAGACCGCATGCGTGGTGTGTCAGTTCGCGTGCGGCTTTTTATCGTTCCGAAAACGGACGTATAAACATTGGTGATCGTATACGCCCGCCGCGGGGTATCAACGAGATATTGACGACGGTCCTCCCGGAACGGAAATCCGCCTCCGGAACCGGGATCGGTCCACCGACCGCGGATCGAGCCACGCGACCCGCGTCTCGTCCGCCCCGCCCACTTTTAAGTCACCATCGGACCAACGACTCGAGTGGTATGGAACTCACCTGGCACGGCCACTCGACGTGGCACGTCACCGTTGGGGAAACGACGCTACTGATCGATCCGTTCTTCGACAACCCGAAGACGGACCTCGAGGCGGCCGACGTCGAGACGCCGGATTACGTGCTGTTGACGCACGGCCACGCCGATCACATCGCCCACGCCGGCGAGTTTTCGGATGCGACGCTGGTCGCCACGCCGGAACTGGTCTCCTACTGCGAGGAGGAGTTCGGCTTCGAGGACGCGATCGGCGGGATGGGCATGAACCTCGGCGGCACCGTCGACTGTGGCGACGCCTACGTCACGATGGTTCGCGCCGACCACACGAACGGGATCATGACCGAGAACGACTCGAGCGGCGGGATGCCCGCCGGCTTCGTCGTCTCGGATACGAAGCCCACGCAGGTCAGCGACGAGGAGTCGACGGCCTTCTACCACGCCGGCGACACCAGCCTCATGACCGAGATGCGCGAGGTCGTCGGTCCGTACCTCGAGCCCGACGCCGCCGCGGTGCCGATCGGCGACCACTTCACGATGGGGCCCTGGCAGGCTGCCGTCGCCGTCGACTGGCTCGACGTCGATCACGCCTTCCCGCAGCACTACGACACCTTCCCGCCGATCGAGCAGGATCCCGAGGACTTCGCCAGCGAAGTCAAAGCGACCGGCAGCGACGCTGAGGTCCACGCTCTCGAGGCCGACGAGCCGTTCGAACTCGAGCCCTAACCGGGCGACGACGACCGATCGAACGGTCCGACAGTCGGGAAAGGGAACCGAACCGTCGGCCGCTCGCGCTTTTCGTTCGCCGTTCACCGTTTTTCAGCACCTGCTCACCTTCCGTTCCGTCGGCCGATCGCCGACAATCGCGTCAGTCGACCGGATCGTCGCGCCCGCGAGAACAATATTTACAGCGCCGCCCGTGGACGACCCGATTGCCATGGCAAAACAGGTAACCACCGTCTCCGAGGAAGGGTACAGCGCCACGAACGAGATCCGCGACTTCGAGACCACGATCGACGCGAACGGCGAGGAAGCTCCCGACACGCTCGAGGCGCTGCTTGCCGCCTACGGCTCCTGTTACGTCCCGGCGCTGCGCGTCGGCGGCCAGCAGCGCGGGGCCGACGACCTCGGGCGGATCGAGATCGATATCAGCGGGGAACTCAACGACGACGACAAACTCGAGTCGGTCCGCTTCGACATCAGCGTGGCGGCCGACGTCGACGACGACACCGGCGAGGAGATCATCGAGCGCGCCTTCGAACTCTGCAAGGTCCACGACGCGCTGAAAGACAGCTTGCACGCCGACACGAG
Organism: Natrinema sp. LJW11; assembly: GCF_056135975.1. NCBI lineage: Archaea > Methanobacteriati > Methanobacteriota > Halobacteria > Halobacteriales > Natrialbaceae > Natrinema > Natrinema sp. LJW11. The sequence continues at coordinate 285,813 of NZ_JBWBDM010000001.1, read as the reverse complement.
CTTCGAGGGAAGCGCGTTCTGAGATCGGACGGTCGGCCGTCGCGACCGACCTCCCACCGGTTGATAGTGCCGTCGATCCAACTGTGAGGTGAAACGACATGGGTGAACCCCACACCGCGGTCCTCGATCGCATCGTCGACGGGACGACGGCAGTGCTCCTACTCGAGGCCGACGGGACCGTCGTCGACGAACTCGTGATCGACGTCGAGAAACTGCCCGATGACGGCCGGCACGAGGGTGCCGTCTTCGACGCGACCGTGGACCGAAATTCGGGGGAACTGCTCGAGGCGACCTACCGAGAGGAGGTCGAGCGGGACCGACGGGAATCGGTACGAGAGCGATTCGATCGGCTCTCCGAGCGATTGTCCGACGAGGGATGAGAACGGCGGGGAGTGCGGAGAGTATGAAAGGGGATACCGAACCGTGGGTGGTTCGGGGGATGACATGGCGTCACGACGCGATCCAAACGGATAGGTCCGTGTCGCCACGTATCCGGTTTCACGGACTGCGTATTAGCCGTGGTGCCAATGTGTATCGGTAATTCAATCACACATATTTTCGGCAACAGGAGAAGCGGCCAGATCGAAGGATCTGAGACGTCGCTGCCGGCGAGTCGACCCGATCGCACAGCCGCCCGACTCGCGATCGTTCCAGAACTGACCGTCTCCCAATCGCGTACGCCACCACCAACTCCACGATCGGCTACTCCACCACGACCGTCGGACCCGATGGTCACCTTCAAGACGGTTCTCGAGACAGGAACAGATATGCTACGATCGTTTGACGGGACGGAACCACGGGTCGCCGACTCCGCGTACGTCGACGAGGCCGCGGTCGTCATCGGCGACGTCGTCATCGAGGACGAGGCCAGCGTCTGGCCGAACACCACGCTCCGCGGCGATCACGGCACGATCGTCGTCGGTGAGGGGGCCAACGTCCAGGACAACGCCGTCCTCCACGAGACGGCCGAACTCGAACCCTACTCGACGGTCGGTCACAGCGCCATCGTTCACGACGCGACCGTCGCCGAACGCGCGCTGGTCGGGATGAACGCGGTGGTCCTCGACGGCGCCCGCGTCGGCGAGGGCGCGGTCGTCGCCGCCGGCAGCGTCGTCACGGAGGGCACCGAGATTCCGCCGTCGACGCTCGTCGCCGGCGCGCCCGCGGAACCGAAGACCGAGATCGACGATCCGGTGCTCGAGGCGACGGCCGACCGGTACGTCGAGCTCTCGAGAGAACACGCGGCGACGTCCGAACGACTCGACTGACGGTCCGTCGGGACGCCGAAAACGAGCCACGACCGATCGCGCAACCGTCGCGAGTTCGGGCGGCTATCGTCGTTCAGTGACGGTCAGTTGCTACTCTCTGGCAGCCTCGCCGTCGGCGTTCGATCCGAAAACGACTTCCAGAACGTCGTCGACGCCGGCGCGCCGGACCACGGCCCGGACCGGATCCCGCGCCCCGGCGAGGTTGTCCGAATCCCCGTCGAGGACCAGCAGGCGAGCCTCCCGACCGGGCTCGAGCAGGCCGTACTCGAGGTCGGCGATCTCGGCACCGTTGATCGTCGCCATCCGGAGGATCTCGGCGGCCGGCAGGTCGGAGAGCTTCGCGAGGAACTCCATTTCGCGGAACATCGACGGCGAGTTGAGCATCACGTTGTCCGTCCCGAGCGCGAGCGTCGTCCGCTCGTTCAGTTCCGCGTAGGGAGACAGCCCCACGTCGGTGACGAGGTTCGAGCGCGGGCAGACGACGATCGGAATCTCGCTGTCCGCGACCCGGTCCAGATGGACCGGCTTCGGATGGACCATGTGGACCAGAAAGTCCGGATCGAGGTCCAGCGCCGGGTTGATATCGCTCTCGTCGACCTCGCCGGCGTGGATGCCGAACGGTTTCCCCGCCTCTCGAGTCGCGGTTCGTTCCGCATCGAACGACGCGTCGTTCGCCCCGCTCGCGCCGAAGCCGTCCCCCGCGCGCATCGCGTCGACGGAACCGCGCGCGAACGAGAGCGCGTCGATCTCGCGGCCGTCCGCGGCCGCCTCGAGCATCCGAACGCCGTCGACGCCGCCCTCGCGAAAGTCCAGACAGGCCGCCGTGCCGGCGCGTTGCATGTACCCCAGCGATCGCTCCATCGCGCTCACGAGGTCGTCGCGGGAGGCCGCCCGGAGCAGCCGGTGTTTCAGCCCGTCCGGCGGGGCGACGAGTTCCTCGAGCGAGAGGCCGCCGCCGGCCTCCTTGGCGATCGAATCGCCGATGTGGGTGTGAGCGTTGACGAACGCCGGGCAGATGATATCGTCGTTCTCGACCGGCGTTTCCTCGATGGCCTCGATGCGGCCGTCGTCGTCGATGACCACCCGTCCCTCGACGGGGTCGAACTCGCGGCCGCGGAGAATCGTTCCCGTTCGTTCCATACGGGTCAGTTTGCGGCCAGTGCCTTCAACGGCAACGGTTTCGCAAAGCGGAAATCGAAAATCAGGTCGATTCGTCGTCGATCTCGAGGGGTTCGAACACTACGGCGATAAGGCCAGAGAGAACGAACAGGCAGAGCCCGACGACGACGGCGGAGACCGATCTGTCGACGGTTCCGATTTCGAGGATCCCGCTCGCCCAGCCGACCAGCGCGACCGCCATCGCAGTCGAAACGACGAGCAGCGTCAGAAGCTGGACGGTGAATTTACTCATCGCGTCGTTCTCTCCGTCGAACGCGGATAAGCCGCGAGCCTGAAGTCGCTACCCCGATCCCCTCGCTCGAGCGGTTGGCAGCCACCGAAACGACCTCCTCAGTCGACGAACTGATCCAGCGTCGCGTCCATCCCGTCCCGGACCTCGCTGACTAAGGCGCCGTCGATGTCCAGCCCGAGCACCTCGACGGCGGCCCGACCGACTCGGTCGCGCAGTTCGGGCGGCGAGTAGACCCCGAGCCGCCACTGGGAGTACTGCGCCGCCCGCAGGGCTTCGACCAGCGGCGACTGCTGTCCCAGTTGCCGGATCTCGCCGTTGACCATCACGCGCGTCGTCGACTCCGTCATCGAGGGCCGACTCGGCACGTCGAGGATGACGTGAGCCGGATCGACGCCCGCTCGATCGCTGATCTCGCGTTCGAACGCTCGGATCGTCTCGTGGTCGGCCTCGATGATCCCGCCCGGAACGTCGTCGATCTCGGCCCACACCGCCCGCTTGAACAGGTCGCGCTGATCCAGTCGCCGGGAGAACTCGCCGGTCGCCGCACACGAGCGCAGCGCGACGATCAGGTCGTGATCGTCCATCCGCTGGAGCGTCTCGGCGTCCACCTCAGCCGCGGGCGCATCCAGCAGCCGTTCGCCGGCCCGTCGCAACATCGCCTTGCTGATTCGAGCGACGCTGTGACTGTAGACGGTCGGATTCATCAGCGCCCGGGCGACCAGCAGGCTCTCGGCGGTCTGGACGTTCCCCTCGTCGAGGACGAGTTCGCCGTCGGCGAACGTTAGCTCCCGAACGAGACGGCCGTGGTCGATCGTCCCGTACGGGACCCCCGTGTGGTGGGCGTCCCGCACCAGGTAATCCATCCGATCGACGTCGAGCTCGCCGGAAACCACCTGACCGAACCGCCCCTCGCCGGCGACCAGGTCGGCTATCGTGGCCGGCTCGAGGCCGTGCTCCCGTAACACCTCGCCGACTGCACCGTCCGCGAGCAGTTCGTGAACGTCGTCGTGGTATCGGCCGGTTCGCCGGTAGGTCAGCGACTCGAGGTTGTGGCTGAACGGGCCGTGGCCCACGTCGTGGAGCAGGGCCGCGGCGTGGACCCGCGCGGCTCGTTTCCCGTCGACGTTGAGGTGCTCGAGCGCTTCGCAAGCGAGGTGGTAGACGCCGAGACTGTGCTCGAAGCGGGTGTGGTTGGCCGAGGGGTAGACCAGCGAGACGGTCCCGAGCTGGCTGATATTCCGGAGCCGCTGTACCGCGGGCGTATCGAGCAGGGCGCGAGCGACCCCGTCGATCTGGATGTGATCGTGGACGCTGTCCTTGATGACCTTCATTGGTCGCCATTGGGCCGGTTCGTACAAAAACGATCGTCCGACCGCGGGGGCCGAGTTGCGAATACCTGCTGAACTACTACCGGTGTGGCCCCGCTATCGTCTCGGGCACGATGACTGATCTGACCATTCCCGAAGACGCCGACGCGGCGCAGGCCAGAGCGCTCGTTCGCGAACACTTCGAGATCGGCGACGTCGTCGAGGTTCGCGACGCGGAACGAACCGAGGATCACCAGATGGACACCACCGGCGAGGTAACGGGCTTCGAACCCGACTATCTCGAGATCGACGACCGACCGGTCGGCGAGGGCAGCGCCCGATACGAGGAGATTCAGACGGTCGCGAAAATCGAGTCGAAGTAACGGACCGCGCTTCGTCCCGGACGGCCCGCTGGACCGATCTCCCGGAGCGACCGCGGGACGGTTCGCGGTCGCGACGGAACTGACTGACGACAGTCCGCCTCAGTGCGGTCCGCCGATGTATCAGTGCGGCCGACGGGTCTCGAGTCGGCTCCGATCGGTCGCGATAGCGGGTCGGCCGAGACGCGGCGCTCACTCGTTGACGAGCAGCAGCTTCCCGCTGAAGCCCCCGCTCTCGCCGCGGCGGTGAGCGTCAGCGGCCTCGTCGAAGGCGAACCGCTCGGCGATGTGGGGTTCGACGGCCCCGTCGTCGACCAGCGCCGCAATCTCGGTGAGTTCCTCGCCGATGCGCTCCTGTCGATCGCCGAGGAGGACCGGCAGAATTACGAGCACGACGCCGAGTTCGAGTGAGTTCGCGTGCATGGGCGCGAGATCCAGTCCCTCGGCCGCGCTCGACTCGGTCGTCACGACGCTGCCGTAGGGCCGGACCGCCTCGAACGCCGTCTCGAGGTGCTCGTCCCCGACCGGATCGACGACGACGTCGAAGCCGGCTCCCCCGGCGTGTTCGTCGACGTACGTCTCGACGTCGGTCGTCGTGTAGTCGACCGTCGCGTCGGCACCGAACTCCGCGGCGAGGGCGCGCTTTTCCTCGCTCGAGCCCGTCGCGGTCACGGTCGCGCCGAACGCATCGGCCAGCTGGACGGCGACGTGACCGACGCCGCCGCTGCCGCCGTAGACGAGCGCGTCCTCACCGCCGTCGACGCTCGCCTTGTCGGTGAGCAGTTCCCACGCGGTGAGCGCGACGACCGGGAGGGCGGCGGCCTCCTCGAGCGGGATCGATTCGGGTGCCTGCGCGAAGGTTCCGGCGTGGCCGACGACGTAATCGGCGAGCGATCCCTGCCGGCCCGCGCCGCCGGGCATGCCGTACACCTCGTCGCCCTCAGCGAACGCCTCGACGTTCTCACCGACCGCGTCGACGACGCCCGATACGTCGCAGTGGAGGATCGCGGGGAACTCGGGGGCGAAGTCGGGCAGCGCACCCTGTCGGATCTTGTAGTCGACCGGGTTGAGACTGGACGCTTCGACCGCGACGCGGATCTCGTCCGGTCCGGGGTCGGGGACCTCGAGGGTCGTCTCTGTGAAGACGTCCGGGTCGCCGTACTCCTCGATCACGTGGGCGGTCATCTCCGAAGACATGTCGGCTCGGAGTTCGCTCGCTAGGCGGGAATATCCGACGCTTTCGACAGTCCGCGAGCCGCTCGCCGGACCCCGTTAGACGAACGTCACCCCGCCGCCGACTCGAGGTCCGCCTGCAATGCCTCGCGCAGCGACGCCGGAATCGCAACCGGGCCGTCCTCGTCGACCGTGACGACCACCGTCGTGACGGTCGCGACCGCGCCGTCGTCGTCCCGGAGCTCGTACTCGAGGGTGACGCTCGTCTCGCCGACGTCGGTCACTCCGATGGCCACGGTGATCGGTGCCAGCGTCGTGAGCGCGCGCTCGTACTCGACCTCGAGCCGGACGACCAGATGCCTGCCGCCGTCGGGCCCGTAGCCGTGACTTGCGAAGTAGCGGTCCCGCGCGAGGTCGGTGTACGCGACGAATTTCGAGTTGTTGACGTGTCCGCCCCGCCCGAGGTCGTCGGTCCTGACGTCGATCGTCGTCTCGTAGGCCGCCATGGCTAGCTCGAGGTGGAGTCACCCCGAATACGTTGCGGAGTTCGGGTGCTCGACCTCCATCGAGGCGATGGGGCGACCGACGGCTGAGCGGCGTCTCACTCCGAGCCGATCATCCGGAGCGCGGTGGCGCGCGCCGTGGTGCGGTGAGTCGCTGACGAACCGCACCACGAAGTCGTGCGAGGGCGAGCGAGCGACGTACGGAGCGAATGAATCGGCTGGGGAGGACGTGGCTCCTCCCTGTGGCACGGTAGCAGGACGCTTCGGGGTATCTACTCCCGTTTCAGTCGGTCGTTCGATAGAGACAGTGTACTGAGTAGAGCGTTCAGTAGTGAGTTCGATGAACAAAGTGTCCTGCTCCCGTGGCAACAGGGAATCGCCACGCCCTCCCCAGCCGATTCATTCGCTCACTTCGTTCGCTCTTTCATCCTCATGAAGACGCTTCGCGTCTTCCAAGCCTTCGTTCACTCCGTTCACGAAGACCTCGCACGGCTTCGAGCCGCGGCTCACCCATCGGGTTCGCGGTTCCCTGCGGTCACCGTTCGCGTTCCGAGGCACTCACTTCGTTCACGCCTCGCCTCGGTTCGCCGCGGCCCAGCGCGCGCCACCGCACGCCGGTTGACCAGCCCGAAGTGATACATAGATTGCCTCTACTGAGTACCAGGATACGGAACTCACTCGAGGCCGATCCACTCGCCACGGTCGTCGCTCCGTTCGATCGCGTCGAGCACCTGCTGGGCGGCGAGTCCGTCCGCGAAGTTCGGTTCGAACTCGCGGCCGTCCGCGACGGCGCTGAGGAACTCGTAGTTCTCGTGGACGAAGGTGTGCTCCCAGCCCAAGACGTGACCCGGCGGCCACCAGTGATCGACGTAGGGGTCGTCCTCGTCGGTGACAAGGATCGTCTCGTAGCCGCGGTCGCCCTCGCGGAGCACCTCGAGTTCGTTCAGCCGCTCGAGCGAAAACCGGAGACTTCCCTTCGAGCCGTGAATCTCGATGGTGTGGTCGTTCTTGTGCCCCGTCGCGAACCGGGAGCCCTCGAGCGATCCGACGGCACCGTTTTCGAACTCGAGTTGCGCGGTGTAGGCGTCGTCGACGGTGACGGGACGCGTCTCGTCGCCGTCTTCGACCGGCCGCTCGTCGACGAACGTCTGCAGGTGGCCGCTGACCCGTTCGATCTCGCCCGCGAGGTCGTCGGACCCGACGAGGAATCGCAGGAGATCGACCGTGTGCGCGCCGAGATCGCCCAGCGCCCCCGACCCCGCGAGTTCCTCGTCGTTGCGCCACGACCACGGGGCCTCGGGATCGACCAGCCAGTCTTGCAGGTAGCGCCCGCGAACGTGGCGGATCTCGCCGAGATCCCCCGCCTCGAGCAACCCCTTCGCGTACCGAATCGCGGGGACGAACCGGTAGTTGAACGCACAGCCCGCGGGCACGTCGTCGCCCGCTTCGCGAGCCGCCTCGGCCATCACCTCGGCTTCCTCGAGCGTCGGCGCGAGCGGTTTCTCGCAGAAGACCGGCGTCCCGGCTTCGAGGGCGGCGACCGACGGTTCGCGGTGGACGTGGTTCGGCCCGAGGTTGTAGAAGACGTCCACGTCGTCGACGACGTCGCTCCAGTCCGTCGCGATCGAGTCGAAGCCGAGTCGGTCGGCGGCATCCGACAACGCCGATTCGTCGCGTCCGACGAGGACGCTCCGTTCGACCTCGGGCGCGTCCGGGAAGAACATCGGCAGCCGCGCCATCGCGTTCGCGTGCGCTTTACCCATGAACCGATAGCCGAGCACACCGACCTCGAGGGTCATGGGCGGTCGTTCATCGGCCCGGTAGTTAGCGCTTTGGCGTGATCGTCGATCGATTCCGACCGCGCCGATCAGTTTCGTGGTATACGATAGCGTTTCACGTCTGTGACTCCTTCTCCGACGTACCGAGGGAACCAGATGACCGTCACGATCGAATTCGACGAAACCGAGAGTATACACCTGACCGCATCCCTCGAGCGACGGCCGCCCGACCGACTCGAATTCGCCATCGAGGGAAGTCTCACCGTGACCGAAGCGCTGCTCGCCGAATTCGAGGGTGCAACACTCGATCCCGTCCGCATCACGGTGTCGACCGATAGTTCGAACCCCGTCGAGATCGACCTAACGGGGCCCGCGACGCTCCGCCTCGAGAACGCCGATGTCGGCGTCGCGACGCCGGATGCGGACGACGTTCCCACCAGTCTCGACGCGCTTCGCTCGTCGGACGACGGAATCGGATCGATCAAATCGCCGCCCGACGTGATCGCGTTTACCGTCGAGGGCACGATTCGGGACGTCACGACGGCGACGTTCGAGGCCATCGCGGACGACACCTCCGAAATCGAATCGGTGACATTCGCCGTCGAGGAGTCGATCAGAAGCGACGGCGGATCGGGCAACGACGTGCTCTTCGAACTCGCGCTGTTCGGCTACGGTATCCTCGTCCGCTGCGACGGGACGATAGTCATCGGGAGTGACGGGTGCCCGTCCAGTATCGACCTCCCCTGACGGCTGCGCTCGAGAGCCAACTCGTCGGTGTCGTCCCGGTTCGCTCGGCCGCGGCGGTACTCGCGTCGACGACGATCGCGAACTCCGCCGTCGCGGGTACCGACGACGGGCGCGAAACGGAATCCGAGGAGAGAACGATCGGACGAAAGAATACAGAGACGCGGCGTTTCGGTGAACCGAGTTAGTCGTCGGCCGGTGTCGGCGCACCGCGCTCGATATCGATGTTGCCCGCGTCGAGGTCTTCCTCGACGTTTCGGGCCGCCTCGACCATGTTCGCCATCTTCCCGTAGGCGACCTCGCGGGGCAGCAGCTTCACGCCGCAATCCGGCGAGACGACCAGCTGTTCCGGCGGAACGACCTCGAGGCCCTTTTTGATGTTCTCCTCGATCTGGTCGACCGATTCGACCTCGGCGACGTGAGCGTCGCAGACGCCGAGCGCGAGATCCTTGGAGAACTCGGGGTCTTTGAACACGTCGAGTTGCTCGTAGTCGCCGTTCGCGAGCTCGAGGTCGAACTCGTCGACCGGGAACTCGAGGATTTCGGGGTAGATGCGGGAGTAGTCGCCGTAACAGACGTGCAGGCCGATGCGGACCTCCTCGGGGATGTCCGCGACGATGTGCTCTAAGGCCTCGCCGACGATGGCGTGGTCGTCGGGCGTGGTCGCGAGCGCGGGCTCGTCGATCTGGATGTAGCGCGCGCCGGCGTCGACGAGCTTCTCGATCTCCTCGTTGACGAGGTCTGCCAGCTCGAGGGTGAGCTCGTCGTCGTCATCGTAGGCCTCGTTAAAGGACCAGTTCGCGAGGGTGTAGGGGCCCGTGATCGGGACTTTGACCGGCCGGTCGCTTGCGGCCGCGGTGAACTCGTACTCGTCGACGAGCCAACTGTCGTCGTACTCGACTTCGCTGACGACGCTCGGCTTGTCGAAGTAGTTGTGCCCCCAGACCTTGACGGGGCCGTTGAACTCGTAGCCCTCGATGCGGTGGGCGAAGAACTCGACCATCTCGTTGCGCCGCATCTCGCCGTCGACGACGACGTCGAGGCCGGCGCGCTCGTGTTCGTTCGTGATGAGTCGCGAGGCGTCGTCTTTGGCCTCCTGGTAGTCGTCCTCGTCGAAGTCGTGATCCTCGTCCCGGTAAAGCTCCTTCGCGCGGTTGAGCCACTTGGGCTTGGGGTAGGAGCCGACGACGGTCGTCAGCAGGAAGTTGTCGTGCTCGTGGTCGGGCCGTCGGAACTGGTCTTTGTTCTCGTTCGTCATGCTGCTTTCACCTCCGCGAGGTCCGCGGCTTCCGCGAGAACCTCGAGTTTCTCCACGTACTTGCCGTATGGCAGGTAGAACGGTTCCGTGTTCGTCGTCAGGTAGACCGTCTCGAACTCGGTGACGCCGAGTTGCCCCTCGACCCACTCGGTCCGCTCGCGGATCGCCTCGGGGTCCTCGACGAGCGTGTTCTGGCCGTCCGCGAGGCCGAGTGCGACGTCGTCGGGCGCGCCGTACTCCTGAATGTTGTAGAGGTTGTCGTCCTGATCCGCGACGAAATCGAAGCCGACCGCGTCGATGTCGGCGTCGAGCAGGTGCGCGTAGACCTTCTCCTCGAGCGCGCCCCAGTAGGGCTGGACGACGACGTCGGCGTCGGTCGCGCTCGCGACCCGGTCGATCGCCTCGCTCGCGCGTTCGTCGTCGCCGTCAGCGGGCGCGTTCTCGACGAGCGAGGGCTCGAGCAGGAACAGCGTTTCGTGCTCGGGGAAGGCGTCGACCTCGCCCGCGAGGAACTCGGCGATCGCGCCGAGGAACGCCGCCTCGTCGCCGTAGTGTTCGTCGGTCGCGAGATCGGCCAGCGAGTACGGGCCGGGAAGGACGGCCTGTAGGTCGTCGCCATCGATCAGTTCCGCGGTCGCCTCGAGTTCGGCCGCGACGTCGCCGGTGGGCTCGAGATCGTCCTGCACGACCGGCTCTCGGTAGAAGTTGTTGTTGTCGTAGTAGCGAACGATTCCGCGGGTCTCGACCGCGTCCGCGACCGCCAGCGGGTGGGCGAGCATGTCGTCCCAACGGAGTTGGCCTTCGACGATTCGGTCGAGTCCGGCGTTTCGCTGGACCTCGATCACTTCTTCGCGGGCGTCCTCGTAGGCCGCGGTGATTTCTTCACCCTCGTCACCGCTGATGAGGTCGTGTTTCTGGTGCCCTTTCAGATCGGAAAGGTCGTCTTTCGCCCAGTCCGGGAGCGGATACAGCCCCGGCGTGGTCGAAACGTACTCAGTCATCGTACGCCCGGCTAAGGTATACCGAGGCTTAATATTTTCCATACGATCTAATACGCTACAGTAATTTCCCCGGGATTCAACCGTTTCCGCCGTTCTATTCGAGACTCTTGTGAACAGATGACACAGTATGGGGAACGCAAAAGGAAAGCGAACCGATTCGGGAGCCGACAGGCTCGAGGAACCGAGAACGTTCCCGCGTTACCGGAACAGTTCGAGGACGGTCAGCGTCTCGAAGGGAAACGACTCGTCGGCGACGGCGACCGCGCTGAACCCGTGTTTTCCGGCTTCTTCGACTACCTCGTCGACCCCCGTCAGGCTACTGACGAGCAGGTAGACGCATCCGTCGACCGCGAGTACGCGACCGACCGCGTCGAGGAACGGATCGATGACCGCCCGACCGTCCTCGCCGCCCGACAGCGCGTGCTCCATCCAGTCGTCCCACTCGTTTTCGGGATCGGTCGGCAGGTACGGCGGATTGAAGACGACCGCGTCGAACGCGCCGTCCCGAAACGGCGAGACGAGATCTGCCCGCACCGTCTCGACGGCCGCCGACCGGGCCTGACGGACCGCGTGGGGGTTCAGGTCCGACGCGATCACGCGAGCCCCCGTTCCGTCGGCGATCCGTCGGGCGACGTAGCCCGAGCCGGTCCCCACCTCGAGCACGAGATCCCCCCGCTCGAGTCGCTCGCGGGCCGCCTCGGCCAGCAGGTGCGAGTCCTCGGCGGGCTGGTAGACGTCCGGTTCCTGCGCGCGCCTGTCCTCGAGTCCCATCTAGTTCTCCTCCGGCGTCGTCATCTGTTGTTCGCGCGCGTCGCCGTCAGCAGTCGCGTTCTCAGCGTGCACGTTCTTCACGGTGGGCGTCGCCTCGCTCTCGTCAGCGATCCGGAAGCCGTCGGTTTCGGCGCGCCCCGAGAGTTCGCGCTGCGGGTACGGGATCTTGATGTCGTCGGCCTCGAACGCCCGCTTGATGGCGTTGATCGCGGCGGTCCGGGCCTTCCAGTGGCGTCTGGCGCTCGGCTTGTCGATCCAGAACCGGACGCCGAGCACGACCGCCGAGTCCCCGAAGGATTTCCCGACGACCTGCGGCGACGGCGCGGCGATCGCTTCGTCGACCTCGTCGATCGCGTTTTCCGCGAGGTCGGCGGCGCGTTCGACGTCGGTCCCGTAGTCGACCCCCACTTCGACCTCGAGTCGCAGGCGACCTCGCCTCGAGCGGTTAGTCACCGTGCTCGAGGCGATGACGTCGTTGGGGATCATGATGTACTCGCCGTCGAACGACCGGAGCTGGGTGTTGACGATCGAGATGTCGGTGACGATCCCCTCGTCGTCCTCGACTTCGATCCAGTCGCCGATCTCGAACGGACGGGCGAACATCAGGACGAACCCCGAGAGCACCGTCCCGAGGGTCTGGCGAGCGGCCATCCCGAGGACGATCCCGAGGAAGCCGGCCCCGACGAGCAAGCTGCCGAGGTCGTCGATCCAGATACCCAGAACGACCACGACCGAGACGGACCAGATGATCACCTGCGAGAGCCGGTGTGTCACCTTGCGCTGGTGGGCCGTCACGGCCGTCGACGAGTTGAAGACCTCCTCGATCAACCGGCCGACGAACCGGGTGACGATGACCGTCACGACGAGCAGGAGAAACGAAAAGAGTGCGCGCGCTACGGCGTCGCTGCCTAACCCGAGATCCGAATAGAGCTGCTGAACCTCGTTCGTTCGTCCCCAGACGCCGGTCATAACGGCGATGCTCGCGAGGCAGCTGACGATGAGCAGCGACATCGAGGCGATGTCCGCGTACAGCGGCCTCGCCCGCTCGCAGAGCCACGCGTGGAGCCGCCGGTAGGAGAGAAGGACGGCGATCACGGTCGCGACCGCGACGAGAGACACCGCGAGTTTGAGCTCGGCCGACGGAATCGCCTCCGACAGCCAGTCGAGCCCCGTCAGTAGTTCGAACATGCGTTCGTCTCGCCGATCTGTCGTCCGCGCAGCTTTGAGTATCCGTTGGTTGGTTCGTTCCGTTCAGCCCTTCGATCGGATATCGGTACTCACGAACCTCGAGCGCTCACGGTCCGTCGACCGAAATCACTCGTCCGTGGGCGCTCCGACGTCCCGCGCGAGTTGGGCCAACGCGGCGAACTCCGCCGGGGCCATAGCGCCGGCCCGCTTCCGGAGCACGTCCTCGTCCGCCGCGTCGACGACCGCCTCCGGCTCCGAGAGCCCGGAGATGTGACCCGTGTTCCGAATCGCGTTCCGGATCGTCTTCCGGCGCTGCGTGAACAGGGCCTTGACGAATCGCAGGAAGAACGCCTCGTCCTCGACCGCGTAGTCGGGCTCTCGCGGGACCGCTCGAACCACCGCGCTCCGGACGGCCGGCGACGGCGAGAACGCCTCCTTCGGGATCGACTCGACGAGTTCTATGTCCGCGTAGTGTTGGCTCGAGACCGAGAGCCGACCGTACTCCGACGTGTCGGGCTCGGCGACCATCCGCTCGGCGAACTCCTGTTGGAACATCAGCACGAGCGGTTTCTTCTCGGGAAAGAGTCGAAAGGCGATCTGGCTCGAGACGCCGTAGGGGAGGTTCGACACCGACGCGGTAAACTCGGGGAGGTCGACCTCGAGCGCGTCGCCCTCGATGACGGTCAGATTCCCGGCGTCGATCTCGGCGGCGAACTCCTCGCGCAAGAATCGGGCGAGTTCGCGGTCCCGTTCGACGACCGTCACTTCGTCGGCGACCGCGAGCAACCGGTCTGTCAGCGCGCCCGTTCCGCCGCCGATCTCGAGCAGGTGGCTCGTGTCGGCGTCGATCTCAGTGAGGTAGGTCGGCAGCCGGTCCAGCACTCGATCGTCCACGAGGAAGTGCTGGTCTCGGTCCGGATCGCCGCGGACGCCCGCCCGGGCGATCAGTCCGTCTGGATCTCTCATTGCCGGCGCTTCGGCTGGGGAGAGTGTAAACGCACCGTCTCACACGTCCGCTTTTGCCCTCCGGTTCGCTCGCATCGTTTTCGCGCGGCGTTGCCGCGCGAATGGTCCGTAGGACCGGTGGTTCCACGCTACTCGCTCACCACTCTCTGCTCGCGGGCCGACGGCTCGCTCGCACGGCTCGAGGGACGCCTCGCTCCCTCATCGGGTGCAAAAACCGACGCTACAAGGCCGCCTTCACGGGCCTCGCCCGTTCCGGCGGGAAACCGATCGCTTCGCTCGCGGTGTTCACTGTTTCGCAGCCCTCCAGCCGCTCGTCAGCTTACTGGTTCTGTTCCTGTTCGCGCCGACCGACGAACGTCTGGTATTTGAGATCGTCGTCGCGCAGTTCCTCGAGGATTCGGTCGACGAGGATCTCGTCCGGATCGTGTAATCCGGACACCCGCTCGGACAACTCCTCGAAGCTCTCGAAGGGCTTGCGCTTTCGCTCGTCGAGGATACCGTTCCGGAGCTTCTTCCCGATTCCCGGAAGCAGATTCAGCTGGTGGAGCCGCAGCGTGATCGGCTGGGCGTCGTTGTAGAAGTCGACGAACCGCTGCTCGTTCTCCTCGACGAGATCGGCGACGACGTACTCGAGTTCCGACTGCGCGCCCGAGGAGAGGTCCTCGTACTCGACGGGGTGGGCCTCCGTGACGACGTCGCGCTCGGCGGGCGGTTCGATGACGACCTCGCTTCCGATGGTCAGTCGCTCCTCCTCGTCGAACGCGACCTGGTAGAGCTGAAAGTCGTCGATCCTGACGGCATAGCCTGCCGGTGACTTCGCGTACTGCGGTCGGCCGTCGTCAGAGAGCCCGTGTGCGAGGTAATCCAACACGACCGCGCGCCGAACGTCCGTCTCGTCGCCATCGGCTTCGCTCATTAGGTTCCGATACGGCGACGGCGTACTTAAAGAGTCGGCTCGCTCTCGGACGGTCAAACGGACGTCGGCAACGAGCTCGCCGATTCGCTCCCTCGAACGCCGTCGATCGTCTCGTGCGGGCGACTGTCAGTTATTTCCAGCGCATCCGCGATCCGTCATGCGGGTGCGCCGGAACTGACTGACAGCAGACCGTCTCAGGCGTACTTCGCGACGACGTTGAGAATTTCGTCGAGTTCGTCCCCCGACAGCGAGTAGCGCTGCTGTGCGTACACCGACCGAAGTTCGTCCCGGTCGTGGGGCAGGAGATTGGCGATCTTGTAGGCCGTCGCTTCGTCGACCTTCTCGAGCGCCCGCAGGTCCTCGACGAGCGCCTGGGCCTCCTCGGGTTCCAGAACGGCGAACCGGTTGGCGTGTTCGATCGCTCGCGCGAGCTCGTAGCGCAGCTCGCGATCCTCGTCCATCGCGCGTTCGGCTTCGATGTCGGCGAGCAGCTCCTTCGTCTCCGAGACCGTCAGGAACTCCTCGTCGACGATCTCTTTGAAGATCGTCATTCCTGATCAGATCCGGTTCTTGTCCTGGTTCTGTGCGCGCATGTGGGCCGCGGTGACGAGCAGCGTCTTCTCCTTGCTGCCGTCGACGATCTGGACCTTGAAGGCACTGCCCTGTTTCCCGATGACCTCGCCGGTTCGACCGTCGAAGCGCGGGTGGTAGCGACCGTCCGAGACGCTCGGGTCGATCTTCAGGTGGACTTTCTCCCCCTCCTCGTACTCCTGAATCGCACGCTGTGGCGGCGACGTACCGCGGTCTCGAGGACTGTTCGCGAGCTTCTTCCGGGTTCCCTGACGAGGGCCATTAGATTTCGGCATAGTCGTACGACCGCTTTGTCCGGTGACGGTTATAAAACACACGTATTCCCACGCACCTTTTTTCGCGGGGTCCTCGGTCAGCGTAGCTGACCTCGAACCCCGCCAAAAAATCTGCACCAAAAAAGGCCGCGCTCGCTCCGCTCGCGCGGTATGACTTCTCTCGGTGGACCAGTCGCCGCGGATCAGCGTTTCTCGGCCCCTCGGCGCATCGTCGGGCGCGGAACCTCGAAGAACCACCGACTCTCGGTCAGTAACTCCCTCACGCGTGCAGGAAACTCATCGAGTAGAACAGCGAGCGCTCGTAGACGTCCGGCTCGATCGAAAAGCCGAGATGCGAGCCGATGTAGGCGTTGTTGAAGTGCGCGTACCGCGGCCCCTTCAGGATCCGCAGCGTCAGGCGGGGATCCATCTCCATTCGGACCCGTCGACGGTCGGTTCGCGCCGGCAATCCGTCGACGATCTCGTGGCCGCCCCCGTCCGCGGTAAACCGCAGGTAGTGATCGTCGACCAGGGAGAGGACGACTTCCGTCTCCGATTCGAACCCGATCCCGCGGCGCTTGGCGTCGAAATTCTCGTAGGCCGCCGGAACGTACTCCTCGAACTCGGCGAGGGTCGGCATCGGATCCGACTCGTAGGTGAACTCCCGGTCCGCGAGTTCGGTCTCGATGTACGCTCGGCGCTCGTCGGGATCGATCGGCGCGTAGGTGGCCGATTGCTCGCCGTCGGCGACGTCGAACCACTCGCCGCTGTTGAGGAGAACGCACTCGGAGCCGTCGTCGATCCGCTCCTCGTGCTGGAAATAGTCGCGCGCCTGCGCCCGCGTCGACCGCGCCACGTACTCGTTCAGCTCCGCGAGATCGCCCGCGAGCGTGTAGCTGCCGGCGAAGGGCATGTAGTAGTCGGGCTCGAGCAACTCGAGGAAGCCGACGGCGTTGTCGAGCGACTGGAGCCGGCGGGCCTCGCGCTCTTCGACCAACGTTTCGTGGGAGTAGTCGATCCGGCCCTGGGGATAGCCGCCGGCGAACGTGTACTGGAGCATGGCCAGATCGATCTCGCCGTACTGTCGTTTCGCGCGGCCGGCGGCGCGTTGAGACATCGGCCACCGACAGTCGTTCAGGTTGAGAACGGTGTGGTCGCCGTCGTCGAAGACGGCCATCGAGTCGATCTGCGTCGAGCCGTCGACGCCCTGGCTGCTGGCGTCTTCGGCCATCCACGGGCAGGCGAAGTGGTTGCCACAGACCGCGGGATCGCAGTCGTCGGACGCGAGGACGTTCATGTGCAGGTCGCCGCCGAGGTGGATCCGCTCGCCGTGCGGGAGTTCGCGGACGTCGAACCCGGCGGCCTCGACGTTGCGTCTGAGGAAGTCCCAGTTGTAGTCGTGGATCAGAACCGGGATCTCGGAGTCGAGTCGTTCGAGCGTCTCGCGGTGGCAGTGATCCGGATGGATGTGCGAGACGTACACGTAGTCGACGTGGTCGAACGCTTCCGGTTCGAACTCGATCGGCGGATAGTGCGCCCAGGCACCGTAGAACGCGCCGTCGAGGATCCAGGGATCACAGAGGACCGAGACGTCTCCGGATTCGACGAGAACCGTCGAGGACTTGATGTGTTGGACGCGCATACGAGACAAAATGACAATCGAACACATATATCGTCCCGAGAATCACACAGCTTGAGAACTGATTTCGGGTGGTGACTGACAATCGAGTTGGTTCTCGCGCTCTCACGGTCGAGTCAGACGGTCTGCTACGATTCGCCGCGCCCGCTTCCGATGCACCTCGACACTACTCGGCAGCCGGCAGAATAACCCCGCTCGATCACGTTGTGCCGGTATGGACGACGACACAACCGGCCGGAGCGACGACGATCAGTTTCGGATCGAAACCAGATCGATCCACGCCGGTCAGAAAGCCGACCCGGAAACCGGCGCGCTGATGACGCCGATCCACGCCAACTCGACGTACGAGCAGGACGCGCCCGGGGAGCACCGCGGCTACGAGTACTCCCGCACCGGGAACCCGACCCGAACCGACCTCGAGGCGAACCTCGCGAGCCTCGAGGGTGCCGACTACGGCCGCGCCTTCGCCAGCGGGATGGCCTCGATCAACACCGTCCTGAATCTGCTCGAGGCCGGCGACCACGTCGTCACCGGGAACGACGTCTACGGCGGCACGCACCGCATCTTCACGCAGGTGTACGAGGACTACGACCTCGAGTTCTCGTTCGTCGATATGACCGACCTCGACGAGATCGAGGCGGCGTTTCGGGACGAGACGGAACTGCTGTGGCTCGAGACGCCGACGAACCCGCTCATGTCGATCGTCGACATCGAGGGGGCGGCCGAGATCGCTCACGCCCGCGACGCGCTCTGTGCGATCGACAACACGTTCGCGACGCCGTACCTCCAGCGGCCGCTGTCTCTCGGCGCCGATATCGTCTCGCACTCGCTCACGAAGTACCTCGGCGGTCACTCGGACGTCGTCGGCGGCGCGTTGCTGACCGACGACGAGGAACTGGACGAGCGGTTGGGGTTCTACCAGAACTCGGTGGGCGCGACGCCGGGACCCTTCGAGGCCTTCCTCGTCCTCCGGGGCACGAAGACGCTGCCCGTCCGCATGGACCGCCACTGTGAAAACGCCCGCGCGATCGCAACGTGGCTCGACGACCATCCCGCCGTCGACCGGGTGTACTACCCCGGCCTCGAGTCCCACCCCGGCCACGAGATCGCCGCCGAGCAGATGGACGACTTCGGCGGCATGCTGAGTTTCGAACTCGACGCGAGTCGCGAGGAAGCGAGTGCGGTCGTCTCGAGCACCGAGGTCTTCACCCTCGCGGAGAGTCTCGGCGGCGTCGAGAGCCTGATCGAACAGCCCGCACCGATGACCCACGCCGCGATTCCCCGCGAGGAACGCCTCGCGGCCGGACTCTCGGACAGCCTGATCCGCGTCAGCGTCGGGATCGAACACGTCGACGATCTGATCGGCGACCTCGAGCGAGCGTTCGAGACGGCGCTCTCGTCGTAGCCCGTCGATTCGCTATCGGCGGTCCGGATCGTAGCCTGGCGACCGCAGCCGTCAGCCCGATCGTCAGCCGACGACCCGTCAGCCCCCTCCGCTCACTTTTCGCCCTCGCTCGCGACGTGATAGCGCAGCACCGTCTCGAACCCCTCGAGGGACGCGCCGACATCGACGCTCTCGATCTCGGATTCGAACCGGCGGACCGCCTCGTACTCGACTTCCCACTGATCCAGAAAGTAGTCCTCGACGTCGGCGTCGGTAATCGCGTCGACGACCGGGTCGACCGTCGCGTCCGTCGGGTTCCGCCGGACCGCCCGTACCTGTTCGGGCGAGATGACGTCGTTTTCCAGCGCGTGGACGACGACGCCGGAGCTACAGTCGCCCTCGGCGAGTTCGCGCTGCCACGTCGAGATCCAGTTGCCGATGCGGGCCATTCGCTGGGTCCGGTCGAGAACCCGCCGGAGGGCCGAGAGTTCGCTCGAGTCGAACGACGGGGCGTTCGAGAGATCGATCCCGGCGAGGGGGAAGACCAGCATGTTGTGGACGTCGTACGTCCACAATTCGCGTTCCGAGACGAGACCGGGATACCGGTTCGCGAGGTACGAGTACTCGATCGCCTGAAGCGCCTGTTGGAGATCGAACTGCAACAGCTCCGCGAACTCGCCCGAACGGGGGCCCGAATCGTACAGCGCGGCGAACTCGTCCCAGACGTCCGTCAGAAATCGAACGACGTCGCCGTCGACGTCGCGTCGCTTCGGATCCGGCTGGCGATGGTCGAACGGAATAGCCGTCAGTTCGTCGAACGTGGCTCGATCACCGTGTCGTTCGGCGACGTCGTCCGCGACGGTGACGAATATCGACGCGATCAGCTTCGCGTTGCGCGCCTCGCGAGCGCGGGAACCGTCGAGACACGAGAGGCTGAACGTCGGGAAGAGGTGATAGAGCCACTGCCAGAGAAACCGGTCTCTGTCCCCGATGACGTCGTCGTACGCGTCGAGAAGCGGTAATACCGACTCGGGAAGGTCCTGTTCGCGAACGGCCGTGAGGGTATCGTCGTCGATATCAACGGCGAAGCGTTGATCCGTATCTCCCATCAGTTATATTTCCGACTAGATGGTGATAAAATCATCCATATTGAGCTATGCGCAACGACTGGAAAGCCACACCGAAGTGACGAACGACGCTCTCCCCGTTCGGCGTCGCCGACGGCGACCGAATCACCGACACCTATCGTGGTGGCACCGAATGTCCCTCGTATGCAAGAGGACGCTGGCGTTCACGCGCTCCCGATCGCGGTCGAGTACGGAGGCGGGGAAATTACGGTAACTCCGACGGTCGTCGAGACCGAACGCGGACTCGTGTTGTGCGACGTTGGTCCCGACGGTGCCGTCGACGGTCTCAGGACCCACGTGCGATCGCTGGGGTACGAACTCGAGGATATCTGGCTCGTCGTCCTCACTCACCACGACGGGGATCACGTCGGTGGACTGGCGGAACTCCTCGAGCACGTCGATGCAGTCGTCGCGACACACCGCGACGAAGCGCCGTACGTGTCGGGCGAGCGCGACCCGATCAAGGGCGACGGCGACCGCTATCCGCCCGTCGATGTCGATCTCGAACTGGTCGACGGAGTCCGCGTCCCGACGCTCGCGGGGCCGATGGAACTCGTCGCGACGCCGGGTCACACGCCCGGCCACCTCTCGCTTTACTTCCCGACGGGGAACCTGCTCGTCGCCGGCGATGCGCTCGTGGCGGACGGAGACGAACCGCTCGCCGGTCCGAAACCCCACTTCACGCCGGACATGGATCGCGCGACCGAGTCCGTCGGGGCGCTGGCGGCCCTCGAGATCGACCACACGCTGTGTTATCACGGCGGCTACGTCGATCAGGGGAGCGATCGGATTCGAGAGATTTACGAGCAGTTGCGAGAGTGAGCGCCGCGGCTTCACTCGTCCATCATCGGCTGACAACCGAACCCGGCGATCGCCAGCGACGGGTCACCAGCGGGGACCGCGGTCTCAGTTTCACCGTGTCCGTCCGGAACGGGTTCTCGTCTCTGAACGTCTCGCGTCCGCGTGGTACCGAAGCGGAATTCTCATCGGTATCGAGCACGAACTGCGGCTAATGCGAATCGAACTCCGCGTCTGTCAGCACTGTCTCGACGGCGATCACGGCAACGAGCGCCGAACCGCCCTCCTCAACGACATGGTCGACTGCGCCGAACAGATCAAAGCGCACAAGGAGGTCATCGACCTCGAGGCGGTCCACATCCGGAAAGTCAGGGACGACGAACAGGGGAAACCGGCGGCGCTACCGGTCGTCTCCGCGACGATCCAGAACGATCAGGTCGTCCTGAACGACACGCAACTCGTCGCGGAGGGCCAGGACGGAAACATGCTGGTCTACACCAACCCCGACGACGTGTTGACCGTCCTCGCGGGGAACTTAGACGAGATCAGCAAGGCCGTCACCGAGGACGTGACCGTCGATCTCTCCTCGATGGGCGCGGAGATCGTCTCGCAGGCCAACCTCGGCGCGAACAGGGAAGAGCAACCGCAGTAACCGCGAACGGGCACGTTTTCGAGGAGCCACGAGCGAACCGACTAGATACGGAACCAACGGACCACCGCCGACACGGGTATCAGTCCCTCTTCCAGCCGGTGAACGTCGTTCCTTCCCCATCACTCGAGCGAGGAAGCCGTCGAGACGCGCACGTGAGTCACACACCGGCGGCTCGCGAGAAATAGCGAAACGGCAAAACCGATCGGCGAGGGCCGGTTATATCCGACCGACGTTCTCGACGCCGACGCTTTCGACGCCCTCGACCTCGCTGAAGTTCTCCTCGACGGTCTCCGTGCCGCCCGCGCCGTCGGGAACGATCACGGTCGGGTAGAGAGCGACGAGGCCGAACGCGACTTCCTCGCGCTCGACGCCGTTGATCTTCGCGCCCTCGGGGAGGGCGCTCTCGAGGCGCTCCTGGAGCGCGTCGAGATCGTTTTCGGGGCTGTCCGGCATGACTTTGATTTTGGCAGCGACTTTTCCCATGGGAGATCTTACGGGCCGGTGAATCCGCAGTCGGGGCACTCGTAGAGGTTGCTCTGCTTGCGACACTTGGCACAGCGGTAGATCTGCTGGCCGCAGTCGGGACACTTGAACGCGGCCGCGTTCGTGCCTGCGATGTTGAGTCCGCAGGAGACACAGGAACGCGTCTCTCTCTCGTCGGTCGTACTCATACTCCTCCTTTCCCGCCCGCCGTTTTTAACGATTGTCTTTCTCGAGTCCGTCGTCGTCGATCCGAACCGCCGTCGAGTAGCGCATCGGTCCGCCGACGGTTTGGCGATGGTCGGCGAGCGAGCGGACTCCCTCCTCGTGCAGCGTTTTCCGACTCTGAAAACGCGCTGTGGGGTACTTATCGATCCGGCACGGAGTCGTGAGTGAGGTTCGGTGGCCCGACACGGATGCCGAACCTCTGCCTCTGACATCTCTGCTGGTCCCACGCTGACAGCGATTGTGCTCCGGAAGCTCAACATTCAACACCGTGCCGCCCCTCTTTCGAGTGAATGCGCCTCGACGACTACATCGAGGATCTCGAGCCCGACGCGGAGGCCGAGCGCCGCCGCCTCGCCAAGGAGAAGTCCTACGCGATCACGGATCACCTCGAGGACTTCGAGCGAAAGTTCGACGACGCCCTGAGCGGCGACACTCTCGTCGGCTCGACCTCGCCGTCGATCTTCGTCGGGCGATCCAACTATCCTGATATCCCCATCGGGCTGCTCTCACCGGTCGGTAACGAAGACGACGCGGAGGAGTACGTCACCGACGGCGACTGGTACCAGCAGGGGTACGCCATCGACGACGTGCTCCAGCGCCGGACCGGACTCCTGAACTCGAGCAAGCGCGCGAACGTCGACTCGCCCTCGATCGCGAGCCGAATGACGCCGAACGTGGACGACGTCTGGGACGGCTTCGTCGGCGTGCAACGCGAGGTCGCCATCGCCGATCGGCCGGTCGACCTCGAGATCGGATTGGACGACAAACCGGATCTCGGGCTGGAGACGGGAACGGACGTGGCGACGCCGCGGGGCCCGCGCGCCAACGCCCGGAACGCGGAACTGCGAGAAAATCCCTACGTGCCCCGACCGGTCAAGAAGACGCTCGAGGACGACGACTGGCAGGCCGAGGGGGCGATGACCTACCTCTACCGGCGCGGCTTCGACGTCTACGACATCAATTCGATCCTCTCGGCGGGCGCGCTCGGCCGGACGAAACAGCGCCGATTGGTCCCGACGCGGTGGTCGATCACGGCCGTCGACGACACCGTCGGAAAGTACCTGCGCGGGCGAATTCGAAACGCACCGAGCATCGACGAGGTGCAGGTCTGGGCCAACGAGTACGTCGGCAACCGCTACTGGGTCGTGCTCGCGCCCGGCAACTGGGAGTTCGAGCTCGTCGAGATGAAGGCCCCGGGGAGCATCTGGAATCCCGACCCCGGCGACGACATCTGGCTCGCCAGCGCCAGCGAGGGCTACGAGGGCCGCTCGAGTTACGTCGAGGAGACCGCGGGCGCCTACTACGCCGCCCGACTGGGCGTCCTCGAGTACCTCGAGTCGATCGGTCGGCAGGCGAAGTGTCTCGTTCTCCGCGAAGTGTCCGACGACTACTGGGCCCCGGTCGGCGTCTGGCAGGTCCGCGAGAGCGTCCGCAACGCCTTCGAGGGGCAGTACGGGGAGGCTGAGACCTTCCACGAGGCCGTGTCGGAGGTCGCCACGCGCTTGCCGGTTTCCTACGCGCGATTGCGTCGAAAGTCCGAGCTCGCAGCCGGGTTGCAGTCGAATCTGAGCGCCTTCTCGAGCGTAGACTGATCCGCCAGCGCGCCTTTCCGTAGCCGAACCGGAAGCCGGTGGCAAGCGGTTCCTTCTCCGTCCGAAAATCGGTGGCAAGCGGTGCGTTCGACCCGACCGTTCGAGAATCGCCACTTTCCGGCGACCGTCTCGAGGTATCTCCGCTCGGACGGGCGGAGATCTGATTGGTTCTCGAACCGGAATATGGCAACTGATATCGTAGTGCATACACAGTGGTAATAAAGCGTTCTTCTTTTATGCTCCAAGGGCATAAACCGGCCAATGACATTCGACTTTACGCCGACGACGATCGACGATCTCGACCCCGATCGTCGGCCGTCGGTCGGTCTCGCACTCGTCCCGGTACTCGCGGTCGTCGTCTTTCTCGGCATCGGATCGGCCCTGCTCGGGCTGGCACCCCACGTCCCGTTGCTCTGGAGTATCGTCTTCGTCGGCGCGTTCGGTCGGTATCTGGGGTACCAGTGGACCGAGCTCTCGGACGGCATCTCTAACGGTCTCCTCATGGGGATACAGGCGCTGTTGATCCTCTTTACGATCTACGCGCTGATCGCGACCTGGGTCGACGCGGGAACGATTCCGGCGATGATGTACTACGGCCTCGAGTTGCTGACCCCGACGGTGTTCCTGCCCGTCACAGCGATTCTGGCAGCCGTCGTCGCGTTCTCCATCGGATCCTCGTGGACGACCGTCGGGACGCTGGGCGTCGCGTTCGTCGGAATCGGGGCCGGACTCGGCGTCTCCGGACCGATGACCGTCGGTGCGGTCATCTCCGGAGCGTACGCGGGTGACAAGCAGTCGCCTCTCTCCGATACGACCAACCTCGCGGCCGGCGTGACGAACACGTCGCTGTACGACCACATCCGCCGCATGCGAACGGGAACGGCCGTCGCGTTCGGTCTTACGGTACTAGGATTCGCCGCGCTCGGACTCCAGGCGGGCGGCGAGATTCCGGTTGACCGCGTCGCAGAAATCCAGACCGCGCTCGCGGGCACGTACGACCTTTCCGTGCTCGTCTTTCTCCCTCTCGTCGTTACCTTCGGCCTCGCGCTCTACGGCTACCCGGCGCTGCCGACGCTCGTGGCCGGCGTCTTCGCCGGCGTCTTCACTTCGATTCTGGTGCAAGGAACCGGCTTCGTCGCCGCCTGGGAGGTATTCATGGGCGGCACCGAGCCCCAAACCGGGGCTCCCCTCGTGAACGAACTCCTCGTGACCGGCGGCCTCACCGGCTCCGCCTGGACGATCACGGTCGTCGTCGCCGCGCTCTCGCTGGGCGGCCTCCTCGAGCACACCGGCGTGCTGGCGGTGCTCGCGGACCGTCTCTCACGGGGCGTGCGTAGTTCCGGCGGGCTGATCGCCGGCACCGGCGCGTCCGCGATCCTCGTCAACGCGCTCACCGCCCAGCAGTACATGAGCATCGTCCTCCCCGGGCTGACGCTCAGAAATCTCTACGAGGAGTTCGAGCTAGACAGCGAGGAACTCTCCCGGGCCGTCGAGGCCGCCGGGACGCCCACCGGCGCGCTCATCCCGTGGCACGCCGGCGGCGTCTTCATGGCCTCGGCGACTAACGTCCCAACGCTCGAGTACGCGCCGTTCTACCTGTTCGGGTTCCTCTCGCCGCTCGTACTGTTCGCGATGGCGCTGACCGGTCGCGGCGTCCCGACGACCGGCCGCACCGAGCGAGCTCAGAGCGCCGACTGAGCGTCGAGCGAGCGAGCGACGAGCGTTCCAGTCGCGAGCGTGCCGACTACCGCTTCGTGTCCGCGAGGAGTTGCTCTCCCTCGAGTTCGGCACCATCGGCAGCGTCGGCGTCCGGTGCGGTTCGGTCGATCCGATCGGCGGCGGCCACGCAGGTTTTGAACGTCGCGAGAACGACGGGACCGACGAACACCCCGACGATCCCGAACAGGAAGACGCCGCCGATGACACCCACGAGGACGATCGCCGGATGGAGGTCGGCCCGCCGGTCGACGAGGATCGCACGGAGGTAGTTGTCGACGACGGCGAGCACCGCGATCCCGTACCCCAAGAGGACCACGCCGCGGACGGGACCGCTCGAGACCGCGTGGGCAACCGTCACCGGACCCCAGACGAGCCAGACCCCGATCGTCGGGAGAAACGAGACGAGAACGAGAACGAGGGCCAATACGGGGGCGTAGGGCACCCCCAGGAGGGCGAGGCCCAGCCCGCCGAGGATCCCCTGAATGACAGCGACGAGTACGTGGCTGCGGAGGACCGCCCAGACGACGACGTGAACCTCCGCCAACAGGTCGTCGAGAACGGAGGGATCGAGCGGGACGCGCCGCCGGATCCAGTCGACCGCCGCCGGCCCATCCACGAGCAGATAGTACAGCACGACCACGAGGACGGTGGTCCCCACGATAACGTCGGCGGCGGTGGTCACGAGCCCGACGGTCCGAGCCAGGGTCGCGTCGGCCGCACCCGCGAACGCTCCCTCGAGTTCGGCCGACACCGACGACTCGAGGGTCGCAACCGTCCCGTCGGCCAGTCCGAGTTCGGTCCGAGCGAACTCCCCGACGTTCGCCGCGATGTGGTCGATCGACGTCGTCTCGCGAATCGACGTAGCGGTGCGGAGAACGACCAGGGTGACGAGCACCAGCGGGACGACACCGCCGACCACGGCGAGGCCGGTGGCCGCGAGTCCGGCGGTTCGTGCGCCGACTCGCGGTGCGAGCCGCTCGTACAGCGGACGGAGAACGACCGCGAGCAAACAGGCCGCCAGCACGTACTCCACCAGCGGGAGCACGATCAGCGCCGCGAGCGCGCCGAGGACACAGACCGAGAGGGCGAGAAACGAGGTCCGAGCGTCCATAGTTCAGCCACTCCGATCGGACGCATAAGTGTTGGTATTCTATACTGTCCTCCACAGTAATGAAACGGGGGTCCGACCCCGACACCGCCCGACCATTCGGACGGGACATCGACCGCCTACAGGGTAGCGTCGGCCTTCAGAGTAGCGTCGGCTTCGTCGCGTTTACTGACTGTTGTCAGTCGGTTGTGGCACAACGCAGGACGGCTGTCGTCGCACTGAGAACCCGGGACGCAATCCGTATACTCGGGACCCGCGCGAACCGAGCGCAGTCCCGAACCGGCCTCGGGACGCCCTCATACGGTTTGCCGTGACGATTTCCCGGCGCGACCGCAGGTCGGTTCGGTCGCGGTCGCGCCGGAACTGACTGGCAGGAGACCGTCTCAGAGCGGAATCGGTGCCCACTCGAGGAATCGGATCAATCGATTCGGATCGAACAACGGGTCGTGGATGACGAGCCAGTCGAGGAGAATCAGCCCGCCACCGTGGGCGACGACGGACGGGAGGATGGAATCGGACTTGTAGTCGACGGCACCGAACAGGACGTCCGTGGGCCCCGACAGCAGGAACTCGATCGGCGGCTTCGAGGTGTGGTGGAGCATGTAGACGACGGGGCTGATGAACACCGCACTGATGCCGATCTCTTTGACGCCGACGCAGAGGAGGCCGCGGTAGTAGGTCTCGGCGGCCAGCGCGAGGAGGAACAGTTTC
Organism: Natrinema sp. LJW11; assembly: GCF_056135975.1. Lineage (NCBI taxonomy): Archaea > Methanobacteriati > Methanobacteriota > Halobacteria > Halobacteriales > Natrialbaceae > Natrinema > Natrinema sp. LJW11. Next base: position 258,866 of record NZ_JBWBDM010000001.1, on the reverse strand, counting down.
ATCGCGTGCGGGAGGAAGACGGCCGGCGCTGCGGTCGTCTCCCAGATCGGGTAATAGGCCCGGATCGTCGGTAGCGTCGAGCCGACGACGTAGAACGGGAGGACGAACAGCGCGAGTAACACCGTATTTCGGACGGCGACGCGGTCGACGCGCCACCCGATGCGGTTTCCGTGCGACAGTCCGAGTGCGAGCGGTCCGCCGATCAGAAGGACGCCGTCGACGACGATCCGCTGATCCAGTTCGTTGGGGACGAATCGCATCCACAACAGCGTGAGCACGGCTCCGACCACGACCGACTTCTGGACCCAGGAGAGGTCCAATCGGCCCCGGAGCCAGCGGCCGTCGAGTCGATCCGGCTCGGACGCCACGGTATTACTCGTCCGCGGTCGGAATCGGTCCGGTACCGATCACGTCCCGGACGTTCGCTTCGAACTCCTGGTGTCGCTGGAAGTACGTCTCGTCGACGTCCTCGAGCACGGTAGAGAGCTCGCGGGGCCCGTCGGGAGTCCGAATCACGCTCTCGCCCTCGAGTCGGTCGACTTCGCTCTTCTCTTTCGGCCAGGTCAGTCGCGAGCTCACGCGGGCGAGCGGCGCGCCCTCGACGGGGGTCCACTCCCCGAGTGAGACTGCCGGCTCCGCCTCCTCGTCCTCGTCACTCATGGGCGGTCGTTTGCGAGGGCGGCGATTCAAGCTTTCGCTTCCGCCGGTCGGCTCGGGCCGGGCTGCAACCCCATTAGTATAGAAAATTAGATATGTGTCTGACGTATCGTTTTGTGGTGGGGAGCCGAACGGCCGCGTATGACAAGCCTGACGGAGGTCTACGACGGGACGGCACCGGAGGTGACGAGTCGCCGGCTGTACACGGGAACGGCGTTCGTGGTGCTCGGCGCGGCGCTGGCCGTCGTTGCGGTCCTCGTGGCGACGACCGACTTCGTCGGCGGCTTCGCGGTCGAGTTCTCGGGCGACATGGCCGCCCAGTTCGCGACCGTCCGCGCCGCGGGCGTTCTGGCCGGACTCAGCGTTCCGATCATCCTCGTCGGCGTCTTCGTCGTCTTACCGGCCGGCCGGCGCGTCCAGGCCGCCGCCGCGATTAGCGCGAGCCTCTGCTTGCTCGGCGTCGCGCTCTTCTGGCACGCCTATCCGGACCAATGGCGTTTCGGCAGCGACCAGCTCACGCTCGAGGTGAGCGTCGTCTACCTGCTCGGGCTCCTGACCGCGGTCTGGTGTCTGTTCACCGCCGTCGCGACGTTCAAGCGACGCAACGACCCCGGCGGCGCCCTTCAGATGAACGTCACCCGACACAACAAGACGGTCATCGAATCCGACGGGAGCGACCCGGGCGGCCTCGGGGGCATCGGGTTCCTCGGCGGCACGCCGGACGGGGACGTGGAGACCCAGACCAACGCCGACGCCGAGCCGAGCCGGACGTCGGTCTCCGACGAGCAAGCGGAGCGGAGGGCCGCGTCGCGACAGTCGACGGGTCGAACAGGGGCGTCCGGCGGCAGAGCTACCGGCTCATCCGCCCACCGATCCGTCGGCGCTGCGACCAGCGACGGCGGGTCCGCCGCCTCGGACATCTCCTCGCCGCTCGAGTCGGGCGACGGCACCGACGCGGAGATCGTCGAATCGCCGACCGAGCAGCCGAACGAACCGACGGACCGCTACTGCGGGAACTGCACGCACTTCGAGTACGTCCGCTCCTCGGAGGGGATGGTCCCCTACTGCGCCCGTCACGAGACGGCGATGGACGACATGGACGCCTGCGAAGAGTGGACGCCGAACCGGCAGTAGTCGGACGCCGAAACCGGTTCGGAACCAGGTCGTGATCCTTTTTTCGCCCGTGGCTTTTCTCGGCCGGACGGACACCGTGCGCGCGCCGGTTCGCACTCGCGCAGGAACTCACAGTGAACCGTTCGCGGTCGTGCTGAGACCGGCCGACAGCTGTCGGTGCGTTTGCAGTCCCGTATGGAACCGCTGTACGATTTCCGAGTGGTGCTCCGGGCACGCTATGGGGACGATTACCCCGTCCTGAATCGGTATCGCGGGGCGAGTCGAGCGGTACGGTGCGAGGCGACAGCCGGGACAGGTGATACCACCTGCCGGCCGATGGTCCAGAAGATCGGCCGTCGCTTCGGTGGTGAGCCCACAGATCGATGTGAAGCGCTCGAGGTGGTCGTCACAGCTGAGAACGGGAATCGTGAGGTGGTCCAGGAGGAGAAACGAAACGGCCTGCTGCCGATCTGATCGAAGGGCAGACCGACACTCGTCACAGCGAATGGGCGGCTGGCCATCGGTGAAATCCGACCCTGGACGCTGGCGATCTGCTGCTGGCATTCGTGTATTCGACGGGCCGCCGGACGGGTAAGTAATGGGATGACGGGTCGGTACTCGGACAATCCGCACTAGAACCGTCAGTCGACTACAGACCGAGTAACTGTCGCCCCATCTCGAAGCCCCACCGGGGGACTTCGAACACGAGCGCAGCGGCGAGGGCCAGTTCGCCGACGGTGACGATCACCATCATGAGGTCCGCACGCCTACTGCTGACCGCGACGCCGATCGGGAGTCCGAACTCCTTCTTCCAGAGCGGGTAGAACAGCGCGATCCCGCGCTTGCTCCCGGCGACATCGAGAACGTAATGGGTCAACACGCCGATCCAGACGTACTCGAGATTGCCGAACACGAACGGGAAGGCCGCGAAGCCGATCAGGATCGGCAGGTTGTGGAGCGTCTTCCGGTGTCTGCCGAAGGCGGTGTCGACGTCCGGGAAGAGCGCTCCGAGCGTGACGGGCACGCCGATCATCACGATCGTCCTGAACGTCTCCATATCCCCCACCGGCTCGAGCAGATAGCCCAACCCGATGCTCAGCAGAACGGCGTTCAGCACGTGCCCCTTCTTGTTCATCTGTCCGCATCTGGGAAGTCGTCGAAGGAATAGTTTTTCTTTCGGAATTGTCACCGAGTCAGACATGTATCGGATTCGTTACTTATTCGAGGTGCAGACGGATGTCTCACCGAGTCGAATCGGTCGCTCGTGCGCTCCCGGTCGGCCCGATCGAAGGATTCACACACCGATCGGACGGCCGTCGTTCGACCGGGCGTCCAGTGACGGTCAGCGACTCGTCTCCCGCGCCTCGAGTTCCGAAAGCAGGTCCGCGAGCGCCCGATCGACGGTCTTCGCGCGGACATCGGCGCGGTCGCCGTCGAACTCGTATCTCGAGACGGTCGCGTACGACTCCTCGCTGCCCCACGGTCCCGCGTATGAGACGCCGATGTAGACGGTACCGACCGGCGTATCGTCGCTACCGCCGGTGGGGCCGGCGACCCCGGTCGTCGAGAGACCCCACGTCACGTCCGCGACGTCCCTGACTCCCCGTGCCATCTCGCGGGCGACGGGTTCTGAGACGGCACCGTGTTCGTCCAGCGCCTCGCGACTGACTCCGAGGTGGCGGCGTTTGGCGCCGTAGGCGTACGTCGTCAGCCCGGCGTCGAAGTAGTCGCTCGCGCCCGGAACGGCGGTGATCGCAGCGCCGATCAGCCCGCCGGTACAGGATTCGGCGACGGCCAGCGTCTCCTCGCGATCGCGGAGCGCGTCGGCGACGTCCATCGGCAGGTCGCGGTCGATGTCGTCGTTCATACTCGAGTCGATGCGTCGCGCCGACGTGAAAGCGGGGGTTGCACTCGAGGGACGGATCCGTCCCGTTCGACGTGGAAACGGAAAGAGAAACGGAGCCTGCCCCCCGAGTACCCGTCATGAACTACGAGACGCCGCTGTTCTTCCGCGTGATGGAGTACGCGGACGCCGCCGAGCGCGACGTCATCGACATGGTCAGCGGCAACCCCGACTGGGAGCCCCCCGAGGCGCTCCGGGAGGGGCTTCGGGAGTACGCCGACCTCGAGCCGGACCGCTTTCAGTACCCGCCCAGCGAGGGGCTGCTCGAGTTGCGCGAGGAGATCGCCGCGCGTCGCGGCGTCGACGCCGATCAAATCGTCGTCACGAACGGCGCGGGCGAGGCGAACTACCTCGCAATGGCGCGGGCCCTCGAGCGCGACAGCGGGTGCGAGATCCTCCTGACGGACCCGGTCTATCCCTACTACCCGGGAAAGACGACGATGCTCGGCGGAACGCAGCGCTTCGTCGCGACGGACGAAGAGGGGCGACTGGATCCGGCCGACGTCCGCGCGGCCGCGAGCGAGGAAACGGCGGCGATCGTGGTCAACACGCCGAACAACCCGACGGGTGCGGTCTATCCCGCGGAGACGATGCGGGAACTCGTCGCCGTCGCCGAGGCGTACAACGCCGTCCTGATCAGCGACGAGGTGTACGACCACTACGACCTCTCGGGGACGTTCGCGAGCGCGCTCGAGACCGATTCGGCCCACCGGATCGTCACCAACGCGTTTTCGAAGTCGATGGCGATCACCGGAGCCCGAGTCGGCTACGCGATCTTCCCGCCGGAACTCGTCGCGGACGCGAAGAGCCGGCACATGTTGGTCAACGTCGCCACGACTCGCCCCGGCCAGTTCGCGGTCCTGCAGGCGCTGCGCGAGACGGGACCGGATTACTACGAGCGAAACCGAGCGCGGCTCCGCGAGCGCGTCGCGACGTTCACCGACGCGCTCGACGCTGCGGACGCGGAGTACACTACGCCGAGAGGGTCGTTCTACGTGATGGCTCGCTTCGAGGGGTATCCGGGGACGATCGCGAACGTCGAGCGACTGATCGACGAGGCCGGCGTGGCCGGCATGCCCGGCGAGGCCTTCGGCGATTCGCGGGCGGAGTGGCTGCGATTCGCGCTCGTCACGCCGCGCGTCGAGGAGGCGGCCGAGCGGTTAGCGTCGTACTTCGAGTGACGCGCGATCCGGCCACAATACAAATACGCGGCTGGGCCGTCGGGCCGGTGAGTCATGTTGCTCGAGGTCGTCGTCGCCGCGTTCGTCGCGAGCCAGATCGGTTATTTCGTCGTCAGCTGCGGGCTCGTGGGGCTGTTCGCCCGTCGGCCGCTCAACGCGGTCGACGAACGGACGCTCGGTCGGCTACTCGAGGAATCGGGGGCCGACTCCGCGATGGGTCCACAGCAGATGCGTGCGGCTGGCGACCAGCGCCTCGCGGCGGAGTCGACGCCGACCGTCGACGGCCAGTGCCCCGCGACGGGGCCGACGCCGACCGTCGAGGACGGTCCCGGGCCCGACTGTCGGCTTCCAGCGACCGCGCAGCGGCGAATTCACGTTCTCGTGCCCGTCTCCGGTCGCCGGGGGGAGGCGCTCGAGGAAACGCTCGCGTCGATCGCGGGACAGAGCTATCCCGCCGGCCGCGTTTCCGTCTCCGTCATCACCGGGTCCGACGAACTCCACGTGGCCGAGCTGACCGACGCCCTCGAGTCGGGCCGGACGAGCGGTCTGACGGTCGAACGAGTCGAGACCGACGACGCCGTTCGTGCGGCCGACCGGACGACGGACGACCCGACGCGGACCGACCGTGGCGGCGTTCGAATCGGCCCAGCCACGATTGCCGAGGCGTTCGCGACGCTCTCTGTCGATGACGACGATATCGTCACCGTCGTCGGCTCCGGCACGCGGCTCCCCGTCGACGCGTTCGAACTCGCCGTCACCGGCCTCGAGGAGTACGACATCGTGCAGGCGAAACGAACTGCTGGAAACGTCGACGACGGACTCCTTCCGCTGCTCGAGTCCGCGGGCGGCGCGATTCGCTCGGAGCTGCTGTTCGCGAACTCGAACACCGGACCGTACCGACTGCTCGAGGAGGGATACTTCCTGCCGGCCGGCGTGCTGGCCGACCTCGAGCGCTGGCGGCGCGACGGCGCGACCGGATCGATGCCGCTCGACGCTGCGGCGTTCCGGCGAGGGTATACGCTCGGTGTCCTGAATCGGTACGTCCGGACCCGCTGTCCGACCGGTATCGACGAGTGGGTCCGTGAGAACCGACGGCGGGTTTCCGAGCCGTACCGACGCCTTCGAGCGCCGAACTGGTCCGCGGTCGATCGACTCCGATTCGTGACCGGGACCGGTCTGACGCACCTGCTCGCGGTCACGAACGTCGTCGGCATCCCGGTCGGGCTGGTGGTCGCACTGGCGACCGTCGCCGGGTGGCTCTCCCTCTCCCCGCTCCTCGGGGCGCTCGTCGCCTGCAACGCGATCGTCTGGACGTACTACGGCCTCCGGTCCTATCGCGCGGCCTGGCAGGCCGTGCCCTTCGAGAGCCGCTGGGCGCGGCTTCGCTACTCGCTGCTCTCGAACCCGTTCACGCAAGCGCTGTACGCGACGCTGTGGGCCGCGCCGCTCGCGCTGGCGCTTCGCGACGCCGTTACCGGCGACGAGTCGTCGGCTTCGGGGACGCCGACGGAGTGAGCGCGGCGATAACAGCACAGATCGGGAGTCGAGACCGACGAATACTCGTGTCGGGACGGGGAACCGAGCCGTATGAGTGGCATCGACGTCGAACCGGTCGACGAGGGAGACGAGGCGAGGGAGGGGAACAACGACGACGCACACACCATCGAGGTGACGCCGACTGACTCGGTCGACGACGCGGAGCCGGCGGACCGCGAGACCATCGACGTCGAGCCGTCGGACGAGCCGATCGACGGCCCCGAGTACGTCCTCTACGGCGGGAAAGGCGGCGTCGGGAAGACGACGATGGCGGCCGCGACCGCCCTCGACAGCGCCCGCGGCGGCACCCGGACGCTGGTCGTCTCGACCGACCCGGCGCACTCGCTCTCGGACACCTTCGAGACCGACATCCCGGCCGACCCGGGACGGATTCGCGACGACATCCCCCTCTACGCGGCCGAGATCGATCCCGAGGCCGCGCTCGAGGAGGGCGAGACTCCCTTCGGGGGCTCGAGCGCGGGGACGGACGCGAATTCGGGACCTGGGGCTGGATCCGACGAGGGATCGCCCTTCGGCGGCGACGCGGACGGCGGCTCCCCGTTTCCCGGTGGCGACGGCGGCGGCCCGCTCGGCGGCCTCGGCGAGATGCTCGGCGGCGAATCGCCGATGGACGCCCTCTTCGGCGGCGCGATGCCCGGAGCCGACGAGGCCGCCGCGATGCAGCTCCTGCTCGAGTACATGGACGACGACCGCTTCGAGCGCGTGATCGTGGACACGGCTCCGACGGGTCACACGCTCCGACTGCTCCAGTTGCCCGAGATCATGGACACGATGATGGGCCGGCTCGTGAAGTTCCGCCAGCAGATCGGCGGGATGATCGACGGCGTCAAGGGGATGTTCGGCGGGAGCGAAGACGCCGACGAGGGCGACCTCGAGGATCTGGACGTGTTGCGCGAACGCATCGAGCGCCTGCGGGCGGCCCTGCGCGATCCCGCGCGGACGGACTTCCGGATCGTCATGGTCCCCGAGGAGATGAGCGTCTTCGAGTCGAAGCGCCTGCGCCAGCAACTCCGGGAGTTCGAGATCCCAGTCGGAACCGTCGTCGTCAACCGAGTGATGGAACCGCTGTCGAACGTCACCGACGACATCGACGGCGAGTTCCTCCAGCCGAACCTCGACGACTGCGCGTTTTGCCAGCGGCGCTGGGACGTCCAGCAGAACGCGCTGGCGGAGGCCCAGGACCTCTTCCGCGGCACCGAGGTCCGGCGCGTCCCGCTGTTCGCCGACGAGGTTCGCGGCGAGGGTATGCTCGAGGTCGTGGCGGCCTGCCTGCGGTAGTCGATCGGCTCTCCTCGCTCGCGGTTTATTCGTTGGAAACGACCGTCACCGGCCGGTCCCCCTCGAGAATCACGGACTGGGCGACGCTCCCGAAGAGCGCCTTGCCGACGGGCGATCGTCCGTCGACGCCGACGACGATCGCGTCGCTATCGTACTGCGCTGCCGCCTCGAGTATCGCGTCCGCGGGATCACCCGTCGCCGCGCGGACGGTCCACTCGAGATCCCCTTCCTCGAGCGCGTCGACCGCCGCCTCGACCGACGCGGGGAGGGACTCGTCGGCGGCGACTCGCGCCATCTCGTCGGCGTACTCCTCGGCGAACCCGCCCGCCGCCCACTCGGAGTCGGTTCCTCCCGTCACCTCGCGGACGTGGAGGACGTCGACCGACACGTCCGTCGCCGCAGCCGGGAGGTCGCGGACGGCGGTGGCCTGGGCCCGCGCTCGCGATTCGCTCTCGTCGACTGGAAGTAGAACGCAGTACATACGGGTTCGTACGGGAGCGAAACGGATAGTGGTTTCAGCGGCCCCGAACCGTCCAGCTGGCTCGAACGTCCCGGGAACGCTACCGTCCGCGACCGGCCGAGCGACGGCGCGCTCGAGGCTCACTCTGCGCCGTCGCCGCCCTCGTTCCACTCGCCGCCGACGCGGTCGACGCCCATCATCGCCTCACCGGGGTGTTCGGTGAAGACGACCTTCATGTTCTCGTCGGGCACGTCGAAGCTGTCGCGGACGTACTCCATGGTTGCGAGCGCGAACGCTCGCTTCCGTTCGAACGGCCGACCGCGACGGATCTCGGCGTCGAGAAAGAGCAACGGTCCGTCGACGGCGCGCCCGAGGTGGAGATCGGCGGCGTCGCGTTCGCGGATCGTCACGGCGACGTGTCCCCGGGTCGTCTCCATCTCGGACGCGTACAGGTCCGTCACCCGGTCGGCGAGTGCGGTTTTCTCCGCGTCCGACGGCGACAGCGTCGTATCGAACTGCAGGAGCGGCATACCCCGGTTTGGCCGGTCAGCGCCTTGTGTGTTCCGCGGTCGGTCCCGACCCGGAATCCGTTCGCCGCCCGCGCAGCGGTCCGCCCTGTTCGCTTCCGTTTCCGCCCGCGCAATCGACGTAAGCGATCACTAGTTATAGGCCGGCCCGTGGGAGCATCGGAGAACATGGAGACGGAGCGAGCGTCGACCCCTCGATCGATTACACGGCGGCTCTGGTCATACCTGTGGGCCATCAACACCCGAACGAAGGCCTATATCACGCTCGACGCGCCGGCCATGATCGCGGATATGGACGATCTCGAGCCCGAAGAGCGACGCCTCGCCCAGCGGGTGTTTGCCGATGGCGGTCGCGACCGCGACGAACGCGGCGAACGCGATTCCGGCGACGGGAGGGGAAATAACCCCGGCAACGGCGGCTCCGGAGGCGACCGCGGTGGTGACGGCGGCGGGTCCCCGTTCGACATCGGCGGGACGTACGACCTCCGACAGCGGGTCGGCTTCGTCCTCGGACCGCTCCTGTTCGCGCTTATATTCCTCTCACCGACGCCGGACGGGCTGTCGGCGGCGGGAAAGGCGGTCGCCGCCGTCACCGCGTGGGTCGCCGTCTGGTGGATGTCCGAGGCGATCCCGATCCCGGCGACGTCGCTGCTGCCGATCGTCCTCTTTCCGCTGACCGGCGCGCTTCCCGTCGCGGACACGACGCCGTCCTACGGTCATCCGCTGATCTTCCTCTTCATGGGCGGCTTCTTCCTCGCGATGGCGATGCAGCGGTGGGGGCTCCACCGCCGGATCGCGCTCCGGACGATCAAGGCCGTCGGCACCGAACCCTCGCGGCTCATCCTTGGCTTCATGCTCGCGACGGCGTTTCTCTCGATGTGGGTCTCAAACAGCGCGACCGTGATGATGATGGTCCCCATCGCGCTGGCTGTCATCTATCAGACCGCCGATCTGGTCGACGAGACAGATCTCGAGGTCGACACGAGCGAGGGGAACTTCTCCTTCGGCATCGCGCTGATGCTCTGTATCGCCTACGGCGCGTCGGTCGGCGGCGTCTCGACGCTGATCGGGACGCCCCCCAACGTCCTCTTCGCGGGACAGGCCTCGGAGCTGTTCGGCCAGTCGGTCTCGTTCGCGGAATGGATGCTCTACGGCGTCCCCATCTCGGCGATCGGTCTCGTCGCCGTCTACACTTACGTTACCCGCGCGGTATCGCCACAGTTCGCGGAACTGCCCGCCGGTGCCGACACGATCGATCGCGAACTCGAGCGGCTCGGACCGATGCGGAAACAGGAGAAACTGGTCGCCGTCGTCTTCGCCGGGATGGCGATGGCCTGGATCGGCTCGAGCCTGATCGAGCCGGTGCTCGGCGTGGCGACGCCGGAGGACGCCGACACGATCGTCGCTATCGGCGGTGCGATGGTCCTGTTTACGCTGCCGACGGAAACCGAAGACGGCGACCGCACCTTCTTGCTCGACTGGACGAACGCAGTCGACATCCCGTGGGGCGTCATCCTCCTGTTCGGCGGCGGCCTCGCGATCGCCAGCGGCTTCGGGGACACCGGGCTCGCGGCCTGGATCGGCGAGCGCCTCGAGTTGCTCGCGGGCGTTCCCATGATCGCCATCCTGTTCGCCGTGGTCGTGATGACGATCTTCCTGACGGAGGTCACGTCGAACACGGCGACGACGGCGATGTTGATGCCGATCCTCGCGGGTGTCGCGGTCGGTATCGGCGTCCACCCCTTCGGACTCATGATCGCCGGCGCGACCGCGGCTTCCTTCGCGTTCATGCTGCCGGTCGCGACCCCGCCCAACGCGATCGTTTTCGGCAGCGGCTACATCACGCTACCGCAGATGGCCAAGATCGGATTCGGACTCAACGTCATCGGGATCGTCCTGATCACGCTGGTCGCGGTGGGATGGCTCCCGATCGCGTGGGGGATCGAGATCGGAACGCTCCCAACTGAATTCGCCGAAGCGTTTCAGGGATAGACGACGGACGAACGAGTTAGCGGCTGTAAGACACCGTTGCATCCGCGAGCGCCGGAGGCGCGAGCGGGCCGACGACCGATGTGAGCGAGTGGTACGAGCGAACGGAGGGAGGAGTGCTTTTGATCGAAATTTTGCCGATGGCCAGCTTTGCTGGCCCGCAGAGCAAAATTTCGTTAGTCGTCCGCGGGCAACTGCGTCCCGCCCACGTCGGGACGGCTCACGTCGCGGTCGGTCTCCTCGCCGTCGATGTCGTAGGGGTACTCGCCGGTTACACAGCCCAGACAGAGGTCGAGTCGGTCCTTCTCGAGCACGTCGGCGACGGCGTCGGTCGAGAGGTAAGCGAGACTGTCGGCGTCGATCTCGTCGCGGATTTCGGCGGTCGATTTGTCGGACGCGATGAGCTCCTCGCGGGTGGCCATGTCGATGCCCATGTAACAGGGGGCGACGATCGCCGGTGCGCCGATTCGGACGTGGACTTCCTCGGCCCCGCAGTCCTTGAGCAGCTGGACGAGCTGGGTCGAGGTGGTCCCGCGGACGATCGAGTCGTCGATGACGGTGACGGTCTTGCCCTCGATCGTGGACTTGATCGGGTTGAGCTTGAGCCGCACCGCGCGCTCGCGCTCGTCCTGGGTCGGCATGATGAACGTCCGGCCGACGTAGCGGTTTTTCATCAGGCCCTCCGCGAACTCGACGCCGTCGTCGTCCGCGGCTCGAGGCTCGCCGTCGGCGGTCGTCTCGCTCGCGGCGTCGGCGTAGCCCGAGGCGAACGCTCGGCCGGAGTCCGGGACGGGCATCACGACGTCGGTCTCGACGCCGCTTTCGGCCCAGAGCTCGCGGCCGAGATTGCGGCGGGCCTCGTAGACCAGCGTGTCGTCGATGACGCTGTCGGGGCGCGCGAAGTAGACGTGTTCGAAGAAGCAGTGGGCGGTGTTTTCCTGTTCGACGAGCTGGTAAGAGTCGAACCCTGCGCCGTCCTCCTGCAGGACGACTAATTCGCCGGGCCGAACGTCGCGGACGAGGTCCCCGTCTAACGTGTCGATCGCCGCCGACTCGGAGGCCAGAATGTAGCCGTCCTCGAGTTCACCGATACAGAGCGGGCGGTTCCCCTGCGGATCGCGCACGCCGAGGACCGTGTCGTCGTGGGTGATCGTCAGCGAGTACGAGCCGTGGATCCGTCCCATCGTGCGCTTGACGGCGCGGACGAGGTCCTCCTCGAGGAGGTTTCGCGCGAGGTCGTGGGCGATGACCTCGGTGTCGCCGTCGCTGGTGAACGCGTGGCCCGCGGCGGCGAGTTCGTCGCGGATCTCGTCGGCGTTGACGAGGTTGCCGTTGTGGCTCAGGCCGAGCGATCCGCTCTTGAAGGAGACGGAGAAAGGCTGGGCGCAGGAGGAGTCGACCGAGCCGGCCGTCGGATACCGAACGTGGCCGATCCCGGCCGATCCGTTGAGCGCGTCGAGATCCCCCTCGCCGAACGCGTCGCCCACGAGTCCCATCTCGACGTGGCTGTGCTGCTGAAACCCGTCGTGAGTGACGATCCCCGCGGACTCTTGCCCGCGGTGCTGGAGTGCGTAGAGCGCGTAGTACAACGGTCGCGCCGCGTCCCGACCGTCAAGTGAGACGCCGACGACGCCGCACTTTTCGGTCATTCCTGTTCGCCGGGGAGTTTCGCCCCGCCCATCAGTCATGGAAGTCAGTAGGGCTTCGAGACGATAAAAATCCCCGTGTTTGTGCTCCTTCGACTCCGTTCGAACCAGAATTATATCCACGTTCGTGTATATTCTCGAGAAGCTATCGGAGAACGGGATATCGATACCAGCACTCGACGATAGTGGCCGATAACCGATCGCTGTCCGTGGTGTCCCACGGCACAAAGTCGACAAATTGCGACCGGTCGGGCGTATTGCCATGAGCGTGACCGGCCCGCTTCGGTGTGTGATAGCCGTCACGCAATTCATGCCGGTTTCAGTCGGCACAATTCGCCCGATATTCCGGGACGGTACCACCCCTAACTCTTCGGCAATTATTGAAAATAATGTCAGTTATTATCGCTATTTCAGACATAGTTGGAGGGAATGGCCGAAACGACTAAACAAACATAGTTGCTGATATGTACCGATGCAACGACGACAGTATCTCGTAGTCGGTGCGACCGCCGTCACTGGACTCGCCGGTTGTCTGGGTTTTCTCTCGGATAGTCCTGATGAGGTAGTCAAGCAGTTCTATCAAGCCATCAATGACGGTGATCGAGACGCCGCAAACGACCTGATTCACTCCGACTCTCCGGTCGGAGAAATCACTGAAGACGACATGTCGTTCTACGAGGACACGGATATCACCGTCGAGAAAGCGGAAGTCACCGACGAATCGGACAGTATCGCCGAAGTCGATACCGAGATCACGTTCGAAAGCGATGGTGAGTCGGAAACCGACGAAACGACGTTCGAACTCCGGACCGAGGACGACGATTGGAAACTGTACGAGTAACCGTCGCTCTCGAGTCTCACCGTTTCCTTTTCCACGGAGACACGTTCGCTCCCGAAGCGTCCGCCGCTCGTTCCGGCCCGAGTAGAGATATCGTGGCGCACCGAGTAGCCCCTCGAGCGACCGGCGTCCTCACGTGTCGCCCGGTAGCCGGGACTTCGAGACACAGCGTTCAAGAGCGTTGCCTCGAGTTCACACCGTATGCGACTCGAGGAGTACTGGGGGGTCGGCCCGAAGACGCGGGAGACGTTGATCGAGGAGCTGGGTCACGAGCGGGCGATCCAGGCGATCGAGAGCGGAGACGTGCGGGCGCTCGCCGACGCCGGGCTCGCCCGCGGGCGAGCGACGCGGATCCTGCGCCGAGCGACCGGCGGTGCGGGAATGGACGTTCTGGCGACCAGCGACGCGCGATCGGCCTACAAGGAGCTGCTGGACCTCGCCGTCGACCACGCCGTCACGCAGCGCGCGGCGGACCGAATTCGGGTGTTGACACCGCTCGATAGCCGGGCGGCGATGGACGACCGCCTCGACGACGTACTTGCGGCCAAGGACGCCTGGGCGGATCTCGCTGACGGCGACCGCGAGGCCGTCCTCGCGGCGTACGAACGCTACGACGAGCGCGCCGGGAGCGAGCACGCGGCCGTCGAGGCCGCGCTCGCGCTGCTCGAGGCCGGCGTCGATTCGGGGCCGTTCGCCGCGATCGCCGGCCTCGAGCGCGACAGGCTCGCGGCGGCCGCCGAGGCGCTGGCGGCGTTAGACGGCGGCCGAGTCCGCGAGGGATCGGACGATGAACTCGACCGCCTCCGGGACGCGCTGGGTGCGGTCGAGGACATGGACGCCGACGCTCTCACGCTGATCGAGGACCTTCGCTCGGAGGGCGTCCACGACGTCGAGGGCTTTCGGCAGTCCTTCGAGGACCGCCTGTTGAGCGAGACCGACGTGACGATCGATCGGGTCCGGGACGCGATGCCGACCGACGCGGCGGACGCGACCGATTTCGTCGGGGACACGCTGCGAACGCTGCGGACCGACCTCACGTCGGCGGTCGACGAGCGGGAGAAATCCGTCGCGAGCGAGCTCCGGGAGACGCTCTCGGACGCCCGCGATGCCGTCGATCAGGCGGTCGAAGCGGTCGACGACATCGCCTTGCACCTCTCGCTGGCCCGCTTCGCGCTCGAGTACGATTGCACTCGCCCCGTGTTCGTCACGGGCGAGGACGCGGCCGTCTCCGTGGTCAACGCGCGCAACCTCACGCTCGCCGCGCGAGACGACGAGTCGGTGCAGCCGGTCACCTACGGGCTCGGCGAGCACGGCATCACGAGCGTTCCGGACGGCGTGAACGCGGTCCCGGGCGAACAACGCGTCGCCGTCCTGACGGGCGCGAACAGCGGGGGGAAGACGACCCTGCTCGAGACGCTGTGTCAGATCGTCCTGCTGGCGACGATGGGGCTGCCGGTCCCCGCGGATCGAGCCGAGGTGACGCCCGTGGACTCGCTGGTCTTCCACCGCCGGCACGCGAGTTTCAACGCCGGCGTCCTCGAGTCCACGTTGCGGTCGATCGTCCCCCCGCTCTCGTCGGGCGGCCGCACCCTCATGCTGGTCGACGAGTTCGAGGCGATCACGGAGCCGGGCAGCGCGGCGGACCTGCTCCACGGACTGGTTACGCTCTCCGTCGACCGCGAGGCGCTGGGCGTCTTCGTCACCCACCTCGCGGACGACTTAGAGCCGCTGCCCCCGCAAGCGCGGGTCGACGGCATCTTCGCGGAGGGGCTGAACCCCGACCTCGAGTTGCTCGTCGATTACCAGCCCCGCTTCGGTACGGTGGGTCGCTCGACCCCGGAGTTCATCGTCTCGCGGCTCGTTGCGAACGCGGGCGACCGGGGCGAGCGATCCGGGTTCGAGACGCTGGCCGAGGCCGTCGGCAACGAGGTCGTTCAGCGGACGCTCGCGGACGCTCGCTGGACTACCGGCGAGTGAGCTACGGCGGTCCACCCCCGCTCTCGTTTCCGCCTTCGTTCCCGCCTCCGTTTCCGCTCTCGTTCCCGTTTCCGCTCTCGTCCCCGTTCCCTCCCTCGCTTCCGTTGCCGGAGTCGATCCCTTCTCCGCGGTTGATTCGACCCTCGAGCCAGTTTTCGTCCTCGAGCCAGCGGTCCGGCGTGGGTTCGTACCCGGCTCCGGGTTCGCCATCGACTGGCTCGCCGTAGGTGTAGAGCGTCCCGTCGCACTCCTCGCAGACCCGGGCCTCGAGGTAGGCCTGCGCGGCTCGCCGCGAGAGCGCCCCCATCTCGATCACGTCCGCCAGTGCGGTCTTGGTCGCGCGAAACCAGCGCTCGACCGGATCCGCGGCCTCGGAATCGGCTTCGACGATCGCGCCTCGACCGCCGTCGCGACCGTCGCCCCACTCGAGCCAGCAGACCCGATAGGCGTCGACCGCGTAGTCGGCTGCCGGGTCGACCAGAAACAGGGCTTCGTGGACGCAAGGGTCGAGATGATCGGTCAGGATTCGATCGCGGCTGATCGAGTCCGCCACCAGCGGCCCCGCGACCGAACCGTCGGCCAGCGGCGTGGCGGCAGTGATCTCGCCGGCCAACGACAGCGTCTCGCCGCCCCAGTGACTGTACCGCAGGTCGTAGAGCCGATCCGGTCGCCGGTAGGCGACGAGCGCCCTATGCCCCATGGTCCACCCCGTCTACCGCGGTCGGCTCGGTCCGCTCGAGGGCCGAGCGGGGAACTGTGTGGCGGGTCACGACGGCTCTGGCCGCCCGTCCGTACTTGAACCTGCGGCCGTCCGCGTTCTCGAGGGCTGTCGCTCCGAGACGCTCCCGTCTCTTCGCGCGGCAACGCCGCGCGAATGGTCTGCGAGACCGGCGGTCTCGCACTAGCCGCGCCTCGCCGACAGCGCGCACCACTGCACATCGGTTGGCTCTCCGGGAGACGCGTCCCTCCTCTCTGCTGTCCGTTCGGCGAGGCTGTGGGGGGTGGACGACCCGTTCCGGGACCCCTCAGCAGGACGCCGAGATCCGCTCGTGGGGGACCGGTTCGCCGACCGGACCGTCCGCGTCGACCGCCTGATCGACGCGGTAGATGGTCACCGACTCGACGTCGTCGGGTGCGCGGTCACAGAAGTACGCCGCCGCGGGCTCGAGGTGGGCGTCTCCACCGCCGCCGCGCAGCTTCGTTCCGTAGCGCTTCCAGAGCGTCGACGGATACCGGTCCATGGCGTCCGGGGGGCGGTCGAAATCGACCGTCCCGCCGTCGACGAGATCGATCGGGTCGCCCGATTCGCGCTCGGCTTCGACGACGTACCAGCTGTACTCGTCGGGCGGATCGGGTGCGAAGAAGGCCCAGCTCGCACCACCCAGTTCCTCGCCGCCCGGGGCCGGCCCAGTATCGACGAGGCCGGCCGCGGTCACCTGCCAACTCACGACGGAGAGGAGAACGAAGGCGAACAGTACCGTCGTCCCGAGTCGAACCCCGCGTCGGACCCGGGGCGCGCCCGGGAGATCCAGCGGACCGGCTCCGCCCTCGTCCCGTGGCCTCGCGAGCGCCTCGAGACGGCGTCCCGACGCGGTCCGCGACACGAACTCGTCGACGGGATCCCAGAGCTGCGGCGGGAGGAACAACAGCAGGGCGGCGATCATCACGAACGGAAAGGCTCCCAAACGCATCGTCGCCGCCATCCCGAGGTGCGCGCCGATGAACGCGCCGACGGTCGCGATCCGGAGCCGGCCGGTCGCGACCACGAGCAGCGGCGACGCCGACAGGACGGCGATCCAGAGCCAGTTGGCCGCAGTGAGCAGCGCCGGATACTCCGCGACGGTCGGGCCGAGCAGGAAGACGAAGTCCTGAAGCTGGAAGATGCGCCCGACCGCCGTGGCGCTCATCCAGGCGTCGCTCCGGAACTTGAGGACGGCGTTGAGCAGGTAGATCACCGCGACGTGGAGGAGAACGGTCGCAGTCGCCGCCGAGACGACCCGCGGATCGATGAGATCGGAGCGTCGATCCGCGAGGCGACGCGGGCGAAGCGACCAGCGCCGCTCGAGCGGGAGCGTCGCCGCGAGGACGAGTAGGGAGAGGAGGATCGTATCGCCGCCGTTGACGAGGTACGGGTTGCGGGCGAACAGCGACGCGAGGAGGAGCGCCGAGACGAGCGCCGCGAGTCGGTGCCGGTAGCCGATCAGAAGGCACGCGGCGGCACCGCCCGTGATCGTGACCAATAGGGCCTGTAGCCACACCGAGCCGGAGAGGGCGTGCAGGGACCACGTCGCGAGCGTCGGAGACGCCTCCGCGAGGGCGGACCGTGGGAGGACCCCCGCGTCGGTGTAGAACGGTACCAGTCCCGGAACGCGGAGGAAGAGGAGATCGCAGAGGACGACGAGTCCCAGTCCGATCCGGAACGCAGCCAGCGCGCGGGGATCGATCCCGAGTCGCGACCGACCGAACGCGCGAAGCGACGCGAGCGTCGTCGACTCGCCGTCGGCCGTCGCGGGTGTCGATCGATCGCCAGTCATACGGAGCAGTCGGATCGAGCCCCGATTGTCAACCGGAATATAAGTATTTTCTCCTCTCCGCCGCTCGAGAACGCGAGCGCCCCGTCCCGACGGGCGGACCCGTCTCAGCTACGCCGGCGTCCTCGCCCGTCGTTCGGCACGGGCCGCGATCGACTCGTTCATCGCGACGAACGCGCGTTCGACCCGCCCCTCGTCGAACAGCAGCGGGACGAGCGCACCTCTGACCGTCTCTCGCTGTAGCAATCGCGTCCGCCGCCCGTCGTCGACCGGCACGAGGTGGAACTCGTGGTACCGATCGAGCGCGAACGGAAGAACGAATCGGTCGAGCCAGGCGAGTCGTCTGTACGGCTCGACGGTGACGATCATCGGTCCGTCGAGGAATCGACGGGAATCGACCGGTTGATACCCACCCCGTCGCTCCGTCCCGTCGATCGCGATTCCCTCGACGGACCGACTGACGGGGTTCCACTCCGGGTAGTATTCGAACTCGAGCAGCGCCTCCCAGACGGCGTCGGGCGGCGCATCGATTTCGACGAACACTTCGACCACGTTCATAGGTGTCGTAGTGCACACAGGGGAATGGCTGTACCGGTCACCCGTCCGTCGGTGGCTCCGACTGGTCCGTGCTGAAGGGTGGAAACGCGTATCGATCACGGGAGCGGGTGATTCGGGCCTCGATCGGCCTCGCATCGCAGCGACAGTCGCGGGTCGGCTGTCCGTCGTCCGGCCAGTCAGTGTAACCGCAATATCCTTAGCTGCCAACCCCCGAGGGTCGTGTATGAACGGGTCGAATCGCGGACTCTCGCGTCGCGCGTTCGTCCGCAGCGCCGTCGCCATCGGCGGTGCGAGCGCGCTGTCCGCCTGCCTCCAGCGCGAGGAGACCGAGGACGTGCCACAGGCCACGCTCGCCCCCGAGGAACTCCCGGATCGCCAGCACGCGTGGAACGAGTTCCTCGCGACGGACGAGGACGGAAACGTTCGGCCGCCCGAACACCACCTCCTGCTCGGTCTCGAGTACGTCGGCGACGGTCCCGCCGAGGCGACGGCCGAACGCGAGCAACTCGAGGCGGCGTTCCGAACGCTCGAGAAAGCGTACAAGCGCGGCAACGAGGGACTGGCGTTCACGATGGCCTACGGCCCGGCCTACTTCGATCGCTTCGACGCCGACCTCGCGGGGGTCGGCCTCCCCGAACCGACGTCACTGACGCCGCTCGACGATCCGGAACTCGACGAGTACGACGCCTTGCTCCAGGTGGCCAGCGACTACGGTCACGTCACCCTGAGCGTCGAGGAGGCTCTCAAAGGCCAACTCGACGAGCTCAACGGGATCGAGGTCGACGGAACGTTCGACGGAATCTTCGAGGTGCGCGACCGCAGAACCGGGTTCATCGGTCGCGGCCTCCCGGCCGACAATCAGTCCGGCGTCCACGGCATCCCCGACGGCGATCCCGTTCCGGAAGACGCGCCGATGTTCATGGGATTCAAATCCGGCTTCAAGCAGAATCAAGCGAGCGAGGACCGCGTGACGATCGACGAGGGACCGTTCGCGGGCGGGACGACGAGCCACCTCTCGAAGATCCAGTTGCACCTGCATCAGTGGTACAATCAGGACAGCCGCGGTCAGCGCGTCTCCAAGATGTTCTCGCCGAATCACAACGCGGAGAATCTCGTCGAGGGGGCCGGCCACAACCTCGGCGACTCGAGTCGGGTGACCGAGGTCGGCGGCGACCCGGCCGTGACCGCTCGAAACGAGGGGACGGTCGGCCACGCCCAGAAGGCCGCTCGCGCCCGCGAAGACGGCGAGCCGATCATCCTCCGACGGGACTTCGATTCGACCGACGACGAGACCGCTGCAACCCACTTCCTCTCGCTCCAGCGATCGATCGAGGACTTCGTGAAAACCCGCAAAGCGATGACTGGGACGGATCTCGATGCCGAGCCGTTCAACAGCGGTATTCTCCAGTACATCAGCGTCACGAACAGAGCGAACTACCTCGTCCCGCCGCGGGAACTCCGGTCCCTACCCGTGCCGAACCCGTCGCCGGAGTGAACGGTGACGAGACGATCGGCTCGCGAGCACTCAGCCCGAACCGGTCGGGACGTGCGTTCGACTGCCGCTGGCTGCGACCGGCGGACCGCAAGGCTCGATGCCGCCTTCCCTAGGGCCTTTGCCCTCGAGACCGACTTGGAAATCGATGCGAGCCGCAGCTTTCACCGACTTGATCGGCCCCGAGGGAGTGAGCGTGATCGACCGGCCCGATCCAGAACCCGGCCCCGGCGAGGCGCTGGTGGACATCGAGGCCTGCTCGATAAACCGTCACGACCTCTGGATCCTCGAGGGGGACTCGGCGATGGTCGATGCCGACGATCTCCCGTTCGTCACCGGCCTCGACGTGGCCGGCGTCGTGAGCGAGCTCGGCCAGGACGTTCGCGGCCTCGAGCCGGGCGACCGGGTTGTCCTCTGTCCCAACCAGACCTGTGGCTCCTGTCGATTCTGCCGCGAGGGGCCCGAGAACATGTGCGAGCGATTCTCGTTGTTCCACGGCGGCCTCGCCGAGACCGCCAGCGTGCAGGCCGATCGGCTCGTTCCGTTGCCCGAAGGGATCGACGCGACGACCGCCGCCGCGATTCCGACGGCGTACATGACCGCCTACCACATGCTCCGGCGGGCCGAGGTGGGCCCCGCCGATCTCGTCTTCGTCCCCGGCGCGACCGGCGGCGTCGGCGTCGCCGCGATCCAGCTCGCGGACGTTTTCGGAGCCGAGACGATCGGAACGTCCTCGTCGGAAGCGAAGCTCGAGCGGGTCCGCGAACTCGGTCTCGATCACGGAATCCGATCGACGGACCTCGACGAGATCCGCGACGAGGTCGAGGCGATCGACGCGCCGGACGCGGTGATCAACCACCTCGGCGGCGAGTTCACCGAACTCGGCCAGTCCGTCATGCGCCGCGGCGGGACGATGGCGATCTGTGGCCGCACGGCCGGCGGCGAGTCCGCGATCGACGTGACGAACCTCTTCCTCGGCCACAAGCGCATCGTCGGCTCCACGATGGGCACCCAGGACGACCTCCGGCGGCTCGTCGAACTCGCGGCCGACGGCCGACTGCGGCCCGAAATCGATCGGACGTACGCGCTCGAGGACATCGACGACGCCTTCGCGGCGATGCGAGGTCGCGAGAGCGTCGGCAAGCTCGTCGTCGAACCGTAGATCAGCAACCCCGATTTTGAACGTTTCTCGCCGACCCGTGCGTTCTACTGTTGGGTGGGACTTTCAAGGTACTGCTGACGGGTTTCTTGTCACGGTAGAGAGTAGCCCAGTTTCCGTATACAGAGGCGTGCTCAAATTGAATTGGGCGATCCAGTAACTACGTGTGCGCACTGATCGTCGTGTCTCTACCAGATACTGATTCTGTTCGCTGGATCGTGCTGAATACATAGCGCATATTCAGCACGACTCAGTCTCCGCAGAGAGTGACGATACCGGGTATACAACTATTGACCCATTCGTCGTACTCAAGCATGTCATGCCGACTTACGTGCTCTTGACCACCTTCACCCAGCAGGGCGTCGAAAATGTACGTGACAGTCCGGAACGAACGGAACACGCCAAAGAGATGGTTGAGTCACTTGGCGGAACATGGAAGGAATTTTTCGTCACGATGGGGCGGTACGACGGCGTCGTCATTGCAGACTTCCCGGATGACGCTACAGCGGCTCAGGCAGTGCTCACACTCGCAGAGAGCGGCAACGTAACGACCGAAACACTCCGGGCCTTCACACTCGACGAATTTCGCGGCATCGTTGAAGCCGTGTCGTGATGGACTCGCCGGATCTGCAGACAACGAACCGAGATTATCAACTACAGGAAGGTAATGGATGTATCCTCCGTTCTCTGCATTGGTCACGCCAATTCTGACGATCTCGCAGTAGTTCTTGGAGGGCCTGCTGCAGACAGGACACGTATCTCGCACGATGATTCTAATTGATTGACAGCGGAACCAATTGGCCGGCGCCCCCTCTCGTGAGTATGGCCTTCTGGGCCGCGAGCGGTCCGGGGTGAGGTGACCGCCGGGTCCAGTTCGCCCGTCAGTCGTCGCTGGGAATGGCTGAGACGACCCGGAACGTATTCTCGAGATGGTAGGCACCGTCGTCCTGGAGGAACTGTTCGCCGACCTCGAGCAGGGCTTCGGTCATGGTCTCCTCACCGACGTGCCGGCGGACCCCCTGACCTGGCCCGGTCCCCTGGATAGCACGCAGGTACTGCGCTTGGTCCGCGAAGGTGAACGGCGTCGGGACCTGCCGCGCCTCGAGGGGTTCGAATCCTTCCGCTTCCATCGCCGATTCGAGGGCGCCAGGGCCGGCCAAGGTGAACGGTCCATCGCCCTCCGGGGGTGACGGGAGCAAGCCCCTGAGGGCAGCCATGATATGGCGGAACTCACACCGCTCCGGCTCTGCCCAAACCGCCATCGCGAGGCGGCCGTCCGGGACGAGTACGCGTCGAGCCTCACGGATCGCCCTGGACGGGTCGTCAGCGTACATGATGCTGTTGATGTGGGTGACTGCGTCGAAGGAGCCATCCTCGTAGGGGAGGTGTTCCATGTCCCCACAGCGAAGCTCGCCGTGAGGAAGGCGGTCATTAGCGATTTCCAGCAAGTCTGCAGCCGCGTCGAGGCCAGCCACATCAGCGCCTCGGAGTTGGGCCATGCGAAGGGGTCCACCGGATCCACAGCCGACGTCGAGCAACCGCGTGCCAGCCGTCACCCGGGCGAGATCATGGCACGCCCCCCAGACCGGGGCGAGCAGTGGGGCGAAGTGTTCCGCCCAGTTCTGCCCCGCGGCGCTCCAGAGGTCACCCTGCCGTTGAGCCGTCTCGGTGAACTGTCCGCTCATGCCACCACCTCAGGGCCCCATCCGGATCGAGGGACGGGTCTGGCAATGTGGCTCCTCTTCTGTAAACTTGACATCGATTCTGGTTGCGGGTTGATTCGAAGGCCCTCACGGATCGGTACGGGTATCATTGGTTGTCGTCCCCAATTGTTCCTACGGCCTGTTCGAGGATAAAGATAATTAGAATGATGTTTCTATTGGCATCCCGATAGAATCGGAATTCTATAATTCAGCCGAGCAGTGTCGTGGGAAGAACTTTGACACGGAACGACAATGGCTAGCATGGACAATCCATTCACGAGCGAACGGATTCGGGCGGACGATTCCACTAGGAACGAGGCGTTTCAGCTCCTTTCGGATGAAACTCGCCTCGAGATCCTGCGAGCTCTCTGGGAGGCCCAGGACCCCACAGATGCGTCCCCGATACGGTTTGCCGACCTTCGCGATAGCGTCAGCGCCGACGACCCAGGCCGGCTCAACTATCACCTCAATAAGCTCACGACCTACTTTATCCGCCGCACCGAGGACGGCTACGAACTCAGAGAATCGGGACGACGCATCCTCCGGGTGCTGCTATCTGGAACCGCGATAGATGACCCGGAAATCGAGCCGGTGGCGGTGGACATGTCGTGTTGGTACTGCGGGGGCCAGCCCGAGTGGAGCTATCGAAACGGCTGGCGCTCCCTGGAGTGCACCAGTTGTGATGCCCGGTGTGTCGAAAGCTTCCCGCCCGGGGTGATCAGCAAGAACGAGTTCCCGCCGTCCGGGCTGCTCGACCGGACGCCTGACGAAATTAACGACGCCGATCGGATCTGGTCTGCTCATCGGCGCGCCTCGGTGATGGACGAGGTCTGTCCCGAGTGTGCGGGCTCCATGCCCGTTCGTTCGATATCGATCTGTGATGACCACCAGCCCGACTGGGACAGCTACCAGTTCTGTGAAGCCTGCGGGTCGATCTTCTGGATGCTCGTTTCCCACGTTTGTGAGGTCTGCAGGTACAGCTGGCGACTGCCGACGCTGTTCTACCCGTCGAGACAGCCGGCAGTGATCTCGTTTTACTACGAGCACGGAATCGAGTTCGACCTTGCCACGTACGAACAACGCGCACACCTGCTCGAGTACCGAGAAGCAGTCCTCTCGGAGGAGCCAGTCCGTATCCAGATCACGATCCCGCTGGAGGGCGACGAGATCCACGTCACATTCGACGAGCGGATGGCCGTCCTCGACGTGAGCCGTTGAGGCCGAGATCTCCGGGAGACGTCCCACGGTTCGACCACGGAGGAGAGGTTCTATTGAAATTTGATCGCTTTGCTGCATACATCCTCTGTATGCAGCAAGCAGATCTTGACAGAACCCGGGGGGTTGAGTCTTGCACCGGTGATTGTACCCCCTATACCAAACGTGGTTTTCACGGCCAACTCTACTCAAAGAAACTGTAGTGCCAACTACTGGTAACTAACTCGGTTATACAGTACTAGCCGGAAGGCGCTGGCCCGACCTATTTCGGCCTCGTCGCCGTCTCTCGGGTATGACGAACATCGCGATCACCGGTGCGGCGGGGAACGTCGGCCGGGAAGCCATCGACGCGTTTCCGGACGACGATTACGATCTCACGCTCTTTTCCCACAGCGAGACCGAGGATCTGAACGCGACACCCCTCGAGATCACCGACCGAGCGGCGTTCGTCGACGCGCTCGAGGGCCAGGACGTGCTGATCCACCTCGCGGCCAACGCCTCGCCGCGGGCGGAGTGGGACGAGGTGCGCGGACCGAACGTCGACGGCCTCGCCAACGCCTTCGAGGCCGCGGTCGAGAACGACCTCGAGCGGGTGGTCTTCGCGAGTTCGAACCACGCGGTCAACAGGCGAAACACCGTCTCGGCGATCCGGCCGGAGTCGACGGTCGGGAGCCCCGAGATCGTCCGTCCGAACGATCCGACCGATCCGGACACCTTCTACGGCGTCACGAAGGTCTTCGGCGAGGCGATGGGGTCGTACTACGCCGAGCGACACGGGTTCGAGGTGGTGACCCTCCGGATCGGCTGGCTGCTCACCCGGGACGAACTCCGCCAGGAGTGCGACGAACGCGACGGTGCCGGCGAGCGCTACGCCCGCGCGATGTGGCTCAGCCCCGGCGACTGTCGGCGGCTGCTCGACGCCGCCGCGACGGCGACGCTCCCGGAGTCGCCCCTGATCGCCCACGGAATCTCCGACAACTCGGAACGGTTCCTCTCGCTCGCCGAGACCATGCAAGCCCTCGAGTATCGGCCACAAGACGACGCCGAGGCGGTCCTGAGCGACGACTCGAGCGGTCATGACGGTCTCGAGACGACGTGATCGATGGATCCGTGGCGACCGCGGAGACGGGGTCCGTTCGTTTCCTCGAGGGACTCACGGATTCGAAAGACGGAATAGCGCCACGTCCGTAGCGTCGCACATGTCAGTCAAGGTGTCCGAGTCGTCGGGCTACGGGCCGAACACTCAGATGTCCCTGTTCGGCTATATTATGGGTGCAGTACTCCTGATCGTTCTCCTCCCGCTGATCCCCGTTCTCGTTCCCGTGTGGATTCTCTGGAAAGTGTTCGTCTCCGAGGAGGAGTTCGACCACAGCTTCGAGACCTGGCGACGCCAATCCGGCCGCACCGGTTCCGACCGTCTCGAAGCCGCGGAAACCGAACCCGCAGACGCCGATACTGAAGACACCGAGGCCGAAGACGCCGAACCGGCAGACGCGGAAGCCGACCGGACGGCAGCCGAATCCTGACGCCGCAGTCCCGTCGTTCTCTCGAGGCCGAGTTCTCGTTAGTCGTCGGCGTTCGCGGCCGCGACGAGGTCGGACGGCGGGCCGCCCGGTAGCTCATCGCGGTCGTGGGGTGCCTCGAACTCGAGGTTGGGGCCGCGGGCGACGATCCCGTGGGGGTTCACGTCGGGGTGGGTCGTGTAGTAGTGCTCCTTGATGTGGGTCATGTTTACCGTCTGAGCCACGCCTGCTGTTCCATACAGGTCGCGCAGATACGGCCAGAGGTTGTCGTACTCCCGGACGTACTGAACGTTACACATGAAGTGCGTGTGGTAGACGTTGTCAAATCGGACGAGCGTCGTGAACATCGCGACGTCGGCCTCGGTGAGCCGATCGCCCGCGAGATAACGCCTGTCCGCCAGCACCTCGTCCCAGTGGTCGAGCGCCGAAAAGAGGTCGTCGATCGCCTCGTCGTAGGGCTCCTGTTTCGTCGCGAAGCCCGCGCGATAGACGCCGTTGTTGATCGGCTCGTAGATCTCGTCGAGGATCCGGTCGACCTCGTCGCGATAGCCCTCGGGGTAGAGATCCACGTCACGCGAAGCAACGTCCTCGAGTTCGGTGTCGAGCATCCGCATGATCTCTTCGGACTCGTTGTTGACGATGGTGTCCTCCCGCGTGTCCCAGAGCACCGGCACCGTTACGCGACAGGTCGCGTCCGGATCCGCACGCACGTACAACTCCCGCAAGAAATCCGCGCCGTGGACGTGATCGGGCGTACAGCCCTCTTTTTCGGGGGTGAACTGCCAGCCGTCCTCGTCGCGGTAGGGATCGACGATCGAGACGGAGATCGCGTCCTCGAGGCCCTTCAGCGCCCGCGTCACCAGCGTCCGGTGGGCCCACGGGCAGGCGTACGACACGTAGAGGTGGTACCGGCCCGCTTCGGGCTGGAACCGGGCGTCGGGAGCGTCGCGAATCTCGTCCCGGAAGGTCGTTTCCTGCCGTTCGAACGAGCCGTCGTCGTCGGTGTACTCACCCGCGTCGGTCCGCCACTCGCCGTCGACGAGCATGTTCATGGGCGAACGGAGGGCCCGGAACGACAAAGGCTCTCGCTAACCCTCGTGTCACCGGCGTCTCACGACGGCCGGAATCGATCGATATTCGGTCGATCAGCG
Source organism: Natrinema sp. LJW11 (assembly GCF_056135975.1). NCBI lineage: Archaea > Methanobacteriati > Methanobacteriota > Halobacteria > Halobacteriales > Natrialbaceae > Natrinema > Natrinema sp. LJW11. Next base: position 232,408 of record NZ_JBWBDM010000001.1, on the reverse strand, counting down.
GCCTAGAACGCCAGCACCAGACTCGCGACCGAGTACCCCGCTCCGAAGACGACGAGAGCGACGCCCTCGAGTCGGGTCAGCCACCGCCCGGTCGCGAGCACGGCCGTCGCGAACGCGGTTAGTGCGGCCAGCCACGCCAGCGCGACGAAGACGGCCGGGTCGACGGTCAGCGGTCTGACGACGGCGGCGATCCCCAGCACGCCGACGACGTTGAACACGTTCGATCCGATGACGTTCCCCGCGGCGATACTCACGTCGTCCCCGCGAGCGGCCACGACGGAGGTCACGAGTTCCGGTATTGAGGTCCCGGCCGCCACGACCGTCGCGCCGATCGCCCACTCCGAGACCCCGGCGGCGAGGGCGAGCCCGACCGCCGAATCGACCAGCACGCGTCCGCCGACGATCACGAGGAGCAGGCCGGCGAGGACGCGCCCGGCCTCGAGGCCGAACCGGACCTCGCGTTCGTCACGGTCTCCGGGAGAAACGGTCGCTCCGCCGGCCGCCTCCGGCCGACCTTCATCGCCGTCGCCAACGGTATCCCCTCGGATCGCGACGGCGAGCGCGCCCAGATAGCCGACCAGCAGTGCGAGCAGGATCGCGCCGTCGAGCCGCGAGACGACGCCGTCGGCGAGGACGAGGGCCGCGACGATCGTCGATGCGGCCATCGCGAGCGCGTCGCGGCGGAGCAGCGTCTCCGCGACGCGAAACGGCGAAATGACGGCGACGAGACCGAGAATCACGCCGAGGTTGAACACGTTCGAGCCGACGACGTTCCCGACCGAGACGTCGCCTCGACCCTCGAGCGCGGCCTCGGTCGAAACGACGACTTCGGGAGCGGAGGTTCCGAACGCGACGACCGTGAGACCGACGACGAGCGCGGAGACGCCGGCCGCGCTGGCGAGCCTCGAGGCACCGGTGACGAGCAGCCGGGCCCCGATCCACAGGGCGAGAACGCCGATACCGAACAGGACGACATCGCCGACTGGCACCATCGATAGCAGACACGTTCGGAGGGCAGCGTGAAAAACGGCGGGCAAGCGGAAGGGACGATCGATCGGAAGGGCCGACCAGAGGCACGGGTGTTTAAGCGATCCGAGTGAGCACTCGAGGTATGGCAGACGACGGGGATCGACACCGCCAGAGCCGCCTGTTCACGGACGACGACGGCGAGTTCGACGCCGACCGCGCGCGAGAGGAGTCCCTGCCGGTCGAGGACGGCGAGGTGATCGATACCGACGACCTCGCGGATCACCAGCGCTACGTCGAGAACCGTGGGATCTACGACGAGCGCAACCGGGTGAACGACCTCACGGGCAAGGAGTGGAAGTACGCCACGAAGTCCGTGATCCCCGAGGGCTATCCCCCAGCCGTCCAGCACGACCTCCGCAGCGAACACGGCGGTCAGAAGCCCCCGCGACTCTGCGCGGAGCTGATCGGCCGGTTCAGCAAGGCCGGCGACACCGTCCTCGATCCCTTCGCGGGCGTCGGCGGCACCCTGCTGGGCGCGAGTTTCTGTGAACACGAGGGCACCGGCCTTCGGGAAGCGATCGGCTTCGAGCGGACCAGACGATGGATCGAGATCTACGAGACGGTCCTCGAGCGGGAGAACGACGAACGCCGCGAGCGCGGCGAAGCGCCGCTGGCCGAGCAGGAGATGCGCCACGGCGACTGCGTCGATCTGATCGAGGACGTACCCGACGACTCGATCGATCTCCTCCTGACCGACGTCCCCTACTGGCACATGGACGAACTCGAGCAGACGCGCAACGAGCGCCGGACTCGCGAGAGCAAACTGGGCTCGTTCGACGGGCAACGAGACGGCGAGACGGCGGTCGACGCCGATTCGGAGCCGACGGAAGGGGATTCCCCCTCGGAGTCGTCCAACGGGGATGTTAGTTCGGAACCGTCCGATGCGGACGACGGTTCGAACTCCCCCGAGGAGAGTCGGGAGTGGGTCACGAAAGCCGACTGGCTGGCGGACATGGCGAGCAAGTTTGACCGGTTCACCGACGCCGTCGCGCCGGACGGCCACGTCGTCGTTTTCATCGGCGACATGTACCGCGAACAGTCCTACGAGTTCCTCTCGGCGGACCTCGCGCGGGCGATCGAATCGACCGCGCCGCTGACCCTCGCAGCGAACCTGATCTGGTACGATCCCACGAAGGACCTCCACGTCTACGGCTATCCGTTCTCCTTCGTCCCCTCGATGGTCCACCAGAACGTCCTCGTCTTCCGCCTCGAGGCCGAGGGCGAAAGCGGCAACTGAGACGGACGACGGTCCGTCTGACCCCCGTCAGTCGATCGTCTGACGCGGTTTTATTGGGCACCGGTACGACGGAAAGAACAGGCGCGAGGCGGCCTCCCCCACCCCTCCCCATCCATCCGCCTGCGCGCCTGCTCCCGTTTCTCTCCCCCTTTTGTCCCGTCGACCAGCCCGGTCGAGTCACAGCGGTTGGTTCGAGGGTCGATTCGATCCCGGAGACTTCCCGACTAGGCGTTTACGGGCGACAACGTCGACCGAACCTCCTCGGCGCGATCCGCGTCGGTGATGACCGCGACCTCGTCTCCGGCCTCGAGTTCGGTCCCCGGGAGCGGGATCGTCAGCGGTTCTCGGGCGCGGCCGTGGGCGTAGATCCGCGCGGACTCGGGCAACTCGAGTTCGCTCATTCGTTTGCCGACCGCCGGGGAGCCGTCCCGAATCTCGAGGACGGTCAGCTGGAGGTTCGCGGCGAGGTCGGCGACGACGTTGAAGTCGCCGCCCAGCAGGGCGGTCTTCGCGCCCGCAGCGCCGAGCCGTTCGGGGTAGATGATCTCGTCGACCTCCTCGGCGTACTTCTCGTAGATGTCCTCGCGGTAGTCCTCGTCGATCCGGAGAACGGTCCGGCAGCCGTGGTGGGTACCGACCATACACGCGGCGAAGTTGGCGTTGAGATCGGGCGTGAACGCGCCGATCGCGTCCGCGGTTTCGATCCCCGCGTCGACGAGGACGTCTTCGTCAGCGCCGTCGCCGCGGACCGTCTCGAACCCGTCGGTGCTGGCGCGTTCGATCCGATCCGCGTCGTCGTCGACGATGCGGACCTCGTGGCCTTCCTCCGCGAGGATCGTCGCCGTTCGCGACCCGACCCGACCGTATCCCACGATGACAAACCTCATGGTACCACGGTACGCGTCCCGTAGTGAAATACGTTGGTCCCCGCCCGCGAGAACTCCCGTTTCGACCGCGACGGGCCATCGCCTCGCTCGCGACGGTTCGGTCCGATCGCTCGACCGCCGCGAAGAATCGAGGGAAGAAATATAAATGTTCTAACTATATCCACGTCCGTGCCCAAATCTCGGCCGATTCGGACAAGAACCTTTAACTAATCGGTGTTGTTATGCTCGAGCATCCAATATGGGGGTATTCGAGACACTCGCGGCGTACTTCGGGTTCGACGAACACGATACCGACCTCGGGACGGAAACGGTCGCGGGAATAACGACGTTCCTCGCGATGTCGTACATCATCGTCGTCAATCCGCTCATTCTCAGCGAAGCGATCGTACTCGAGGGGTACGACGCCGGCGAAGTCCGGCAGATGATCGCCGTCGCGACGATCCTCGCGTCGGCAGTCGCCATCTTCGTCATGGCGTTCTGGGCCAACAGACCGTTCGGTCTCGCTCCCGGGATGGGACTGAACGCGTTCTTCGCGTTCACGGTCGTCATCGGCCTCGGCGTCCCGTGGCAGGTCGCGCTCGCGGCCGTTTTCGTGGAAGGGATTATCTTCATCGCGCTGACGGCGATCGGCGCGCGGAAGTACATCATCGAACTGTTTCCCGAACCCGTCAAGTTCGCGGTCGGGGCCGGGATCGGCGTCTACCTGCTCTTTCTGGGACTCCAGGAGATGCAGATCGTCGTGGACCATCCGGACACGCTCGTCACGCTGGGTAACGTCGCGACGAGCGCGGTCGCAGCGCTTTCGGTCGTCGGCCTCGCGCTGATGCTCGTCCTTCACGCACGCGGGACTCGCGGCTCGATCGTCATCGGGATCCTCGCCACCGCCGTCGCCGGATGGGTACTGACCGTCGCCGACGTCGTCTCCCCGGGAACGCTCGTTCCCGCCGCTACCTACGATCAGATTTCCAACGACGGGATCCTGAGCCTGATCGCGAGCGTCCAGTACGACTTCACGCCGCTGGCCGCCGGCTTCGTCGACGGCCTCGGGATGATCACCGACGACCCGCTCGTGTTCGCGCTGGTCGTCTTCACGTTCTTCTTCGTCGACTTCTTCGACACGGCCGGGACCCTCATCGGCGTCTCGCAGATCGGCGGCTTCCTCGACGAGGACGGTGACCTCCCCGAAATCGAGAAGCCGTTGATGGCCGACGCGATCGGCACCACCCTCGGCGCGATGGTCGGAACGTCCACGGTAACGACGTACATCGAATCGTCGACCGGCGTCGAGGAGGGCGGACGAACCGGCTTCACCGCCCTCGTCGTCGGCCTGCTCTTCGTGCTCTCCTTGCTCATCGTGCCGCTGATCGGTGCCATCCCGCAGTACGCGTCGTACCTCGCGCTGGTCGTCGTCGGCATCATCATGCTGCAAGGCGTTACAGACATCGACTGGCAGGACCCGGCCTGGGCGATCTCCGCCGGGCTGACGATCACGGTCATGCCGCTGACCGCGTCGATCTCGAACGGACTCGCCGCCGGAATTATCAGCTATCCGCTCGTCAAAGCCGCGACGGGTGAAACCGAAGACGTCTCCGCCGGACAGTGGATACTCGCCGCCGCGTTCATCCTCTACTTCGCCGTCTTCTTCGCCGTCGACGCCGGAATGGTCTCGTTCTAGCGTCGACCGCCGATCTCCGTCGTCGACGACCGGCCTTCCCCGATCTGACCGCAGGTACCCTCAGCAGTCGCGGTTCCGGCAACCGCCCGGTCGATCGGTGGGCTGATACGTCTTCCGCGGCAATACACCCGTATGGCAGACATCACGATGTACGAGCTTCCCGGCTGTCCGTTCTGTGCGAAGGTCCGCTCGAAGCTCGACGACCTCGAGCTCGAGTACGATATCATCGAAGTGCCCCGCTCGCACGACGAGCGCACCGAGGTCGAGGCAGTCAGCGGCCAGACCGGCGTGCCGGTCATCGTCGACGAGGCGAACGGCGTCGACGGGATGAGCGAGAGTGACGACATCGTCGAATACCTCGAGGAAACGTACGGAAACGGCGCGGCCTGAAGGCCGAGAGTCGACCGCAGTCCGTTTTTTAGCAGGCAGTTCGCCGGCGATCCCTGCGATTACTGTTTCAACCGAAATCGGTTCGACAAGAGGGTAAGTGCCGCGAATACGAGGGAGCAGCAATCGGCGAATACGCGGACGAACGACGCTACATCGGCCGCCGTCGCGACGGTCAGCCCGTACTTGCAGCGGAGTCCGAGAACTGCGACGGAGAGTCCACGGAACGCGCGTCGCCGACCGACGATCTCGACGCTCCACTGCCTCTCCAACGGCGTTCCTCGCGGTCGGTACTCGAAAAACTATTGGTTGTCGTGAGGGGGTCCGATCGGCTCAAGCCGCTTCTTCGTACTCGGAGCGCTCCCGAATGACGTCTCGAAGTTCGTCGGTGTTCCGGAATTTCTCGAGTTCGTCGCGCTCGACCAGCGCGGTACCGTCGACGGACTCCTGTTTCGCTCTGTCGACGACGTAGACGGACTGCGTGCGCGTGACCTGGCCGATCGAACTCATGATCCGGGCGCGTTTCTCCGCGGCCTTCGTGAATTTCGAGTGGCCGGTGAGGACGATATCGCTGTCGTCCTCGTCCTCGCTGACGGCCGTAAACGGCGAACGTGCCGTCGGGTGAACGCTGTAGCCGGCCCGCGTGAGGACGGCGACTACCTGTTCGTCGTCCGGATCCGCGTCGGGATCGTCCGGCGTCGCCTCGCTCTCGTGGACGTCGTCGGCCCCCTCGAGCACGTCGACGGGGCTCGTAAGCGGGGCCTCGAACATCTCCTCGAGGGTCATCGCGACCTCGACGGAGGCGTTCATGCCGTCCTCGTACTTCGAGACCGTCCGCCGGGAGACGCCGAGTTCGCTCGCGAGTTGGCCGAGGCTCCAGTCGCGGTTCTCGCGTTCGTCGGCCAGCAGGTCGCCGTCGATGTTGACGTAGAGGCCGCCGGGGGCTGCGTAGATCAGCGGCGGGACTTCCTCGATGAAGAGGTTGTACGCCGTATCGGGGCTGAAGACGGGGACGCCGTGTCGGAAGTAGACGACGTCCGGTTTCAGATCTTCGTCGCGGCTGCGCAGGCCGATAACCAGGGGCGTCGCGTTGAGGTAGGTTCCCAGGCGTCGCATCTCCTGGCCGGTCGCCCGGTTGAAGGCGTCGATGTTCGCGAGGATCTTGACGAGGACGAGGTCCTCACCGCGTCGTGCGGCGATATCGAAACTCTTCGGTCGAATCGCACACCGATCACTCACCATGAATCCCGCGTCCTCTAACATCGCGGTCACGTTACCGACAAGTGCGGAGCGGGACATACGGGGTTGTAAGCGATTCCTCCTATAAGACGTTTTCCCCGGGATGTCCGTGTCCCGTGTCGCGATTGGGGGACGTATCGGGAGTATACTTATATAGGTGATTACGCGACTGCGGCGACCGGGATCCCGAAAGGGGTTACTCGACCGGCGTACAAGCACCGGCGATGACCGTCGTCGGGATCGACGATACCGACTCGCGCGAGCGGGGTATGTGTACGACGTACGTCGCCAGAGCGATCGCCGATCGGCTCCGCGAAGACGACTCGGTGAGCGTCTCGAGGCTACTCCTCATCCGTCTCAACCCCGCCGTGGAGTACAAAACGCGGGGGAACGCCGCGCTCGCGGTTCACACCGATTGCGACCCCGACCGCGCCGTCGAGATCGCTCGCGAGCGACTCGAGGCGCTTTCCGAAACCGACGACGAGCGGACGAACCCCGGACTGGTCGTGGCGGACCACGAACCGGACGAAGCCGTTCCCGCCGATGACGTGAGTCGATTCACGCAGATGGCGATCCGGGACCACCTCGAGATTTCCGACGCCGCGTCCCTGATCGACCGGCACGGCTATCGGTCGTGGCACGCGGGCGACGGCCGAGGCCGGATCGGCGCGCTGGCTGCGATCGGCGCGTGGACGGCGCTCGAGGAGTGGACCGACGAGTACATCGCCTACCGCGAGCCCGAGCGCTGGGGGACGCCTCGCGAAGTCGGCCACGAGAGCGTCTTTGCAGCGGCGGATCGAGGCTATCCGGACGTATGGGACACGGTCGACCGCGGCGAAGACGAGACCGTCTGCGTCCCGCACACGCCCGGCCCGATCCTGTATGGAATCCGCGGCGACGAGACGGACGCCGTCCGGACCGTCGCCGATCGAATCGAGAGCGAACCCGTCGCCGCGAGCCAGCGCTTCGTGACCAACCAGGGGACCGACGTCCACCTGCAAGACGGCGCGATCGGAGCCGTCGCGGACGGTCGAGCCTACCGGCTCGAGGGCCGGGTCGCGAGCGACCCCGAGACGCGACGCGGCGGCCACGTGTTCGTCGACCTCGAGTCGCCGACCCGTGGCGATGGGGCTAGTGACGATGTAACTGGTACTGAATCGACGAACCGACTGGCGTGCGCCGCATTTGAGCCGACGAAGCGCTTCCGGGACCGCGTGCGAGCGTTGCGCGTCGGCGATCGGATTACCGCCTGCGGCGAGGTGTCCGACGGAACGCTCAAACTCGAGAAGTTCGCCGTCCGCGACCTCGTGCGGACCGAGCGGGTCACACCGATCTGCCCCCGCTGCGAGCGAACGATGGAGAGCGCGGGCCGGAATCAGGGCTATCGCTGCCGGGACTGCGGGACCGACGCTGCGGGGAAAACGAACCGATCGCTCGAGCGGGACCTCGAGCCGGGGTGGTACGAGGTGCCGCCGTGTGCGCGCCGACACGTCGCGAAGCCGCTCGTCCGCGGCGGGTTCGACGGACCGACGCACCCCGAGCGATAGCTCGGTCCGATTCTCGCAAAACGGGTCCGAAACGGCCTGCAGAGCGTAATACGACGGCCGTTCGAAGCCGACGAGTCAGCGGACGCTGATGCCGTGGCGAGTGAGAAAGTCGCTCGCGGCTTTGATTTCGACGGGACTGCCGACGATTCGGCAGTGGTCTTCGCCGTCCGGGAAGACGGAGACCGTGAACTCGTCGTCGAGCTGCGCTTCGAGGCCCTCGAGCGTCTCCCGGGGGAGGACGATCTGGGTGCTGTCACGCAGCTGCGACGCGTTTGACATAGAAAACTGATTTCGCGCGCGCCGCTTATGTGTGTCGAAGTCAGTTGGTATTGGTAATGATTCCGGCTGAGGGACCTCCGCGCAGGAGGCTTCGGTATGGAAGTGTAGTCCCGGTATCTGGCGGTCCCGCGGTCCTCCTCGAGTATCGAGCCACGGCGATCGTTACTAGTGTCATCCCGTTCCGTGAACCGTTACCGTTCGCTCGTCGCTCGCGTGCGGCGAGCGAACGACGACCGGGAAGGTATCGTCGTTGGTCACGGGGTAGGTTTCGTAGCCGAGCGAAAGCCGCTGGGACTGGCCGGGATTGAGACTCACGCGGAGCGTATCGACCACCTCCGGCGAGCGGCCCACGACGAGCTGGACGTCGTGTCTGCCGGGCGCGCTCCCCACGTTCTCGGCGACGGCGGTCACCGAGAGCCACTCGCCGCCGGTCACCGGCGCGTTCGTCCCGGTGATCGAGACAGCGAACGTCGCCTCGTCCTGCTCCCCAGCGCCGCCGGTATCGTCACCGCTGCGGCCGTGGACGAGCACCGACCGTGTCGCGGTGTCGTCGCCCGTCTCGACGGAGACGGGGAACTCGTCGTCGTTCTCGACGGGATAGGTCTCGTACCCCAGGGTGACGGTCGTCGTCTCGCCAGCGCCGACGGTCACCTCCCGCGCGTCGACCGTCGTCGGATCGTCTCCAACGACGAGTTCCACGTCGCGGCCGGCCGGCCCGTCGCCGGTGTTCTCGAGCGCGGCCGTCACCTCGAGCCGTTCTCCGCCCGTCACGGGCGCGTTCGTCTCGAGTCCGCTCACCTCGAGGTGACCGTGACTCTCGGCGTCGTCGGTCCCGACGACGGTGACGTCGGTCTCCGATGCCGCGTGACGCGTCTCGACGCGGACGGGAAACGTCTGCGTGTTGCGCACGGTCGCCGTCGTGAACTCGAGTCGGACCGACCCGCTGTTCCCCGCGAAGACCTCGACCGTTTCGCTGTCGACGCGCGTGGGATCGTGGCCGACGATCAGCTCCGGCTCCGCTTCGACGAACGCGTGGTAGGTAGAGTCACCGTCGATCGAGATTTCGGCGTCGACGACGAGATCGTCACCCGCTCGGACCGGCGCGTTCGTCCCGGTGATCGTGACGTCGCGCACCGCATCGATCGACGGCCCCTCGGTGCGGGCGACCGACAGTCGGCCGTCGCGGCAAACGACCCACGCCATCATCGGATAGCCGCCGATGAACCAGATCGCGTCGCGACCGGCTGTCGCGTACGTGACCGTCGCCGTCGACCCCGACAGCGAAGCGCCGTCGACGTACGTCGCGTTGCGCCCCTCCTGCCAGAAGAGCCGCCGGAGCGTCCCGGATTCGTCGGCCGACGAGGCGGTCACTTCGACGTCGTCGCGCACCGTGATCGTGGCGTCCGGTCCCGGTTCGCAGGTCACGTCGACGCTCGGTGGCGCCGGCGCGCTCTCGGTGACCTCGACCGACCAGGTGATCGTCGTTCCGTCGACGGTCACGCCGACCTCGTGCGTTCCCGGCTCGTCGAACCGACCGGCGGCCGCCGGGTTCCCCGTGACGTACGTGTAACTGTAGAACGGGTCGTACGGCGTGATAGCGTCCCCGTCCGGGCCGTCGACCCGCCAGTCGGCCGCCTGCGGTTCGACTCCCGGAGTCGCCGCGATTTCGAACCCGATGCCGTCGCCGGGTCGGACTGCCGTCGTGCGCTCCACCGGGACGATTCGCTCGAGGGTTCGCGTCTGCGCACCTCCGACTCCCGTCGTCGCGATGGCACCCACGCTACTCCCCACTGCCGTAACGTATTCTCGCCGTCGCATACGATGACGTACACGTCACAGAACGGTATAGGTAACATAACCTTGGCTAGCGGAACACGGTCGAGGCAACGAGTGTTCAGTTCGACGGAAGGACCGCGACGGGTTCGACCCCCGGTCGACGTGGCCGTTCGAGCCGTACGGAGTGCGGCGGGGCTCGTTCGGACGCCGTCGCCTCGCGTGCTTCAACGCGTGTCTCGAAAGGGTTTTTCGGCGCGGCCGGTTGCATACTGACAAATGGGGCTCGAGGACGAAATCGAGGAAATCGAGGATGAAATAGCCAATACGCCCTACAACAAGTCGACGGAGGCCCACATCGGCCGGCTGAAGTCGAAGCTCGCGGAGAAAAAGGAGAAACTCGAGACGCAGCAGTCCGGATCGGGCGGCGGCGGCGGGTATTCCGTCGAGAAGCACGGCGACGCGACGGTCGCGCTGGTGGGGTTCCCGAGCGTCGGCAAGTCGTCGCTGCTGAACTCGCTGACCAACGCTGAGAGCGAAACCGGCTCCTACGAGTTCACGACGCTGGACGTCAACCCGGGGATGCTCAACCACCGCGGCGCGAACATCCAGATGCTCGACGTGCCGGGGCTGATCGAGGGCGCGGCGGCAGGCAAAGGCGGCGGTCAGCAGGTGCTGGCGGTCGTCCGCAACGCCGACCTCATCATCTACATGCTCTCGGTGTTCGAAATCGAGCAGTACGACCGGCTCCAGGAGGAACTCTACGACATCAACATCCGCGTCGACCAGGAGCCCCCGCAGGTCACGGTCCGGCCGAAGATCAAAGACGGCATCAAGATCACCTCGAGCACCGACCAGGACCTGGACGAGGAAACGATCAAGCAGGTCATCCGCGAGCACGGCTACGTCAACGCCGTCGTCAACCTGCAAGAGAACGTCTCCATCGACCGGCTGGTCGACGGACTGATGGAGAATCGGGAGTACATCCCCTCGATCACCTGCGTCAACAAGGTCGATCTGATCGACGCCGGTTACAAGGAGACGGTCGACGAGCAGCTGCGCCGGCGCGACCTCGACCCCGAGGAAGTGACCTTCATCAGCGCCGAGGAGGAGAAGGGCCTCGACGTACTCAAAGACCGGATCTGGGAGCGACTCGGTCTCATCCGAGTCTACATGGAGAAGCCCGGCCGCGGCATCGACTGGGAGGAACCGCTCGTGGTCCAGCGGGGAACCACCGTCGGCGAGGCCATCGAGAAACTCGGCGGCGAGATGGAAGAGCGGTTCCGCTTCGCCCGGGTCACCGGCCCCAGCGCGGCCCACGATCAACAGCAGGTCGGGAAAGATCACGTCCTCGAGGACGAGGACGTGCTGAAGCTGATTCTGCGTCGATAGTCCGTTCATTTGGTCGACCGTTCGGTCCCGATTCGTCCCCGTTCTCCCCCTTCCCTCATCAAACCAGTTCTGAAATGCCGCGCATTCCACCGGGCGGAGAGTCAAACCGATCGAACGGCTACACCCGCTCGCGGACCATCGTGTTTGGTTGCTGACTGGATAGCGTTCGAACCGGAACGGTGAAAAATATCCGGCGGGTCGGAGTCTAGGTAGTTATGGTTGATTTCGGGCCGCTCACGCAGGTGATCGATCTGCTCGCGCAGGTGGTCGAGTCCGGGGCGCTCTCGCTCGTGCCACCGGTGCTCGCGATCGTCCTCGCGATCGTAACCCGTCGGCCGATGCTCTCCCTGTTTCTGGGCATCTGGTCGGGTGCGATCATCCACACCGAGGGTCTCGGCATCCAACAGACCTTCGACTGGATCGTCAGCGCGATCATCGTCGACGACGGCTTTCACGTCCAGATCCTCCTCTTCACGCTGCTGCTGGGCTCGGGCGTCGCGCTCATCTGGCGGCTCGGCGGCGCGATCGCCGTGCGCGACTGGGCGACCGAAAACCTCCGATCCCAGCGGGCCGTCGGGCTGACCACGTGGGGTCTCGGGCTCCTCATGTTCTTCGACGACTACGCCAATACCGCGATCGTCGGGAGTACGATGCGCGAGATATCCGACGAGCTGCGGATCTCCCGCGAGAAACTCGCGTACATCGTCGACTCGACGGCCGCGCCCGTCGCGACGCTGGGCATCTCGAGCTGGGTCGCGTTTCAGCTGTCGCTGATCAGTAGCGCCTACGAAGACATGGGCGTCGCGAGCGAGGCTCCGGGCGCGTTCGAGACGTTCATGCGCTCGATTCCCTACAACACCTACGCGCTACTCGCGATCGTCATGGTCGGGATCGTCGTCTACACCGGCCGAGACTACGGCGAGATGCTGGACGCCGAACACCGCTCTCGGACGACGGGGGCGGTCAACCGCGAGGGCGCACAGCCGCTCCAGAGGGTCGAAGAAGATCTGGGAACACCGATCGACGATCGGCCGATGCTCCGGACGTTCTTCGCACCCGTAATCGTCCTGATCGCGGTGACGCTGGCCAGAGCGTTCTGGACCGGCTATCAGACCTGGGTCTCGAGTCAAGCCGAAGCGGGAGCGCCGACGTCGATCGGTGCCGCGGTCGGCGGTGACGGAGCCGTCGAACTGCTGGTCTCGGTCCTTCGAGTCCTCATCGACATCGTCGGCGGCGGCGACTTCGCAACGGCACTGATCTGGGGATCGTTCGCGATGGTCGTCTCGACGATCGCGATCGGAATCGGCTACGGCCTCTTCGATATCGGTGACGGCGTCGATACCGTCATCGACGGGTTCGGGATCATGTTGACGGCGGTGACGGTCCTCGTGCTCGCGTGGACGATCAGCAGCGTCGCGGAGACGCTCGGCACCGGCGAATTCGTCGCGAGCGTCGCCGAACCGTACATCACGGCGGAGTTGCTGCCCGTGCTCATCCTGCTCGTCGCCGCGTTCGTCGCGTTCACCATGGGATCGTCGTGGGCCACGATGGGGCTCGTGACGCCCATCGCCATCCAGGTCGCCTACGAGTTCGGGACCGGGTTCGAACTCGTGCCGGTCGCCGTCGGAGCCGTCTTCTCCGGCGCGATCTTCGGCGATCACGCCTCGCCGATCTCCGACACGACGGTGCTCTCCGCGACGTTCAGCGGCGCTGATCTGATCGATCACGTGCGAACGCAACTGCCCTACGCCATGACCGTCTTCCTCGTGGTCGTCTGCTGTTACCTGCTCAACGGCTACCTCGGCGTGCCGCCGATCGTCTTCCTGCCGCTGGGGGTCGTCGCCCTCGTCGGACTCGTCGTCGGCCTCTCGAAATTCGACGCCGGTCGAAAGGGGCTCGAGCCAGTCCCGACGAGCCCGGCCGCCGACCTCGCCGACCGAGACGCCGAAGTCGACGCCGATTCGCCCGAGCGGTCCGGCTAAACCGCCGCCTTCGCCAATTTTTTGGAAGGCGCGGGCGTCCGTTCGCGCATGGACGGAACGCTCGATCACACGATGATCCGCGTCGCTGACCTCGAGGAATCGCTCGAGTGGTACCGGACGCATCTCGAGTACGAGGAGAAGGATCGCTTCGAGGGCGACGACTTCACCATCGTCTACCTCGGGCCGGAAGCGATGCACGAGGACGGGGCGATGCTCGAGATCACCCACAACGAAGGCGAGGAACCCGAGGTCGGTGACGCCTGGGGCCACATCGCGGTCCGGGTTCCGGAGGGCGAACTCGAAGAGCACTACCAGCAGCTGATGGACGAGGGCGTCGAGGACTACCGCGACCCCGAGTCCTGTGGCGGCCGGTACGCGTTCGTGAGAGACCCCGACGGCCACGAGATCGAGATCGTCCAGCGCGATCAGGGCGCGCTGTGGTCGCTCGATCACACGATGATCCGCGTCAAGGACGCCGACGAGGCGCTGGGCTTCTGGACGCGCAAGTTCGAGTACGACGAGGTCGGTCGCTGGGAGTCCGACACCTTCGCGAACTACTTCGTCGAACCCGCGGACGCCGCCGACGAGGCGATGTCCGTCGAACTCACGTACAACTACGACGGCCGCAGCTACGAGATGGGCGACGCCTGGGGACACCTCTGTATTCGCATCGACGACCTCGCCGAGGACTGGGAACAGCTCATGACACGGGAAGCCCCGGACTACCGCGACCCGGAGAGCTGTGACGACATGTACGCGTTCACGACGGACCAGGACGGCCACGAGATCGAACTCATCGAGCGCGACCTCGAGGCAGACTCGCTGTTCCCGTTCTGACGGGACTCGTTCTCCGCTCGGCTGCCCTATCGATCGATTTCCGCTCGCCCGTCCCATCGTTCTATCGATCGAACGGACGGTGCCACAGGAGTCGCGGTTAGAAGGAGAGCACACGTCTCGAGGAGTTCCACTGCGTCATATGCCCGTGGAGGGCAGCGTCTCCTGCGTCGGGGGATCGTGTGTGTCGGGAACGGCCGTCGTCCGTTCGAACTCATCGCGTCGCTCGAGTGACGCACAGTTGTTGTAGCGGTCGGCGGTGTAGTCGGTGAATTCGCCGGCTTCGAACGCGGCCCGGAGCTCCTGACAGTGATCGCGGACGGTCACCTCGGCCTCGTAGTCGAGCACGTCGGCGATCCGGTCGAAGGCGACCCGGTAACTGCGGTCGTCCGTCCGATCGTCGTGGTACTCGATCCCGGCGTCGGGGAAGCAATCGGAGACGATCGTCGCGAGTTCGTCGATCCGGTAGTTCTGCAGCGTCGAGCCGACGTTGAAGACGGTATCCCCGACGTCCTCGAGGGGCGCAGTCAGGCAGTCGACGTAGGCGCGTGCGGCGTCGTCGACGTGGACGTTCGGCCGATACTGATCGCCGCCGAAGACGGGAACGACACCCTCGTGATACGCCTTGGCGGGCAACACGTTCCCGACCAGATCGAATCGCATTCTGGGCGAGCGACCGTAGACCGTTGCCATCCGGAGGATCGTCGGCGAGAAGTTCCCGTCGGCGACGGAGCGAAGGACTCGTTCGGACTGGATCTTCAACCGAGCGTACAGCGAGACGGGGTTGAGCGGCGCGTCTTCGGTGCAGTTCCCGTGGTCGGCTTCGGCTCGTCCGTAGACGCTACAGGAAGAGGCGAACAGGAAGCGATTGATCTGGTAGTACTTGCACAGCGACGCCAGCAGCTGCGTCGAGTGATAGTTGTACTCGAGGGTCTTCCGCGGATCGAGTTCGGAGGCGGGATCGCCGACGATGCCGCCGAGGTGGACGACGGCGTCGACTCCCGCGATCGCGTCGACGACCGTCTCGACCGATCGAGCGTCGCCCCGGATCACCGAGAACCGGTCGCGCTCGAGGAGGTCGTCGATCCCGGAATCGCCGTACAACAGCGGATCGAGCGCGCGGACGTCGAACCCGTCGTCGAGCAGTCGTCGGCAGAGAACGGATCCGAGATACCCCGCACCGCCGACCACGAGGACCGTCCGGACGGCAGTCGGGTCGATTTCGCCCTCGTGCGGTCGGTCGTCGTCGGCCACTGCGGTCACGTCGACGACGCTGCCGTCCCCGTCGACGACCGGGACCGCGGTGGAGCCGGTCCGGTCGCGTTCCATCGCGAATCCGGTCCGATCTCCCGTCGTTGCAGTGCCGGTCCGACCCCCCGCCATCGCGTCGGGTCGGTCTCCACTCGCCGCGGACCCGTTTCGATCACCCTCGGTCTCCGAACTCGGTCGTCCATCGATCGGACGACTCGTTTCGTCCGCATCGAGGACGGTCGGATCGTCGTCGACGACGGCCGATAGCGGCGTCTCCGGTGCGGCCCCCGAACGAAGTTTCCGCCTGAGACGTTCGGTCGTCGCGGTCCCGACGAGCCGATTCTCCTCGTCGACGACGACGATACCTCCCGATCCGGAGCGATCGATCCGAGCAATCGCGTCGCGGATCGACATCCCTTCGTCTGCTGTGACTGGCCATCTCATAGTTGCGTTGTCGACTGCCGTCCGTGGTCGGTCGGACACCGACGCCGACACGGCTTATTCAGTCTACCCTGACGGTACCCCTTTGTTATGGATGCGTTTTGATGGCAGAACGGCCGCCAACGAACGCGGTTTCGGTTCGAATCGACCGGAACGACCGAACCGCTCGCGCGGCGATCGGAGTCACTTCGACCGGGCATCTCACTTCGACCGGGCATCTCACTTCGACCGGGCATCTCACTTCGACCGGGCATCTCACTTCGACTCGGCGTCTCGAATCTCGAGACTCGGTGCAGTAGAACGGGTACGTTCGATGCCGGCTCTGACGCCGGCGACGATCCGGTCGATCTCGTCCCGAGACAACTCGGGATGGATCGGCAGGGAAAGCACGCGACCGGCCACGTCTTCGGTGACGGGGAGCGACGCCGACTCGACGTCCTCCTCGCCGTAGGCTCGCGTCCGGTGGACGGCGGGTTCCCAGTAGACTTTCGACGCGATCTCTCGCTCGGTCAGGGTGTCGATAACGACCGATCGATCGACGTCCGCCTCGAGCGTAACCGAATACAGCTGATAGACGTGCCGGCCGCGGCCGGCGGCCGTGTGCGGTTCGACGCCGGGAACGTCGGCGAACCCCGTCGACAGCTGTTCGGCCGCACGTCGTCGCCCGGCGATGTTAGCCTCCACCTTCTCGAGTTGAGCGCAACCGATGCTCGCGACGAGATCGGACATCCGGACGTTCGTCCCGACGCCGACGTACTCGCCGCTGTCGGCCGACTCGAAGTACTCGTCGGACGCGCGACCGTGTGATCGATACCGCTCGACCCGACGGGCAATTCCGTCGTCGTCGGTGATGATAGCACCGCCCTCGCCCGTCGGCAGGATCTTGTTCTGACAGAAGCTCAGCGCCGCGGACTCCCCGAACGTCCCCAGGAGTTGCCCCTCGTAATCGGCTCCGAACGCCTCGGCCGCGTCCTCGATCAGCGGGATATCGGCATCCGCGGCCAGCTCGGTGAGCGCGTCGATTTCACAGGAGGCGCCGTAGGGGTGGACGGGGACGATCGCGGCCGTGTCGTCGGAAATCGCGTCGGCGACGGCGTCCGGATCGAGCCCGTAGGCCGCGCGCTGGATGTCCGCGAACACCGGGCGCGCACCGACCTCGCGAACGGCGTTCGCCGTCGCGATAAACGTGAAGGAGGGGACGATCACCTCGTCGCCCTCGCCGACGCCGTGAGCGGTCAGCGCGGCCACCAGCGCGGTCGTTCCCGAACTGACAGTCACCGCGTGTTCGACGCCGAAATACTCCTCGAGACCCGCTTCGAACGCCTCGACGTACGGCCCGTTCGCCCAGTAGCTCCCTCGAGTGATCGAGTCGACGGCGTTGGCGACGTCCCGCCGGTCCCACAGGATTTCGAACAACGGTATCGGATCGCTCATCTACGGGTCGTTCTCCCGCCCGTAAATTAAGTAGCCATTCGCTACCGTCGATAAGACAGTCCCTTCACGTATTCTGTTCGTGAAACCGAAGTGTCGCCGTCGTCCGTCCACGCAGTCGTATTCGCCGTGAGGGTTACAGATTCGCGGGCGCAGTCGACCGTGAATCCAAACCGCCGATCGCGAGCGAGAGCGCCGTCCCGTCGCCTATCGCGGCGACCGCTCGGCCAGCCACCGGAACGGTTCCCGAAACGGTCACTGAATTATAAATATATAGTAAATTACTTGATTGTGCGTAATAAAACGAGCAGACGTATGCGAGACCGTCCCCGCCGAACCCTCCTCAGGGGAATCAGTTCGACGATCGTCGTCGCAGCCGCCGGCTGCCTTTCGTTTGCCGACGACACCGACGAAGACGCCGACGAGTCCGAGAACTCGCTCGCCGACTTGCTCGCCGCCGTGCCCGGCGACATCGTCGACGAGAGCATGTCGCTCTCGGCGGTAGACGAGGCTCGCCTCCGTGAAGTCGGCGCACAGCAGCAGGTCGGCGCGTTCGACATCTCCCACAGAACGTCGGTCGCGGATTTCTTCGACGACGACGCGGTCATTTCGCGCCACGTCACCGCCATGCGTTACGACCTCGAGCCACCGTTCATCACGATCTTCGAGCCCGAAACCGACGATTTCGACGCGGAGCGCGACCTCGCCGTCTCACTCGAGGACGACCTCGAGACGCACGAACACGACGTCGGACCCGACTTCGAGCTCGCGCCCGTGGAAGACGACGCCGTCGTCGCGATCACCGACGACATCGTCCTCCTCGCCGACTCGGAATCGACGGTGGACGACGCGCTCGATGCCCGTGGCGGCGACGCGGACGGAGTTCGTGAGTCGATCCCCCTCTTCGACGAGGCGCTCGAGGCGTTCCCGAACGCCGATATCCGGACCGTGATCACCGACGACGAATGGTCGTGGGCCCTCGACGAGCTAGAACCCGAAGACGGCCGGTACGTGTTGCTCACCGCGACAGCGGTCGATCCCGACACGCTCGAGATCGGCCGCAGTCTCTCGCTCGTCGACGAGTCGCTCGTTACGGACGATCTGGTCGACCAGTTCGAGGCGCAGATAGCCAGTGGGACGGGAGAGATCGTCTCGACCGATGTCAACGGCTCGCTCCTGACGACGACGGTCGAAATCGACCTCGAGGAGGAACGACACGAGAGCCCGGGTTTTCTCGAAGCCGGTGAGCTGGACGCCGACGAGCAGTACGTGGAAATCGAGGTCGGAACGGGCGATCCGACGCCGGTCGGCGAACTCAGGCTCGAACTCGACGGCGACCCCTACGACGAGGAGATCTGGGCCGACGGTCGAGACGAGATCGAGGGGGGAGACACGTTACTCGTGGCGACCGAGGATGCCGAACCGAACCTGGAGATATCGCTCCACCACGAGAACGACCGCGGTATGCCCGCCCACACGAGCCTGCACAGCGACTTCGCGTTTACCTTCGACTACGATCTGGAGGCAAGAACGCTGTCGGTCCGCTACGAGGACGAGTTCCCGCTCGACGGAGAACACGTAATTCTCGCTCTTTACGACGCTAATGACGGAAACGAATTGATGCCCGATCCGCTCCGGACGACCGAACCGTGGACCGGCTCCGACCTCTCGACCGGCGACGAGGTGACCGTCGAGAACGTCGCTCCCAGAACGGACGTATACGTGTACTGGAGGGAACCCACGCGCGCCGGGTCACTCGCCAGCGACCGGATTCAGCCGATAGGGGAGGCGACGGTTAACTACGAGTACGAGACGAGGATGGCGACCGTCGAACTCGCCTTCGAGGACGACCGGACCAGACCGGCCGCGGAGTATACGGTCCTGCGCGACGGCGAGCCGGCCGCCACACAGTGGCGCGACGAGGGTGAGACGGTGTCCGACGGAGACACGCTCGAGCTCGCAGCGGTTCCCGTCGAGACGACTATCAGTGTCGTCTGGGGAGCGGACGACCTCCGTATCGGCAGCGGGGAGGCCGACGCGTCGGTCTCGTTCGATCTCACGGTCGAGAACGGAACGGTGACGCTCGTCCACGACGGCGGCCGGCCCCTGCCCGTCTCGGAGCTCGTCGCGGAGGTTCACATCGACGACGAGGTAACCGAAGTCCCACTGGACGACCTGATGGACGGAACGTTCGCAACGGGAGATACCGTCGCCCTCGTCGACGAACTCGAACGGGACGATCCCCCGCTGAAAGTGCGGGTCTTCTCCGACGGCGAGTATATCGACGACGCGTACGACGGGGAGCTGTGAATTTCGGCACGGAACGGCCGTTCACGGCGTTATAAGTCCGGGGTCGGAACGACGACGACCGGTCGGCTCGCGTTTGCGATGAGCCGTCGCGCGGTCGAGCCGAGGTCGCGCGTCGCGTCCGGGTCGCCGCTGTGGGCACCGATCACGACCTCGTCGACGTCGAGTTCATCCGCCACCTCGAGGAGCGTCTCGGCAGGTGTTCCCGATCGAAGCGCCGTTTCGACATCGCCCGCGGTCGCGAGTCGGACGGGAGCCACGTTCAGCGCTTCGTCGCCGTCGCGGCGCGCCGTCGGGTCGTCGGGCGGAACGACCGCGATCGCGGTCACGGTGTCGTCGCCCGTCGCTCGCTGGTCGAGATAGTCACAGATCGCCGCCGTCGTGTGGACGGAGTCGGTTCCCGCGAGATAGCGCATAGCGGATCGACGCCGTCGATCTCGAAGAAAGCTCCGGAAAACGCCGAGGCTGCGGGAGACGGTAGTTTCGAGCCGGAACGGACGCCGTATTTTCCGGCCCAGAAAACGCACTCGTATTACTAATACGACGGCACTGTCACGAACGCACGGGGGACGAGAGAGGCCATCCCCACACGCCTTGGTGGTCCCCCGCGTGTTCCCGTCTCCGATCATCCCGGGGCCGCGACGCACGTCCCACGCGGTCCTGCAATTCCCCCTCTCGTGGGGCCGCGTTGCGTCGACCGGCCCCCACTCGCTGCCGACGAAATTCGGTCGTCGGTGGATCGCTTCGGCCCGTTCCCGTCGCTAGCGGTACTGAAATCCCGTTGTCCCGGTTCGCTTTTCGACGCCGTCTCAATGGTGCCCGTACAACGAATAGGTGATCGCAACCAGACCGAGCAGCCGACTCACGTTCTCGAGGAGTACGATCACGACCCGTTCCGGATCGACGAGCGTCGTGACCACGACGTTGAGCAGGAACGGGAACAGCGTCAACAGGAGGAGCCCGAGCGCGAGATACAGCATGGATCGCGCGTCGTTCCGCCGGTACCCGCGGTAGGCCTGATAGGCGATGAGCGTCCCGAACAGCGCGACGAGGAAGAGGCTCGTCACGGTCAACAGCTCGAACAACGTCGCCTCGTCGATCCGCACGACGTTCCGACTCATCTCATTCCCTCCCACATGCGCGTGAACTTGTCGGCGACGTCTTCCTCGCGGTACGTCAGTTCCAGAGAGAACGAGCCCTCGTCGAGCGACAGTTCCAGCCGGTCGAGGTTCGCACTGTAGACGCTGTAGTGGTTGCCGTCCGGCGCGAGTTCCGTCTCTTCGGTAACGAGGTGACACTCCTCGAGTCGGTCGAGTCGTCGATAGATCGTCGGGAGGGAGGCGTCACACCGTTCGCTCAGGGTACTGGCAGACATGGGTTCGACGCTCGTATGGGTGAGGATTTCACGTGCGTACTCGTCGTCGAGCACCGCGAGCAGCGTCGACAAGTCGGTATCCTCACTCACTGGTCTAGCTGTTCGTTTCGGTATAACTATCAAAAGCAGTCCGGTTTTTCTGGGTGAGAAAAGACTCCTGGCCTCGTCGCGGACGGGGCGAAATTTCGGCGTCAGAGGGTGTCAGCGTCCGCGTCCGTACCGATGTCCCCAGTGCATATCGCCCAGACTGCGAGCGAACTCGGCAAGACGAGGAGACTCGCGAGGAACGCGTCTCCGATCGCGACGCTCGTGGCGAAGCCAAAACGCCGGAGACGGGACGATCGCGAGCACGAGGACGCCGAACCCGGCCGCGGTCGTCGCGGCGCTGGCCAGCAACGCGCCGCCGGTTCCGCGTCCCGTCCGCCGAAGAAGCGTGTGGGCGGCCGAGAGCAGTCTCGGCCGGACTCGTCGCAAGCGGCGTTCACGTGACCGCACCATTTTGTATATCAATATATGGTTCATCAGCCGAGTCGGAGAGCGATCGAGCCGTCTCAGGGACGGTCGACCGCCCACTCGAGCCAGCCGAACAGTCGCTCGAGCAACCGATCCTCGCCGTCATGCGAGAATCGGTGGCCTTCTCCCGCGAATCGCTCGAGGAGGACGTCGGTCTCGAGTCGCCGGGCGGCGTCGAAGCTGTCGGCGGGATCGACGACGCCGTCGTCCCCGCCGTGGAAGATCGCGACCGGGATCGATAGCGTCGACGCGACGTCGTCGAACGGATACCGATCGAGGTGCTCGAAGAACCGTCGGTCGAGGCGCTCGCCGGTGTCGAAGGTCACCTCGCCCTCGCGTTCGACCGTCGCCCGATACTCGTCGAACGTCTCGTTGATCGTCACCGGCGCTCGCGCGGCGATCGCTTCGACCCGGTCGTCGGCTGCTCCGGCGTGGAACGCGACCTTCCCGCCGAAACTCGAGCCGAACAGGGCGTACGAGTCGGGGTCGAAGTAATCGACGACGCGACGGAGGTCGGTCAATCGCGCCTCGAGCGTCGACTCGACGAATTCGCCGTCCGAGTCGCCACAGCCGCGACAGTCGAATCGAACCGCGTTGTAGCCGGCCGCGACCGCACGGCGACACCGCCGCTCGTAGCTGCCGGATTTGTCGCTCCGGAGGCCGTGACAAAAGACGAGCCAGTCGTCGGACGGTGCCTCGTGGTGGACGGCCGCGAGTTCCGGGGAGCTCCGTTCCGTCGCTGCAGTTTCGATCCGAATCCGATGTGTCTCCGGCATTCGTCTCCCACGGACGGTCCCATCACCCTTGATAACGGTGTTCCCGGATAACGCGACTGGTCGAGGCTCGAGCGCTCCGGCCGACCCGACGTGACTTAACGACGTGGACGACCTCGAGTCGAGCCGCGAGGAACGGCTCATGGACGGACGAACCCCGGAGTCGAAGCGCCCGAACCGTCATCGCTGTGAATACGAGTCAGGGAGTGCTCCGAGCCACCCTACGACCGTGATCACCACCGTCAGCGGCTCTCTTCCCTATCTCGAGTGAGCGGGCGAGACGACCTCTGCATCCGTCGAGGTCGAACCGATTACGAATCGCTGCCGACGGACGGGTCGACGACCATCTCCTGGAGCGACCTCCGTCGGACTCCACCGAGAACTCGCGTACGAAGTACCGATCGACCCGCGGTCGCCCCTGCGAACCGTTTTTGCGCTTCGAGAGGGTCGGTTTCGCTATGACCCACACCACCTACCGGTGTACGTGTGGCGCACGCCTCGAGTTCAAACAGGACCTCGAGAAGGAGTCCGGAACGCGGACGCCGACCTGGAAGTGCAAAGACTGCGGGACGCCGGTGCCGTCGATGACCGCCGAAAAGATCCGACATCAGGACCCGTCCTGAATCGTGGCACGCTACGCGGAGCCTGTCGAATGCATACCATCGCGATTCGATAGTTGCGGTCCCGCATTTCAACACCTGAGACGTGCGTTTCCACGGCTTTCGGTTGCTATCCGACGAACAGCTTCCCCTCCCCCATCCAGTTTTATAAACTGATAGTCGCTATATTAAATTGGAGCGGCGGCCTACACGTCGGCGTTCACCGTCACTGGGGACCCGCGTGACCGAAGGACTGCTTGACTTCTGGATGAGATATGTGAAGGCAGGTGACCGCAAATATGAGAGTTCGTGACCGCTGTGGTCTATTCGGATCCAAATGCTGTCCGAATCTTTACTCCGGTACGCCAGATCGACGTGCTCGCGTACGGGTCTCTCTGATCGACGCTGTCTGGCTTGTAGTCGTTGAGACGAGTTCAGTGGCTGCGAGAGAGGATGGCTTATGAACCTACGTCCGCCATACGAGTACAATGGGCCGCCATCCCGAAACTGAACAACGAATTAGGGAAGCCGCATTTCGCGCGCTTGTCGAACACGGATACGCGGACCTCTCCATCAAAGATATCGGTGAAGAGTTGGGGCAGAACCCATCACTTATATACCATTATTTTGATAGCAAAGACGATCTCTTACTCTCGATGCTCGACGTCTTCGTCGAAATATTCCTCGATCAACGGACTGAGAAGCCGATCACCGACGCAGAAGCGGAACTTCGAGAGTTCGTCGGTCAAATACTGCATCCGAAGCCGGCACAGGTCGAACAGGTCATGTTCGACCCGCCATCAGATATCGAGACGGCGGTCTCTCGGATTTTCGTCGAGTTGTGGGCGCACGCGACGTGGGACACCGACTTCCGCAGGAAAACCACGATGGTAGAGGATCGCCTCCGGGACACGATCACCCGGATACTCCGCGCCGGAATCGAGCTCGAGCAGTTTCGACCAGTCGATCCCGAACTCACGGCAGATCACATACTCTTTCTCCTCAAACAAGGGATACACACGGGGACGACGACGAACCGGGATGCTGCCGTCGATCGAGTCCAAGCGATCGTCGACGGCATTATAACTGATATCTCCCGCAAGAGCTAGCGGGAGAGCAAGTCTACGAAGTATCTGGCTCGAGCTATCCTCCGACCACTCGGTTACTTGACTCCCCCGCCTCGCCCCGCTGGTCACTCTTCGATACAGCCACCGCTCTGTTTGCATGTTTGCACGTCTCGATTAACGGCGCGAGAGTGCACCAAAAGGACTACAACTGATTAAACAGTCAATTAAATCATGGGGTCCCCCGATTCAGTCGTTGGAGTGGGCCGGTCACCGGAAGCCATTCGAAGCCTCGAGGGGCAACTCTCGCCGTTCGAGTGGTACGCTGAAATGCGTCAGGAGACGCCAGTCCGCTTCGACGAGCGGCGGGAGACGTGGGACGTCTTTCGATACGAAGACGTCGAACGCGTGCTCAAAGACCACGATACGTTTACGGCTAACCGCGCCTTCGACGCCGACGAGTCCTCGAACGACGGTGACGACGGTCTCCCGATGCTCCAGACGATGATTACGACCGATCCACCGACACAGACCCGGCTCCGGGGGTTCGTCGACGAGCGATTCCAGCCGGGAGCGATACGGGAGTACCAGCCGCAAGTAGAGGAGGTAACGGAGGACCTGCTTGACGACCTCGAGGGCGAGAATAGTTTCGACTTCGTCGACGAGTTCGCGATTCCGCTTCCCGTCATCGTCATCGCCGAACTACTGGGGATTCCCGCCGACCGTCGCGATCAGTTCAAAGCGTGGTCGGACGCACTCGTCGCGCGACCAGAAGACGACACCCCGGAGGAGATAGAACGAGTGGAACGGGAACAGGAGGAGGCCCAACAGGCGATGGGGCGGTACTTCGCGGAGTTACTGGAAGAGCGCGATGGCGGCGACGGCGACGACCTCATTACGCTCGCCGCGAACGCGGAGGAGTTATCCAGGGGCGAACAGATCGGGTTCTGCATGCTACTCCTCCTCGCTGGCAACATCACGACGACGAATCTCCTCACCAACGCGATATGGTCCGTCGAAGAACGCGGGCTGACGGACGCGATTCGGACGGGGGACGTCGATCACACACAGGCTATCGAGGAGACGCTTCGATACCGATCCCCGATCCAATCGTTGAAGCGTATCGCCGTGGAGGACGTCGAGCTAAACGGGCGACGGATTCGGGCCGGGGACGTCCTTACGCTCTGGCTGGGTGCCGCAAACCGCGATCCGGAAACCTTCGATGCGCCCGAAGAGTTTCGGCCCGAGCGGCGTCCGAACCGTCATATGGCGTTCGGGACGGGAGTCCACTTCTGCCTGGGTGCCCATCTCGCACGGATGGAAGCAGACGTCGCCCTGGATCGGTTGTTCGATCGTTTCGACCGCCTGGATGCGGATTTGTCGGATCTCGAGCCGTTGAGTTCCCTCTACGGTCTCGAGTCGCTCCCCTGTGAAGTGAGTCGAAACGCGTAAGCAGACGAATAGCGTCGATATCGCTGAATTTTCTGGACCACCGTCACACTTGCTCGCTGGAGAGACGTCGAAGCGTGGTCGCTCAGTCGGCCGCCTGGCCGCCGTCGACGGGGAGCGTGTGGCCGGTGATATACGAGGCATCGTCCGAACAGAGGAACGCGACCGCGCCGGCCATCTCTTCCGGGTCCGCGATGCGGTCCATCGGGACGTCGATCATAGCCGACGTGTCGAACTCCATCTCCGACGGATCGCTGCCTCCCGACATCCCGGATTGGATATTCGTGTTCGTCGGCCCCGGTGCGATGGCGTTGATCCGAACGCCCCGCGTCGCGTACTCGAG
Organism: Natrinema sp. LJW11; assembly: GCF_056135975.1. Classification (NCBI taxonomy): domain Archaea; kingdom Methanobacteriati; phylum Methanobacteriota; class Halobacteria; order Halobacteriales; family Natrialbaceae; genus Natrinema; species Natrinema sp. LJW11. Next base: position 206,601 of record NZ_JBWBDM010000001.1, on the reverse strand, counting down.
CGCGGCCGTCTTCGTGAGGCCGACGACGCCGTGTTTACTGGCCGAATAGCTGGCGAGTCCTCCCATCCCCACTAACCCGGATTCGGACGCGGTGTTGACGATCGCACCGCTCCCCTGCGATTCCATGACGGGAAGTTCGGCTTTCAGACACGTCCAGACGCCTTTCAGGTTGATATCCATGAGCGTGTCCCACTGTGCGTCTTCGATGTCAGTTACTCCTGCAAACCCCGTGAGAATTCCCGCGTTGTTGTGCGCAAAATCGAGGTTTCCGTACGTGTCGACTGCGACATCGACCATGTTCTCTACCGACCCGTAATCGCAGACATCAACTTCGACGAACGTCGCATCGCCGCCGGCATCCTCGATCAGGTCGACCGTTTCGCGACCGGTTTCCGCAACGATATCTGCGACGACGACGTTTGCCCCCTCCGCAGCAAATCGTTTCGCTGATGCACGCCCAATTCCAGATCCGGCTCCCGTTACCACGGCCGTCTTTCCGTCTACTCCGTTCATGAGTGCTCGTGATACTAATTAATTATTCAATTAACATAGTCTTTTGGCTGCGATGCTCTTGCATCCAGGCGTGACCGATCCGCGTTTTTTCCGGCTCCGCGAGACCGAAACACAGATTTAGGATCGCGGAGCAGTATGGGACAATCGATGAGCCGAGGCGTCGCTCTCACGATCCGTTCGTGGCGCGGTGATAGCCCCCTCGAGCAGCCCAGCGGCAGCCGAAATCCGAATCGGCGGTCGTCGGCGATCTGCCGCGCTGAACCCGGACGGGTGATCGCGTCGTGACGGAGGTGGCGATCACGGACGCGGTCGACGCCTACCTGCAGCGAAAGGCCGTCGGCGATCCGGACGGCTCGGGCGCCGGCACCTACGCGTCAAACGCGCAATCGATCCTCCGCCGGTGGGCCGACTGGCTCGAGCGAGAACACGGACTGACCTCGCTGTTCGCACTCGAGGTCGAACACATGCGCGCGTACGCCGAGGAACTCCGACGCAAAACCGGTCGCGGCGAGTACACCGCCTCGACCGCCGGAACGTACTACGCGGTCGTCCGGGCGTTCCTCTCGTGGTGCGTCCGCGGTGGGATCCTCGCGGACAACCCCGCCGCGACCGACCTCGCGGAGGCCGCGCTGCCGACCGCCGACGAGCGACCGACGAGCAAATTTTGGACCGCGCGACAGCGTCGCGAACTCGAGGGCCACGTCCGCGAGCGGGCACTCGATAGCGGTCGGCCGATGCGCGAGCGACGCAGCCGACTGCGCGAGTACGCGATGGTGGCCGTCCTCGCTCACTCGACGGTCCGCGGGTCGGAGCTCTTCCGGGTTCCCGACGACGACCGACGCACGGGTGCCACGTGGGACGACGTCGATTTCTACACGGGAACGATCCGCGTCCTCGGGAAGTCCCAGCGACTCGAGGACGTTCCCCTCCCAGCCCGCGCCCGGACGCCGTTGCGCCGCTACCGGGTCGTCCTCGATCCGCCGTCGAACGACTGGCCGCTGTTCCCGACGGCCCACGCGCCGTCGATCGCCGGTCGCGTGCGTGCCGTTCTGCGCGATCGGGGGTACGACCAGGAGATGATCGAATCCCTGTTCGAGGACGCGACGGCGACGGAACTCGCTCGCGAACGCTCGATCGCGCCGCCGGCGATCACCACCGAAGGGGCGCGGTCGGTATTGCGGCGACTCTGCGAGGGGGCCGGGATCGACATCGACGGCGACTATCTGACGCCGCGGGGCGTCCGCCGAGATCGATCGGGAGCGTCGTACCGCCAGGAGGCGACGGCGTCGAAGCCGACGCTTCGGGCGTCGGTGCTCGAGCAGTCGATCGTCGTTCCGGACTCCCGGTCCACGGTAGTGGATGCCGAGGCTGTCGAGGGAGACGAGTCGACGGAGACGGACTGAACGGAAACGGAGATCGGTCTGTCGCGTGTTCGTATTTGATGTGGTGGTCTTCTCTCGAGACTTGGTTTGCACGGGAGCGAGCTGAGCGAAGAACTTTTTGTTGAATCAACGGAATACGAAAACGAGATGGATAACGGCCGTTCCAACCATGGTCTCTTGGCGTATTTTCTGTTTCTTCTCGGCGCCGTCTTCATTGGTCCGCTCGAAGCTGTATTGGGAGTGGCGTTTTACTGGCTCCTTGGAAGTCAGGAAAAGTCATCACAGAATGAATCGTAGCTGCGTCAGCAACTTCCTGCTTGCATCCCGCCAGCTATTCGCCCGATAACGAACGTCGGCCTTCGCTCCGGCTACGTCAAACGACCAGCAGCCACAGGATCACCGTCAGGACCAGCGTCAGCAGGAGGACGCTCGTCCCGATGCTCGTTCGGAGGTGGATCGTCGAGGGCCGGCCGCCGTCGGTCGGTTGGCGCTCGTCGACATCGACCAGCGGGAGCCGCCGTGCGGCCGCGTCGACGGCGAGGACCGGGTTGTTCCCGACCCAGTAGCATCGCGTGACGGCTCCGACGACGGCGGCGTCCACGACCGCGTAGGTTCCCGTCACCGCGAGCATCGTCCACCGGCTGAGGTAGTAGGTCGCGGGGTAGACGACCATCGCCGGATCACCGAGATCCAGCTTCGAGAGCGGCTTTCGGACGACGACGAACGCGACGGCTGCGACCCCCGTGAGGATCCCGGCCGTCTCGAGGTGGCTCGGACTGTAGGGGTGGAGGTGGCTCTCGCCGCCGTAATAGGAGAACGCGAAATCGCTCCCGTGGATCGTCGGCGCGAGGTCAGCCAGCCCCTGCCACCAGACGCCGAAGAGGAGACAGGCACCGCCGAGGCCGAGCATCGCGACGGTCTGGCCCGGTTTGGCGTCGGCGACCTCGAGGTCGCTCTCGCCGTGGAAGAAGACGTAGTAGCCGAGTTTGATAAAGGAGAGCAGCGTCCCGATCGCGCCGAGCCAGAGCAGCCAGTAGAGCGCCTGATACTCGGGCTGACCGTAGTAGTGTGGATTGGCGGCGTCGAAGATCATTCCCTTACTGACGTAGCCGTTGAAGCCCGGGATCGCGGTGATGGAGAGCGCGCCGAGCCCGAACCCGATCGCGGTCAGCGGCATCTCGCGCCAGAGGCCGCCGAGGTCGTACAGGTCCTCCTCGCCGGTCCGGTAGATGACGACGCCGACGGCCATGAACAGCAGGCTCTTGAAGAGGATGTTGTTGAACAGGTGGCTCATCGCGCCCGCGACGGCGAGGTTGGAGCCGATCCCGATCGCGGCGACGATGTAGCCGAGCTGGGCCTGAATGTGATAGGAGAGCAGCGCCCGCATGTCGTGTTGGAGCAGCGCGAAGGTCGCGCCGTAGACGGCCATCAGGCCGCCCATGTACGCGATGTAGATCGAGAGGTCGCTCTCGCCGCCGACCGGGAACGCCCGGTAGAGGACGAACGCGCTCGTCTTCGTCGTGTAGACCGAGAGGAACACCGAGGCCGCGAAGTGCGGTCGCGGATAGGTGTCGGGCAGCCACGTGTGGAATCCGATGAAGGCGACGTTGACGCCCATCCCGAGCACCGCGAGAAGCGCCGGAATGCCGTCGGCGATACCGGCCTCGGTGTAGACGAACGTACCGGTCTGGACGTAGTGGACGGCGACCGCCATCATCACGAGCACCCCGCCGGTGCCGTGGAAGAGCGCGTACCGGAAACCGGCTCGGACCGCCTCGCCGCCGTAGTGCCAGACCACGAGCGTGCTGGTGACGGCCATCAGCTCCCACATGAACAAGAGCACGAGCCAGTCGCCCGCGAACGCCGCCCCGATCGACGAGGAGACGTAAACGAGCGCGAACGCGACCAGCGTCCTGCTCGCCTCGCTCGAGTAGGCGTAAATCACGCTACAGATCCCCAAGAAGCCGAGACCGAGACCGACCATCCGGGAGAAGTCGTCGACGTAGAACGGGACGACCTCGAATCCGAGGAAGGTCCCGGCCAGGTGCTCGCCGCCGGGAGCGACGAGTGAGATCGCCAGCACCGCCGCGAGACTGAGCGCGCCGACGGTGAAGCCGGCGATTCGAGGCAGAACGAGCACGAGCAGGGCCGCCGCGAAGACGACGAGCGGCGGGTACGCCAGCGACAGGAGTTCGAGTTCCATCAGTTGCTCACCTCCGTCACGAGTTCGTCGAACGGAACGCCGCCCAACTCCTCGAACGGCGTGTCGAAGACCCCCTCGACGATCCGCGTCGCTAACTCGAGGAAGACGGCGTAGTCGGGGCCGATCCCGAGGACGATCGCGCCCGTCGCGATGACGGCGATCGGCGCGAGCATGAGCCACGTGCTCTCCGCGAACGGCGAGTGGCGTTGCCAGCCCTCCGCGGGCGGGCCGCCGGTGAGGTGATCGTCGTGGTCGCCGTGATGGTCGACGGCATCGACGGTGTCGCCAGTGTCGCCGTGGTCGTCGGTGCCCGAGGCTTCGGCATCATCACTATCGTCGTGATCATCGGTTTCGAACCCTCGAGCGTCGGCTGAGTGATTCGTCGCGTCCGCTCCGTCGGCGGTCGTGTGATCGCTCGGATATTTGTCGACGGCGTACTCGAACTCCTCGTCGGCCGCGGGCTCCGCGTCCGTGGCGTCGGCCGTTTCCGTCCGGTCGGTCGGATCCCCGCCGTCGGCGGCGACGTGGTCGTCCGCGGTCCCGTAGGTCTGGAGCAGGCCACCCCGCGGGAACTCGAGGAGCGGTTTGGCGTCGTGGCGGTCCTCGCTCTCGAAGAAGGCGGTGTAGACGACCGGCCAGAAGTACGCGACGTTGAGCACGGCCGAGAGCAACAGTGCGCCGGCGAACAGCCAGTACTCGCCGCCCATGTAGCCGGCCCCGATCAGCATGTAGAACTTGCTGACGAAGCCGGCGATCGGCGGGAGCCCGGCCATGCCGGCCGCGCCGACGGTGAACGCGGCCATCGTCAGCGGCATCCGTTTCCCGATGCCGGCCATTTCGCTGATGTAGTCCGTGTGGGTCTCGACGTGGATCGCACCCGCACAGAAGAACAGGGTGAGTTTCGCGAACGCGTGCGCGGGGATGTGGAACAGCGCCCCGACCATCGCGTAGGGGTGCAACATCGAGAGCCCGAGCACGATGTAGGAAAGCTGTGCGGTCGTCGAGTACGCCAACCGACGCTTGAGGTGGTCTTTCCGCATCGCGATGATGCTCGCCGCGGTCAGCGTGAACGCGGCGACGATGGCGACCGGGATGTTCAGTCCGACCTCGCCGATGCCGGGCACGTCCAGCGGCAGGTCGTGAATGAGACCGGGCCCGTAGACCTCGAGGATGACTCGAGCGATGCCGAACGCGCCGGATTTGACGACCGCCACGGCGTGGAGTAGCCCGGAGACGGGCGTGGGCGCGACCATCGCGTCGGCGAGCCACGAGTGCAGCGGCATCAGCGCGGCCTTGACGCCGAAGCCGGCGATGAGCAGGAAGAACGCGGCCTGTGCATAGACCGGTTCCGCCTGCGCGGCCGTCGCGAGCGCCTCGATACCGCCCGCTTCGAAGGCGAGCGTCGGCCCCGAACTGACCAGGCTCGTGAGCCAGTAGACTAGAACGGTGCCGGCTAGCAGGAAAACGCCGCCGCCGAAGAAGGTGTACGCGAGATACTTGCGGCCGGCGATCCGGGCCTCGTTGTCCTCGTTGTGCACGACCAGCGGATAGGTGACCAGCGAGAGCAGTTCGTAGAAGACGAAGATCGTCACCAGGTTCGCCGCGAAGGCGATGCCGACCGCGGCCGAGAGACTGGCCGCGAACGAGGCGAAAAATCGGGTCTGGGAGTGCTCGTCGAGCCCGCGCATGTATCCCGCGGCGTAGAACGACGTGAAGATCCAGAGGAAACTCGCGAGGAGCGCGAAGAAGATCCCCAGCGGGTCCGCTCGCAGGGCGAAGTCGATGCCTGCGAGGAACTGAATTCCCGTCGACTCCGCGAGACTCCACCGGAAGACGGTGCCGTCCATGACCGCGGGGAGCATGCTGACGACGATGCCGAACTTCGCGAGGGCGGCCAGGACGGACCAGCCTTCCCGGAGGTTCGGCCGGCGATGCGACGCGATAATCAGGACGATAGCGACCGCCGACACCAACACGGCGGCGAGCGGTCGGAGATCCGCGACCATCAGTTGAACACCTCCGTGACGAACGGCTCGAGCAAGTCGGCGAACGTCCCGCCGGCGAAGCCGAGTGCGACGGCGGCGAGCGCGACGGCCACGACGATCGCGATCATGCCGATCGAGACGGCGGCGGCGTCGGGGGTGGCGTTGCCGCGCGTGCCAGCGGCGGCGGCGCCGTCGTCAGCGTCCGCAGTACCGCCGTCCGTCGCGATCGAACCCGGCGCGTCCGCCGAGCCGACCGAGAGCGGTGGTGTGAAGTACATCTTCTCGAGCAGGCGAGCGGCGTAGGCGAGGGTGAGCATAGTACTGAGGAAGATCACGGCGGCGACGGGCCACAGTTCCGACTGGACGGCACCGAGGGCGATGTACCACTTGCCGACGAAGCCGACGCCCGGCGGGACGCCGACCAGAACCAGTAGGAGGACGGCCATCGAACCGGCGACGAACGGACGCTCCGTGGCGAGTCCGGCGTACTCGTCGACCGTGCGAGCGCCGTAACTCGTCGCGGCGACGGCGGCCGCCAGAAAGAGGCCGGCCTTCAACAGGCCGTGGCCGACAAGGTGGATCGCCGCACCGATCAGCGCCGTTTCGGAACTGCCGGCGATGACGACCCCGTAGGCGGCGATAACCAATCCGAACTGCGAGACCGAGGAGTAGGCGAGCATCCGTTTGACCTCGGTCTGGATCACGGCGAGGACGGTTCCCGCGAGCACGCTCACGCAGCCGACCGTGAGGACGATCGCCGCCGCGTTCGGCATCGCGGCGAGGTAGTCGACCTCGAAGACGGTGACGATCACGCGGCCGAAGGCGTAGGCGGAGGCGGTCGAAACCAGCGCGGCGATCAGCGGGGTCACGCCGTCGGGAGCCCGCTGGTAGGCGCTCGGCTGCCAGGTGTGCAGGGGCCACTGGGCGACCTTGACGGCGAAGCCGACGACGATGAACGCGAAGCCGGCCCGAATCAGGACGGGGCGTTCGGCCGTCGGAATCGCGTCGGCGAGTTCGATCATGTTGAGCGTCCCCGTCGCCATGAAGACGAAGGCGACGCCGATCAGGTACATCGACGCGGCGACGGTTCCCAAGATCAGGTACTGCAGGGAGGCGACCGCCGCCTCCGGACCGTCGCCGCTCGCGACGAGCGCGTAGGTCGCGATGCTCGTGATCTCGAGGAAGACGAAGAGGTTGAAGACGTCGCCGGTCATCGAGATGCCGAGCAGGCCGGCGACTAACAGCAGGTACGCGGTGTAGAACGTGTTCCCGCGCGGACCGCCTCGGCGCGTGTACGCGAGGACGGCGGTAGCGACCGCCGTCACGAGCAGGACGATCAGCATCGAGAACTCGTCGGCGACGAGTTCGATCCCGTATCTGGGCGGGTAGCCGCCCAGCCAGTGGGACACTCGGCCGTCGGAGTAGACGACGCTCGCGAGGGCGAGCGCTCCGGCGAAGAGACCGGTCGTCGTGATCGCGGCGACGGACCAGCCCGTTCGGTCGTACCGGAGTCCGAGGGCGACCGGGAGCGTCGCGGTGATGATCGGGACCGCGATCAGCAACGGCAAGAGCAGGTCGACGCTACTCATCGGCACGCACCTCCCGAAGCGTGTCCTCGCGGAGCGTTCCGTACTCCGCGTAGATGCGGATGATCAGGGCCAGTCCGACCGCCGTCAGCGCGATGCCGACGACGATGGCGGTCAGCACGATGACCTGTGGCAGCGGGCTCGCGACCATGACTTCCCCGGGAACTCCCTCGTGGGGAACGATCGGTGCCGAGCCGCCCTCGATGTAGGCCATCGAGATGAAAAACAGGAAGATGGCCGTCTGGAAGAGGTTCACTCCGATCAGCTTCTTCACGAGGTTCTCGCTGGCGATCACCATGTAGATGCCCAGCCCCAGCAGGACGAACATCAGGACGTAGGTGTAGTGACTCGTCAGGAGTTCAATCATCGTTGCTCACCTCCGTGGTGGACGAATCGGGGTTCTCGGCGGCGTTATCGGCGTTGCTGACGCCACCGGTCCCGCTCGGTCGGTCGGGCGAGAACCCCGCTGCCATCGTAAAGAAGAGGCTGATGATCGTCCCGGAGACGATCAGCGAGATGCCGGCGATCTCGACGGCCTCAAGCCCCCACTTCGGTTTGATGTGGAAGACTTCCTTGAGTTGGGAGAACTCGAGGAAGTGCCCGCCGAGCGCGATCATCCCGAGGCCGATCGCACCGAAGATGACGACGCCGCCGGTGACGATGCCGGTAATAACGGAGTTGCGGAGCCACTGACGGGTCGGGTCGATCCCGAAGGCGAAGGCGAGCATGAGGATGGTGACGCCGACGATAGTTCCGCCCTGGAAGCCGCCGCCGGGGGCGTCGCCGCCGTGGAACGTCATGAACAGCCCGTAGGTGAGCGTAAACGGTGCGATGATCTTGACGGTGGTCATGATCACCTGACTCTCGGTGTAGGTATCGTCGATAGATCCGGACATTAAGCGAACACCTCGCGTTTCAGGACGAGCAGCGTCGAGACGCCGGCGGCGAAGACGACGACCGCCTCGCCGAAGGTGTCAAAGCCACGGTAGGCGGCGAGCACGGACGTGACCGCGTTCTCGACGCCGGTCTCGGAATACGTCTCAGTGATGTAGTGTTGGGTCACGTCCGGGTTCGACCAGACCGGCGTCTCCGTGCCGCCGACCGCGTACATTTCGGGGAGAACGGCGGTACAGAGCACGAGCACGAACGCGCCGACGACGACGACCGCCGGGACGTGAATTCGCTCTCTGAGTCGATCCGTCGAGGGGCGCGTCGTGCGGGCGATCGTCAGCAACAACAAAAGCGTCGTGACGCCGGCGCCGATCGCGGCTTCGGTCATCGCGACGTCGGGGGCCAACAGGAACGTGTAGAGGATCGCCATCCCGAGACTGTACGCACCGAAGACGATGATGGCCGACAGCACGTCGCGGAACAGCGCGGTCGCGACGGCCGTCGCCAGAATGAACGCAACGAGGGTATACGCGAACAGACTCATCGCGACTCACCGCCCGTTTCGGTAGCGGCCTCGGTTTCGTCCGTCTCCGCGTCCGTTCCCTCCTCGGCGAGGATCGGTTCGACACCGGTCTCCGCCGCGGAGCGGGCGATCGCGTGGGCCGCGGTCGGGTTCGTGATGAACACGAAGAACAGGAGGAGGACGGTGTAAACCGCCGCGTGCTGCCAGCCGAACGCGACGGCGACGCCGGCGAGTGCGAACCCGGCTCCGAGGGTGTCCGTCTGGGACGCGGTGTGAGCCCGGGCGTAGATGTCCGGGAGTCGGATGACGCCCACCGTCGAGACGAGCGTGAAGAGGACGCCCAGTCCGAGGCAGACGACGATCACCCAGAACCTGACCGTCTCGATCACAGCACGCCACCTCGCTCGACGGTGAACTTCGAAATCGCGATCGACATCAGGAAGTTCAACAGCGCGTAGATCAGCGCCACGTCCAGGAACCACGCCTGATCGAGCCCCGCGGCCAGCAGGGCGAGGATGACGACCGTGTTCGTTCCGAGCACGTTCACCGCCAGCAGCCGGTCTTGCGTGGTCGGTCCCGCGACCGCGCGGTAGAACACCGCGATCGCGAGCACCACGAACAGCGCGGCCGTGGCGAGAAAAACGTCCTCGAGCGAGGCCGGCGTCACAGCTCGTCACCCCCGACTATTTCGGCGTCACCGCGTTCCCTCGGCGAGGGGATCGCCGCCGAATCTCGGCCGTAGAAGACGAATCGAATCGCCCGCTCGAGCCCGCCGTCGAAGAGGTCGTCGCGGGCGGTGGGAATCAGCGTGTGGACGAGCAGCTGCTGGTTGGTGGCCCGAACGGTCAGGGTTCCGGGTGTGAGCGTGATGCTGTTGGCCAACGCGAGCAGCGGCAGGCCGCTTCGCACGCGGGAGTCGACGCGAGTCAGCGTGGGTTCGATCGGCATCGACGGCCGGAGTATCACGGCCGACACCGCGAGATTGGCCTTCACGATCTCCCAGAGCAGGTAGGGAATGTAGAGGGCGAACCGAACGACGCGGAGCGGCGACTGTACGCGGTCGAGCGGCACGGTAAACGACACCCGTGCGAGCGAGACGGCGACGATGCCGGCGACCGCGGCGCCGGTGAGGAGATCGAACCAGTAGGTCGGATCGCCGAGGACGAGATAGAACCCGTAGGAGAGCAGGAACGTCGCGAACAGACGATCGAAGTCCTCGGTCCCGCCGGCGAGACGGCCGCGGCGGGCCGACCGCTCGACCGGCGCCTCGTCGTAGGCGACTCCGATGCGCTCGAGTTCGCGCTCGAGGGGTTGGAGCATCTGCGCGGTGACCCCGGGCTGGTACTCCGGATCGAGCACGACGCGGTCGATCCCGTGTTCGTCGGCGTAGGCGTCGAAGATCTCGGCGTAGTCCCGCGGCCCGAAGAGGTACTCGTCGTTCCCGAGCGTCGCCGTCTCGATCGTCACGTCGGCGTCGCCGGCGTCTTCCTCGACCCAATTTCGCGCCCGGGAGAGCAGCCCTTCGGCGTCCTCGCTGTACCGATCGCTCTCCGGAACGTCGGCGTCGTAGGGCATCGCGACGACGAGGTGACACTCGAGCGAGTCGGCGCTCTCGAGTCCCGATCGGACGGCGTAGCCGACCGTCTGGCGAACTGTCACCGTGTCCGACAGCGGGACGAGCAGGCGTTCAACCGCCACCGCGTTTCCCTCCTGACGACCGTCGTTGGACACTCATGACTCTGGTTGTTAGTCGAACCAAGCGGTAGCCGTAGGAAAACGATTTCGTTATTCGCCAGCAGTCGTCCGTTCCGTCGGGTTCGATCCAGTCGTGCTCCGTCGGTTCCGGGCCGGTCGTTTGCAGCAGTTCGACTGCGTGTTCGCCGATCGGCAGACACGTGTCCAATCCGCCGGCGCCGCTGGACGATCGGTAGTTTTACAATCGGACTTTCAGTAGAGAAAACTGACTTGTATGACGACGACCGAAACCGTTCACGATCGAATCGGGACCGCACGCGATGATCTCACGACCGGCCAGCTCGTGGCCGTCTTCGCGTTCGTCGCGGCGCTGGCGTTCACACTGCTGTTCCTTCAGGAGCCGCTGGCCCACGACTCCATGCACAACTTCCGGCACGCGGCCGGCGTGATCTGTCACTGATGCTCGTCGACTACCTCGAGCGCGGAGTCCTCGCCGGCGCGATCGCCGGGATCGCGTACAGCGCGTACATGGCGCTCGTTGCGAACCCGCTTATCGGGTATATGGAGACGCTCGCCGAGGGCGGCGAGCATGGCGAACACGCTCACGAAGCGGGCGAACACGCTCATGAAGCCGGTGAGCACGCCCACGCTGCCGGCGAACATGCTCACGCCGTGAGCGAGGCGACGACGGCCGCGGTGAGCATCGGCAGCGGCGTCCTCTGGGGGATCCTGCTGGGTGGCGTCTTCGCCCTCGGCTTTTACTTCCTCGAGCCGGCGCTGCCCGGCCGCGGGAACGTCAAGGCGTACGTCCTGGCCGGTGCCGGCTTCCTTTCCGTCTCGGTCGCGCCGTGGCTGGTGTTGCCGCCGACAACACCCGGAGCCGAACAGGCGTACGATCCGACGCTTCGGATCGCGATCTACGTCGGTCTCATCGCCGTCGGCGCAATCGTCGCCGCGGCGTCGATCTACGGGTATACCCGCGGATCTGCGCGGAGTCGACCGCTCGGAGTGGCCACGGCGGCCGTTCCCATCGTCGCCCTCGTCGCGGGCACCGCGATCGCGGCGCCGACCATCGTCGAATCCGGCGCGATGCCGACCGATCTCGTCGCCGCGTTCCGCGGGCTCACCGTCCTGAGCCAGGCTGCCCTGTGGATCCTCGTGGCCGGGTGCTTCGGCCGGCTTCGGCCGCGATCCGACGGACGATCGGCCGCCGAGCAACGCGAGGAACTGCTGAGCAGTCCATGAAGGATCGGACCGAAGAACATCGCGAACGCCTCGACGCCCACGTGTTCGTCTGCGCCAACGATCGCGATTCCGAACACGCGAGTTGCGGTGACGCCGGGGCCGACGAGACGGTCGCCGCGGCGAAAGCGTGGTTGCGCGATCGCGATGCGTTCTGGACGAGCGTCTCGGTCAGTACGACCTCGTGTCTGGGGCTGTGCAGCGAGAACGGGACCGCGATCTCGATTCAACCGCGAAACGCGTGGTACTCGGACGTAACGCCGGCGGACGTTCCCGAGTTGCTCGCCTCCGAGTTCGGCCCGAACGCGGGACGCGTCGGCGACCGGTGATTGGCTCCGGTCTCCGAGGTCCGCCCAATCCGTCGTGGTCGTGCCGTCGGCGCAGTCGCGTCATCGGTTTTTCAGTGGGACCGAATCACTCGCCCCAAACACTGTTGGTAGTAGAGTTATCACGCTCGCACCGTATTTTCAACTCGGACCGATACTGCGGACCTCGGACGAGCTCGCCCGCCCCTCGATCGACCGCACGCCCATCTTTGTTGGATAGTGTTTAATAAAATCATCAAAGTATCGTACTTCTTTATCAATCATATAGGAATATTTTAGTTAGAACGAAGTCCCGAAGGATTTACGTAGACATGGTTTCCTTTCCCGATTGTAGCGTATGACCTCCAGATTCGATATCCCATCCCGCACTTCGGATACGCCCTCCAGCGATCCGCAGTTCGACGAGACGGCCGAGCTATCCCCGGACGATATTTTCCACATTCTTCAGACGAATCGAAGGCGAGAAGCGATCCGATATCTGCTCGACGGGGACGAACTCGTCAAAATGCGCGACGTCGCCGAGCACGTCGCGGCGAAAGAACACGAGACGACGGTGGCGCAACTAACGTCTGCGCAGCGACAGCGCGTCTATATCCCGCTGTATCAGTCCCATCTTCCGAAACTCGACAAGAAGGGGATCATCGAGTACGACCAGCCCCGCGGGGTCGTGCGACCGACCGACCGATTGGAAATATTCCGACCGTATCTCGAGGCGTCGGACGACGAACTCGAGCGGTCGCAAACCGACCCCGATCGATCGGTCACTGCCCGCGCCGATAGCGCGTATTTCCGGACTGCGATCGGCGCGAGCAGTAGTCTCCTGCTCATCTCGGCGATGGGCGTGCTCTCGATCCCCGGATCGATCCTCGGGGCAATCATCATGATCCTGTTCGTGTTCGCCACGGTCGCCTCGAACGGCGTCGGATCACTGCCCTCGATACAGTCCGCGAACTGACGGTCGATACGAACGACGACTCCTCGCTGACTGCTACTGTCGTGCACTGATTTTCCCCAGACACGCAGTGTCGAGCAGTCCTCGAGTCGAGCTGAACGCCGACGGTCCGACGGCCGCTCGACCGCAGTCGTTTCGGGACGTTTACCCGTCGGCCGCCCCCACGTGACGGCGATGACGCTGTACTCGCGGGTCAGGCCCCTCGCGTTCAAACTGCCGGCCGAGACGGCTCACGATCTCGGCAAACGGACGCTCCGGGCGACCCAATCGACCCGGCCGACGCGGGCGGCGCTGGCCGCCGCCTACCAGTACCGCCATCCCGCGCTCGAGGTCGACCTGTTCGACGCGACGTTTCCGAACCCGATCGGCGTCGCCGCCGGCTTCGACAAGAACGCCGAAGTGACCCACGCGCTCGAGGCGTTAGGCTTCGGGTTCGTCGAAATCGGAACCGTTACGCCCTATCCGCAGGCGGGCAACGACCGCCCGCGACTCTTCCGCCTGCGCGAGGACGAGGCGATGGTCAATCGGATGGGATTCAACGGCCAGGGGATGGAACGGGTCAAGTCGCGACTCGAGGCCGACGGTACCCCGGCCGTCCCTCTCGGCGTCAACGTCGGCAAGATGAACTCCTCGAGCGAGCGCGAAGCGATCGAGGACTATCGGCGCGTCTTCGATCGGCTCTCGCCGTTCGCCGACTACGTCGTCGTGAACGTCTCCTGTCCGAACACGCCCGACGAGTTCGACGAGGGCTCGCCCGAGCACCTCCGGACGATCTTCGAGACCCTCGAGGCCGAAAACGATCGGGACGTGCCGATCCTGGTCAAGATCGGCCCGGACGAGCCCGAGGAGTCCGTCTTCGACCTGGTCGACATCGTCCGGGAGTTCGATCTCGACGGCATCGTCGCGACGAACACGTCGACGGGTCGCGAGGGACTCGAGTCACCGCGACGGGAGGAGTGGGGCGGCCTCAGCGGGAAGCCACTGGCGGATCGCTCGACGGGAGTCATCCGCTCGCTTGCCGAGTACACGGACGGCGAACTGCCCATCATCGGCGTCGGCGGCGTCGGCTCCCCGGCGAGCGCCTACGAAAAGATCAGGGCCGGCGCGTCGCTCGTCCAGTTGTACACCGGCTTCGTCTACGAGGGGCCGTCGACGGCCAAGCGGATCAACAGGGGACTGGTCGAACTGCTCGAGCGCGACGGCTACTCGTCGATCGAAGCGGCGGTCGGCGCGGACCTCGAGTAGCCGGCGAACGCGCCCTCGCGATCAGTCGGCCGGTTCGGGGTCGTCGATCGCATCGTCGAGTCCGTGATGCTCCGCCGGGCCGACGACCTCGTCGGTCTGTTCCTCGCGAATCTCCCGGGAGTGGGAGTCCTCCCGCTGGGACTCGACCATCGGTTCCGCCTCGCCGTCGGTGACGGAGAGGAACACCGACCGCAACCGCTCAGTCTTGTCCATCTCGGCCGTCCCGTCCGGTTCGTCGCTCTCGTCCGCCGTGGCGTCTGTTTCGGTCATGGCGAGCGGTCCTCATCGAGGCCCGACGAACGGGCGGTGAATATAAATCGGTCGCTACTTTCATGGACTGAGAATCGTCACGGGAACCGACTGCTCGAGTCGAGGAACGGTTCGGATCGATTACTCCGGTACGTACTCGACGTCGTTGTTCGTTCCGTCGTCGACGAAGTAGGGGCACTCGTCGTCGGAGAGGCGGTTCCCCGTTCCCGTGGTATCGGACGACTCCTCGTCGAGGAACAGTTCCGCTTCGCCGTTACGGGTCGAGACGTTTTCGTTCAGCGCGTGTTCGCTACCGCTAACCCGAATTCCGGCGAGGTCGTTCTCCGAAATCGTGTTTTCCTCGATGCGACCGCGCTCGCCATCGAGATTGAGCCCATCGGCGGCGCTACCGGTGATCTCGTTCCCTCTGACCAGGTTCTCGGCTCCGGAAACGATGAACCCGTACCCTCGAGTGTCTCGTACCGTGTTCCGTTCGAACTCGTTGCCGGTGCCCGTCGCGCTGATTCCGACCCACCCGGCGCCCGTGACGGTGTTCCCGAGAAACGCGTTGGTATTCGATTCCCGCAGCACGACGTTCTCGTGTTCGTTGTCGCGAATGGTGTTTTCCTCGAGTCCGTTTCCGTGCGAGTTCCCGAGTTCGACACCGGTGAAATTGTTCGAAAACGTATTTTTCTCGATCGTATTCCGGTTCGAATTCAGCAGTTCGAGCCCGCGGGTGAGGTCGTGGTTCCCGTTATTGCTCGCGTTTTCGGTAACCACGTTGTCGTCCGAGTCGAACAGCGCGATTCCGCGCCACCCCGTGCGATCCACGGTGTTTTCGGCGACCGTGATCGCGGTCGAATTCTCGAGATAGATACCGACGTTGTTTTCGCGCACCGTCGTTGCTCCGATCGACCCGTCCCGCACGTCGTCGAAGTGAATTCCGGCCCCGAAGTTCGAGACCGTCACGTTCGTCACGGTGATATCGGAGAGGGAGTCTGAATCGGGCGCATCCGTACCGATACCGGCCGTATCCGGGTCCGGACGGTCCGGGTCCGGAAGGGCGCGGTCACCGGTTCGAACGATCTCGTGTCCCCGTCCATCCAGCGTGACGTCGCTCGCCCGAATCGTGAGACCGGACTCGTCGTCGACCGCCAGATCGTCACCAAGCACGTACTCCCCCGGTTCGGTGATCGTCGTCCGCTCCGTGATGACGGTCGGTTCGTCCGTTTCGTCGCTCTGCGCGCTGGCGCCCGCGCCGAGCGCGACGAGGCCAGTCGTCGCGACCGCACCTCGGCGAAGAATCGATCGTCGGTTCAGGTTCGACTCCGCAGCGGTCTCGTCTCGCATGGTCGTCCCCTGTCGAGAGAGTCGTATTCCTATGGACGACTTATTCGCTCATCGGAACGTTGAGCGAACCGAAATAAATTAAAATTATATGTATGCAGACAGAATTACCGTGGAACGGAAGCTTCGACGGGGGACTGTCGGCCCGCTCCGAGAGGATTCCAGCGGCGGGCTACGCGACGTCGACGCGCGTTCCGTGTCCCGCTTCGCCGACGACCGCGCCGTCCTCCGCCACGACCTCGCCGCGGACGACCGTCGCGACCGCTTTCCCCGTAAAGGACTCGCCCTCGAACGGGGTCACGCAGTTCTTCGAATGCAGTTCGTCCGCGTCCTCGAGCGTCCACTCGAGATCGGGATCGACGAGCGTGAAGTCGGCGTCGGTCCCGACCTGTAGCGATCCCTTCTGCGGGTACATCCCCCAGACCGTGGCCGGGTTCGTCGAGTGGCGGCGAACCCACTCTTCCATCGTGAATCGACCGCGGTCGACGAAGGTGAGCATGGCCGGGACCTCGGTCTCGAGGCCGACGAAGCCCGAGATGGCCTCCCAGGTGTTGCCGAAGGGGTCGTCGACCTTCTTTTCCTCGGGGGTGTGAGGCGCGTGATCGGTGGCGATACACTCGATGGAATCGTCGTCGATGCCGACCTGCCAGAGTCGGTCCTGTTCTTCGGCGTCTCGGATCGGTGGCTGGACGCGCGCGACGTTGCCCTTCTCGCGCATGACCTCCTCGGTGAACCAGAGGTAGTGGGGGGTCGTTTCAGCGGTCACGTCGACGCCGCGGTCTTTGCCGCGGGCGACAGCCTCGGCCGCCGACCCCGACGAGACGTGGAACATGTGCACCTTCGCGCCGGTCTCCTCGGCGAAGGTGATCATCCGCTCGACGGCCTCCCGCTCGGCGATAACGGGCCGCGAGCGGGAGTGGTCGATCGGTTCGTTTCTCCCCTCGGCCTGGAACCGCTCCGTGTAATGGTCGATGATCTCGCCGTTTTCCTCGTGGAAGCCCAGCCGTTTCCCCGTCTCGCGGATCCGTTCCATCGCCTCGAGTATCTCGCCGTCGTTTGGCGGCGGTACGTCGCCGACCGTCGAGCCGAGGAAAACCTTGAAGCCGAGCGGGCCGACCTCGTCGATTTCGGAGATCAGCTCGAGGTTCTCCGAGGTGACGACGGCGTAGCTCTGGAAGTCGACGTGGGCCGAGGCCTCGCCGCGCTCGAATTTGAGCTCGAGATTCGCGGGGCTGTCGATGACGGGGTCCGTGTTGGGCATCCCGACGACGGTCGTCACGCCGCCGGCGGCCGCCGCTCGCGTCGCGGACTCCCAATCTTCCTTGTACTCGAGGCCGGGTTCTCGGTTGTGGATGTGGCAGTCGACGATCCCGGGGACCAGCACGTTCCCCTCGGCGTCGAGGACGCGATCGGCGTCCGGAAGCCGGTCGCTCCGGCCGACGGCGACGATCTGGCCGTCCTCGACGGCGACGCCCGCGTCGGGCGTCCGACCCGCGGGCGTGACGACGGTACTGTTGCGCACGACGAGATCCACGGTCATTGCCGTGGAGTTGCCGAGGGCCGCGCATATAGCTTCCCCAACTGCCTCGCACTCCCACCGCCTCGAGAATGGAACGTGCCGACGGACGAAACCGAACGACACGTCGTTTCCGATCGTCCAACCGCCATCCGGTCGCGTATATTGCCGATCGACCGAACGGCGATAATACCGACCGATATCGAAAGCGTCGCCGGTGTAAGCAGTACCTTCCTCCGGATCGAGCCAGAATACGCGAGGGTACGAATCGGATACTAAACAGCGAGGTGGTGATACTCCCGGGAGATGGACTCGCCAGCGATTCGCGACAGCACGGTGCTCGTGACCGGCGGCGCGGGCTTTATCGGTAGCCACCTCGTCGAGGCGCTGACGCCCCACAACGAGGTCAGGGTCCTCGACAACCTCACGACCGGCGACCGAACTCACCTCCCCGACGGCGTGACGGTGATCGAGGGCGACGTTCGGGATCCGATCGCGCTGCAGCAGGCGGCTCGGGGCGTGGACGTGATCTTCCACCACGCCGCACTCGTCAGCGTCGAGCGGAGCGTCGACGCGCCCCGACAGAGCAATCGCACGAACCTCGAGGCGAGCCTGCTGATTCTCGAGCAGGCCCGTCAAGAGGACGCCCGGGTCGTCGTCGCCTCGAGCGCGGCGATCTACGGCCACCCCGAAGAGCTGCCGATCACGGAAACGGCGCCGACGAACCCGACCTCGCCCTACGGCGTCCAGAAGCACGCACTCGACCAGTACACCCGCCTCTACGAGGAGTTATACGATCTGCCGACCGTCGCGTTGCGCTATTTCAACGCCTACGGCCCGCGCCAGCGGGGGCCCTACAGCGGCGTGATTTCGACGTTCCTCGAGCAGGCGCGAGCGGGCGAGCCGATCACGGTCGAGGGAGACGGCGAGCAGAGTCGCGACTTCGTTCACGTGAGCGACGTCGTCCGGGCGAACCTGCGGGCGGCGACGACCGACGCGGTCGGCGAGGCGTTCAACGTCGGGACGGGCCAGCGAACGACGGTCCTGGAACTTGCCGAGATCGTCCGGGATGCGACCGGATCGTCCTCGCCGATCGTCCACCGGGATTCTCGCCCCGGCGATATCAGACACAGCGGCGCGGACACCGCGAAGGCGACGCGCGAACTCGGGTTCGACGCCCGGATCGATCTCGAGTCCGGAATCCGTTCGCTGGTCGACGAGGGCGAACGGACGCCGCTCGAGGAAGACGCTGGCACGCTACTGGAGTCGAACCGGGAACACGGTTCGTACAGTTGAGTCGGTCGACAGTACGGGACGTTCGTATCCGCCGGTGTATCGGGCCTTTAATCGGTGCGACACCGAGACGGAGGCCGTCGAGACGGGCGCATCACTCGCTCGTGTTCGATTCGTGGACAGTCACGGCAATATTTTGTTACTCGCTAAATCCGGAGCGAATCCGCACTAGCCGTTCGAAACGTCCGGACGAGTTTATTCGGTCCGTCGAACAAAGACCGCCTATACCATGACTGGCGAGTGTTCAGCTGCGGTGATCCCGGATCGAGTCGACCACCGCCCGCCGTCGATAGGCAGCGACTGTCCGGGACCCCATCGCGGAATCCCACTGATACCGACGGATCGGAACCGGTCAGTCCAGTGGAATTCGCGTTCTGGAAGAGATATAGCTACCG
The DNA here is from genome assembly GCF_056135975.1 of Natrinema sp. LJW11. NCBI lineage: Archaea > Methanobacteriati > Methanobacteriota > Halobacteria > Halobacteriales > Natrialbaceae > Natrinema > Natrinema sp. LJW11. The sequence continues at coordinate 187,258 of NZ_JBWBDM010000001.1, read as the reverse complement.
TACTAACAGCACATGGGTTATAAAAAGCGATTTGTAGAATGGTCACGAGGATACAGGATATGAACGACGCGAACGCGGATTTCACACAGCCATGAGCATCCACCGACGAGCCCCCCGATCCATCGTCGCGCTCGTTCCGTCGACCAGTGGAACCGTCGCGTCGGCGGTGACCACGGGCACTCGACCGGGGTTCGTCTCGTGGTCGGCCCGGCCGCTCCAACTCGAGGGCAGCGCCCACATCGCTGCGCTCGCCGGAATGATCGCGCTCGCGCTTCTCGGTGGGATACTCGTCGCTCGCAACCGGTACGAGGAGCCGACCTCGATCGCGGCCGGTCCCGAGACGCATCCCGAGGAGTTCGTGACCGATCGGGAGCGGGTCCGAACGCTCCTCCGAGAAAACGGCGGACGGATGAAGCAATCGAGCATCGTCGACTCCGTCGACTGGTCGAAGGCGAAGGTCAGCCGACTGCTCGCGGACCTCGAGGAGGACGAACAGATCACGAAACTGCGTCTCGGACGGGAGAACCTGGTCTGTCTGCCGGGTCACGAACCGACGGCGTCGAAATCGCCCGAACAGATGAACGACGATTAGTCACGCTTCAGTCCGACAGCGGGTCGAGCTCCGCGTGTGGTGTACCGATTCTCGCTGCCGGTGTCGAGTGGAAGGGAATTCACCGGCGACCGTTCCTATCAGCAATCGTTGTTTTCCGCGAGCGAACCCGACACTGAATACGCTACCGGTGGGCCGTAGTATCCGATTTCTCGCGTAATGGTTCCGCCGGTTTATGCGCCGATGCAACGACGAAATTGGTGCCTTCACGGCAACCATGAACGCACGCAATCAGTTGCTCGTCGTACTTACCGCGCTGATGCTCGTTTGCTCGAGCGGGGCGATGGTCGCAGCCGCGACATCCGGTGATACCATCGATCAGAGCAGCGAGGCCAGCACGAACGAGTACGACTCAGCGAACGAGACGACGAACGAAACGGCGGACGACGAACAGGACGAGACAGCGACGGGGATCGACGACAACGAGACGGTCCCCGACGACGGTGACGCCGATAACGAAACCGCGGACGCGGACGACGACTCCCAGCCCGCGTACGTGACGTTCGAAGATCAGACGACCGATGGCGAGACGGTCGTCGTTGAGAACGTCACGCTCGCGAACCCCGGTTTCGTGACGATCCACGATAGCAGCCTCCTCGTGGGAGACGTCTTCGGGAGCGTCATCGGTACCTCGGAGTACCTCGAGGCCGGCACGCACGAACAGGTCGAAGTCACTCTCAACGAGTCGCTCGAGGAGGACGAGACCCTGACTGCGATGCCCCATCGCGATACGAACGACAACCAGACGTACGATTTCGTCGAATCGGAGGGGCAGTTTGACGGGCCCTTCCTCACGGCCGACGACGAGCCGGTGACCGACGATGCAGTGGTCACCGTCGAGGATGCGGCCGATGAGGAGCCGGTCGAGGATACCGAGACCGACGAGGACGTCCAACAGCCCGACGATAACGTCACTGAGGAGGAACCGACTGACGAAGAACCGACCGATACCGTCACCGACGAACCGGTCGACGACAACGAGACCGATGATGGCCTCGTCGAGGATAACGAGACCGACGAGGACGAACTCGCTGACGACGACGAGACTGACGATGGGCTCGTCGACGATAACGAAACCGACGAGGACGAGCTCGCTGACGACAACGTTACCGACGAACCGATCGACGACAACGAGACTGACGAGGATGCGATAGCAGACGAAGAGCCGGCCGACGAGATGCCGATGGAGGATCTACCGGTCGATGGTGACGGACAGCCGATCTTCGTCACCGTCGAGAACCCCACCATCGAGAACCTGAACATCGAGAACGTGTCCGTTTACGTCTTCATCGTCGGCGAAGACGTCGACAGTGACGAGATCGCAGACCAGATCGACAACGTCACCGACGGTGAAATGCCGGCTGACGATGACGAGGCTGCGGACAACGTCTCTGACGACAACGAAACTGAAGAGAACATCACGCCGATCGACGAAGAACCGATCGACGACAACGAAACGGAGGACAACGTCACTGACGACAACGAAACGGAAGACGACCTCACGCCGATCGACAACGAAACCGAGGACGACGAATCAGAGGACAACCTCACGCCGATCGACGACAACGAAACCGAGGACGACGAATCGGACGATAACCTCACGCCGATCGACGACAACGAAACCGAGGACGACGAATCGGACGATAACCTCACGCCGATCGACGACAACGAAACCGAGGACGACGAATCGGACGATAACCTCACGCCGATCGACGACAACGAAACTGAGGATAACGTCACCGACGATAACGAAACGGAAGACGACCTCACGCCGATCGACGACAACGAAACCGAGGATGACGCCGACGACGTTGCGGCAGCCGATTCCTTCAACGTCAGCGAACTCGAGGCGCCCAGCAGCGCCGCGGTCGGTGAGAACATCACCGTGACGGCGAACATCTCGAACCCCACGGACGAGGAACGCACCGAGGAGATCCAGTTCCGTCTCGACGGTGACCTCGTCGCCGAGCAGAACGTGACCCTCGAGAGCGGCGCGAGCGAGGACGTCGAGTTCGAGGTCGACACCAGTGACCTCGCTGCCGGCGAGTACATCCACATGGTGTTATCGGACGAATCCGGCGAGGTTGCGACCCTCGAGCTGACCGAGGAAACTGACGCCGGTATCGACGACGAAACGGACGAATCCGGAACCGAAGACACCGGACTCGACAACGAGACGAACGAGACTGAAACCGGACTCAACGAGACCGGAGACGATCTCAACGACACCGGTGAGAACACCACCGACGGTGTGACGGCCGACTGAGCCGACCCTGCGACTGCGACCGGGTTCGGTAGCGAACGGCCGACCGATCCAACGGACCGCGCGTCTTTTCTCGCCGTCGCAGCGAGCGTCGCGACGGGATGCTGTCGTTCGCTCGGCGGACGACCACACTCGATTCAGCAGTCACCAGGCGCGTAGCGACGGCGTCGTACCGAACTAGCCGTCACACGACGGATGGCCGTGCGAGTGTGGGCGTGACGCGCGCTGAGCGCCGATGGCCGAGGTTCGCCGGACGTGGAGGTGGGGTGTGCACCTCGTTCACCCGAGCAGCTGATAGAGGCTGCTCGAAGCGACGGCGAGAAACAGTAGCACGCTCGAGAGCACCGGATCGATGCTCGAGGCGACCGGCAGCCCGAGACCGGCGAGCGCGATGATCGCGAGCCCGAGGAGACAGAGTCCGAGGTGAAGCCCCAAGACGCGGGAGTGATCGTCTGTGTGCCCGTCGACGTACTGGAGGACCTCGTCGAAGTGACGACCGGGCTGGATCGTCTTCGCGTCGGAGTCGTACTCGATCACGGCGTCTTCCTCGAGCTGGGGGAGATGCGTCTGTTGGAGGGAGACGTAGACGCTCTTGTAGAGGTTGTTCGGAACGGGCGTGGTATCTGACTCCGTCGCAGCGATCTCGGTCGCGACGTCGGAGACGTCGATCTGTCCGCCCTCCTCCGCGAGCAACTGGACGATAGCCCGCCGTCTATCGTTACCGAGGATGTGAAATACCTCGCTCTCCTCGAGTGGCTCAGTTCTGTTCGTTTGAACTGACATCGATCAGAGAGAAAGGGCAAGGGTACTCGAACGGCCGTCCACCACCTGTAACCATGTCTTCCCATTTCTCCCACCACTACCTTTAACTTTTGCAGGTTACGCCATCGCCCGAGACGGCCTGTGTGACCGGGATCCGCGCGACCGGGAGTAGGAGAGGGATACAGTCACTCGAGCCATCGGTTCCACCCGCCGATCACATCGCGTCCGGAAGACGTGAGAAACCGTCTCCTGAAAACGTGACGAACGGCGCGGACGGACGGGAGAACGGCCCTCCAGTCGCCGACCGTCTCGGTCTCTCGTCTCGAGGGCGGACGGGAGAGGGGTGGCGTCGAAACGAAAAACGGAGCTGGCCGGAGGCGATCAGTCACCCGGGAGATGACCGCCGGATTGCATCTCTCGATAGGTCGTACAGGATGGACAGCCGTGGACGATGTCGCCGTTGTCACCGAAGACGCGCGCGAATTGCTGCGTGACGTGCGTTCCGCAGTTTCGACATCGAGCACCGGCCGTCGACGATTCCATGGGCTTCCAATCGTGTTGTGTGGAGTTCATGGGTTGTAGGGGGTGTACTCGGACGGATACGATCGGGGACGCCGCCGACCGGATGGATCGACCGCCGAACTCGATCCGGTCGCGACGCGGCCGATCTGCCGCGATACCCGTCCGGGCATCATCGTATCGAGGGGAGCAATCGCGAATAAAGGACGCTGACCGTTCACCTCGGAAGCCGGTTTGAGAACCGGGAAACAACCGGTTTCTGGGCGGCTTGACCCGGTAGAAGCGTCGATACCGACGTGTAGTCGAACGGCCGTCGAGCGACCTCAACCAGAATTCAGCCGTATTAGGTATTCAAACCGAGTATTTATCGGTTCGTGGAATCGGCGAAAGCTGTACTTTCCGGATCGAAATACGATCTTACGTCGCGGAACGAAATAGCGGCGGAGAATAAGGTACATCGTTATAAAATACCACTATGGCTTACCGATCTTTGTGCTGGAATGTAACGGTGGAACCGCAGACAGTGGTGGTCCAGCGACAGACCCCCTCGAATCGTCCCCTCTCACACAGAGCGAACGGACCCTGCCCGTCCTGGACGGGTGACTACGACCATGTCAACGCAAGCAAGTAACACGCGATCCGAGTCGACTACCAATCCCGCGACCAAACTCGATGTCCTCGGTGACGACTGCGCACGGACGATCCTCATCGCCACGAGCGAAGGGCCGAAGACTGCAAAGGAACTGACGAAACGAACGGACAGTTCGTCGGCAACGGTCTACCGACGAATCAATAACCTTCTCGAGAGCGATCTCCTCGCGGAGTGCGTGCGGTTCGAGAACGACGGCTCCCATACGACCGCCTACGAGACGACCGTCGACGCCCTTCGCGTTCGGATCGACGCGGACGGCATCAACGTCGTCGTCTCCGATAGCGACGGCTGATCGTCCTCGGGCGGGTCGCGAATGTGGTGGTGTCCGTCTGCCCGGTGAAACGATTGGATCCGACGCCGCTGATGACCGCCTCGAGCGGCGCTTCGATGGACGTTTCGGAGATCGAACACCGTCCGTGAATACGCTGTTACGCTCGAGTAATACCCCACGAAACGACGGAACGGACACTGTACGAGACGGATAACAAATATCTATTCACTGGAACGGTCAGTGTGATTGAGCAATGCACGATCTGACCGGCTTCCAGCGCGACCTGTTGTACGTGATCGCAGGTGCCGACCGACCGTCGGGGCAGACCGTCAAAGACGAAGTCGAGAAGTACTACAGCTCCGAGATCAACCACGGACGGTTGTATCCGAATCTGGACACGCTCGTCAACAAGGAACTGGTCGAGAAGGGACAACTCGACAGACGAACGAACTACTACGCGATCACTGATGCCGGTCGACAGCAGATCGAAGATCGTCGGGAGTGGGAGGGACAGTACATCGACTTTTAGGGCGGCAGGTGACCCCCGACGGCGGACCGCGAATACAGTCGGTCTCACAGTGACCGGTCGATATCGCACCGGACGGTAGTTTTCATCGCGGTAACGCGGCCATAACAAAGCACGGGAGAGTGTATCGCTCCAACGAGAATGCCACTCGTCTTGTCCGTACAGGGATCGAACGTCGCACGACGAACCCCGGTGGATCGTCGATGAGTCATCGAACGAGTAGTCGGACGCGGTTCGCGTTCGTTCGCCGGTACCCGTTCGATCTCGCGGCCGTCTCGATCGGCGCGGTGCTCGCGTTCCTGATCGTGACGTCGTTCGAGTCCGGAAACGGCCTTCGGTTGTTCGTTACGATGCCGCTTGCACTGTTTCTCCCGGGCTACGCGCTCGTTTCGGTCCTGTTCCCGGCCCGCGAGCGGGATGCGCGGGAAACGGCGGCGACGGCCGCAGAGGCGCGCCCCCGCGGAATCGACGTCACCGAACGCGTCGGTCTGGGATTCGTCCTCTCGCTGGCGATCGTTCCGCTGGCCGTGTTGCTCTTGCCGATCACCGGCTGGGGGCTGACCGCCGCGTCGGTCGCAGCGGCCCTCGCTCTCGTGACGGTCGTCGCCGCCCAACTGGGCGTCGTGCGACGGCTCCGGACTCCGGACGCCGACCGGTTCAGCGTCTCCCCGATCTCGAGTCTGGGGCGCCTCCGCGGCGACGATAGCGCGGTTGCGACGGCGTCGTCGGTACTGCTCGTGGTCGCGATCGGAACGGCGGTCGGGGCGTTACTCGTCGGATTTTTGCTGCCCGTGGCGGGCGGTGGGTATACCGAGCTCGCGCTGTACAGTGAAGACGAAGACGGCGAACTGGTCGCCGGCGCGCTGCCGAGCGAGGTCGAGCCGGGCGAGTCGATCCCGGTAACCGTCTCGATCGAAAACCAGGAGGGAGACCAACAGCGCTACACGGTCGTCGTCCAGGAACAGGTCATCGAAGACGGCGGGGTGGTCGAACGAACGGAGTTACGACGGATCGACGCGACCGTCTCGGACGGCGCGACCGCGAGCGGGGAGCGATCGGTGACCCCGACTGCAGGCCCGGGCGAAACGGTCAGGATCAGTCTGTTGCTCTATCAGGGCGAGCCACCAGGCACCCCGACGAACGAAAACGCTGCGGAGGAGACCCATTTCTGGGTAGAAGTGACTGAATCGTAATATTCTCCCGTTCGAGTGTGAATCGAACTCCGAGGGGAAGCTGCTCCGCTTTGCGGCGCGCTCGACGCGTTCCAAGGCGGTGAAACGCTGACTTATCGCCGAGACAGCAGTACCAACTCGAGTCGCTTCTCGAGCGAGGATCGCCCCTCGAGACTGCAGGGGCCAGTCCGTCCGTCGACGAGACGGAGGGCGGCTGTTCGGCGATCGCTCTCGGGGTTCGCGCTGGTGCGAAACGGCTCCGAGACGCGCTGAGACGGACGGCGGGAAGCGGGTCGGCGCAAACGGGGATGGCGAGGATAGTAAACGACGACGGAAGTCGGGCGCGGGAACCGCTCTACCGGCTCGCGAAGCCGAGCGGAAGGTCCAAATCCGGTCGGCGGGAGACGTGTTGTACCGCCGAGAGGGCGAGGACGACGAGGCAGAGCATCAGCGCGATGATCGGTGCCAGCCCGGTAGTCAGGGGACCGACTGCGAGCAACGACAGCCCGAGTGCGACGACGCCGACCGACGTCACCGCAGCGTAGATGCGATGCCACGCCCGATCGTTCTCGAGGTGGCGGTCGAGGTACGGCTCGAACCGGTCCTCGCTGGGTAGCAGTTCGATCTTGTGCCCGTCGGGATCCCAGTCGACGATGCCGTGGTCCTCGAGCATCGGCAGATGAGTCTGGTACAGCGAGATGTACACTCGCCGGCGCTGGGTGCGGGTCACATCGTCGGGCTCGGTGTCGTTCTCCCACGCGGCGACCTGCTGGACGAGCGGCGCGAGATCGCAGGAGCCGCCCTGACGTTTCAGGTACTGGACCGCCCGTCGTCGCCGCGCGTTGCTGAAGACGTCGAATAGCTCGGCTTGCGTGAGTTCAGTCTCAGACATGTCTGCTCTCGTCGTGTCGTCTCGAGTCCCGGTTCCGTCTGACGGGTGTAGTCGGATACCTCACACCATCGAATGCCAGACTGTGTCACTTTACTATCGCTCTGCTACCCGCGGGAAAGGGAATTGTACCAGTTGGCATCCGTGACAGACGAGAAATACGACGTTTCAGTGCGCGATCCCACTTTATACGCTCGTTCGCGGCCGCGAGTGACCGGCTCACGACGATGACGGGGTGTTCCGTCCCGAGGAGGCCGTAGTTCGTTCCTACGAGCCCTGCAAGCCGGGGATAACAAAGCCTCGCTACCGGCTGTTTCAGCACGATTACCCACGCGGGTATCGATTGACTATGAAACGAATACGCGACCGACCACGACGCCGAGTAGCGGCTCGAGCGCACGCCACGATTCACCGTCGCGGTCGCTCGAGCGACGTCCAGGGGAGCCGCGACGACGGAGGCGAACCACGATGAGCGAAGCGGTACGAGAGGTCGTCCGCGGCGACGGCTGTACGATCGACGCCGACGCGACGGTCGGCTACGGCGAGTTCGACGAGCCGACGCGGATCGGCGACGACGCGACGATCAGAGCCGGCTCGATCGTCTACGGCGACGTGACGGTCGGCGACGAGTTCGCGACAGGACACGACGTCCTCGTCCGCGAAGGGACGACGATCGGCGACGACGTGCTCGTCGGAACCAAGACGGTCATCGACGGACAGACGACGATCGGCTCGCACGTCAGCCTCCAGACCAACGTCTACGTCCCGACCGAGACGACGATCGGTAACAACGTCTTCGTCGGCCCGGGCGCGGTGCTGACCAACGACGAGTACCCGATTCGGACCGACGACGGGCTCGAGGGACCGACGATCGAGGACGGCGCGTCGATCGGCGCGAACGCGACGCTGTTGCCCGGCGTCACGATCGGCGAGAACGCGTTCGTCGCCGCCGGGGCCGTGGTGACGGACGACGTCCCTGCCGATAGTCTGGCCGTCGGCACGCCGGCCGCCGTCCGGGAGTTACCGGCTCCACTCGAGGGGGCGAACCAGCTCGCATGACGGACACCGAAACGAACCGAGAAGCGGAGACTGGTATCGATGCCGACACTGGTACCGATACCAGCACTGGTACCGATGCGGGAGCCGGGACGGCCGACGCCGATACCGAACCCGACCGCGACGCGACTCCAGTTCCGATCGCGGACCCTCGACTCAGCGACGACGCCGTCCGGCGGGTCGAATCCGTCCTCGAGGACGGCCGACTGGCGGCCGGGCCGGAAGTCAGGGCCTTCGAGGACGAATTCGCGGCCTACTGCGGCACCGACGACGCGGTCGCGACGGCCAACGGGACGACCGCGTTACACGCGGCCCTCGAGGCGATCGGACTCGAGGACGGCGACGCGGTGATCACGTCGCCGTTTTCCTTCGTCGCGAGCGCGAACGCGATCCGACTGGCGGGCGGCAAACCCGTCTTCGCCGATATCGATCCCGAGACCTACACGCTGGATCCGGCCGACGTGGAGCGGGTGCTCGCCGAGCGCGACGATATCGCCGGAATCCTGCCGGTCCACCTCTACGGACTGCCAGCGGAGATGCCGGCGCTGTGTGACCTCGCCGACGAGCGCGATCTGTTCGTCCTCGAGGACGCGTGTCAGGCCCACGGGGCGAAAGTCGGCGGCGAGCGAGTCGGCACGTTCGGTGACGCGGCCTGCTTCTCGTTCTACCCGACCAAGAACATGACGACCGGCGAGGGCGGAATGATCGTCACCGACCGCGACGACGTCGCCGAGCGCGCCGCGAGCTACGTCAACCACGGCCGGGACGTGAGCGGGACCGGCGGCTACGACCACGTCGCCCTCGGGCACAACTTCCGGATGACCAGCATCGAGGCGGCGATCGGCCGCGCCCAGCTCGAGCGGCTGTCGGAGTTCAACCGCGCCCGTCGCGAGAACGCCGCCGCGTACGACGAGCGGTTCGCGGACCTCCCGCTCGAGACGCCGACGGAGCCGACCGGCTTTCAGCACGTCTACCACCAGTATACGATTCGGACGGACGATCGGGACGCCCTCGAGGCGGCCCTCGCCGATCGCGACGTCGGGACCGGGATCTACTACGAGACGCCGATTCATCACCAGCCGGCCTACGAAACGGTTAGCACGGCTGCGGCGCGGTTACCGCGCGCGGAACGGGCGGCCGAGGAGGTACTGTCACTGCCCGTTCATCAGGGCCTGTCGACACGCGACAGGGAGACCGTCGTCGAAGCAGTTCGGGATCACGTTATCAGCCAATGAGTACGGACAGAACGACTGACGCGACGACCGACGAACAGATTCGAGCCGGCGTCATCGGCGTCGGCTCGATGGGCGAAAACCACGCGCGCATCTACGCCGAACTGCCCCGCGTCGAACTCGCCGGCGTAAGCGACCACGACGACGGGATCGCGCGGCGAGTCGCCGACGAGTACGGAACCGAACCGGTCGGTCTCGAGACGCTGTGCGAACGCTGTGACCTCGTGACGGTGGCCGTTCCGACCCACGCCCACTACGAGACGGTCTCGACCTGTCTCGAGGCGGGCGTCAACGTGCTGGTCGAGAAGCCGATCGCGGAGACCGTCGAGCAGGGCCAGAAACTGGCCGAGCGGGCCCGCGAGGCGGGCCTGATCTTGCAGGTCGGTCACATCGAGCGCTTTAACCCGGCGGTGCAGACGGTCGAGGAACTGATCGACGAGTTGGACGTGATCAGCATCGAGGCCCACCGGCTCGGCCCGCCGATCGACCGGACGGCACCGGGAAACGTGGTCTTCGATCTGATGGTCCACGACGTCGACGTCGTCGGCTCGATACTCGAGGAAAAGCCGCACTCGGTCGCCGCGATGGGATCCGAGAACGGCAATTACGCCACCGCGACGATCGAGTACGACGACGTCATCGCGACGGTGACGGCGAGCCGCGTCACCCAGAAGAAAGTGCGGAAACTCACCGTCACCGCCCGCGAGTGTCTCGTCGAGGTGGACTACCTCGAGCAGTCGGTGCTGATCCACCGGGACTCCTACCCCGAGTACCTCACGGACGACGGCCAGTCCCGATACCGCCACGAGAGCGTCGTCGAGCGACCTCGCGTCGACACCGGCGAGCCGCTTCGAAACGAACTCGAGTCGTTCGTCGAAGCGGTTCGTACCGGTTCCGAGCCGGAAGTGACCGCCGAGGACGGGATTCAGGCACTCGAGACGGTCCAGTTGATCGATCGGCTCGCGATGGGGCCGACGGACGAGGCGGACGACGAACCGCTCCAGGAGCCGGAGGTGGAAGCCTGATGTCGGACGCCGCTGGCGACGATCGCGACGCGACCGGCGACCGGACCACCGACGGGCTCTACGGCTCGAGCCGGTCCCCCGGCCGTCAGCGCGACCGATTGACGAGCGGCGAAGTTCCGGTCGCCGTCTACGGCCTCGGCAAGATGGGACTCCCGCTCGCGGCGGTCTACGCCGAGATCACGGGGAACGTAACCGGCGTGGACATCGATCCCGCCGTCGTCGAGACGGTCGCCGACGGCGAGAGCCACGTCGTCGGCGAACCCGGCCTCGCGGCCCTCGTCGCCGACCAGGTCGAGGCGGGACGGCTCGCTGCCACGACCGACGGCTCGGCCGCGGCGGCTGCGGCGCGGATTCACGTCATCATCGTTCCGACGCTGCTGGACGACGCGAACGATCCGGACCTGACGACGGTCGAATCAGTCGTCGACGATATCGCCGCCGGGCTCGCCCCCGGCGATCTGGTGATCGCCGAGTCGACGCTGCCCCCGGGGACCTGTCGCGACGTGCTCGAGCCCCACCTCGCGAGCGAGAGCGGTCTCGCGACCGACGAGTTCGGGCTCGCGTTCTGTCCGGAACGGACCTCCTCGGGGACGGCGCTGCGGGACATCCGCGGCCAGTATCCGAAGGTCGTCGGCGGCGTCGATCCGGAGAGTACCAGGGCGGCCGCGGTCGTCTACGACGAGCTCTCGGAGAACGAGGTCCACACCGTCTCGGACGCGACGACGGCGGAGGCCGTCAAGGTGTTCGAGGGAATTTACCGCGACGTGAACATCGGCCTCGCGAACGAGTTAGGGCTACTCGCGGACGAACTCGACGTTTCGACCCGCGAAGCGATGGACACGGCGAACGACTTGCCGATGTGTCAGCTCCACGATCCCGGTCCGGGCGTCGGCGGGCACTGCATTCCGTACTACCCGCACTTCCTGCTCGGCCGAACCGACGAGCCGATGACCGTCACGGAGACGGCCCGCCGGGTCAACCACGAGATGCCGTCGGTCGTCGTCGAGCGACTCGAGGGCGAACTCGCGCGGGTGGACACCGACATCGCGGACGCGTCGGTCGTCGTTCTCGGCGTCACGTACCGTCCCGGCGTCGAGGAGACGCGCGCCTCGCCCGCGCTGGGCGTCATCGACGACCTGCTCGAGCGGGGAGCCGACGTGGCGGGCGTCGATCCGCTCGTCGATCCGGCCGACTACGGCGCGCGCCCGGTGACGATCGAGGGGCTCGCTGACGAGGCGTTCGACGCCGCCGTGATCGTCACGCCCCACCGGGAGTTCGATCGGATCGACTGGGGCGACCTCGAGCCGATGGTCGTCGTCGACGGCCGGGACGCGGTCGACCTCTCGGAAACGTTCCATCGAGAGTACGACCTCGCCGGCTCGAGCGACGGGCGACCGCCGCGGGGGTCGCGCGGTTTCGACGACGGTATCGAACCCGATGGCACTGATCGCGACGGAACCGAGCGCGACACGTCGGCGGCGACGAGCGCGAGCACGGACGGAGGGAACGATGTATAAGGGCGAGCGGATCGGCGTCGTCGTGACCGCCTACGACGAGGCGTCGTTCGTCGGTCGCGTCATCGAAACCGTCCCGGAGTTCGTCGATCGGATCTACGCGGTCGACGACAGGTCGCCGGACGAGAGCTGGCAGGTGATCCAGCGCGTCGCCGAGCGGGTCAACGCGGCGGCCGAAAGCGGCGCGACCGAACAGGCGGTCGCGGTGGCCGACGGCGGCGACGACCGACGGGTCGTTCCGATCCGTCACGAGGAAAACCGCGGTTACGGCGCGGCGGTCAAAACCGGTTACCGCCGCGCGACGGAGGACGGAATGGACGTCGTCGCCGTGATGAACGGCGACGGCCAGATGGACCCCGCGATCCTCGATCGAATCATCGATCCCGTCGTGACCGGCGAGGCCGAGTACGCCAAGGGGAATCGGCTGCTCCGACCCGAAGACCGCGAGGACATGTCGACGTTCCGGTTCGTCGGGAACGCGCTCCTCACCGGGCTCTCGAAGTTCGCGTCGGGCTACTGGTCGATCGGCGACCCCCAAAACGGGTACACCGCCATCTCGCGGGACGCGATCGAGCGACTCGATCTCGAGTCGATCACCGACCAGTACGGCTTTCTGAACCACCTCCTGACACACCTCAACGTCGCGGGCTGTCGGGTCGCGGACGTACCCATGACGGCGGTCTACGGCGACGAAGAGAGCAGTATTCGGTACGTCCCCTTCGTTCGGTACGTCTCCCTGCTGTTACTCCGGAGCTTCTGCTGGCGGCTGAAAACGCGGTACGTGGTCCGATCGTTCAATCCGGCCATCGTCCACTACGCCGTCGGCTCCGTGGGGCTGGCCGGCGGGCTGGCGGGCGCGGGGAGCTCGCTCGTTCGAGTCGCTCGCGGCAACGAGGCCGCGACGGCTAGTCTCGCTTCGTTCGCCGCGATCCTGATCGGACTCGTCTCGCTCGGGAGCGCCATCCAGCTCGACGCCGAGGCGAACGGGAAACTCGAGATTCCGTGCGACGAACGCGACGCGGCGACGGATCGGACAGTCGAGCGCGAGGATCGAGCGCCGGCTCAATCGATCGAGTGAGTCACGATCGCATCGCTCTCGCAGGTCGGACACTGAGTGGTTCCGGCCGAGACGTTCGTTCCGCAGTCACGGCACTCGTGGACGACCGTCACTGATTTGACGCCATCGCCGCTTTGTGCGGCGGTTTCTGGCGTGTCCGTCGTGGTTTCGGACCCGGAGAACAGTTCACTAAGGAGTGTGGAGAGACTCATAGAACGGGGTTATCGGCTCTATTCCGGAGCCGGTAATAAGTTTTTTGTGAACCGGACGGCACCAGCATCGGCGCGTATAGTCGGCAAGTCACCGGTCGCTGTAGCGAGAAACGGCCGGGTACCCTTCCCGGAAAGTCGGATCGCAACCGGAGTCACATCGTCTGCGAACGCGGCTGTAACACCCGTTTCGACGAGCGATCGAGACGGTCGACCGTCCCCCGAGACCGGGCGACATCGACGAGCAACTCGGTGAGGTTCACGAGATCGCCGACGTACTCCCGCCGCCGCCGCTGCCAGCGCTCGTCGACCTCGTCGTCGGCGAGGACTTCGAGAGAGCGCTCGCAGATCGCGTCGTACTCGTCGAACTGCTCGGCGAGGCCGGCGCGCTCGAGTTCCTGGAACTCGCCGTACTCGTGACGGTCGGTGCCGCGGTAGCGAAAGGCGGGCGTTCCGAGCAGTGCGGCCTCGTTGACCATGGTCCCGGTGTCGGCGACCAGGAGCGAGGCCTCGGCCATCGCATCGTGTATCAGCGCGGGGTGGAGGTCGTACGCCCGTGCGGGGAGGTCCCGGATGTCCATCTCGTCGCCCTCGTCGGAGACGAACACGGTCACCTCCTCGCTGAGCCGTTCGATCAGGTCGCGTCGCTGTTCCGGGCGAAACCCCTCGAGGTCGGCGTCGTGAAGGGCGTCGAGGGCGTTGAATCGGACGATCGCGTACGGTTCGTCCGGAGCCACCTCGAGGTACTCCCGAACGTCGGCGTTCGGCTCGAAGACGTCGGGGTGGAGATAGGCGCACTCCTTGAAGCCGTCGAAGGTGTAGTGGGCGTCGCCGAGATCCCGGCGCGTCACCGCCGGGGAGAGAATGCAATCGGCGAACGGTCGGGAAACGGTGTGGTTGAAGTCACCGGGCTCGTCGTCGAGGACGAGCACGACCGGGGTTCTCGTCAGCGTGCCGGCGGCGGCGGCGTAGGGGCCCCTGCCGAAGATCACGTCGGGACCGAACCGTATCGCTTCGGTGGCGATCGTCAGGAACTGGCCCCCTAACTCCCGTGCGAACCCCAGTTTCGAGTAGCGCTCCGTTTCGTGATCGCCGTACACTCGGTAGGGCATGTCGAAATAGTCGAGTAGATCGGTCGTACAGGCGTAGCGCCGAGTGAGCACGAGCACGTCGTGGCCCGCTCGCTCGAGGCGGTCGACGGCGTGTCGATACAGATGGACGTGAGCTGGCGTATTCGCCAAGACGAGGATCCGCATCGAAGGGAGCTACCCCATCTCGACCCTTTGTAATCCCATCGCTACGGGGGACTCCGACCGGAAGTCACCGTATACGAACCCCACATCTAGCTGTACGTGAAGAAAAACTCCGTGGGTCGAGCGGTTAACAAAACGGCTTCAGTCCGTTTCATCCGGTACTCGAAATGGACGTCCTCACGCTCACTGCGTACGCCGACGCCCCGTTCATGGTTCAGCAGATGAACGCGCTCGAGGAGCGCGGCGTCTCGTTTACGACGATGTCGGTGGCCGGTGAGATCGACGCCGAAACCGACCGGAGTCCGGCGGATTACGTTCGGACGGTTCCGGAGGTCATTCGGGAAGCGGGAAACGGTTACGATCTGATCCACGCCCACTACGGATTGACGGGGCCGATAGCGCTCGCACAGCTCCGCAAGCCGGTCGTCCTCTCGCTGTGGGGATCGGACGTCCACGGACCGGTCGCGCCCGTCAGCCGGGCGTCCGCGCCGTTCTGTGACGAGGTCGTCGTCATGTCCGAGGAGATGCGCGCGGCACTCGGTCGCGACTGTCGGGTGATCCCCGACGGCGTCGACCTCGAGACGTTTCGGCCGGAACCCCGGGACCGGGTCAAAGCGCGGGTCGGCTGGAACGACGACGCGTACGAGGTACTCTTTCCCTACTCTCCCGCACGCGACGTGAAGAACTATCCGCGGGCCCGGCGCGTCGTCTCCGTGGTCGACAACCTCCTCGAGCGGCCCGTGCGGCTCCGGACCGTCTCCGGCGTCGACCACGACGCGGTGCCGGACTACATGAACGCCGCCGACGCGCTGCTGTTGACCTCTCACAGCGAGGGGTCGCCAAACTCGGTGAAGGAGGCGCTGGCCTGCAACCTCCCCGTGGTCGCCGTCGACGTCGGCGACGTGCAGGAACGACTGGCCGGCGTCGAGCCCTCACGCGTCGCCGCGAGCGACGAGGAACTCGTCCGGGGTCTCATCGAGGTCCTCGAATCCGGCGAGCGGTCGAACGGCCGCGAGGCCGCCCGCGAGGTGAGCATCGACCGAACGGCCGATCGGATGCTCGAGGTCTACGAGGAGGTCGCGGGGCAGGTCATCGAAACCGAGGACGACAGGGAGAAACGGCCTGTGACGGGAGCGGCACGGGTCGAGTGACGGTCGAAAGTCGTAGCTGTATCAGCGTATATGCTCGGTCGCTTGCTCTCGGCCTTCGTCGAGACCGCCCTCACGCAGTTCGTCCATGGATGCAGCTTTCAACTCGTCGCTGGCCGCGTTCCGTAATGACTCGAGCGGATCTTCCGGAATAGGCATGAGTTTGATACCGTCCTCCAGTTCGACAAGTCGATACCGCTCGCCGAAGCGCTCACGAACCGCCTTCGGGATCGTAATCCGACCGCGCTCGTCCGTCGTGATCTCGGACATACCTATCTAGTGTCAACTGGCGGGCGGGAAAGAAATCTACTCCCACGTTTCGATCTCAAATGGGAACCGAAATTGCAGTCGTTCAGCCGTTCCGGCGGGCTAAGCGACGCGGAAAACCGTTCTCGCACCGGTTCGATCGCAGTCGGTTATGCTGAAATTTCGATGGCTACTGCACTTCCGCCTCGTACCACTCCATCGCCTCGGGCACGTGCGCCTCGAGCGGCCGGTACTCGTATCCCAACTCCTCGCTGGCTTTCCGCGAGCTGTAGAACAGTCGCTGGGTGGCGAGTTGCGCCATCTGTCGGTCGAAGGGGAACATCCGGCGATCGGCGACGGCGTCGACGACCTCGGCGACCGGTCCGGCGGCCCGGATCGCGGTCGACGGAACGCGGATCCGTGCGGGCGTGCCGCCGGCCGCGTCGGCGATTCTGGAGACCGCCCGATCGTAGGTGAGGTTCTCGCCGCCGAGGATGTAGTGCTCGCCGCTGGTCCCGCGCTCGGCGGCGGCCAGCAAGCCGTCGACGACGTCGGAGACGCCGGCGATGCTCAGGCCGCCGGGGAGGTAGGCGGGCATCGTCGGCTCGACGCCCATCGAGAGCAGTTGCGCCGTGAACTCCTCGTCGCCCGGCCCGAAGATCGACGTCGGGTGGACGGTGACGGCGTCGCCGTCCGTTTCGGCGTACCGATCGACCAGTTCCTCCGCCTCGGCTTTCGAGGCCTGGTAGGCACCGATCGGCTCGGCCACGTCCGTCTCGTCCGCGAAATCGTTCCCGTTCTTCGGGCGGCGCGTCCCGGAGGTGCTGGTAAACACCACGCGACCGACGTTGCCCTCTCGACAGGCCTCGAGCACGCGCTCCGTCCCGTCCCGGTTGACTTCCCAGACCGTCTCCGGACCGGCGCTCCAGAGGCCGATCCCCGCGAGGTGGAAGACGACGTCGGCCCCGTCGACGAGGTCGCACAGCGTCTCGTCGTCGGAGAGATCGCCGACGTACCACTCCGCGTCGTCGAGATCCCCCCGGTCCGAGGTCGGGCGACTGAGCCCGCGAACCGTCCAGCCGTCCTCGAGCAGGCGCTCGCACAGCCGCGAACCGAGGAAGCCGGTCGCGCCGGTGACCGCCGCGGTGCGCGATTCGGTCATCGACCACCCTCGAGTTGCGGCGGGACGGCGTCGCCGGCGACCGCCGCGTAGACGCGGTAGGCGGTGGAGACGGCGGGATGGGTCTCGTCCGATGGCGGGAGGTCGCCGTCGGGGATCCGGTCTCGAAGCCGCTCGAAGTCGACGCCGTCCCCCTCGACGGCGACCGGCCCCGCGTCTCCGCGGGCCGTCTTCAGCGCCGCGTCGGTCTCGAGCGATCGGCCGAGCAGCGAGGACGCCACGGCGTCGACGGCGGGAGCAGCGCCCGCGAACAGCGCGTTTCCTTCCGCGGGGTCGCCGCCGTAGGCGGTCGTCGCGTCCAGGACGGAGACGGCGGGGCCGATGACGCGCGTCGCCGCGACGGGAACTCGCTCGGGATCCGCGGTCGAGTCGACGAGCGTGGCGAGCGTTCGCATCGCGCCGGCGACCGGTCCGTCCTCGGTCGGTCGCAGCGACGGGATGACGATCACGGTACCCTCGGTGAGTCGTTCGGGCACCGAGAGCACGGTCGGACTCCCGTCAACGGCACAGATATCGTCGGTACGAGGTTCGTCCGCCAGATCGACGAGTTCCGCGTCGAAGCGCTCGAGCAGGCTCGCGTAGCCGAGATACTCGGCGGTTCGATCGAACGAGATCCGCTCGTCGCTCGCGCCGGCGACGGCGACGTCGGCGTCCGTCCGCCACTCGAGCCGAGCGACGATCGACCCGATCACTGCTGGATCGGTGACCATCCCCGACGACGGGTGAAACGGGTAGTGGGCGTCGGGGACGAGCGTAATCCGGTCGGCCTCGGCGAGCGTCTCGAGCGAGGGCTCGAGCAGGGTTCGGACGGGCGACTCGAGGGCGGCCATCCGGTCGTCGACGTCGGGGTTCCAGCCGCCGCGGCGTTCGTCGGCGTCGACGGCAACTGCGCGGACTGGTTCCCCGTTGGTCGCATCGTCCGTCGCGCTCATAGCGTCACCTCGGGCGTCTCGAGTCCGTCGACGTCGGCGTCGTCGATCTCCGCGGCTGCCAGGTCGTACGCCCGTTCGGCGAGTTCGAGCGTCCGGCGACCGTCGGCCCCGTCGACCGGCGGTTGCTCGCCTTCGCGGATCGCATCGCAGAAGTCCGCCAGCGCGTCGTAGTGCGCCTGCAGGTAGAACGACGGGCCGAAAACGTCCGGCTCGTCGCGCGTGAGTCGACTGGCGACGTTCGAGAGGGCGGATTTGGCCGCGCCGGCGTAGAAGTTCCGGGGCAGGTGCTCCTGATTGCTGATCGTCCCCGTCACGCCCTCGAGGCGCAGTCGCGTGTTGACCTCCGGAAGCTGCTCCCACTGGTAGGAGCCACAGTGGAGCGAGATCGTCGTCCCCGTCTCCGGCGCGTCCATGAGGACGGTCGCGGCGTCCTCGACGTCTATCTCGAGCGTCCGTCCCATCGTCGCGTCCCGGACGCGAAGTTCGCCGAACAGCCACTCGAGGACGTCGAAGCAGTGGACGCCGAGCTCGAGGAGGGAGCCGCCGCCGACGGCATCGGAATCCAGCGGCCACGAGGGGGGCGCGTTCTCGACCGGCGGTCGGCCGAGCGGGCCGTCGTTGAGCCGGGTGATCGAGGCGTAGGGGACGTGACCGACGCTCCCCTCGTCGTAGGCCGCCTTGACGCCGGCCATGTCCGGCTGGTAGCGCAGGGTGTGGTCGACGCCGATGTCGATGCCCGCTTCGCGAGCGGTCTCGAGCATCTCGTCGGCCTCCTCGGTCGAGCGAGCGAGGGGTTTTTCCACGAAGACGTCGACGCCGGCCTCGGCCGCCCGCTCGACGGCTTCGGCGTGGAGGAACGGCGGGAGTGCGACGACCGCCGCGTCCAGGTCCTCGGACGCGAGCAGCGTCGCGTAGTCGTCGTACGTGTTCGACGCGCCGACGCGTTCGGCGCGGCTGCGGTTCTCGGGAATGGCGTCAGCGGCCGCCACGACCTCGACGCCGGGCATCGCGGCCGCCGACTTCAGGTGTACCATGCCGATGTTCCCGACGCCGAGGACGCCCAGTGAGAGCGCGCTCGAGTCGGTCAACCGATTCAAAAGAGGTGTTCGTGCCATCTGTCCGAAAACGGTCCGGCTGCGGGCTTTGTTATCGTCGCCGTACCGCGTCGAGCGACCGAGTAGCGCGCCCCTTCGGCCGATATCGCCCGTCAGTTCCAGCTCGCCGTCGCCCGCTCGGTGGCCGACGGCCGTCCCGCGACTCGGCGGGCGACGTCGGCCATCGTCTCGACCGTGAGATCGGTCGCGGTCCGCCGGCGCTCGAGGTGTGAGAGGATCGCCCGCATCCGTCGATCGTCTCGCTCGTGGGTCAGGTTGTTCGGATGAAGCCACATGTGGAAGAGGCCGTCGGTCCGGGCCGCCTCGTCGATCCCGCTGCGGGCCAGTTCGACCATCGGATCCGTCCAGATCGACTCGGCGACGGTCCGCGCCGGCCCCTCGAACCCGAAGAGGAACATCGACGCCGGAACGTTGACCAGCCCGTACTCGTCGACGGCCGGTTCGACCAGCATGGACCGGTCCCGAATCGTCGAATCGAAGATGCCGCGCACGCCGTCCCGCGTCGGCGATCGTCCCCGATAGGCCGAGACGTCCTGCTCGGCCAGCACCTCCCGGTGGCCGATATCGTTGCGCGGGTAGACGAACGAGTCGATCGACTGGTTCCAGTCGGCCGCGATTTCGCGGCTGCGCTCGAGTTCGGCGACGGCGAACTCGCGATCCGTCTCCGGGCGGCCGAACAGGGCGTGCGAGAAGGAGTGGCTGGCGAACTCGTGGTCGGTGTCCGACTCGAGGAGGTCCGTCACGAGATCGGGGCCGTATCGGAGGTCGTCGCGCTCCGCCCAGTCAGTTCGTTCGCGATCGAACCAGCCGTCCGGGGCCGGGTGATCGGCGTGGACGCCGTCGCAGTCGTTGAGCATGAGGTGGCCGACGACCGCCCACGTCGCCGGGACGTCGAACTCCTCGAACAACTCGAGCATGACCGACCAGCCGCGGCGACCGGCCTCGACCCGCTCGGTTGGCGGGTCGGCCAGGTCGTGAAATCCCCAGCCGAGTTCGGCGTCGAGGGAAATTACGACGCTGCCCACGGTATCCACCACTGTTGAACGCGTTTCATATCGGGACGGTCCGCCCGGGATGACTTTGTTATGGATCTCTTGTCGGAACGGGGACCGAGAACCGTCGCGTTTACCGCCGTCGTTCGAGCGCCGCCGCCGGTCTTCGGGAACGGACGTGTTGGCGGTGAAATTAATCGGAGCGAACGGAATCGAGCGGGGGCGGCTACCGGGTGAAACCCCTCTATAACAAAGCGCTCGTCGGGCAATTTCTGTCCATAGGCGTCTTCGACGTCTCCCTACATAAATCATGAGCGGATCTACAACCCCATCCGAGCGAGCGTTCGTGCTCGGACTCGACGGCGTACCGTGGAGACTCATCGAGCAGTGGTGCGACGAGGGCGAACTCCCCAACTTCGCCCGGATGCGCGAGGAGGGCGCGTCCGGAACGCTCGAGAGCACTCGTCCGCCAACGACGCCGCTCGCGTGGCCGTCGATTGCCACGGGCGTCTGGCCGGACAAGCACGGAATCTACGGCTTTCAGAATCTCTCTTCGGAATACAGTCACGAGATGTACACGAGTCGTGATCTCCAGCAGCCGGCCCTCTGGGAGCAACTCGGGCCGGCCCACGTCGGGAACGTCCCGATGACGTATCCGGTCAGCGAGATCGACGGCACCATGGTCACGGGCATGATGACGCCCTCGACGGACCGGGAGTTCACCCATCCACCGGATCTTCGGGACGAGATCGAGTCCCGGATCCCGAACTACGAGATCAGCCTCGACTATCCCGAGTACGCCGACCGACTGGACGACTTCGAGGTCGCCGTCGACGACGTGCTCGCGAAGCGCCGCGAACTGATGCGGATTCAGATGGACCGCGCCGCCGACGATTGGCAGCTGTTCTTCTTCGTCTACACCGCACCCGACCGATTCCAGCACCTCATCTGGGACATGGATCGGCTCCTCGCCCACTACAAGAAGCTCGACGAGATACTCGGCGAGGTCGTGGACTACACGGACGACCACGACGCGGACCTCTACGTCGTCTCCGATCACGGCTTCGGGCCGATCGAGGACCTCGTCTACGTCAACCGCATCCTCGAGCGGGACGGCTACCTGTTCCGTCGCGAAGACGACGGGACCCGCGGCGCGCTCGCCAGCCTCGGCATCTCCCGGGACGCGATCACCGGGGCGCTCAATCGGGTCGGGATCACGGAGAAGGCTCTCGTCCAGTCGCTCCCCCGGCAGCTGGTCGACTCCGTCGCCGAGCAGATTCCCGGCGATCACGCCCTCTACGACGTCGACTTCGACCGCACGGTCGCGTTCGTCCACGACACCGGCAACCTGTACATCAACGACACCGACCGCTTCGACGGCGGCGTCGTCGATCCCGGCGAGATACCGGAGATCAAGGCCGATATTACGGCCACCCTGAAGTCGGCGACCGACGCCGACGGGGAGGCGCTGCTCGAGGTGTCCGACGGGGACGATCTGTTCCCGACGGACGAGGCGTCACCCGACCTCGTCGTGAGCGGTCGGGGCACCTACGAGGCGCGGAGTTCGGTCGCAGACGACGTGATCGGCGACACCGGGGTCTACGACGCGAGCCACCGCAGCGAAGGGATCGTCCTGTGTCGCGGGCCGTCGATCGACGCCGGGGCGACGCTCCGGGGGGCGCGCGTAGTCGACATCGCGCCGACGCTGCTCCACGGAATCGGCGAACCGGTCCCGGAAAACGCCGACGGACGGGTGTTGTTCGACGCGTTCGCCGCGGAAGCGCGCCCGTCCTCGCGGAAGGTCGACCGCACGACGGTCAGCCGGACCGACAGCGACGACGCGGTCGACGAGGACTTCGACGACGTCGAGGACCGACTGAAGGGGCTCGGTTACATGGAATAAGACGGTCCGGTGCACCGACGTACCGGAGCATCCCAAGGACGAGTCGCGGTCGCTCCAAAACTGACGGACAACAGTCCGTATACGGGATCCCGCCGTCCGTCGCGCGTTCTCCGAGTGGCTATCGCCTCGGCAGGGGTCGGCACCTACCGCCGTATTCGTCGTGACGGGGTTCTCTCCTGACGCTCTTCGATCTCGAATACCGCCGATCCGTTCGAACGGATGCCGACCGACCGGCAGCCCCCGATCACGTCCGATCGCGCGGTAGCGTCAGCGTGATGGTGTTTCCCGTCTCGGATCGGTCGAACGCGATACCGCCGTCCGAGAGGTCGGCGACCCAGTAGACGAGCCACAGCCCCAGCCCGGACGTGTGATAGACGTCGTCCATCTTCCAGTCGCCGGTGAGAATGCGAAACTCGACTTCCGGAATCGGCGGGCAGTTATCTCGAATCGCGACGGAGATCGTTTCCGGACGCGAGCGGACGGTTACCGACAGTTTCGGCTCTCCGTGCGGTTCGTGTCGAACCGCGTTCTCGAGGAGTTCCGTCACGGCTAACTCGATTTCGGTTACTGCGCGGGCGGTCGCGGTGTCCGGAGCGGTCGTCTCGATCGTGGCGTTCGGATACCGGTCGCGTATCGCGTCGACCGCGTCGGTCACGACCGGGACGAGGTCGATCGAGGCGGGCGCCGATCCCTCCGTCAACAACTCGATGATCTCGCGCTGCTTGGCGGCGGTCTCGAGGAGTTCCCGTCCCTGTCGGCGGATGATCGCCGCGCGTTCGCGGGACGATTCGTCGCCGTCACTGGCGATGCACTCGGCGTTGCCGAGCATCACGGACAGATCGTTTCGCAGGTTGTGTCGAAGGAGATTGTCCATGATCACCAGCTGGCGCTCCCGACGACGGCGATCGGTGATATCCCGGGAGAACCCGACGATACGGTCGACCTCGCCGTCTTCGATGATGGGTTCGGAACGCACCCAGACCCAGCGGCTGTAGTCCGTGTCCGGATTGACGCGATACTCGATGTCGACCGATTCGCCGTCCGAGATGCGGGCCATCGCTTCCGTGACGCGGGAAACGTCGTCGGGGTGGACGACCTCGAGAAACTCGCGCGGGTTCGCCTCGAGATCCTCGACCGGTTGGCCGAAGACGTCTTCGTAGACCGGGTTCACGAACAGGAGCTCGGTCCAGTCACCGTTGAACATCCAGAGGACGTCCCCGACCGTCCCGGCGATCGTCTGCAGTCGACTCTCGGCGGTGCGGCGATCGCGTTCCGCAGCGACCTGTCGGGAGATATCCCGCGAGCTGACGACGTACCCCTCGAGCGTGTCGTCGGGCAGGTCCGTAAATCGGCTCTCGAGCCACACCCACTCGCCGCTTCGGGTCGCGTGACGATATCTGACCGACGCGGACGATTCCCCCGTCGCAGTGATCCGCCGGAACTGGTCCGCGACAGGCTGTCGATCGTCCGGATGGATGTACTCCTGTGTGTCCTCGCCGACGAGCTGGTCCGGCTCGTAGCCGAGGATGGAGCGGCTCGCCTCGTTGACGTAGCGGTACGTCCCCGCCTCGTCGACGACGGCGAGTTTGTCCTGGGCGTTCTCGAGCAAGATCGAGGCCAGATCGCCGATTTCGACGGTCATCTCCCTATTGTGCCATTCGTTCACGTGGGATGATGAAAAGCGTGGTGGACACGACGCCGATCGGACGCCTCGCTCTATCGACCGGACCGGACGAGTCGAAGGCCGGCTTTCGCCGTCGTCCAGGCCGGGTACACCGTGTTGTAGACGCTGTTCGGCGCGTTTCGAGCGCCGACCCAGAGGAGTCGGTGGGCCAGCGGTGAGCCGGACGACGATATCAGGTCGGCCAGATCCGCGGTTTCGAGCCACTCGAAGAAGCGTCGCTCGGCCGGCGTCGCGGGTTCGGTCTCGCTCGCGCGTTCGCGGATGTCGGCCCACATGTGGCGCTCGTCCTGCCCGAGCACCCACTCGCCGCGCTCGAGGGAGCGACGGAGGTCGGGGTAGTCCGCGTCGGAGAACGGATACCCGTGGTTCGACGGCTCGAGGCCGGACAGGCGAAGGCCGACCGCCGTCCGATAACACTTCTCGCATTCCCCGCAGTTACCGTCCATGCGGTCGTTACAGGTCTGGAGTTGCAGTTCGGGATCCTCGTCGCGGACGTAGCCGGCGATGACGTCGAGGCGTTCCTGCCGGGTGAGATCGTAGGCGTCGTGGTGACATCGCGTCCCGGCCCACCGGACGCGCTCGTCGATGTCGGGGCGAGAACCCCACTCGAGGTCGATCCCGTCCCAGTGGGTCGCGGCGACGTAGAGGTCTTCCATTCCGCGCGCGTAGGCCATCGGCGCGCAGAGGCCGAGCAGTCCCAGCCCGTGACCCACGGAGCTGTACCAGCCGCCGTCGACGTAGCGCTTGTAGTGGGCCAACAGCATCGGATGATCGAGGAAGGAGAGCATGTTGGACTCGACGAACGACGTCTCGCAGTCGTGATCGGCGGCGAAACCCGAGACGCGCTCGCGGAGGGCGTCCCATTTCCCGTCGTCGGCAGCGTCCGGGGTGATCGTCCAGCCGCGAACGCTGATCAGCGTCGGCGACTCCTCGCGGTGGCGGACGTACGAGCACGTCGAGTCGACGCCGCCGGTAAACAGCAGGCCGCTCTCGCCGGTCGCGTTCGGCTCCGGTTCGATGGTTCGACGCGCGTAGAGCGTCCCTCCCTCGAGGAAGTCGTGCATCTCACACAGCGATTCCTTCACGTCCTCGAGCGCGCGGGCGAACGTCGCGTCGACCTCGTCGACGTAGACGTCGGCGCCGTTGGCCCAGGCGACCGGACAGACCTGCGCGAGGACGGGGATCGCGAGCACGCCCTCGGGAACGTCCCCGATCGGAACGTCGTAGCTGGTCCGGAACGATTCGTCGGTGAAGAACCGCTCGAGGTCGGCCGAGCTACGGACCGAGCACTCGAGGGTCGCCTCGTGAGTCGAGATCCCGTCGATGATGATGGATGACATAGTAAGAGCGAGTCGGGTGTCGTCTCGATCGATCACGACCGCCTACAAAAACCAGCAGTATCGTTGATCGATTCCGACGCGAGAAATCAATCCGTAGCTGACAGTTCGGATTCGATAGGGATAGCATACTTCGGGTGGAGGCCTCACAACGTCTGTTTTCGAGGGTAGGAAGCCTATAACAAACCCCGACAGCGCCGACCACTGGCCCAACACATGCGTATCGAGACTGGTCCGGCCGAACTCGGTGAGAGGGCATGAGACGATCGACGCTCAACGTGACGGTCGCGATCGGCTTTCTCGCGGTCGCGGTGGGGATCCTCGTGGCGAGGGCGAATCCCGCGACCGCCTACGAGCCGTCGGTCTACGCGGGAGCGCCGACGATCACCTGGTTCGGGTTCGCACTCGCGCTCGCGATCGCGGTCGGAACGACCCTGTCCTGTCGCGGCCGCCAGCAGGGACTCGGAATCGGTCTCGGGGGACTGACGGTCACGGCCATCGTGAGCCTCCCGATACTCAGGAACTATCGGTTCGCCGGAATGGGAGACGCCCTCACCCACCTCGGGTGGACGCGCGATATCGTCACCGGCGGAACCGCGCCACACGAACTCTTCTATCCGGGATTGCACGCTATCGCGACGGTCCTGCACTTCGCCGGCGGCGTCTCGATCGAACGCGGACTCCTGCTCGGAATGGTTATCCTCTTCGTCCCCTTCGTCGTCTTCGTCCCGCTCGTCGTCCGCGACATGACCGGCGACGGGCTGGCGGTCGGCCTCGCCGCGATCGTCTCCTGGATGGTGCTGCCGATCAACAACATCGCGACCCACATGGGCGTTCACACCAACTCGAACGCGCTGTTTCTCGTCCCGCCGGTACTCTTCGCGATCGTCGCCTACCTCCGCCGGCGCTCGACGCTCGAGCGGCTCCCGCTCGACGTGTCGCCGTTCAGCGTCCTCCTCTTTCTCACCGGCCTCGCGCTCTTGTTGGTACATCCCCAGCAGATGTTCAACGTCGTCGTTCTCATCGGCGCGATCAGCGGCGTCCAGTACCTCGCCCGCCGGCGCTACGACGAACACCCGATGCTCGAGCATCCGACGACCCACGTTCACACGCTCTCCCTCGGGGCCCTCTTCGGGCTCTGGGCGCTCGGTAACGAGCGGTTCAGGCAGGCCGCCGCCGGCCTCGTCACCGGCCTGCTCGCACAGGATATCGGCGGCGGCACCGAGGTCAATCAACGGGGGACGTCGTTGACCGAGATCGGCGGCAGCCTCACCGAATTGTTCGTCAAGATGTTCCTCGACGCGGCGATCATCGGCCTCATCGTCGGCTGTTTCATCCTGGTCGTCTGGCTCGGCCGGACGAGCCTCGACGGGGAGACCAAGTCCCTCGTCAACTACGTCGCGTTCGCGCTGTTCCCGCTCTCCGCGATGTTTCTCGTCTACTTCCTCGGGACGCCGACGATGGCGTTCCGGCAGATGGGGTTCATCTACGTGCTCCTGACGATCCTGGCCGGCATCGCCCTCGCACAGCTCGTCGGCGGCCTCTCGGGCGTGATCACGAGACCGGGCGCGAACGCGGTCACGGCGCTGGTACTCGGGGCGTGTCTCGTCCTCGGGCTCATGACGGTGTTCACGTCGCCGCTGATCTACAACCCGGGCCAGCACGTGACCGACGAAATGATGAGCGGGTACGAGGACGGGTTCGATCACGGGGCCGATGACGTCCCCTACGCGGGCATGGGGTACGATCCCTATCGATACGAGCAGGGCATCAACGGAATTGCAGGCGGTGGCGACACGGTCGGCGGCGCGTCGGCCGCCACCGGCTCCGTCAACGCCACCGTGTTTTCGGAGGGGAACTACAGCGGGGCTTATCCCACCGACGAGTACTACTTCGTCGTCACCGACTGGGACGAGACGCGAGAGCTCGACGTCTATCGAGAGCTCAACTACGACAGGAGGGCGCTCGAGGGACTCGACACGGAGCCGGGCGCGAACAAGGTGATCTCGAACGACGAATTCGAGATGTACGCGATCGACAGCGCACCGTAAGGTCCCTCGTCGCCCGACGCGACTGCGTTTCTCCGGAGGGAGCGAGCCGGTCGGTCGAGCGATGGAGTCGCCTCCCGCGATCGGTATCGAATCGTCGCTCTCAGACCGTCGCGGTCGATCACCGCCCCCTAGAGAGGTGTCCGACTCGGTCGTCGGGGGAACTCGAGCTCTAGTAGTGGATGACACGCGCGCGTTGAGCAACGCCCGGATGCGCACTCGAGGGGCGAGTCGTCCGCCGAGTCCGGTGCCGACGTCTCACTGGCGACCGCGGTGGTTCGACGCTGTCGGGCAATCGTACGGACGGCGTGACTGACGGGCGACGGGGGCCGCCGGTCGGCGTTCCGGCCGGTAATAGGTTGTTACGACCGAGGAAACGTGCGCCTGTCCGAATGAAACGGCGTCACCACCGGAGAAACGGTGCGGGAAGCAACTCGCCGAATTCGGCCCGGAGTCCCCCACGCTCCGGGGAATTCCCTCGTTTCTCGAGAAAAGCCGCGATTGCACGCCGCAGTTTCACCGCGTGATCATTCGTATGTTCGAGAACGAATATGCATAGATTGTGTTGGTTTCCACAAAGTTAGAAACTATGTCTGTAAATTTAAGCCATATCTACAAAGAAAAGTTTATGGGCGTAAGATGGTGTTACGGAATTGTATGGCGCAGAATCCCCGTACGTCCGACACGGAATCCGCTCCGACGACAGGCCGAAATTCCGGATTAACCCGCCGTAACTACGTTCGCTCGCTCGCCGCGGTGGCGACCGCGACGACCGCACTCGGCGGTGCCGGCGCAGCCTCGGCCCAGGACGACTACGAGGTCATCGAAGCCGAGGGACAGACGATCACCATCGACGCCGGTGAGACCTGGGAGAACAAGCTCATCGACATGACGACCGGTCAGGACATCATCGTCACGGCCCACAGCAGCGACTGGACGATCCGAAACGTCGGGTTCAAGGGCGAGAACACCTCCGGCACCGGCTCCGCCACCTTCGGTATCTCCGACACCGCCGGCGGAACCTGCACCGTCGAAAACGTCTACCTCGGCGACGGCTCGAGTACGGGTAACGGCAACCCGAACGGGCACGGCCAGACCGCCTTCTGGGTCGCCCCCGACCACTCCGGTCACATCGACTTCAAAAACGTCAACATCCAGAACTTCGCGGACAACGCGATCTACGGCTCCGCGCCCGGCAACAAGGGCGGCGGGACGATCCACGTCGACAGCAGCTTCGCCGCGAACTGCTACGTTTCGCACTTCCGGCTGGCCACCGAGGGCAGCAAGGTGACCAATTCCAGCGTTTACGTCGACAGCAGTGAGGGCTACGCCGGCCGCGGGATTTGGGCGTGGGCCCCCGGGGCGATCGAGGTCGACAACTGTCAGATCGAGATGAACGGCCAGAATTCGGCCATCGTCGCCGGTGCGAACGGAAATCCCACCGAGGTCGCCGTCACGAACTCCGACTACGACGACGGAGCGGGCATCAGCGAAGAAGCGGGCTCGAGCGTTCAACTCGGTAACGGCGTCGGGACTGATCCCGAGGCAGTCATCCCGGACGGCGTCCCGACCTCCCCCGAAGACGCCGCATCGGGCGCTTCGAACTGAATCCCCCGCTGACGCGACCCTCCACCCGATCCGTTCCCTGCTGACGCGACCCTCCACCCGATCCGTTCCCTGCTGACGCGACCCTCCACCCGATCCGTTCCCTGCTGACGCGACCCTCCACCCGATCCGTTCCCTGCTGACGCGACCCTCCACCCGATCCGTTCCCTGCTGACGCGACCCTCCACCCGATCCGTTCCCTGCTGACGCGACCCTCCACACGATCCGTTCCCCGCTGACGCGACTCTCCACAGTGCGGCTCGCTGCTGTGCCCTCCCCCGATCCGCGCTGGCACATTCTCACCGTATTCACGTCTCGCTCGACGGTCGTCACAGACTCGAGCCATCGCTTCGATGATGGGTATCGTAATCGCCGAAACGGTTTCCCGCTGATCGGACAGTCCGCGATACCGGCTTCAGTCCGAATTCGAGGTATCCGTTTCTCGAGAGGCGACACTGCTGTAGACGATCGCTTCTTCCGGGCGTATTCGGCGTATCGCTTCCAGCGTAATATCGTATTACCGGCGACGATCGACCGGAATCGACCGGCGAAGAGCAGCCGGAATCGGCGGCTTTCGGCGCCCGTTTCCAGGTAATACGATCGTACCGATAGGAATGCGAGAATGTTCTGTACGAATTATTCTGATACGAATAGGCACTCAAACTTTTAGTAATCGTGCAGAGAATAGGTACAGTCTGTAAATTTTAAGTGCAGAAATGCGGAAAGTTTATGCCGGTAGTATCGAATTACCTGATTGCATGGCACGCGACCCTTCGGTACGAGACGACGAGTCGTCAGCCTCCACCGACGCGGAGGCGACCGGCGACGGCAGTAACGGAAAATTACTAGACCGGCGATCGTATATGAAGTTGGCCGGTGCGACGACGGCGGCCGCGACGCTAACGGGAGCGGCGAGCGCCGTCGAAGACGACTACGAGGTCGTCGAGGCGCGCGGCCAGACGGTGACGGTCAGCCGCGGTGAGACGTACGAGAACAAACTGATCGACCTCACGACCGGTGAGAGTTTCCTGATCATGGTCGATGGAGCCGACTCAGCGGTTCGAAATATCGGTTTCAAAGGCCTCTACCGCGGGGACTCGTTCATGATTTCGATCAACGCCGGGCAGGGAGACATCCTTTTCGAGAACATTTACCTGGGCGACGGCGCGACGAAGGAAGGCGCGAGTTTCGTTCACGGCCCCGGTGCCGTATTCATGCACCGCGGGAGCGAGGCGGACCTCACCTTCCGCAACTGCAACGTCCAGGGCTACCCGAACAACGGCTTTTACTGTTCCAACACGCCCTACGGCGGCAGCGTCCGCTTCGAGCGCTGTTTCGGCAAGAACAACGGCGTCACCACCTTCCGCTGTGGCAGCGAGGACGACGAGATCGTCGACTGCGTCGCCTACAACGACGATACCGACTACGGGCGCGGCTACGGCGGCTACGGTGAAACGAACGGCCGCCCCGTCTGGGTCTGGAACGGCGGTACCGTGACCATCCGCGACTCGCACTTCGCCGACGGTCCCTACCCGTACTCGCTCGTGGCCGGGGCGAACGGATCCGCGGGCAGCGTCGACTTCCGGAGCGGCGGCTATCGCGGAGAGATACGGGAGGCGAACGGTTCCACGGTCTCCATCGGCAGCGACGTCTCGAGGGAGCCCGATCTCTCCGTCCCCGACGGCGTTCCGACGTCGCCCGAGGCGGCCGCGTCGGGCACCGAATCCGCCGGCTCGAGCGGCGGAGCCGGCGACGAGGGGACGACCGCGGACGAGGAGAACCCGCAACTGCCGAACGTCCTCCTCGTCGACGGCGATCCGTCGGACGCGACCCGATACGAGTTCGCGGTCGACGGTGCGATCGAACACGCCAACTACGAGGGTGCCTCGATCGACGCCGAGGACGCCATCGACGGCGCTACCGTGCAGGGGAGCGTGGCCGACTGGAAGGACGCATTCCGGTTCGACGGCGACCTCGCGGAACTCACCGTCGACGGCCCCGGAACGGTGCTCGTCAACGACGAGGAGGTCGATCCGGCCGACTTCGGCCGACGGCTTCCCCACGTCCTCGAGGTCTCGGGACGGGGAACGCCGACGAGCTACGAGGTCACGGTCGACGGATCGATCGAACTCGCGTCGGACGAGCAGCCCGCGGCGGACGCGACGACGATCTCGGGATCGACGGTTCAGAGTTCGCTCACCGACGAAACCCAGTCGTTCCGATTCTCGGGTGCGCTGACGGACCTCACGTTCAGTGACGGCGCGGCGGACATCACGGTCGACGGCGAATCGATCGATCCGAGCGAGTACGCCGAGCAGGAACTGCTCCCCCACGCCCTCGTGATCGACGGCGTCGACGCCGACGGTCCGAGCACGTACTCCCTCGAGGTCGACGGCGCGGTCTGCAAGTCGGACTACCGGAACGCCTCGATCGACGACGAAGACGTGATCGAGGGACGAGCCGTTCGCGGTGGCGTCGGCAACTGGCTCGACGCCTACTGGTTCGACGGTGACGTTACGGACTTCCGGCTCCGCGGGAACGCGAGCGTCGACGTCCAGTACAACGCGCGCGATCAATAATACGACTCACTCCTCCTGTTTCGCTCTCTCGCCGTTGCGCGAGTAGCATCCCTCGAGCGCGCCGACCGACACGCCGCCATCGAGTAGACGCCAGGCGCTATAGATAGGCGGGTTGTACTGTCGGTACGAGCGTAATAACAAACCAGTTGATACGCGTCTACTGGCGCATGCACATCGGGTTCTATCACGACGCGGCGGGCACGCGCCACGCCGGGGGGATCGCCGTCTACACGCAGCGGATGGCGGTCGAACTCAGCGAGACGAACGACGTGACGCTGTACACCAGGAGCGGCGATCTCTCCCCCGTGTTACTCGAGTCGGACGTGCGGATCGTCGAGACCCCGTCGTTCGCCGACCACCCCTCCCGGGCGATCGATCCGATCAATCCCCTCGGTAGCCAGAACCGCAAGAAGTTCCTGATGACGCTCTGGGCGGCCCGTAACGACGTCATTGATCACATGAACGAACGGCTCGATGTGCTCTGTACCTCCCAGTTTCTGGACGATCTACTCCTCTCGAACCTCGTCGACGTGCCGACCGTCTACACGTTTCACAAGGCCTCGACCGTCACTCCGGCGGCCTGGCTTCGCGACCGGTTTTCGAAAACCGACCTGCTGATTGCCAACTCGCCGGATACCGCCCGCAAACTCACCGAGACGTTCGGCTACGACTTCGAGGGCGTCGTCCCGCCCGGCATCGATCCCGAGGAATTTCGGCCCGGTATCGAGCCCGCCTTCGAGAGCGACGACCCGGCAATCTTGTTCGTCGGTCGACTCGTCGAATCGAAAGGGATCGACGACCTGCTCGAGGCGGTCGCGGCCCTCGACGGACGACAGGAACTCCACTTCGTCGGGCGGGGCGAACGCGCCCGAATTCGGGATCGGGCCGCGGCGCTCGGGATCGACGACGACGTCGTCTGCCACGGCGAGGTTCCCCACCCCGATCTCCCGGCGTACCACGCCGGAGCCGACGTGTTCTGTCTCCCGAGCCACGAGGAGAGTTTCGGGATGGCGAACCTGGAAGCGATGGCCTGTGGCCTCCCGGTCGTCACGACCGATCTCGAGGGGATCGCGACCTACCTCTCCAACGGGGAGAACGGCTTGCTGGCCCGCGTCGGCGATCCCCAGGATCTCGCGGACAAGCTGACGATGCTCGTGGACTCCCCGTCGCTCCGGTCGCGCCTCGGTGCGCAGGCTCGCGAAGACGCGTACGCGTTTCGCTGGAGCGCCCAGGCCGAGCGCTTCGAACGAGTCTGTCACACTGCACTCGAGTCGACCGAGGGGGTCGATCGCCCGTCGAGCGAGCCGATTCGGGCGGATACGGTCTGAACTCGGCGAACGGTGACGACCGCTGTGGCGAACGCGATCGCGCGCGAGACACAGGGTCCCAACGCGATCGTCTCGAGGAGCGGGTCCGGCAAAAAGCCGGTCGAGACCGGTCAGTTGCTTCGGGCGTTGTACTGGACGTCGACGCTGGCGTTGCCGCTGAGCCGGAAGTCCGCGACGTCGCCGTCGAACCAGTAGGCGTCCAGTTCGTCGTCGACGCTGCCGGTGACGGATCGGCCCTCGATCTCGTCACCGGGGTCGACCGACGCGTCGCGGTAGCTCGCGGTGACGACCTCGCCGTCGATATCGAAGGAGTAGTTCGTCTCGCCGTCGGTGCCGGCTCCGTCAATTACGATGGCGTTTGGGAGCAGTTCCTGCTCGCCGTACTGATCGGGGTCGATTCGCCGGTCATCGAGGTAGACGTGTGCCGAACCGTCGATGAAGGTGACGTCGGTGAGCGTCCCGGAGAACCGGAACCGCTGAGCGCCGCGCTCGATCGATCCCTCGACCGTGGTCCCGGAGGACACCGTCGCGAATGCGTCCGAATCGTCGCCGGCGATCGTGTCGATCGTTCCGTCGACCGTTATCTCGTAGTTCGCGGCCGATCCGTTGCCGACCAGCGTCAGCACGTGTGGCTGCTCCTGGCCGTACTCGGCCGGGTCGACCTGCTCGCCGTTGATCAGGACGCGCGCATCGCCGTCGACGGTGAGTTCCTCGAGGTCGCCGCCGAACCGGAAGGCGTCGCGCCAGCCGGCGACGCCGCCCGAGACGTGGCCGCCGTCGATCGCGTCCTCGTCGTCGATCGTGGCTCCCTCGACGGTCGCCTTTTCGACGGCCCCCGAGACCGAAAACTCGTAGCTCGTTCCGCCGGCGGTGCCGATCCCGTCGACCAGCAGCGTGTTCTCGAGGCCGGGCTCGTCGCCGTTGTACTGATCGGGATCGATCACCTCGCCGTTGACCTCGACGCGGGCAGAGCCCTGTCGGAACGCGACCTCGTGGAGGTCGCCGGCGAAGCGAAAGCCGTCGACGTGGGACGACGTCGTCACCCAGCCGGAGACGCTCGTGCCGTCGATCTCGTCGTGAACCTCGAGCGAGCCGGCGTTCGGATCGGCGACGAGTTCGTCGGTGGTCTCGACGTAGTACTCCGTCGCGTCGCCGGTCCCGGTGACCGTCAGGGTGTTCTCGGGGAGGTCCTCGTCCGAATCAGCCTCGCCGTTTGAGGGCGGACTCGACGAACCACCGCCGCTGCCGCCGCTCGCTGCTTCCGCGCCGCTTTCCGGACAGCCGTCGGGGACGAAATGTTTCGGATTCGAGCCGTCGCCGCGGCCGTCGTCGGTGTGAACGTTCTCGAGGGTCAGGTTCGGACTCCCGTTCGTCACGACCGAGCCGCCCGTGCCGTTCGTGATGAAGTGGGAATCGCGGACGGTCGCGCCGCCGCCGTAGTTGCCCTCCCAGACCCAGACGTTGCGGTTCGCCGCGCGGGTCCCGCTCTTGTAGCTCACGCAGTTCTCGATCGACATGCCGCAGTCGCCGATCCGGAACGCGGTGTGGTGACAGTCGTTGCCGTAACAGCCCTGGAGTGCGATCGTCCCGCCGTCGCCGTTGTAGGCGGGCGCGGAGCCGTAGATACCGTTGTTTCCGGGGACGTTGAAATTGACGTTCGTCACGTCCAGGTGGCCCGAGTGGTCGGGGTCGACCCAGATACAGATCGAGCGCTCGCCGCTCGGCTGTTCGCCGGTCGATTCGCCGAAGTAGACGTTCTCCATCACCGACGTTCCGGAGCCGGAATCGCAGACTCCGAAAATGGTCTCGTTGTAGGGAATAGTGCCCGTAAAGCCGATGTTCCGGATCGTCCAATTCGATCCCTTGGCGGTGATCGTGATGTTGTTTCGATCGCCGAAATCGATGAGTTTGTTCTCCCAGGTCTCGCCCGAATCGATCCTGATCGACTGGCCGCGCGCCTCGATGACCTCGTAGTCACCGTCGGCCGCGCTCGCCGCAGTCGTCCCGACGCCCGCTGCGACGGCCGTCGCGCCGGCTAACTTCAGGTACGATCGTCGATCGAGTATACTGTGTTCGCGCTGTTCGTCGTCACTGACTGTCGGTTCGGCGGGATCGTCTGTGTCCCGTACCGGTTCGTCGCGTGCCATGCGATCTGTGAGAGAACACTACCGTACCATAAACTTTCCTGCCTCGATATCGGTAAGATTCTGTGATTTTCATTATATCACTGCATATTTTTTCTCTTATTATCCAATTTAACCACGGTTTCTTATATTGGAAAACGGGCGGCTGCGGCGGGGTCGCGTCTCTGCTCATCGGTATCCAGCATTATATAAAGACAGTTGGGGTGGTGGAACTGTCAAAAACGAGGGAACGAACGCGTACTCCAGAATTGTGACCTGACTACTCGCCCGTCGAACAGAGAAACGAGACAGTCAGCCGAAGACGGCATCCCGCCGCGATTCGAGGACGCTCTCCGTCGAATGGATGTCGTCGATAAGCGAGGTGAGCGCGAAGAGGCGGTAGACCGACACCCGATCGCGGTCCGCGTGCGCGTCGAGGAACGCGTGGAGTTCGTCGGTCGAGAGCACGTCATCAACGGCCCCGCACTGTTCGATCTGGGTTCGAATGCAGTCGACCGTGCTCGGTCTCAGTTGGGACTCCGTCTCGAGACCGTTGAGCGATTTGACGATCGGTCGCACGACGTCGAACACCCGTGGATACCGTGAAAGCAGCTCGTCGACGAACGCCGCGGCCTCGTGGCGGGTCGAGGCGACGGGCACTCCGTAATCGGGGTGAGTAAGCGCCGCGGCGGCGGGCGAGAGTTCCGTGAGGAACGACCGATAGAGGTCGTACCGGCTCTTCTGTTCGGGCGGACAGTTCATCGCGTACCGGAAGAAGTCGATCGAGTAGAACGGGGTCGTGCTCCAGAAGAAGAATCGATTCCGGTCCTCGCCCTCGAACAGGAAGTTGACGCCGCGCTCGTAGACGAGGAAGTGGACGTACTTCGAGGCGGGATCCGTCTCGGGGTAGAGTCGAAGCCGATCACGAACGCTCCGGCGAATCGCATCCGTGGAGAGCCCCGTAATCTGGGCCACTTGCTCGAGCGAGAGAACGCAGTTTTCCTCGATGATGTAGTCGACCAGCGCCGATTCGTCGTCGATCGACGTCGCGGGAGTGAGATCGGGGAGCACCTTGTCCCCGCCGTCGCCGGTGACGTAGGTGAGGCCGGCGTCGTACTCCTCACGAAGCTGCCGAAAGAAGTCGAGGATAAACGAGGTCAGGAGCCCGATCTGTCCGTTTTTCGTCTTGATGATTCGGTCCAGATCCGACCCGTTGGGCGGCCCGACATCGTAACGCTGCCAGTCGATATCGAACGTCTCGGATAGCTCTCGAGCGAGCTCGACGTCGGATCGCGGCACGAACTCGTCGGATGCCATCGTCGCCGCAGTCGTCGGGATCCCCTCGGCGTGGTAGCCGGCCAGCACGGACCGCGAGTCGAGCCCCCCGCTCAACGAGATCACGTCCCGACTGCCGTCGCCCGACCGCTGGCGGCAGGCCCGCTCGAACCGGTCGACGAGTTCGGCGGCGTTTCTCGATCGGCTCCGATCCGCGTGGGCCGGCTCGCCGAAGTCGAACCGGTGGAGCGTCGTCTCCGTGACCGCGCCGCGCTCCGGATCGACGGTGAGTTTCGTCCCGGGACGCAGCCGGTTCGCCCCGTCGATCAGCGTCCGGTCGCCCAGCGAGTAGCCAAAGAGGAGACAGTGGGCGACGCCCATCGGATCGAACCCCTCGATCGGCGCCTGGTTGATGAGATAGCGGAGCTCCCGCGAGAACAGGAACGTCTCCCCGTCGTGGAAGTAGTACGTCGGCAGCCGAGCGAGCGGATCGTTGAGCAAGCCGAGCCGGTCGCTTTTCTTGTCGACGGCGACGAGCAGGAACTCGCCGTCGGTCTCGAGCAACCACTCGGTCAGGAACTCGTCGTCGCCGTCGGCCGCGAGCACGTGCGCCGCAACGTCGAAGAGTTCGCGGTCGAGCGTCTCGTCGTCGCGGTCGTAGATCCGGCCCTCGAGACAGATCCAGTACTCGTCGTTCTCGACGATTCGGATCGGATACTCCGGGTACGCCGTCGTTCCGACCGAACGAGACGCCGATTCGAAGACCACGTCGGCCTCGTACCGATCCGTGTGAACGAGCGGCTCGAGAGAACTGGCAAACGATCCGTCGTCCACGTCCGGCGTTCGCCCGGTGATGCCAACCATAGGAGGAGACGTGATAGTCTTCGTCATAGTAATGGCCGCGTTTACGAGAGACAGATCCGGGCTACCGAACGCGAGGATCGGGCGCAGTCGACCCGAAGCACGAGGTCCCGTTCGATCGACCGCCGTTTCGGGGCGGTCGCCTCCGGGGCATGACTCGAGACGGTATCGTAGCCACTGAAACGATTCACGGACCGATCGCAACGCTATCGTGCGATCGGGTCTGCAGTGACGGTCGGTGGCTACGAGAGTCACTCTGCTGGCACGAAATTCACGAGCGTCGGCGACCCATTCGCGTCAGGTTAGAAGGCTCCCGCGCCGAGAACAGCTGCTGGCACGCGACTGTTCCGGTACTGGATGACGGTCGTCGGGAGCCAATCGATTGTACGCAAGCGGGTAATAAAAAGCCTTCTTAGCGGCCGACCGGGAACCGCTGTGAGAGAGCGCATCGATCCCGTCGCTCACCCGCGTGCGGCGAGCGCGGTCACGGGGAGGGATGGTAACGAGTCCGGCGACGAACACGGACCTCGACCGGACGAACGGAACGGCGTTCGATCCGCAGGCGGTCAACGAACGCGTCGCTCGAGGCGCGAGGTCACAGCGCGAACTCGTTGCAGCCACGGGACGGACCGCCGCCGTGTGGATGGCGGGTCACTCGATACGAGAGAGCTTTCCGTCGACGTTGCGTTCGTGATGACGGTTCCGGACGACGTGAGCGATCGAGAGACAAAAGAAGGCGGCGACGACGACGCCGGCGAGGGCGGTCATCGGCACGGCCGACAGGAGCGGGATCCCGAGGAACGCCGCACCGATGAGGGACGCGCCGGCCACGCTAAGCCCGGCGTACCACCGATCCCACCGATCCTGTCGATGGGTATCCGTATCGAGGTACATCATCAACAGGTCGGCGTTGTCCGCGAGCGAGATCAACCCTCGATCCTGGTCGTACTCGACGATACCGGCGTCGTCCATTTTCGGCAGATGGGTCTGATAGAGAGCGACGTAGACTCGTTTCCGCTGGTCGGAGCTGAGGGCGTTGATATCGGTGTCGTTCTCCCAGGCGGCGATCTGTTCCGCGAGTTCGCCGAGCGTCACCGTTTCGTCGGCGTCCAGGAGGTACGCGAGGACTTCGCGCCGACGTCGATTCTTTAAGAGCTCGAAAATGACATCCTTCGAGAGCCGCTCGTCCGTCTCGTTGGTGACCGAGGCGATCTCGTCCGGAAGTGACGTATCTACCGACGACATTATCGCGACCCTCCGATCGTAGCGACCCCATTCGCGTTCGTCGTCCCCAGTACACGGCAGGAAAAGCCACCGGAGCGTCGGCTCGACGGTGACCGCTGTACGTTCGAACGGCGGCTCCAAATCACGTTTGACACACCAAGTTGAACACCAACGGAGATACTCTTAAAAACGGCCACGTTTCGCACCGGCTGCAAAGGACGTACGGAACGGCTTCCCGAGCGAGTTACAACGGTGGCTTCTTGGCGCCGCGACGGCCGTCCTCGGTCGCCGGCGAAGTCGGTCGGTACCGATCGATCGTGGGCGCGTATCGACAGCGTACGGAGACGCGGGCCGAAAACGGATCCGATACCGACGCGTCTCGGGGAACTGAGTGACAACACGGCGGCGATACCGATCGTTCGGCCCAGCGGATATAAAGTCGATCGACAGTTCACACACGAACGACGGGTTTACACGCCGAATAGAGGGATTTACGCCGCTGGCTCGAGTCGACTATCCCCACATTTCATGTGGGATGGTCACACGTATCAATACGGGTCGAAGCGACCGGTGACGGCCGTTTCGCCCGGACACGACCGATGGGACACGGTCTCGACGCGACCGTCACAGCTGTTCGCTCGAGGGAGTGACGGTCGCGTCGGTCGTCGTCACCGCTCGGTGTAGCGTCGGCGACGCGACTCCTTACTGGCCGTCTCAGAGAAGTTCCTCGAATCCATCCGGTGAATACGGCTCCTGACAGTCAGGCGTCAGAATAGTAAGTCGGTGTTTCCCGCGAAACCATGTGAACCCCTTACAGTGACTGCACGGTTTCGGTCGGATACTGATGACGCGGTCTATAATCGATCACGCCAGCACCGAATCGCAGTCGGAGGCGGTCGAGGCTGGTCTCTGTCCAGACTGCGAGACCGATACGATCGTCCACGATCCGGACCGCGGCGAACGGGTCTGTGAGGAGTGCGGCCTCGTTCTCACCGAAGATCCGATCGATTACGGCCCGGAGTGGCGAGCGTTCAACGCTCAGGAGCACGACGAACTCTCGCGGGTCGGCGCGCCCCTTACCCAATCCATGCACGATCGGGGGCTGACGACGACCATCGACTGGCGCAACAGGGACGCGAACGGTCACTCGATGTCGGCCGAGAAACACGGGCAGCTCCACCGGCTTCGAGTCTGGCAGGAACGAATTCGAACGAAAAATGCGGGCGAACGAAACCTCAAATACGCCCTCTCCGAGATCGATCGGATGGTCAGCGCGTTGGGCGTCCCCAAGCCGGTCAAGGAGACCGCGAGCGTCATCTATCGACAGGCGCTCGAGCAAGACCTCATCCGCGGCCGATCGATCGAGGGCGTCGCGACCAGCGCGCTCTACACCGCGTGTCGTAAGGAAGGCATTCCCCGAAGCCTCGAGGAAGTAACGTCGGTTTCACGGGTCGACCAGCGCGAGATCGGTCGCACCTACCGCTACATTGCGGACGAATTGGATATTAACCTCGAGCCGACGAACCCGCGGCAGTTCGTTCCGCGCTTTTGCTCGGAGCTAGACGTCGACAAGGACGTCGAAACCAAGGCCGTCGAGATCATCGACCTGACGACCGAGAAGGGGCTCCATTCGGGCAAGTCACCGACCGGGTTCGCCGCAGCGGCGATCTACGCCGCCGGACTGCTCTGCGACGAGACCATCCCGCAGCGAGCGGTCGCCGATACCGCCCAGACGACCGTCGTCACGGTTCGAAACCGGTATCGCGAGCAGCTCGAGGCGATCGATCAGCAGCCGGTCACATGATCGAGCGGTCGTTCTCGTCTTCCTCGTAGACCTCCTCGTCGAGCAGCGCGTGGAGGTTGCTGTACGGAACGAACGCGAGGAACCGGTCGTCATCGTCGTACAGCTCGAGTCCGTCGTCGGTGTGATCGTAGCGCTCGCAGACGATCTGTCCTTCGGGGAGGATCGCGCGGTACATACGACGATGTACGTTCTCATCCGGCATATCTGTTGGCCGTGATCGGCGAGCGAAATCGGTTTACCCCCACCGACGCTACGACCGGGCAGTGACCGACGAACGTTCTTCGACGTCTTCCGGCGAGCAGCGAAGCGATCACCCCGACTCGAGGGGCGGGGAGGCGACCGACGCCGGCGCGGAGGCCGACGAGAACGACGCCACCGACGAGTTCACGATCGCCGACTTCCACGACGCCAGCCAGCGGGAGGGACGGCCGGTTCTCACCGCCGCGGCCGTCTCCCGCGCCCTCGACCTCCCCCACGAGGAAGCGAACGAACGACTCGAGGCGCTCGCCGACCGCGGCGCGCTCGAGCGACTGGCCGTCTCGACGGATCCCGTCGTCTGGTACCCGACGGAACTCGAGGACCTGACGGATCGCGAGCGGGTGGTCGTCTTTCCGAAACAACGGGAGATCGTCGTCGACCGGCCCGACCAGTTCACGCGCGCCCAACTGTCTCAGTTCGCCCACCTCGCGGATGCGAACGGAGAGCAGGGGTATCGGTACGTCGTTCGGCCGGCCGATATCTGGGGGACGCCCCACGACTCCTTCGACGCCCTCGCGCGGACGATGCGGCAGGCGCTGGGACAGCGGTCGGACGCGCTCGAGGAGTGGGTCGAGAGCCAGTGGGACCGGGCCCACCAGTTCCGACTGGTGACTCACGAGGAGGGCTACACCGTGCTCGAGGCGCAGAGCCCCGAGATAATGGGCAACGTCGCCCGCCAGAAGCTCGACGAGGAACACGTCCACGCGCCGATCTCCGAGACCGAAGACTGGGTGCAGGAGGGTTCGGAGGCCGCGATCAAGCGAATCCTCTACGAGGCCGGCTATCCGGTTCAGGACCACCGCGAACTGGCCTCCGGCGAGGAGTTGCCGATCGAGCTGGGTGTGCGACTGCGGGACTACCAGCAGACCTGGGTCGATCGCTTCGCCGAGGCGGGCGAGGGCGTCTTCGTCGGCCCGCCGGGCAGCGGGAAGACGGTGGCCGCGATGGGCGCGATGGCCCACGTCGAAGGCGAGACGCTCGTCCTCGTCCCGAGTCGCGACCTCGCCCAGCAGTGGGCCGACGCGATCGAGGAGTACACCTCGCTCGAGTCCCACCAGATCGGCCAGTACCACGGCGGCCGGAAGGAAGTGCGACCGGTGACCATCGCCACCTACCAGATCGCGGGGATGGATCGCCACCGCTCGCTGTTCGACGACCGCGAGTGGGGGCTGGTGATCTTCGACGAGTGC
Organism: Natrinema sp. LJW11; assembly: GCF_056135975.1. Taxonomy (NCBI): domain Archaea; kingdom Methanobacteriati; phylum Methanobacteriota; class Halobacteria; order Halobacteriales; family Natrialbaceae; genus Natrinema; species Natrinema sp. LJW11. The sequence goes on along the minus strand of NZ_JBWBDM010000001.1, from coordinate 145,416 downwards.
CAGCACGTCCCCTCGGACGTGTATCGGCGGAGTACACACCTGCAGTCCAAACATCGCCTGGGGCTCAGCGCCAGTCCGATCCGGGAAGACGACCGCCAGACCGAGATCTTCACCCTCGTCGGGCCGCCGATCGGCACCGACTGGGAGGCGCTGTTCGAGGCCGGCTTCGTCGCCGAACCCGAACTCGAGATCCGCTACGTGCCGTGGGGCGACGACGAACAGGCCAACGCCTACGGCTCGGCCGAGGGCCGCGAGAAGTACCGCATCGCCGCGGAAAACCGGGGCAAGATCGACGAGGTCCGATACCTGCTGTCGGCCCACCCCGACGCGAAGGCGATCGTCTTCGTCGACTACCTCGACCAGGGCCGCGAGCTGTCCGAAGCGCTCGAGGTTCCCTTCCTCAGCGGCGAGACGCCCCACCACGAACGGCGGCGGCTGCTCGAGGAGTTCCGCCGGAACGAGCGCGACCTGCTGCTCGTCTCGCGGGTCGGCGACGAGGGGATCGACCTGCCGACGGCCGATCTGGCGATCGTCGCCTCCGGGCTGGGCGGGAGCCGTCGTCAGGGAACCCAACGCGCCGGACGGACGATGCGTCCCGCCGGCGGCGCGCTCGTCTACGTGCTGGCGACGCGGGGCACGCGCGAGGAGGACTTCGCCCGGAAACAGCTCCAGCATCTGGGTCGCAAGGGGATCACGGTCCGCGAACAGGCCGTCGAACGGGACGAGGACTGAAACGGTCTGCTGTATGAGTCGGGGTGGTCGGGCGGAGAGAGATGAGACGGAACGGCCCCACGAAACCGGACCCGAACCGAGGCCAATATTCAAGGTCGCGTGTTCGAACTGTACTGATAGTATGAACGAGCCACGCGGACGCGAGGTGAGGTGGCGGTGAGCGACGACGGGACCCAGCGCCAGATTCTCGTGGGCGAAACGGCCGACGGCGCGAACCTGAAGCTGCCGGTCGTGGAACTGCTGACCGGCCGCGGGTTCGTGACCGGGAAATCGGGCTCCGGGAAATCGAACACCGCGTCGGTCATCGCCGAGGAACTGCTCGAGGCGGGCTATCCCCTCCTCATCGTCGACACCGACGGCGAGTACTACGGGCTCAAAGAGGAGTACGAGATGCTCCACGCGGGAGCCGACGAGGAGTGCGACATCCAGATCGGACCGGAGCACGCCGAGCAGATGGCCACCATCGCCCTCGAGGAGAACGTCCCCGTCATCCTCGACGTTTCGGGCTATCTCGACGAGAGCGTGGCGGACGAGTTGCTCCGAGAGGTCGCCCGCCAGCTGTTCGTCAAGGAGAAGAAGATGAAGAAGCCGTTCCTGCTGGTCGTCGAGGAGGTCCACGAGTACATCCCGGAGGGCGGCGGCGTCGGCGAGACGGGGAACCTGTTGATCAAGATCAGCAAGCGCGGTCGGAAACACGGCCTCGGAATCCTGGGAATCAGCCAGCGACCGGCCGACGTGAAGAAGGACTTCATTACGCAGGCGAACTGGCTCGTCTGGCACCGGCTAACCTGGGACAACGACACCAAGGTGGTCGGCCGAATCATCGACACCGAGTACTCGGAACTCGTCGCCGACCTCGACGACGGGCAGGCGTTCGTGCAGACCGACTGGACCGAGGTCGACGTCCGGAAGGTCCAGTTCCGCCGCAAGCGGACCTTCGACGCCGGCGCGACCCCCGGCCTCGAGGACTTCGAGCGCCCCGAACTCAAGTCCGTCTCGGACACGCTGGTCGGCGACCTCCAGGACATCTCCGAGCGCAAGGACCGCGAGCAAGACCGGATCAACGAACTCGAGAACGAACTCGAGAAGAAGGAGAAACGGATCGAGACCCTCGAGGACGAGTTGTCCTCGGCGCGGGACGTCTCGAGTGCGGCCAGACAGATGGCCGACGCGTTGCAGAACACGGACACGGTCCAGGCGGAACTCCCCGGTTCGAGCGACGACCTTCGTCGGCTTCACGAGGAGATCGCCGAACTCGAGACCGAACGCGACGAGCTTCGGGAAGCGCTCGACGACCGCGACAATCGGATCGAGGGCCTCGAGACCGAACTCGCGGCTCGCGAGGACGAACTGGCGACGCTTCGCGCGGACAACGAACAGTTACGCGAGGTCGTCCGCGACCTCGAGCGCGAGGACGCCGACGGAAACGGAGGTGCCGAGCGCGGAACTGACGACGAGTCACCCATTCTGCAGGCCGGCGGCGACGACATCGAGTTCGGCTACACGCCCGCCGACGCGGACGGCGATTCGGACGGCGAGAGCGAGTCGAACGCGGCAGCGATCGACGATTCGTCGCTCGTCGTCGCCGACGAGGAGCGCGAACTCGCGGAGCTGCTCGAGGTCCCGTGGGTCCGCGATCGAGTCACTCGAGCGTGCGAAGGATCGCAGTGCTCGGTCGGTGCGGCCCGCGAGATTCTGGCCGTGTTCGCCGAGGACGGCCCCCTCGAGGCGGAGCCGATCGCGGCTCGGGTGAACCGGTCGACGGTCGCGGTGCAGAGTCTCCTCTCGGAGCTGCGGACGGACGGGGTACTCGAACGCACCGGCGAACGGACGTACGCGCTGTCCGAGGACGTCCGCGCGGAACTGGCCCACTCGACCGCCGGCGAGTGAACGGCTGTGACGGCGTCGCACGCCGAGTGTTCCGTCCGTTCTCCGGACTATCGGCGGAGACGATCGCCGACCGCATCGATCGCGGACGGCTCGACTCCCTGGTGGACGGGAAGCGCGACGAGCTCCCGCGAGAGCCGGTTGGCGGTCTCGTACTCGTCGTTTCCCCGGACCGACTCCCGGAGTATCGGCCAGGTGTGGGCCCCCGTGACGCCGGCCGCCTCGAGTTCCGCGAGAACCGCCGCCGAATCGTCGGTTCGGACGGGGAACTCGTACGGCGAGATCCCGGTCGGAAGCGAGTCGTACAGTAGCGTCACGTCGTTTCGGTCGTCGAGGATCCCTCGCCACGTTCGGTAGTTCTCCCGCCGCCGCTTCCGAATCGCGTCCGGGTCGGCGGCGTCGGCGACCGACGCCGAGAACTTCGACATGGGTGCTTTCGCGGCCTCGTACCTCGCCGTCGGATCGACCGACTTCGAGCCATCTGAACCGTCGGAGAGTGCAGACTCGACCGACCGGTAGAGCGATGGACTCGTCTCGAGGACGGCCCCGAAGACCGACGTGGCGACGAACCGGCAGTCGTCGGACCCGACGCGATCGGACTGTCCGGCGAGCGACGACGGGGAATACCGCTCGCGAATATCCTCGTCGGATCGATAGAGCAACGCCCCGTCCGGAACCGGGAGCAACTTCCGTAGCGTCGTGATGCCGAGATCGCCGTGCGTTCCCAGCAGCGTCCCCTCGTGGACGCTGAGCGGCGAATGCGCGTTGTCGTCGATATGATAACAGTCGTGCTCGTCGGTCAGCGATGCGATCCGCTCGAGGCCGCGCTGTGGAAAGCCGAAATAGTTGACGGACATGACGGCGAGGGTGTCGTCGTCGATCCGCGCCTCGAGGTCGCCGAAATCGGGAGCCAACGTCGCCTCGATCGCGTAGAACCGCGTCTCGAGTCCGAGGTCGCGGAACGGTTCGGCGATCGCCGGCGAGAGGTAAGCCGGAACGACGACGTTTCCGTCGGGCTCGGCGACCCCGGCGAGCCCGTCTCTGAGCGCGGCTTTCCCGGAGCCGTAGCGCGTGTACGCCACGTCGGGGGCGTGCCGGTCGACGAAGGAGTCGATTCCTCCCGTATCCGACCGCGAACGGGAGAGAGCGAAGACGGAAGGGGTAGCAGTGATCATACGTGTAACCGCTGCGCGGATCGATGCCGAAGAGCGGCGGTTATCGAATTAGTTCGGAGTCGCGTGGTCTTAGTGAACCGGCCGATACAGCCCGCGACAGGGAAGAAATGGCTACTTACAGCCGACGGCTTCCGGCTCACTCGCTCCGCGATACCGAACTGACGGGAAAAGCACTCGCATAACAAAGCCCGGGCGGGCAGACAACGCGTCCATGGCAGGTTCGACTGACGACAACGACCTTCGTCTGCTCGTCGTCGGGCTCGACGCCGGCTGTCGACCGGTGCTCGAGCCGATGTTCGAGTCGGACGAACTCCCCACCTTACAGCGGCTGTTCGAAACGGGCACTGCGGGACCCCTCGAGTCCCAGATTCCGCCCTGGACGGCCAGCGCCTGGCCGTCGCTGTACACCGGCAAAAACCCGGGGAAACACGGCGTGTACGATTTCCTCTCCTTCGACGGCTACGATTGGGACGTGGTCAACGCGACCCACGTCCGCGAGCGGCCGGTCTGGGAGCTTCTGAGCGACAACGGGTTCTCGAGCGTCGTCGTCAACGTGCCGGTGACACACCCGCCTCGGGCGTTCGACGGCGCGCTCATTCCGGGACTGACCGCCCCGGAGGATCCGGACTGTCACCCCGAAGGAATACTCGAGGACGTCGAGCTCGCTTGCGGCGGCGACTACTGGATATACCCGCAGAGCGGGCCGTTGCCGGACCGCTCGATCGAGGGCTATCAGCGGACGATCGAACTCCGAGGAACGGCCTTCCGATACCTCTGTCGGCGGATCGCACCGGACTTTGGCTTCCTCCAGTTCCAGCAGACCGACTCGGTGTTTCACGAGCGACCGGGGGACAAGGAGGCGATCGAAGCGGTCTACCGGGCGGTCGACCACCAACTCGAGGAGACGCTCGAGCGAACGGACCCCGAAAACGTCCTGGTCGTTAGCGATCACGGCATGGGAAAAGTAACCGGCGACGAGTTCCGGGTCAACGAGTTCCTCCGGGACGCGGGGTACGTGAGCGCCCAGAGCGGGGGTGAGGGGATGCCGGACTGGTCGAAATCGTGGGAGAACGACCTGCTCGAGGGTTCGACAGCCGGCGACTCCGGGGCCGGTACGCTCGAGCGGGCGATGAACCTGGCCGCGTCCGTCGGGCTGACGACCCAGCGAATCGCGGGCGCGCTCGAGCGCGTCGGGCTGAAGGAGCCGATCGGCAAGCGGGTGCCCAACGATATGATCCGGGCGGCGAGCGAACAAGTCGACTTCCCGAACTCTCGAGCGTACGTCCGCTCGAAGAGCGAACTCGGCGTCCGGATCAACCTCGAGGGGCGCGAGCCGAACGGACGGGTTCCGGCCGCGGCGTACGAGCGCGTCCGCGACGAACTCATCGAGACGCTATCTACCGTCCGGACGCCAGACGGCGAGGCGATGTTCGACGCCGTCGAACCCAGGGAGACGTACTTCGAGGGACCGCACGTCGACGAGGCACCCGACGTGGTGACGGTTCCTGCCGGGTTCGACAACGCGATTTCCGCTGATCTCGGGACGGGGCGGTTCGGCGAGCCGATGGAGCCGTGGAACCACAAGTCGACCGGCGTCGTCGCGGCCGCCGGGCCGGCGTTCGACGAGTCCGCCGCGCTCGAGGGGGCGACGATCTTCGATATCGCGCCGACGATCTGTTCGCTGTTCGACGTGCCGATCGACGTCGCGATGGACGGCGAAGCGCTTCCGGCCGTCGACCGGAGCGCCGAGCAATCGTATCCGGCCTACGATCCGGAGCCGATCAGGGCGACCGACCAGGGAACCGTCGAAGACCGACTCTCCGACCTGGGCTACCTATGAGCGTCGAAATCCAAACTCTCGATCCGCGAACCGACGCCGACGAGTGGAACCGGTACGTCGAACGATCCGACGGGTCGAACCCGTTTTTCCGGACGGAAGCGCTCCGATTGCAGGCCGAATACACCGGAACGACCCCGTACCTGCTCGCCGGGTTTAAAGGGCAGGAGCCGGTCGGGATCTTCCCGATCTTCGAGTACACCAAAGGCCCGGTGACTGGCGCGTTCTCTCCGGCGCCACACTCCTGGACGTCGTACCTCGGACCCGCCCTGCTGAACGTCGACAAGCTCAAACAGCGCAAAGCGGATCGACGGATCAAGCGATTCATCGAGGGCTGTCTCGATCGGATCGACGCGGAAATATCGCCGTTGTACAGCAAGTTCGTCACCGCCGAGTTAGACGACATTCGGCCGTTCGTCTGGAACGAGTACGATGTCAAACCCTGTCACACGTACGTCGTCGACCTCGAGGGGACCGAAGCGGAGCTACTGGGACGATTCAGCAGCGACGCCCGGAGCAACATCCGAAACGCCGACGAAGACAGCTACGCGATCGAAGCGGGCGATTCCGTAGACGTCGAACGCATCGTCGAGAAGGTCCGGGAACGCTACGAGAATCAGGGGCAGCCGTTCCGGCTGCAGCCCGACTTCGCCAGGTCGCTCTACGAGCAACTCCCCGACGGCGCGATCCGGCCCTACGTCTGTCGCGTCGACGGCGAGTTCCTGGGTGGCATCCTCGTCGTCGAATCCGATCGGACGCGGTACCGGTGGCAGGGCGGGGTCAAACCGGACGCCGACGTCGATATCGCGATCAACGATCTACTGGACTGGCACGTCATGCGCGACGGCCTCCGCGAGGGAAACGAGGAGTACGACCTCGTCGGAGCCGGCGTCCCGAGCATCAACCGGTACAAGGCGAAGTTCAACCCGCGCCTCGAGACCCACTACGAGATCACGTCGGGTTCGTTCGGCGTCGACCTGTTGGTCGATCAGTACCAGAAACACCGGTAACGTTCCTGCGGCCGCAGCCGTCCACGTTCCCCCGGACAACCCCGACCAACGGAACTGGATATATCCCCGGAGTAGATGATACGCATCAAATATATAGTGAGTTGACAACCGTTTCGGCATCTATTTATATCATATCACTGCTGTGAAGAGACATGGGGATGACTCTTAATGTTGCAGACGATGCAAATGTCGAACTCGAGGACGTTGACATCACTATCTCCGGGGAGACGATAGCGTTTTCCGTCGAAGGGGAGATAACCGACGTTTCCTCTGACGTGCTGAAGGAATTCGCCGGAAACGAATTGAGACCGGTGGAAATCACGTTCGAGCGGAATTTCTAAATATCGCAACTGTTATACAAAGGTTACAGTATTACCTTGTATAGCGATGACTGAGCGCGACACAGGGTCCCCGTCCCCTTCTCCTCCGGTCCCCGATAGTGTACAGGTGATCGAAACGATTGCAGACTACGTTGAGGAAGATCCCACCGAGGTCGATTTTACGTTTGGGGAGTACCTCGACCCGGACGCCCTCGACACGCTTCTCGAATCCGCGACTTCGGAGCTGGTCATCGCATTCACCGTCGACGATCTGCTCGTCACCGTGGCCACCGACGGAACGATCGAGGTCCGAGAGTGCCAGGACTAGACCCGCGGCTACGATACCAATCACTAAACCGAGTGTTTCTTCTGATCAGATAGCTGTTGTAGTGTCGGACTGCAGTGACTATCAGCGGTTACCAGTCGCGTCGATAGCGAACTTCGCCGTCGCACTCGTTGTCGCACTCGAGACCCACGAGGGGGTTTCCCCGACTCCGCGTCGGATACTAACAACACACTTTTCTCCGCCAGCTATCAACAGAAGAACATGGGAATAGGAGAGTACTTCGAATCCGATCTTCGGTTCTACTACGCGGTCGGTGTCTTCGTTATTCTGGTCTTCGTCAGCGGAATCGCACTCGTCGCACTGTTGGAACTCGCCGTCATCGATGCCCGGCTCATTCCGCTTATCGTGGGCTTTTTCTTGTTCATGTTCGTCTACTTTATCTCGGTGAGTGTGCAGGCCCTCGAACCGAATTGAGTCGTAACCTGATCGAGGAATCGCTCATTTGTAACCGAATCAACTCCTCAATAGTCCTAAGTTTTGTGCCGTCGGGAGGTTCCAATCGTACGTCACCGCGGCTACCCGAGTCACGACGGTCACTACCGCACAGGCTCCAGCAGCCGTACTTCCGGTAGCGCCGACCGTTCCCACGAGCCAGTACGCACTTCCACCGAGGACCGCACAACTCGCGTAGAAATCCTCGAAGAGAATGAACGGGGGTCGATCGAGAAGAATATCTGCGAACGCACCACCGCCCACGGCGTTGATCGTCGCTATTGCGACGACCCCAAACGGTGAAACGCCCGCCTCAGTTGCGACGATAGCGCCGGTCGTCGCAAAGGCAGCAAGCCCGATAGCATCCGAGACAAGGGTGATTGGATGCGTTTCCGGAGACGACAGAACGACGCTCAGCGCGATCGCCAAGCCGACTCCGAGTAGCCCCAGACTGACTTCGATCGGCGACTGGAGTGCTAACGGAGTTCGTGCCACGAGAAGATCGCGCGTTGCTCCACCGGCGAACGCCATCGCCAGTCCGACGGTGGTGATCCCGAATACGTCGAACCCCTCCCGGATCGCCTTCGATGATCCCACGAGTGCAAACGCGACCAGGCCGATCGTATTCATAACGGCGAACGGGTCGCCAAATAGTATCTCGATGACGTCCTGACTCATTGCTCTCGCCTGTGCGTGTGTCACTTGAGCGCGGCATATAAAGTACTCTCTCATCCCAGAGCCGACTGCACAGGTGTAACTGCACACCCCCTTGAACGAGACGACGACAGTCGACCTGTCCGTCGAAAATGACACTCCCGTCGCACTCCCGACACGCTCACCTGGAACCGCAGTCGGTGACAGTTTTCCGCGCCGGTGGAGACGGGATAACCGGAACGCGCTCCGTTCGCTACTCGCCGATTCGATACTTGGACTGGCGGGCGTCTTCCAGACAGACTCGGCTGGTCACGAGGCCGCCGTCCTCGAGCTTGCCGAGCGCGTAACGGACGGTCCGGGGACACAGTCTGGATTCGGCGGCGATCCGCTCTTGGGTCAGCGGCCCCTCGTACTCGAGGACTTTGTAGACGAGTTTCGCGCTCGGCGGAAACTCGGAGAGAGCGCTCTCGGCACACGTTTCCTCGTTCTCGCCGCTTCCCGCATCATCGGCCGTCCCCTCACCAGCAGCCGTCCCCTCGGCACCGCTAGTGGCTTCGTTGGCATCGGTGTTCTCGTCGACGTCGGGATCCGATTCGGTCGCACTCATGTCTCTCGGTCACCGGGGATACCGCGCGGCGATTCCGAGGACCGTCCGTCGGAAGCGGTCCGATCGGGACGGGGCGGGGGAGCCCGTCGAGTGACACGTGCGGTCGTCGGCTCGAGATCACGTCTCCCGACGGACGGACTACATCGGCGGGCTGCGGGTCCTTGCTCTCTCATTCTCGCTCGAGCGTACCGGTGTGAGCCACATATACCGTACCGACAGTTCAGAATCGCAGGGAGGAACTAACGAGTCTCCGATCGGACGGTCACCCGCGTCGATCACCGCGCGGATCGACAGTCGACGACCGCTCGAGGCGGCGGTGCGGGCCGCTGTGGACCCGACGACGGAGCGCGGAGCGGACGGCAGTAACCCGTGCATAGTAAGGCGGTAGCCCACCTCAGGAACCGATATGTTCGGAACCAGCGGTATTCGCGGGCGGGTGGGCGACGAGGTGACGGCGGCGCTGGCGCTTTCGGTCGGCCGCGCCGTCGCCTCGGAGGGACACGATCGGGTCGTCGTCGGCCGCGACGTTCGAGAGAGCGGCTCGATGCTCGTCGAGGCGGTCAGCGCGGGACTGCGCGAGTGCGGTGCCGACGTCGTCGACGTCGGCGTCGAGGCGACGCCGACGATCGCCCGCGCGGTCCACCACCTCGGGGCCGATGCGGGAGTCGTGGTGACGGCCTCGCACAACCCGGAAACCGATAACGGGCTCAAACTCTGGAACCCGTCGGGGAAGGCCTTCGGCCCCGACCAGCGCGCGGCCGTCGAACGGCGGGTTCACGAGGACGACTACGAACTGGCCGAGTGGGACGGGGTCGGCGATCGAACGCGTCGCGACGGCGTTCGGGACCATCACGCGACCGCGATCGAGTCGGCGGTGGCCCTCGAGCGGTCGCCGAGCGTCGTCGTCGATATCGGAAACGGTGCGGGCGGCGTGACGGCGTCGGTGCTCGACGACCTCGGCTGTCGGGTCAGGACGCTCAACGGGCAGGAAGACGGCTCCTTCCCCGGTCGGCCGAGCGAGCCGACGGCGGAGACCCTCGAGACGCTCTCGATCCTGGTCGCGGAAACTGACGCCGAGCTGGGGGTGGCTCACGACGGCGACGCCGATCGAATGGTGGCCGTCGACGGGACGGGAACCTTCGTCCCGAAAGACGCGTTATTGGCTCTCTTCGCTCGAGAAGCGGCGGGATCGGGCGACCGGGTCGCCGCCCCCGTCGACACGAGTCTGGCCGTCGACGACGCGGTTGCCGACGTCGGCGCGTCGCTGACGCGGACGCGGGTCGGGGACGTGTACGTCGCGGAGCGGGCGACGGAGACCGACGTCGTCTTCGGCGGCGAACCGAGCGGCGCGTGGATCTGGCCCGACGAGACGCTGTGTCCGGACGGCCCGCTCGCGGCGTGTAAACTGGTGGAACTGGTCGCCGAGCGGGGACCGCTTTCCGAACTGGTCGCCGGGACCGAGGGGTATCCGATCCGACGCACGTCGATCGAAGTGGGAGCGAAGGCGGCGGTGATGACCGACGTCAGCGAGGGGGTGAGCGAGCGATACGACGAGATCGATACGCTCGACGGCGTTCGGGTCGAGACCGATGACGGCTGGTTCCTGCTTCGGGCCAGCGGCACGCAGCCGTTGATCCGCGTCACGGCGGAGGCGCGGTCGGCGGCCGACGCCGAGGCGCTGTTCGAGGAGGCACAGGCGGTAGTTACCGAGGCCGTCGCGACGAGGGGGAGTGACGACGGCGGCAACTGATCTGAGAGCGCTGCGGCCGACGGTAGAGCGCTCGAGACGGGTGTTACGAACGGGTTATCTGGCTTCTTTCGGGATGAAATCGGAGGTCTTCATTTCGCGGTACGTCGCGCAGTCGGGACAGGCGTGGACGACGTCGCGATTGTCGCCGAAGACGCGAGCGAACTGTCGAGTTACCTGGTTGCCACAGTTGACACATCGGGGGGCGGTCGTTTGCTGGCCGGACGTCATTGGCGTCCAGTTCGCGGATGGATCCGTCGACATCAACAAGTCGTAACCACAGAACGGTATTTACTATAGACCGCATAATCAACGTGAAGACCGGCCGTTCGCGCTGCCGGCGGCGATTGATACCCCAGCGAAACACTCCAGATATCGAACGTATTAGGCCCGCATTCGAGAGAAATACAAAATTACCGAAACGAAATATCGTATTTCGGCCCGTTTCTACCCCGTGTTCGTCATCTCGGAGCGACCGAGTCTGGACTGTCGTATCGATCGCTCGGATCCCCGTCCGATTCGGTAGTGTCCGGTTCGGGTTCGAGTCGGATTCGGCCGAGATGGGACACCGAGTCGAGTCTCCGAATCGGGTCGGCGATGCATCGGTCGGCCGCTCGAGTCGACTCCCGTACCAGCTCTTTGGCATCCGCCCGCGTCTTCAGACGCGGGAACCCCGAGCGAGAGGATAGTACGGTTCGTAACACACCCGTTCGCTCGGTGCGAAACGCTCCGGGAATATCCGGCAATGCAGTTATCAGTGGTGGGCGTCGGTCGGTGACGGGCCGTATCCGAGCCCTAAACGGCCCGGTATCACGCTTGCTCGACGCATAATTATCCGCCGGATCGGCGTACGTCGATCCGATGAAAGCCATCCTTCTCGCGGCAGGTGAGGGGACGCGTATCAGGCCGCTCTCCGCGTCCCGACCCAAACCGATGCTCCCCGTCGCCGACCGACCCCTGGCCGCCCAGACGGCCGACGCCGCCATCGACGCCGGTGCGGACGAGATCGCGCTCGTCGTCGGCTACGAGGGCGAAACGGTCCGGGACTACTTCGGCGAAGAATACCGCGGTGTCCCGGTCTCCTACGCCGTTCAGGAAGCGCAGACGGGGACGGCCGACGCCGTCGACGCGGCCCGCGAACAGATCGACGGCCCCTTCGCCGTCCTGAACGGGGACAACCTCTACGATCCCGCCGCCATCGACCGGCTGTTCGACGCGTGTCCGGCGGTCTGTGCCGCCGAGGTGTCGGACCCGCGCAACTACGGCGTCCTGAGTACGACCGACGGCACCGTCACGAACATCGTCGAAAAGCCGGACGAGCCGCCGACGAACCTCGCCAATGCGGGGGCCTACGCCTTCCCGGCGGACGCCCGCGAGTGGCTCGAGGTGCCCGCGAGCGAACGGGGCGAACGCGAGATTACGGACGTGCTCACGCGGGTCATCGAGCGGGACGCGGTCACGCCGATCACGCTCGACCGGTGGCTGGACGTGGGCCGTCCCTGGGAACTGCTCGAGGCCAACGAGTGGAAAGTCGGCGAACTCGAGCGCCGGATCGACGGCGCGGTCAGCGACGCCGCTCACCTCGAGGGACGAGTCGTGGTGGAGGAGGGAGCGACGATCGAGCCCGGCGTCGTGATCGAGGGACCGGTGCTGATCCGGTCGGGGGCGACCGTCGGCCCGAACGCGTCCGTCCGGGGCGCGACGGTGGTCGGCGAAGACGCGTCGGTCGGAAGCGGTGTCGAGGTGAAAAACAGCGTCCTCTCGCGGGGAGCGTCGGTGAACCACCGCTCTTCCGTCTGCGATAGCGTTCTCGGTCGGAACGTTACCTTCGGTGCGGGAACGACGGTGGCGAATCGCCGCCACGACGAAGCGGACGTCTCGTTTACGGTCAAGGGCGAACGGCTCTCGACGGGCCGACGGACGTTCGGCGTCGTCGCGGGAGACGGGGCGAAGACCGGCATCAACGCGAGTCTGACGCCCGGGCTGAGACTCGCGACCGGCGCGACCACGGCTCCCGGTGAAACGGTCGAACGGGATCGGTGAGGACGGGCCGCGATCCGATCCGTCGTAAACGCCCGCCAGCGGATATCTCGCCTCCACTCTCGCTCGCGCGCGACCGGACGCGTCGATCGCCCGGAGCAATCAGGTACACCCTTTATACAGCGGCGAACACCTAGACTACTTGGAGGGTATCGGTCGATACCCACGAAATCGGTGACGCCGTCACCGTAACTCGATCGCCACAGTGACCCTCCACGTTCGATTCCGACATCGGTCGAGTACGGGTCGTCACGACCGACGCCGTGTGGATTCGAGACTACGGGGGTGGTTTCGCGTCCTGCGGCCTCGAGACCCTTACTCGAGTCCGATCGGTCGGTCCGTGCGCTGTTCGGAGGCGGCGCTCCATACTTTGAGACTGGACACTTCGAGACCGACGGGAAGCGCCGTCTCGAGACGGAGATCCGACGCGCTGGATCGATGCGCGAGCGCGGCGACTCCACCGAGCGATGTGGCCGATTTGCGCTGACAGGAGCGGAGGCGGCTTCGGGCGCGAACCGTGTCAGCCGCGCCCGATTCGAGGTCGATCGTTCCGGCTCACTCGACGGTGACGCTCTTGGCGAGGTTTCGCGGTTTGTCGATCGGTCGGTCGAGGAGGTCGGCGGCGTGATAGGAGACGAGTTGGAGTTGGACGTTCGCGACCAGCCCCGCCAGATCGGGATCGGTGTCGGGAATCCGCAGGTGTTCGTCTGCCACCTCGACGGCGGGGTGGCCGTCGGGACAGACCGCGACGACGGGTGCTCCGCGGGTCTGTGCCTCCTCGGCGTTTTTCAGCGTCTTCTCGTCTTCCTGTCCGGTGAAGATCGCGAACACCGGCGTTTCGGGCGTGACCAGCGCCAGTGGTCCGTGTTTGAGTTCGCCCGAGGCGAAGCCCTCGGCGTGCTCGTAGGTTATCTCCTTGAACTTCAGGGCCCCCTCGAGCGCCACGGGGAAGCCGAGCCCGCGGCCGATGAAGAAGTACGCCTCGCTCCGGCTGTACCGGTCGGCGATCGCCGCGGCGCTCGAGTACTCGAGGAGCTCGTCGATTTTCCCGGGCATCGACTCGAGTTCCGGCAAGAGCGACTCGAGATCGGCCGGCGGTTCGCCCCGGGCGTCGTCGGCGATGCGCTGGCCGAGCAGCGTGAGCATGACCGCCTGCGATGAGAACGTCTTCGTCGCGGCGACGCCGATCTCCGGGCCGGCGCGGATGAAGAGGGTGTCGTCGGCCTCGCGTGCGGCCGTCGAGCCGACGACGTTCGTCACGGTGAGCGTGCGAGCACCTTCGGCGGCGGCCTGGCGGAGCGCGTTCAGGGTGTCGGCCGTCTCGCCGCTCTGGGTGACCGCGATCACCAAGGTGTCGTCGTCGATCGGCGGCGCGGAGGCGCTGTATTCGTTGGCCAGCAACGCGGTCGAGTGCACCCCCGCCTGATTCAGCGCGAGCGAGCCGTACAGGGCCGCGTGATACGAGGTTCCGCAGGCGACGAACTGGACGCTGTCGACGTCGTCGAACGCCCCCGGTTCGAAATCGGCGAGCGCGATCCGACCGTTCAGGGGGTCGATCCGGCCCTCGAGCGCCTGCGCCAGCGACGTCGGCTGCTCGTTGATCTCTTTGAGCATGAAGTGATCGTACTCGCCCTTCCCGGCCTGTTCGGGATCCCACTCGACCGTCTCGGACGTCCGCACGATCGGATTTCCTTCGAGGTCGGTGAACTCGACGCCGTCCTCGTCGACGATGACGACGTCACCGTCCTCGAGGTAGACCACGCTATCGGTGTACTCCAGGAAGGCCGGAACGTCGCTCGCGAGGAAGTACTCGCCGTCTTCCATCCCCACGACGAGCGGGGAGCCCTGCCGGGCCGCGTAGAGGACGTGCTCGCCCGACACCATCGCGGTCACGGCGTAACTGCCCTCGAGTTCGTCGATCGCCCGCCTGAATGCCGATTCGCTGTCGAATCCGGCGTCGAGGTAGTACTGGATGAGGTGCGGAATGACTTCGGTGTCGGTCTCGCTCGTGAACACGTATCCGTTCTCGGCCAGTCGCTTCCTGAGTTCGACGTAGTTCTCGATGATCCCGTTGTGGACGACCGCGACGTCCTCGCTCTCGTCCGTGTGCGGATGAGCGTTCGCGTCGGTCGGCGGCCCGTGCGTACTCCAGCGGGTGTGTCCGATTCCGACTTCCCCGTCGAGCGGTTCGCCGATCGATTCCTTCAGCTCCTCGACCTTCCCGGAGCGCTTTTCGACGTTGATACCGGAGCCGTTCTGGACGGCGACCCCCGCCGAGTCGTAGCCCCGGTACTCGAGGTTCTCCAGCCCGGTCAGCAACGGCTCGATGGCGTTGCCGTCTCCGACGCGGCCGATGATTCCACACATCTGTTAGTCACCACCCGTCGGGACGCTCGGACTGTTCGCGTGGTCCGGACACGGGTTCGATTGCCGCCGATGAGGCAGCTGCTTCTCTGCCCCCGAACGCTGCGATAGAAGTATCGTGGAGGGCTGCTGACTCGCAGTAACTGGTCGAGACGACGAACGGTACGCAACCATGAGAGGACTTCAAACCTCCTGAACCCATTACTATAGACGGACTACTGAGCGCCGTAGTCACAGGGTACACCATCACTGGCCGTCGACCGCAGCCCATGTCGATCGCAGTGTCGAACAGGATCGCAACCCGCCGCCGGACACGAACTGTCGATTTGGGACGCTCTCTCCGCGGAAAACGTGCGAACTGTCCTATCGGTCTGAAAAGTACGCCGAACAAACAGGGAGTCGGCGCTCGAGTATGGGGCGTCGAACGAGCGGTAGCGACTACCCAACTGACGTAGGAACGGAAAACAGTCGTCGCAGTTCGCAACGCGACACACAGCGTCGTTTCGGCGGTCGGTCACGGAGGGGCGAAACCGCGACCGCAGGCTGCGTTCCGAACCGAGATCGTCGAGACGCGCGCGCGATGGGTCGACCCGCCGGGGCGGTGGCTCGAACCGCCACACCTTTTGCGGTGGGGTGGGTTGTACGCGTATGGGTTTTGGTAGCTACGATGAATCCGAACAACAGGACCAGAGCACGGACGACGAGGACGTAGAAGCCGTCAACGTCCACGAACACGAACACAAGGGGGAAATGTCGTTCGAGTCCGACGTCTCGACGGACGAACTCGTCTCCCAGCTGGGCTCGATGAAAGAAGACGAGTCCGACGAATAACGGCCTCACTGAAGCGGGGTCGAGACGGCTCCGGCCGTCCACGGTCGACGGCGATCGCTCGCGCGTCGTCGACCGCCATCGCTCCGATCGCCGCTTCGTTTTTTCTCGAACCGCGTCTCGAGTCGTCGAGTCAACCGAAACGAGTGGATACTCGAGAGATATCAACAGTGACGGCCGGGTCCGCCGGTCAGCAGAGCGTCGCGGAACAGAGTTCGCCGATCGCCCGCCGCAGTCGTTGGGAGACGGCCGACTTCGAGACGCCGAGTCGATCCGCGAGTTCGTTCTGAGAGATGCCACGCGGCACGTCGAAATACCCCTCCTCGTAGGCGACGGTGAGCAGCTCCTGTTGTTTCGCCGTCAGCGCGACGACGCCGTCGTCGCCGTCGTCGGAGACGCGCAGGTGATCGACGGTCACCGAAATTTCGCGTTCGCGACAGTAGTCGTTGAACGCGACGAGTCGATCCCGGTCGGCGAACCGAAGCTGCACCTGCCAGCCGTCTCGAGCGCTCGAGAGGTCGAGCAGGCGGCCGCCGGCTGCGGCGATCTCGGCGGTGAACGTCGTCGCGCGGTCGGTACGCGTGATCCGGTAGACGCGTCTGTCGGGGTAGCGGTCGACGAGGACGGGGTCGGTGACCGTCGGATCCGTCTCGAGGGCGGTTTCGAACGCGTCGAACGCGGTACCGTAGACGGTGACGAACACGAGCGTCCGCCCCGATTCGACGGTGGTCCAGTAATCGGGTTCGACGGCGACGTCCGACGCGTGCCGAATCGTCGAGCGCAAGAACAGCTCCGGGTGATCGAGTCGAAGCTGGACGACGATCCCGCCGTCGGCTTCCGATCGAACGCCCGATCGGTCACCGGACGCGTCGCTGATCGATTCGATGGGGTTCCCGGCGTCCGTGGCTCGCTCGACGCTCGTTTCGGAATCGGCGTCGGTGACTTCCTCGACGCCCTCCTCGACGTCGGCGATATCGATGCTCACGAATCCATCCGCCATCCGGAGAGATGACCGGCGTAATTACGACTTACCTCGAACGCACTCATCGAATGCCCCAAGAGGAGCCGAGGACATGATCGTGGGCGCTATACACGGAAACGGAGCCGGTCCGCCGCTCAATCTATATTCATCTATCGGTGCGTTGATGGGTACCGGCACCGGCGGAAAGACGGTATTACCGACTCGAGCGGATCGTAGTAAGACGAAAATACCGGGGCAATATCGGGTGATGGCGGCTCGTGTGGACCTGCTGGCAGTCAGTTTTGGCGCGACCGCAGGACGGTTCGCGGTCGCGCTGGGACGTCGCTGCAGCCGCGCCGGTACATCGGGATAGCACCCCGTCTCAGTCGGCCTCGAGTTCGTCGAACAACAGTTCGAACAGCTTCAACTGGGCCAGCCGGAGATGGCGACTGAACGTCGGCTGGGAGATCCCGAGCGATTCGGCGACCTCCTCGCCGGTGTGTTCGCGCGGCCACTCGAAAAAGCCGCTATAGTAGGCCGCCTCGAGCGTCCGCCGCTGGCGCTCCGAGAGGTGCTGCTGCAGATCGTCGAACGGGCGCACCGGCCGGGGTGATCGCTCGCGTTTCCGGCGAGCGACCAGCTCCGTTCCGGGATGGGCTCGCTCGAGGTGGCCGAGGAACGAGCGAACGTCGACCGGCTCGCCGAGTTCGATCACGAGCCGGCAGCGACCGTCGACCGGCGTGACGGATCGGAGGACGCCACCGTGATCCGCGATCGGTCGCGCGACGGTGGGTTCCCGCAGGCCGATTTCGAGGACGGTCCCGCCGGTGTCGCGGTCGACGATCGAAACCGCGTCGACCGCCGACAGCGACCCGATCGTCTCTCGAATCGCGTCCGGATCGTCCCCGTCGACCGTACAGAACACCGTCGATCCGCCCGACGATCGCGGGACGATCGCTCGTACGTCGAGCGGTCGATCGATGCCGCGGGCGATCGACGACAGCGGTTCGGCGTCGTCCCGGACGACGACCTCGAGTTCAACGATCCGATCGGCGAGCAACGAGCGTTTCCGCTCGATCGCCCCGATCACGGCGCCGGCGATCGAGGCGAGGTGACGACAGGCGCGTCGGGTTCGGTCGTCGAACGCCGACGGCCGGTCCGCGTACGCGGTCAGCGTTCCGTACCGGACGCCGTCAGCGGTGAGCACCACACCGAGCGCGGACCGAAATCCTCGCTCGAGGAGCCGCCGTCGCCACGACCGGTCCTCGTTCGCGTGCTCGCGCCGATCGACCGAGAGGTCGTCGAGAACGACCGGCTCGCGCGTCGCGGCCGCCGCTCCCGTCGGCGCGTCGACGGGAGTCTCGAGGGGAACGGTCGCCGACTCGAGGAACTCGCCGTCGCGGCCGACCCACGTCGACGGGACGACCCGTTCGCGGCCGTCGTCCGCGTGACCGACCCACGCGAGTTCGATTTCTCCCTCCGACTCGAGCGGGGTCAGGGAGACGATCGCCTCGCAGAGCCGCCGTTCGACGGCCTCGCGCGTGTCGGCAGCCAGTATCGACTGCCCCGCGTCCCACACCCGTTCCGTCCGTTCGACGACGGCGTCGAGGCGGGCTCGCTCGCGCCGAAACGCTCGGAGATCGTCGGCGCGCTCGAGCGACTCGAGCGCGATCGTCGCGGCGTCCGTCACCGCCTCGATCGGGTCCGACTCGAGCCCGTCGAACGCCATCGGTTCGGTACTGGTCGCGAGGATCACGGCGCGGTTCGCGACCGGGACGGCGAGAACTCGCTCGGCTCGGAGCCCAGCGCGCGCGACGAGGTCCGCGAACTCCGCCCGCTCGTAGACCGTCGGTCCCTCGTTCTCGGGGCGATCGGCCGCTCCGTCATCGTTCGAGTGGGCATCCGACCCGTCGTCCTCGAGAACATCGGACAGCGGGCTCCCGTCGGGATCGATCGGCGGCGGGTCGAGCGAGCGCCGGTCGCCACCGATGCGGTCGGCCGTCGCGACCGTCGCCGGACGAAGGCGGTCGTCGTCGACGCGATACCAGACGGCCACGTCAGCGCCGGCCAGTTCCCGGACGGCGCCCGTGGCGGCGTCTCGAACGGCGGACGGCGTCTCGGCCCGGCGGAGCCCGTCGAGTGCGCGTCGGATCGACGACAGGGCGGCCCCCCGAGAGCCGCCCCTGTCGCGGACGACGCAGAGCGTTCGGTCGGGATCCGAAAGCGGCGCGACGAAGACGTCGACCGGCGGGGACGCGTCGGTCGCGAGAACGCCCGAAATCGGTTCCATCCACCGGACGACGGGTGATCGAGCCCGCTCCCGAACCGTCGCCGCGAGGTCGTCGGCGAACACGTCCTCGAGCCGCCGTCCGACGAGCGCGTCCGCAGCGGCGAGATCGAGCAGCGCCGGGTTCGCCAGCCGAATCGTCTCCCCCTCGAGGACGGCGATCCCGTCGTCGAGCGCGTCGACGACGGACTCGAGAAGTTCGAGGCGGTCTTCGTTCACCGAGGTCGCGGCGTCGGGGGGACGTTCCCGCGCGTGGACCGAGACGCCGTCGTCGCCGGGGTGAACGGTCACGGCGAGTTCACCCTCGAGTCGGGAACGGGTCGTTCCGAACGTTTCGGCGGACCCGGTCGTCTCGGCCGCTCGAACGGCGTCGTAGAGCGCCTCGCCGAGGTCGTCCGGAAGGAGGCCCCAGACGACGGTTCCGATCGGGTCGGCGCGGTCGCTCGAGCGCTCCGCAGTGCTCGTCTCGGCCCCAGTTCCCCCGCCGATACCGGTATCGGTGCCGGTGAACAGCGACATCGCGGCGTCGTTCGCGTACCGGAGCTCGTCCCGCGGGCCGAGGGTGAAAAACGCGTCCGCGAGCCGGTCGACGCCCGCGCGAATCCCGTCGTCGATCGCCGAATCGGCCGCCGATCCCGCACCGGTTCGGGTGACGACGACACCCTCGACGGTCGGATCCGCGAGCCGGTTCGTGAGGGCCAGTTCCGAAACGTGCCACGTGCCGTCGGCGTGGCCGAGCCGCGGGGTCACGCGTTCGGTCGTCCCGACCGGCGCGTCGGTCACGGCGGCGAGCGCCTCGCGAACAGTCGCTCGATCGTCCGGGTGAACGAGCCGATCGATCGCCGCCCGCTCGAGTTCGGTCGGCGTGTACCCCAGCCGCGACTCGACCGCCGGCGTCGCGTACTCGACGTCGCCGTCGGCGTCGAGCACCCAGACGACCGCGCCGGCGCTCTCGAGGATCGATCGGTAGCGCCGATCGGATTCCGCCGCGGCCAGACGGAATCGAGCTCGCTCGGCGGCGTTTCTCACTCGAGCGGCCAGCACCGTCGGAGATTCGTCGCGAGCGACGACGTCTGTCGCCCCCGCCGCGAGCGCGCGGTCGGCGCAGTTGGCGTGATCTGAGTCCGTGCGGTCGGCGTCGTCGCAGCCGAGGACGGCAACGATCGGCCGATCGTCGGCTCCGGCGGCGAGGCGCTCGAGCAACGTTTCGCTCGGTTCCGATCGTCCGTCGTCGGCCGGGACGAACGGGCAGACGAGACAGTGTACCTCGCGCTCGGCGAGTCGCTCGCGGGCCCCCTCGAGCGTTCGTTCCCTGAGTAGCGGCCCGGCCTCGAGCCGGCCGGTAAGCGTCTCCATCGTGTCGTCGGCGGCCGTGGAATCGCCGACGACCAGCACGCAGGGAGCGTCACCGACGACGGTTGCGGTGCCGTCGCTCACTCGGTGATCACCGCCGATTCGGTCCGCTTCAGCTCTCGCGCCCCGGGTCGGTACCGTCCGGTCCGATCGACTCCTGATCGATGAATCGCCGGACGACCGAGTCCCGAACGACCGAGCGCACGAGCCGAGCGAGCAGCCACGAAAGCGGCCACGATACCGGCCGGATCGCTCTCTTGCAAGATAACTATGGGTCTCGTACCCGCACGCCGCGGGGGAGTAGGCGGACTAACCACCGGATTCGGGGGCCGTTATGACTGCACCGTTACGATCGTTCTCGAACCGTGAGGACCGGGGCCGGTGCGTTCCGGACGATCTCCTCCGCGACGCTGCCCGAGATGAGGTGATCGAGCCCGGATCGGCCGGCCGTTCCGACGATCACCATGTCGACCGGGTTCGTCTCCGCGAAGTCGACGACCTGCTCTTGGGGGACGCCGTGGCGGATGTCCGTGGTTACGTCGACGCCCTCTCGAGTCGCCGACTCCTCGGCCTCCGCGGCGGCCGCGGCGGCCGCATCCTCCGGATCGTTCCGGAGCTGATCCTGTTGGTTCTCCGCGTGCGGGCCGTCCTCCGACACCGAGAGGACGTGGAGGGTCGCGTCGAGTCGATTCGCGAGTTCGATCCCGTGATCGGTCGCTCGACGGGCCGCGTCGCTCCCGTCCGTCGCGAGCAGTAAGTCCTGATACATCGGTTAACTATCCATTCGAGCGACGGTCGGATACATCCCTGACCTGCCGTTGCCTGCCGGCTATCCATCGGCCGGGCAGCCTCAGAACACTACCTCCCACCCGTGCCCGCAGTTCCGGCACTCGAAGCGACGGTTGAGCCCCGCATCGGTCACCGATCGGGCCGCTTCTTCTCCCGACTCCTCGAGACAGTTCGGGCAACGATATCGGCTCATGCTCTTCTCGCATCGCTCACGTCGAATATAAAGCGCCGACTCGCTTCGGGAGGATTGATACCAATTCAGTCCGTTTCACACGGAGTTCGATCGGTCGATCTGACCGCTGAACGCCGGACCGAACCGTCGCGTCGCGAGCGGCGGCGTCAGAGCAACTCGAGAAACACGCGATGCAGGTCGAAAACGACGATCGCCAGGTACAGTTGCCCAATCCCGGCGACGATCATCACGACTCCCGCGATCCGCTTGAGCAGGCCGGAGTAGGCCGCGAGCCGGCCGGCACCGGCGAGGAGACCCATCCCCGTCGCGACGGTTAACGCGACCATGAGCACGACGACGGTACCGACGTACGTCCCCAGGAGGACCAGCGCGTCGGTCGTCGACAGCGATAACGCGCGGGTGACGACGCTGATGAACAGCGGCGCGACGCAGCCGGCCGACGCCAGCGCGTAGCCGACGCCGAAGACCCCGAAGCCGAGCGTGCTCGAGCGACGCTTCGGGAGCGGGATCGAGAGCGACGGCGCGCGGCCGGCGACGATTAACGCGCCAAAACCGATCAGGACGAACCCGGCGATGGCTTCGAACCACTTGATCGACGACAGCGTCGACTGGCCGACCCAGAACGTCGCCCCGAGCAGGGCGGTGAACGTGACGAGGACGCCGAGCCCCGCGAGCAAACCGCGGCTCAACGCGCCGCCGAGCGACGCCCGCTCGCCGTCGGTCTGACTCACGTAAAAGCCCACGTACCCCGGCAGGAGCGGGTACGCACACGGGGAGAAGAACGTCGCGACCCCGGTCGACAGCGCGAACACGATCGACGTGGTTCCCGTCGCGTCGACCATCCTCACTCGGCCCCGCCCTCGAGGGCGCGTTCGATGCCCGCGACGAGTTCGTCGGCGGTCTTGATACCGGAATCGTGCCACCGGACGGTCCCCGAGGCGTCGATCGCCACGGCGGACGGATAGGGCGATCCCCAGTATCGGCTGGTGAGCTCCGAGGTCGGATCGAGGCCGACCGTCCAGTCGCCGTCGTTTTCGTCCCACCACTCGGCGAGCTCCGCCTCGGAAATCGTCTCGCCGACCGGTTCGCTCGTGACGGACAGAAAGAGGACTTCGTCGCCGACTCGCTCGTGGGTCGTAGCGAGCGCGTCCATCTGTTTGATACAGGGATCACACCACGTCGCGAAGAAGTCGATAAACGTCGGACGGTCCGGCGCGGGGACGGTGGCGGTGCCGGCTTCGCTCCCCGGCGCGTCAGCCGTCTCGATCTCGTAGGGTTCGTGCTGCCGGCCGACGAGTCCGGAGTCGTCGGAGTCGTCGTTCAGAGAGGGGACGCCGAACGCTGCGACGGCACCGGCACCGGCGACGACGCCCGCGCTGCCGAGGCCGGCGAGGACCTCGCGGCGACGCATCGCTACTCGTCCACCCCCACGACCGTTCTCGTATCTTCGACCATCACCTGCGTGTTCACTGCGTCACGTTGCTGGCTCGCTTTCGGATACGCGCGCTCGACGATTCCGCTGTCGTTGACGATCTGAACGAGCGCGGAATGCGTGAACGTGTACTCGGTGTCGTCGGTGCCGGACGATTCGTTCGTCGACTCGGGAGTGTCGGTCTCGTTTTCCGATCCGGTATCCGCGGTACTGTTCGTCGATTCGGTATCCGACGTGTTGGTTTCCGATTCGTCACCCGAGGGTTCCTTCCCTCCCGATAGCGGGAGACCGAACGTCTCCTCGAGGACCCTTTTGGCCGTCTCGTTGTCCTCGGGGCGGAGGTAATGCCAGCGTCCTGCGTCGGGATCGATCCCCCGATCTGCACTGTAAGTCCGAAGGGCATCGGCCGTGTCACGGTCGGGGTCGAACGTCACCGCGAGCAAACCGACGTCGTCCTCGTAGCCGCTCTCGATGGCGTCTTCCTGTATCCGAGCGAGGTGCTGGAGGAGCGCGTCGCACATGCCGTCGGGACAGGATCCGTAAAAGTACGTGATGACGAACGGGCGTTCGCCGACGAAATCGTCGCGGGAGATGGGGTCTCCCGTGAGCGGATCGGTGAGCGAAAACGACGGGAACTCCTCGCCGTACGTCGGATACGAGAAGTCACCGTACTGGGCATCTTCTTCCGGTGGGTCGAGTATCGTATCCGGATTGGAGTCTCCGCCGAGTAGATCACCGAGACAGCCGGCAACGCTCGTGATCCCCGCTGCCCCGAGCGAGCCGAGGTATGTCCGCCGTTCCATGTCTAGTTCGTCGGAACCCGTAATCAAAGGTTCATTGGTTCGATCGCCGAAGTCGGTCCCGGTGCGTCGTGGTCGATGGACCGACACGCAGACGTGGCCGCCTCCGTCGCCGATCGAGCGGGCACCCGGAGCGGCGCGATCCCGGCTCCGCCCCTTCGACGGACGAACCAACAGGCGTTTGATCGCCGATACCCAACCGTCACTCGATGAAACGCCGGGGTTTTCTCCGTGGATCAGCAGCGGTCGGTGCCGCCGGAACCGCCGGACTCGCCGGCTGTCTCGAGCGACTCGGCTTCGAAGAAGAATCGGCGTGGGCGAACCCGCCGCTCGTCGAGAACAGACCCGACGCGGTCTACCTCCCGGCATCGCGCGAGGAGATGGGGACCTACGGGACGGCGACCGACGGCGACTACGCGGCCGCGCTGTCGTACACCTTCCCCCATCGATTCTGGACCGTCGAAGCCACCAGCGAGGGGAAGACGCTCGTCGAGGTCGACGCCGACGACAGCCTCCACCTCATGGTCTCCGTCTGGGATCGCGAGACGAACACCGTCCTCCCGGCGACCCTGCGCCTCGAGGTTTCGCAGGGCGGCGAACCGGTCGATACCGGCACCTCGTCGCCGTGGCCCATGATCTCCCAGCGAATGGGGTTTCACTACGGCGATAACGTCCAGCTTCCCGGGGAAGGCGAGTACACAGTTCGGGTCACCGTCGCCCCCACCGGGATCGAGCGGACCGGGTCGTTCGAGGGCCGTCTCGAGTCGTCGGGCTCGCTCGAGATCGACTTCGAGTACGCTCGGTCGGACGTTCACGACCTCTCGTTCGAGACGATCCCCGAGGATCGGCGGGGAAGTCGCGAGGCGTTGCCCCTGATGACCCACGGTGATCACGGCGGCGACGGTGGACACAGCGGGGACGGCGACAGCGGAGGAGACGGTGACGGCGGCGACGGCGGTGGCCACGGTGACGGGGCCGGACAGCCGCCGATGGGACGGGGGGTGCCGATCGAGGACCTTCCCGGCCAGGTCTTCGAGCCTCAGCGCAGCGGTGACGCGGCGTTCGTCGCGCTGATCTCCGACGACGACCGATTCGCCGACGGGAGTTCATATCTGGCGATCAGTCCCAGAACGCCGTACAACGACATCGTCCTCCCGTTTACGTCCCTGTCAGCGGCCGTCGAGGGGAGCGGTTCGGTCCGACAGGACGAACTCACGGAAGCGCTCGATCACGAAATCGGCCACCACTACGGCGTCGCGATCGACGAGCTCGCGTCCGGCGACCGCGTGACGGTCTCGATCGACTCGCCGCCGCAAGTGTCCCGCCACGATGGCTACGAGACCGCGTTTTTCGACTTCGATGAACTGAGCTACACGGTCTGAGCCGGTTCAGGGCCGAAACAGTTTGAGATCGTTCACGAGACAGTTCACTATCCGTTTCGAGCCGCTCGAGGCGGAGCCACGCGTTGCGACAGCCTCCGGATGGAGGGTGTCGATTTCAGCGTGGAAACCACGGCTTTCGGACGGAACGACGGTGAGAGTCGGCCGATCGCCGAAACAAGAGCCGGTCGACCATCGAAAAGCCTTCGCGCGGGAGCTATGTTTCAGTCGATAAATTCGTTCGTACCGTAATCGATCGGTCCCGACCGGTTACCGGTGGTCGCTTACGGTTACGATAACTATCGTGGATCATCGAATACGTCCGAAGCATGTCTCGTACAGGTCACGCAGCAATGGATATCGGGTGTCCGGAGTGTGATGCGACGATCGCCGCATCCGTCCCGCCGGGCCCGGGAATCCACTCGGAGAGCGATTCGAACCGCCTCCTCGGAAAGGAAACTCGCTGCCGGAACTGCGGTCACGAACTCGAGTTGTACTACTACTGAGACGGCGAGTCCGACGGGAACTTCTCAGGCAGATGTCAGCAGGCGGCCTTTCCCTGCGTTTCGACCGCTGCGCGTTCCACTCGTTCTCGCGCTCGGGCCGCAGTCTCGGCGAACCGACTACTGGTGCCGTGGGAGCGACCCACACCGGAAACCCGGTGTGTGTCCGCGACCGCCTACTGCCCGCACGCATTCGATCAAACGGGCCATCGGTGATCGTCTCGGTTACCGGGCCGTCCGGACGTCCGCGGCTCGATTTCCGGGGTAGGCGATACTGACCCGGCCGCGAATCACCATCGCCAAACGGAAGGGCTGTTTCACCAGAAACACGGCATCTCTCTTCGACAGTGATCGAACTGTCTCCGCATTCGCCGACTCACCGACCGGTCTCCCAGCCGCGGGGCGTCTCGTTCAACCGCTCGGCACCGTCCTCTGTCACCGCGACGAGATCCTCGATTCTGACGCCGAACTCGCCCTCGAGGTAGATCCCCGGTTCGACGCTGAAGACCATCCCCGGCTCGAGTTCGCGGTCGTTGCCCGCCGCGATGTAGGGCGGTTCGTGCACCTCGAGGCCGACCCCGTGGCCGGTCCGGTGGACGAAGGCGTCGCCGTAGCCGGCTTCCTCGATGATCGATCGAGCGGCGCGATCGATCGAGCCGGCGGTGACGCCCGGCTCGACGGCGTCGATGGCGGCCTGCTGGGCTTCCCTGACGGTCTCGTGGACGCGCTCGTACTCCGCTGGCGGCTCGCCGACGACGATCGTTCGAGTCTGATCGCCCGGATACCGGCCGGCTCCCGCCTCGAGATCGGCCGCGACGAAGGCGCCGAAATCGAGGACGACGGGATCTCCCGACTCGAGCTCGCGCGAGCCGCCGTGATGGTGCGGACGGGCCCCGTTCGGACCGCTCGCGACGATCGTCTCGAAGGCCGGTTCCGCCCCGCCCTCCGCGGCGAGCAGTCGGTCGATCTCGCCGGCCAGTTCGGCTTCTGTCGTCCCGAGCAGCTCGTCCCCGCGCTCGCGAATCTCGAGCGAGACGCGATCCGCGAGTTCGCCGGCTCGGCGGAGCGCCGCGAGTTCGCCGTCGTCCTTGCGGATCCGCAACGGCTCGAGGACGGTGCTCGCGAGCCCGAATTCGGCGCCGGGGAGCAGTTCTCGAAGCTCCTGCGTGAACGTCGCCCACATCCGATCGTCGACGAGTACGGTCGACGTATCGGGGCCGATCAGCGAACAGGCCTCCAAAACGGTCTCGACGGCCTCGAGCGGGTCGTCGGAATCGGTCCAGTATTGCAGATGCAGGTTCTCGATCGGCAGCTCGGAGCATTCGGCCTCGTACATCGCCGGCGCGACGAGCGCGGGATCGCCGCGCGCGGGAACGAACAGTAGCAGGTGTCGTTCGGACGGCGACTCGTCGAATCCGGTCAGGTAGGTCAGGTTCGGGCTCGGGAAACAGACCGTCAGGTCGGCTCCCGCTTCCTCGAGTCGGCCCCGACAGGCCTCGATCCGGCGTTCGAACGGGGGTCTCATAGGGGACGGTTCGCTCGAGCGAGGAATCAACGTTTGGTTGCCGAAACGGGAGCGGGAGAGGACGGAGTGCACGCCGGAGATCGGGGTCCTCGCTTGTGGCGTGGCTCGAGGAGTGGAACCCGACGAAACCGACGATCAGGCGGACCACCACCGTATCAGCGTTCGTCGATCGGAGTACCCATCGATGGTGAATGGTACGGTGTGTGCTGATGGGAAGACGGGAAACAAAGCGCCCTGCTATCGTGGCAACAGGGGATCGCCACGTCCTCCCCAGCCGATTCGCTCGTTGCACTCGCTCATCCCTCGCACGGCTTCATGCCGCGGTTCATTAGCATTCACCGCGGCCCAGCGCGCGCCACCGCACGGCGGTTGGTCGGTCCGAACTGAGACGTAGCGTCCCCCTTATCGAACGCCGTTCGCTCGTCATAGAGTCGGATCAGTCCCGGGCGATCCACTGTCGGACCGTCTCGCCCTCGCTGACAGCAGCGGGCCAGTGCCGATCGGTGACTGTCTCCTCGAGCGAACGGTCGGCCGGACGCGAGTAGTAGCGGAAACCTATTAGCCTCCCTGCGGTCGCAGGCCGCGGAGCAACCAGTCGGGGCGCTCTGTTTTTTCAGCGAATGCGAGTTACCGAGCGGTTGTCGTCGATGGCTGTGCACAGTCGACAGCTTCGGGCCGACGGCCGCGGACGAGCGGACGAAACGTCCGGCGACGACGGCCCCACCTGTCCCGGTTCGCTGATCGTGGTCTCGAACCGGCAACCGTATCGTCACGAGTACGAAGACGAGCCGGATCCGACTCCGGAGTCCGGCTCCCCGGATACCGACGAGAGCCCGCCAGCGGGAACGGACGGCGGGGATCAGACGGGAACGCAGCGGTCCATCACGGTTGACGAACCGACCGGCGGGCTGACCGCCGGCCTCGATCCCGTGGTCCGGGAGACCGACGGAACCTGGATCGCCTGGGGCGACGGCGACGCCGACTTCGCGGTCACGGACGAGCGAAACTGCGTCGCCGTCCCGCCGGACGAAGGGGCGTACACGCTCCGACGGCTCGAGCTATCCGACGAGGCGGTCGAGTCCTACTACTACGGGTTCAGTAATCGCGTGCTCTGGCCGCTCTGCCACGGCTTTCCCGACCTGATCGAGGATCGATCGAACGACTTCGAGTGGTATCGGACGGTCAACGAACAGTTCGCCGACGCAGTCGGCGAGCACGCCGACGACGACTCGGTGATCTGGCTGCAGGACTACCACCTCGCGCTCGCGCCGCGGATGATCCAGAATTCGATTCCCGAGAGCGCGACCGTCGCGCACTTCTGGCACATTCCGTGGCCGACGCCGGACACCTTCCAGCACTGTCCGGCGGGCGACCGCGTCCTCGAGGGGCTGCTCGGGAACGATCTGTTGGGCTTTCACGTCGATCGGTACGCCGATCAATTCCTGCGGTGCGTCGATCAGTTCCTCCCGAGGGCGTCCGTCGACTTCGCTCGGCGAACGATCCGGTACGACGGGCGGACGACCCGCGTCGTCGCGACGCCGATGGGCGTCGACGCCGAATCGTACGACCGGGACGCGCGATCGGCCGATCTGGACCGCCTCTCCGGCCTGTTCGAGGAGTACGGGATCCCGGAGGGGACCGCGATCGGACTGGGGCTCGACCGCCTCGACTACAGCAAGGGGATTCCGGAG
Source organism: Natrinema sp. LJW11 (assembly GCF_056135975.1). Taxonomy (NCBI): domain Archaea; kingdom Methanobacteriati; phylum Methanobacteriota; class Halobacteria; order Halobacteriales; family Natrialbaceae; genus Natrinema; species Natrinema sp. LJW11. The sequence goes on along the minus strand of NZ_JBWBDM010000001.1, from coordinate 116,524 downwards.
CGGTTGGCGGCGCTCGAGCGGTTCTTCGAGCGGAATCCGGACCGGCGCGGCGAGTTCACGTTCATTCAGAAGGCGACGCCCTCCCGGACGGATATCGAGACCTACGAACGGTACGGCGAACTCGTCCGCAGCGAGGTCCAGCGGATCAATCGACGCTTCGAAACCGCCGACTGGCGGCCGATCGTCTACACGGAGGATGTGCTGCCTCGCGAGGACATCTGTGCGCTCTATCGACACGCGGACGTGATGATCGTGAGTCCGCTGGTCGACGGGATGAATCTGGTCGCACAGGAGTACGTCGCCGCGAGCGTCGACGGCGACTCCGCGTTGTTGCTGAGCGACCGAACGGGAGCCCACGAGCGGCTCGGTTCGCACGCGCTGACGATCGATCCGACCGATACCGACGGCTTCGCGACCCAGATCGAGCACGCGCTCACCCTGTCCACCTACGAACGCCAGCGGCGGCTGAACACGCTTCGTCAGCGCGTCTTCGACGGAGACATCGAGTCGTGGATGGAGACGCAGTTCGACTGGATTCGACGCGTCCACGACGATTCCCGGACGACCGAACCGCGGTCCGAACGCGAGTCGGACTCCCGCGAACGAACGCCGCCGATATAGCCGATGACGAGGACCGAATCATCACCGCGGCCGATCGACGAGCGACTGCCCCGGATTCGCGAGCGGCTCGAGCGGGCCGAGGGGTTGCTCGTCTGTCTGGATTTCGACGGCACGCTCGCGCCGATCGTCGAGGATCCGGACGCCGCGGTCCCGACGGACCAGAATCGGGGCGCGGTAGCGACGCTCGCAGACACGCCGTCGGTGACGACGGCGGTCGTCAGCGGCCGCGCCCTGACGGACGTCCGCGAGCGCGTCGACGGGCCGTCGATCTACGCCGGAAACCACGGCCTCGAACTCGCGCGCACGGGAACGATCGCCGTCCATCCGGTCGCGCGCAAACGCGCCGCCCGCGTCGACCGGATCTGCGCCGTTCTCGAGACCGCGCTTCGCCCCGTTCCGAACTGCCGGATCGAAAACAAGCGCCTGACCGGGACGGTCCACTTCAGATCCGTACCGCCGGCCGCCGAACCCATCGCCCGCCACATCACTCGCGAGGTGGTCGACCGCTTCGGCGGCGACGCCCTCGAGATTTCGGCGGGGAAACGGATCCTCGAGATCGGACCGGAGTTCCCGTGGGGAAAGGGCAACGCCGTCGAACTGATCGCCGCGGACGAACCGCCGGGGACCGCCGCCGTCTACGTCGGGGACGACGTCACCGACGAGTCGGCGTTTCGAGCCGTCGAACCGGACGGGTTCGGGGTTCGGGTCGGCGACGACGCTCCCTCGAGCGCGTCCTGTCGGGTCGAGTCGCCGGCCGAGGTCGCGTCGTTTCTCTCGTGGCTGGGATCGACCGGAGCCGATCTGGTCGCTCGGTCCGACGCGTCCACCGCGCCTCCCATCGAGGCCCGATAGCGGTTCGGAGCGGTGCGGTTCGGAGCGGCGCGGTTCGGAGCGAACGGAGTGAGCGAGAACCGCGGACTGTGCGATCGGTGTGTCAATCGTTGCAGTCGGCGCGATAGCTGCCGCGACGAGTCATCGCGTCGGACCGCCGGTTCCGTGATATCGGCATTTCCAAAACGAATGACTAGTAGATACACGCGCGTTCGAGCCGAAAGTATTAGTTACCACTGGAAATATAGTACGGTACGAGAGTGAAAGAGAGTGAAACTCCGACAACCAACTGATTTCCTGATCCTCGAGGCGCTCGAGGACAAGGGTCGCAACGTTGCAACGAATCTGGCCGCCCATACGGGAAAGAGCCGGAAGAACATCAATACCAGACTACCGGTGTTAGAAGACTACGGTCTCGTCCGCAAGATCGGTCCCGCGGAGCGATCCGGGCTGTACGAGATCTCTTCGACGGGGAAGGCGGCGCTGGTCTACCGGGAACAGTACGACGAAGCCGACGACTTCGAGGCGCTCATCGAGGGCCCGAGCGCCGGGGCCGAGCAGGGAGAGCCGCAGGCGAGTTTCGCCCGCGGTGAAACCGACGACGACTCCGACGAGTAACCTGACGACGCGGCCCGCCTCCGGCCGCCGTCACTCCGCCTCGAGTCGTCGTGACGAATTCTGCCACGGCGAGTCGGTCGCGACAGCCGTCCGTTAGTTACTACCATGGTCCGTGCGAGTCAGAGCGAAAACGCTCCGTCGTACTCCGCGAGACGGCGGCGGGCACAGGCCGAAAAGGCGAAGCTGAGCGACCGTTTCCGGTCGGCAGAGGAAGGTATCGTCGATCCACACGGCGATGCGTCGCTCTCGTACTCGGGATCCCACGCGTAACTGCTGAGCATCGGCGTCGCGGTCAGGGAACCGTCGTACACGAACGCGACGCCGTCTTCGTGGTTCAGACCGAGTGCGTGTCCGATCTCGTGGAGGAGGACCTGCATCGTCCGCACCGGCGTCGTGTTCGGCGCGATCGCACGGGCCTCGTCGGTGACCACGTCGTCGAACGACTCGAGGGCGGCGAGATGCCGGGCCCCGCCGACCGATGCGATGTGGGGGACGCCGTATCCGGTGGGAGCCCGCCCCATCCCCCCGTCGGTCACCAGCAGGTTGACGTCCGACGCGGGCTCGAGGTCGCGCCCGCCGAGCGTCCCCGACGCGACCGCCACGGGCCACTCCCCGCGGCGAGTGAGGCGCGCGGCGTCCTCGGTCGAAACCGAGACGGGCCCGCCGACCGAGACCTCGAGCGTCCAGTACCCGAGGGCGAGGGTTTCGTCGAGATACGCACGGATCCGATCGCCGACCCCGTCGTAGGTCGCGGCCCGTTCCGAGAGCCAGATCCGCACCTCGAGCGTGTGGCTCGTTCCCCGCGTCGCATACGCCAGCGTGCCGAGCGAGGCCGTGGATCCGACGGTCCCGAGAAACACGCGGCGTTTCACGAGCGTGCGTCTCGCAACGAGGTGGGAGTGCCTTCGGGTGTCTATGGACGCGCGTTAAGTGTCGGTCGTTCCCCGCGGTACGGACCACCGCGAGCGAAACGACCGCCTCGAAGTGGGTGCTACCGGCCGGTCACGGACGGTTCCGAGAGCCATACAGCCGAGATCAGAGCGGTCGGCCGACGCGACTACCGCGGCGGCACGCGCCGAGTATCGACGACGCGGGCACGGCTCTCGATGACGCGAATCTCGAGTCCGTCGGGAAGTTCGTTCGGTTCAGTCGGTGTGAGCAAGAGCAGCGCGTCGTTCTCGGTTTCGACCAGTCGTCGGTGGGGCGCGCGCTGGTGCAGACAAACCGTCCACTCGCCGTCCCGAAGCCGTCGTCTGACCTGCCAGTCGGTGTAGTACCGACCGTCCGACCCCTCGAAGACCGTCTCGAACGGGGGCGCTACCACGGGTTCGACACCCCCTGCTCTCGAGAGCCGGGGCGCTCCTGCGAGCTGGCGACGGAGTAGACGATTCGAACGACACCAGTCATTCCTATCGCATCGAACGACCGTCACGCACGTCGGCACTCGGATTCATATGGACGACGTTTAAGCGAGCGTCACTTTCCACCGAGTGTGAGCGTCAGAGGCACGCGGATTCACTGGCGGACGGCCCGCCGACTGCAGCAGTGGGCCTCGAGCTGTTCGGTCCGGGCGGATGCTGACCGTGTCTAACACCGTTCTCTTGGCTGTATTCGCCGGCCAGATGGCAGCGGTCGGACGACGGACTCGATCCGAGTCAGTCCGTTCGGGCGACCATTCGCCGCCTCGAACGTCCCCGCTATCTCTCGACTCGGTCGAATTCGCCGCTGAGAACGACTACTCGGGGTTTCCGCCGTCCTCGAAGAACTCACCGAGAATCGATTTGAGTCCCTTTCGAAGATGCTGGTGCATCGTCGGCGGCGAGATGTCCATCGCGTCCGCGATATCCTCGCCGGTGCTCTCGCGCGGCCAATCGAAGAACCCGCTGTAGTAGGCGAGTCGCAACGTCGTGAGCTGGCGGTCGGTGAGCCCGTCGAGGATCCGATTCCGTCGCTCGGCCGCCGTCCTGACCGGTCGATCCACTTCCCGTCTGGCGACGAGTTCGGTGTTCTCGTAGATCACGGTCAGCGCCTCCGCGATCTCCCGGATATCGGCGTCCTGTGAGACTTCGACCAGACAGGTCCCGACGCCGTCCGCGACGGAGACGTCCCGGATGGTCGCGCCGTGGTTCGTGAGCGTCCGAACTCCCGACTTCGACAGCCGCATCTCGATCGTACAGCGCTCCTCCCCGTCGTGGATGAGCCGACACTCCTCGACCGAGTCGTGGGCCGCCGCCTCCTCGAGCACCGTCTCGCCGTTCAGCCCGTCGATCGTCACGTACTGGAACGTGCGCCCGCCGGCGGTCGTGCCGGCCCACTCGAGCGAGCAGGTGCAGTCGTACTCCGTCGAGAGGTCGAACGAGAACGTGTCGCCGCCGTCGATCCGGAACTCGAGTTCGACGACGGAGTCGGCGAAGAGCAGTTGGCGGTTCTTGACGGCCATGATCGTAAAGCCGATCGTCTCGCCGAGCAGTCTGAACCCGGCCCGCTCGCGCTCGCTGAAGGCGTCGTCGCGACTCGCGAGCACGGTGAGCACGCCGTAGGTCGCGTCTTCGTGCGTGATGGGGACGGCGATCGCGGACCTGACGTCGTCCTCGCGGGCCGCCGCCCGCAATTCGTCGGGGATCGACTCGTCCTCGAGAACGCGGTTCGTCGTCCGTAACTCGCCGGTTTGTGCCGCCTTCGCCACCGGGTTATCGTGATCGTCTCCGGGGTACTCCCGAATGCGCTCGAGGACGGCCTCCGCCTCGCCCGCGCCGGTCCGGTAGGACAGTCGCCCATCCCCGGTCCGTTCGGCGATCCACGAGCCGCAGTACAGCTCCGAGTCGACGAGTTGCTCGCAGACGTCGCGTTCGATGGCGTCCCTGGCCGGGGCCTCAACCAGCGTCTCGATGACCCGTCGAACGACCGCGTTGATTCGATTGAGCGTCTCGAGTTGATCCTGGCGCGAGCGGAGTTGCCGCTCGCGCTCGACGCGTTCGGTGATATCCCGCGCCTGCCAGACGACGGCGCGCCGGCCTTGAATCCGTTCCTCGATCGGGACGACCCGGGCCTCGAACTGTCGGCGGCCGTCGGTCGTGTCCGCCTCGTACTCGACCGACTGGACCTCGTCGGTCCGGATCGCCCGATCGACACACTCCTGTAACTTCGCGGCGACCGCTTCGGGGAACGCGTCGTCGAGCGCGGTTCCGACGAGGTCGTCCGCCGGCATCGAGTACAGATCCGCGGACTCGGACCGAACCTTCGCCTCGAGATACGTCCCGTTCTCGCCGATGACGAAGGCTTCGTCGGGCAGTTCGTTCGCGAGGATGGTACGGTATCGGTCGTCGCCGCCGTCCGCTGGAACCACGGAGGAAGATCGAACCGTCGAGACGATCCGATCGATCGGATCCTCGTCGCGCGTCGTCGGCACGTACTCGGTTGCGTCGGCCCGAAGCGCGACCGTGGCGAGTCGTTCGGTGCCTTCGCGTGGCGCAACGATCGTCGGCACGCCAACCAGGCTGGTGTGGACGCGCCGGAGGACGGTCTCGATCTCGCCGGGACAGTCGAGTTCGATGACGACGGCGCTCGGCGCGGTCGATGCCGGCTCGGCGTCGCGTCGCTCCGTCGCCGGCTCGAGGACGGACTCGAGATCCGCACTCGCGGGAGCCGTTCGAACGTCGTACTCGGTAACCCGCTCGAGACGGGCCCGAAGACGGCTCTCCTGGCCCTGCCCGTCAGTTACGATGATGATCGGTCTCGATCGATGTGCAGCGTTCATCCGTGTGTCCCAGTTCGCAACCTGATCGGTCCGTTTCCGCACTCTTTCTCCCACAACTACGCTGTGAAATAAAAACCTGCTGGTCGCCGTTCGACCGGCAGACATCTCACGGCCGGTGATCGACGTCTCGAGAGGCGTCGCTTCCGGATTCGCGATGCGACACCCGCCATCGAGAACTCGAGTCTATCGATCTATCGGATCGACTGCTCGTGCGGGCAGACGGTCTGGCTATCACCGTGTCCCAGCACGCTCGAAACCCGCCGTATGGGCGCGCCGGACTGATAGGAGTCCATCTCACAGTTCGTCCGCGGCTTTCAGTTCCGCGATCAGGTCGTCGACGAGGGAGTCGACGTCCCCGTAGGGGAACTCCCCGCCGTCTGTTTTGGCGTTGAGCTCCATCGCGGTCATCGAAAAGTCGCCGGACTCGAACCTCGTCCCCGGCCCGTCGGGTAGCGCCGGCACGAGTTCCATCGGCCCCGAAACCGGATAGTCGGCGTTCTCGAACGCATCGGTCAGCTGTTCGCGGAGTTCGGCTTCGTCCGTCATGAGTTCGTGTTTCCGCGCGAACACCAATAACTCTACAGGGAGCCCGTCGACCGGTCGGCGATCGAGGACCTCGATCGGAGTCGGTCGCGGACGGCCACTCACCGGCCGAGAGCGACTAGAGCCGTCGCATGAACTCGGGGAGGATCCCGCGCTCGCTCGAGTCGGTCGCCGCGGCCGGCTCGGCACCGGGCGGGTCGATCTCCGCGTCGCCGGCGTCTTCGAACGAGTCGGGATCCCCATCGCCGGCGCGCGCGGAGCCGGCTGACGTGCCGTCGGTTTCGGCCGGGGTCCCGCCGTCGGTTCCCGCCGTCGCCGTTCCGCTCGAGGCGTCGGACTCGGCGTCGACGGTCGCCTGGAACTCGGCTTCGGATTCGGGACCGAAGTAGTAGGGATCGGCGGGAAGCGAGCCCCGGAGTCGGACGTTCGCGTAGCCGGCCAGCGCCAGCGCGGGAACGAAAAGCGGCTCGATCCCGAACACCGTCGGTCCGGCGGTCAGGATGACGAGAAAGACCGACAGCGGCGAGTAGAGGAAAAAGGCGACGACCCGGAAGGCGTCACCGACGTAGCCGTCGACGACGTACGCGTAGAGTCCGTACGCACCGACCAGCAAGCCGACGTCAGCGTAGAGCCCGACGAGCAGTCCGACGTCGCCCGCGACGAATCCGTGGATGTGGACCGCGATCGCGCCCGTGAGCACCGTCGTTCTGTTGACGTAGGTCTCGTCGAGCGCCATTCCGAACACGAGCACCGAGAGCTCGATCAGCGGGGCTGCAAGCCACCACGGGAGGGAACTGAAGAGAACGCCATAAGACACGTCGATTACACCACTCGTCCGAGTGGAGTCGGCCCCGTACCTTTAACGTTCGTTCCGTTTCGAGACTCGATACGAGCCCCGACGGTCGACGGGTCCGATGACCAACTGGCAGGACGACGATCGACGGACGGTCGAAACAATAATTAGTCATCGGCGAACAGTGTGTCGGTATGGCAAAAGATACCGTCAGGTACCCCGACGACGTGGTCACGGAGATCGACACGCTCGTCGACGACGGTATGTTCGAGAGCAAGTCGGAGTTCTATCGGTTCTCAGCGGAGTACGTCCTCAGCCTGATCGATTCGGACCACGAGGTCAAGACGTTCAACTTCGACGAGATCAAGTCCGAACTCGACATCAGCGACCGCGACCACGCCGAAGCGCTGGGCGCCGACGGCGGGACCTTCTTCCTCGACGCCGTGATAAACGTCCGAAAGTACGGCCTGCGGGGCAACTACGAGGCCGCCGAACGCTTCATCGACACCCACTACGACGAGACCGACCAGGAGTGTATCATTCTCGAGGAACTGCTCGGGACCTACCGCAGCGACTCGCCGTAGTCGGTCGAGTGCTACTCCGCGACCGGCGTTTCCACCGTTCTCTGTCACCGCCGTTCTTCATCGCTCCTGAAACGGTTCGCCGAGCGCCGCCAGATCGACGTGCTCGCCGACGAGTCGCGCCGCTCGATCGGACGGCGTCGATCCCGTTCCGTTCGCCGCCACCGATACCGCTGTCGCGTCCTCGAGCGACGATCGATCGACGCCGGCCGTCTGCGCAACGTATGCGAGAAACGCCGTTCGGACCGACCCGTTGTCGAACAGGCCGTGCAGGTAGGTTCCCAGTACTCGCCCCTCGGCCGCGCTCGAGTCCCCGAGCGGTCGGCTCACGTCCTCGAGCGCGCGGGTCCGGCCGGCGTGGATCTCGTAGCCCGACGCGGGACCCGTGGCCCCCTCGAGCAGCGGCGATGCGTCCCCGTCGACGGGAACCGTCGTCCGCTCGAGGCGCTTGTCCCCCTCGAAGCGCGTCTCGACCGGCAGCAGGCCCAGTCCCTCGACGACGTCGGCCTCGCCGGTCCCCTCGAGCGCGGCGTTGGTGATCCGCTCGCCGAGCAGCTGATAGCCGCCGCAGACGCCGACGATCGGCCCGTCGAACCCCGCGAGCGCGTCGGCGAAGCCGGCGTCGTGGAGCGCCAGCAGGTCGTCGACCGTGTTCTTCGTGCCCGGGAGGACGACCGCGTCGGCGTCGGCGCCCTCGAGCGGATCGGCCGCGTTGCCGTCGACCGGCACGTACACCACCGAGACGCCGGGTTCGGCCGCCAGCGCCTCGAGGTCGGTCGCGTTCGAGATCCGGGGCAGTCGGGGGACGGCGATCCGAATCCGGCGATCCGCGGGGACGCCGTCGTCGTCGCCGACGACGCCCCGCTCTTCGCTCCCGGGGAGGCCGACGCTGTCCTCCTCGGGAAGGCCTGGATCGTCGTAGGGGAGCACGCCCAGAATCGGCACCCCGGTCCTCGATTCGATCTCCTCGATACCGGGCTCGAGCAGCGACGGATCGCCCCGGAACTTGGTGATGAGCGCGCCGACGATGCGCTCGCGGAGAGAGTCGGGAACGAGTTCGATCGTCCCGTAGAGGCTGGCGAAGGCCCCGCCGCGTTCGATGTCGACCAGCAGGAGGATGTCGGCGTCGGCGAACCGCGCGGTCTCGACGTTCGCGAGGTCCCGGTCGTGGAGGTTGATCTCGCCAATACTGCCCGCGCCCTCGGCGACGATCACGTCGTTGTCGGCCGCGAGTCTGCGATACGATTCCTCGGCCGCCTCGCGCGCCCGCTCCCAGTGCTCCTCGTAGTACGTGCCGGCGGGCACGTGCTCGCGGGCCTCGCCCTGAACCACCAGTTGGCTCTCCCCGTCGCCGCGGGGCTTGAGGAGCACCGGGTTGCAGTCCGTGGTCGGAGTGGTTCGGGCCGCTCGAGCCTGGACGAACTGCGAGACGCCGATTTCGCCCCACTGGCCGTCGGGACCGTCGTCCGCTTCGACGCGCTGCCGGCCGTCCGCGTCCGGCCGAACGACGACTCGAGCGTTGTTACTCATGTTCTGGCCCTTGAACGGCGCGACGTCGACTCCGCGATCGGCGAGCAGCCTGCAGAGGCCGGCGGCGACCGTCGACTTGCCGACGTGGCTCGCGGTTCCGGCGACGAGGAGGGTTCTGGTCATCCGCGTTGGGCGATACTCGAGTAGCGGAGAGTATCGTCCTATCGGTTCGTGCTCATCCGTACTCGTCACCAGTAATTGAGACGATGGCTTCTTCACTCAGTATGAGGTGTGGAACCGATGCGTCGAATTCGGTAAGTACGTTGGCGAACTGAGCACTGCGACTCTTATCGAGAGAAATCGATTTTCAGAGAGCGGTGCTGAATAGAAGGCGCGAATGGAACACGAGATCCGGCTTGATTTGGAACGTGGTGATCGCTCCGTACAGTGCGCTCAGTTATCGGACTCGTCTGCTACCGGCAGCGGAAACGCAAACATTGTTCCATCACGAGGGTCGGGCTCGACCCGGATGTCCCCGCCGTGGCGCTCGATGATGCGCTCACACAGCGCCAGCCCAATTCCCGTCCCCGCGCCTTCCTCTTGCGTGTGGAGGCTCTGAAACACCTCGAAGACGCGGTCGGCGTCAGCGGGGTCGATACCGACGCCCTCATCGCGAACCGATACCATCCACTCGTCGCCCGTTCGTTCGGCCGAGACGTGCACTCGCGGTGGCTCGTCGCCGCTGTACTCAATCGCGTTGTCGAGCAGGTTTTGGAACACCTCCCGGAGTTGGTCGGCGTCGCCTTCGACCCGGGGGAGCGTCTCCGTGACGATCTCCGCATCCGTCTCCTCGATTTTCACTTGGAGGTCCTTGCGAACGTCTTCGAGAACGGTATCTAACTCAACTGGCTCCAAGGGGTCCCCACGCGTTTCGACTCGCGAATACTCGAGTAACCCATCGATCATGTCGCGCATCCGGTCGGCACCATCGACCGCAAACTCGATGAACTCCCGGCCGTCCTCGTCGAGGTCGTCGGTATACCGCGACTCCAGTAACTGGAGGTAACTCGTCACCATCCGCAGGGGCTCTTGGAGGTCGTGCGAGGCGGCGTAGGCGAACTGCTCCAAGCGTTCGTTAGACTCCTCGAGTTGCTGTTTATACACCGTGTGCTCGAGTTCATTGCTCACCCAGTTGCTGAGCAGACCAATGAACGAGACTTCCCAATCAGAGAACGCCTCGGTCTGGGCCTCCATCCCGTAGAAGCAGAACGTCCCGTACACTTCTCCATGGACGATGATCGGCGTCCCGAGATAACAGGCGATACCCCACTCGGGGTCGACCAGTTCCGGAGCCTCGGACTTCACGTCCTGCAGAACGAGCGTCTCCGCAGTCTCGACGACGCGTGAGCAGTTGGGAAGGGTCTCCAGCGGCGTCGTATCACCCGGTTCGAGGTCCACATCTTCCGGCGCGGCCACGTGTTCAAAGATGTATTCACCGGCATCTTCATTGACACGTGAGAGCGTCGCAAATTCGGTTCCGACCGTCGTCCGGACTACTTCAAGGAGCGAGTCTATCTGCTGGGAGAACGGCCGGTCTGTGGCTGCCATTACCTCATTCGCACGTCGGAGCGCTTGCTCCCGTTTCTCGACTTCTTGCTGACGGTCATCCGGGTCGGTGATGTCGCGGACGTACACTGAAAGTCCGGTTTCAGAGGGATAGACATGGATTTCAAACCACCCGTCCTGTGGCGGATAGTGCGTCTCAAATGTGACCGCTTCCTGGGTCTCCATCGCACGCTCATGCTCCCACTGGAACAGCGAGTCGGTCAACGCGGGAAACTCCTCCCAGATGATTTCCCCGTGGAGATCCGCTTGGTCTCGCTGGAACAGGGTTTCAGCTTGGTCGTTGCAATAGGTGAACCGCCAGTCTTCGTCAAGCGCGAAGACAGCGTCGGTTACGCGCTCCAAGACCGCTTCTGGAGAACTTTGATTGCGGGGTTCACTCGGCGTCTCCGGGTCCGTCATTAGATGCACTCAGTGCTTTGAGAGACATGGGCATTACGCATGTGCAAGTACCGTTTTCCGCCTCGGGATTCCTCGTGGTTCGAGAGACCGAAGGTCTCTCGTCATCAAGCGAAACCGAAGGCTTCGCGGACCTCGCGAATCTTCGATTCGCTCAGTCACGAAAGACGCGAAGCGTCTTTCGAACGACTTCGTTCGGAACCGCTCGTCTGCTCACGGGCGCATAGCGCCCGTCTGCTCACGGCGGCGGAGCCGCCGTTCGCATGGTATGCGAGACCGAAGGTCTCGCACTATTCGCATGATTCGCGGGACCGAAGGTCCCGCGCTGGCGCAAAAATCTACGCTAAAAAGGCCGCTCGCTCCCTTCGGTCGCTCGCGGGTACACTCCTTGCAACTCGACCGCAGCGGAAACTCCTTGAGCCGTACTTACTGCTACTCACGATTGCCTGTCCGGCTCTGTCCGTGTTCTCGGACACAGCGCTTTCGGAAACGACAGCCGCTTCTCGTCCGCTTCAGTGGTTCTACAAGCAGCAGTCCTATTTATTGCCAATGGATTATATCGCGTGTGACTGACATCGGTGATCCGTTCGGGTTCGACGTCGCAACAGTTCTCACCGGGTCGGGGCTGACACTCTTGATATCTGCGGGGATACTGAGATACGGCGGACGATTCGAGTATACCTCAGGAGAGCTCTATGGGATAAGCGGTGGTGTGTTTATCACACTCGGTGTCCTCTATGGACTCTTCCTCATCGCCACCGGTTACCGTTGAGTGCCATATTTTCCTAAAGCGATCGGGGGTTCCGATTCGAGACGTTTGCGGGCGACTATTCCATCCGATATCGCGCGTCCCAGCGCGGCCCGGCGCGACTCGAAAGCACGAGACCGACGATCCCCAATCCGATTCCAGCCAGCGCGAGGACGGCAGCGAGTTCCATGGACGGCGGGACGACGACGAAGCCGGCGACCAGCGTCGGGACGAGCGCGACGGCGACGCCGACGGTGAACGTCACGAACCGGACGGCGTCGAAGAGGAACTCGTTGGGATCGAAGCCGGCGATATAGACGGTCAGGCCGTAGTAGTACAGCGCGTAGCCGGCCAGCAAAATGGCCCCGATGACGGCGTCGACGAGCGTCGCGTCGAACCAGATGACGGCCGCGAGGTAGGGCACCGCGACCGTCGGCGCGCCGACCAGGACGAACGCGATCCGCTTCGCCCGGAAGACGTCCGCGATCGAGACGGGGTAGGTCAGATAGTCCTCGAGCGAGTCGAACTGCGTCAGCCAGTTGTAGGTCGTAAAGGCCGAGAGGCCGAGGACGCCGCCGAAGAAGATCCCCGGCGCGGGCGCGATGCCGGTGATCGAGTCGACGACGCCGACGAGCGCGGCGACGAGCGCGAGCAGAATGCTCGCCGAGACGAACGGCTTCCAGACGCCGCCGGAGGAGCGCGCGAGGTCGAGCAGCGTCTTCGTGACCAGCGGCGCGTCGTCGACGGGGAGCGCATCACTGAGTCCTGCGAAGCGATCGGTCGCCGTCCGCGAGGGCCGACCGTAGGTCGGATCGTAGATCGCGAGCGCTCCCGTCGCGACGACGAGGGTCCCGACGGTCAGCCCGCCCGCGGTGATCGCGGATCCGCGCAGCGGAACGAGAACGGACCCGACGAGACCGAGTCCGCCCGCCGCCCAGCCGCCGACGACGGCGAGGCCGATCGCCGGCCCGATGGCCCACGTCGGCGCGCCCCGGGTTCGGACGGCGATCAGCGCGACGGTGACGGCCATTCCGACGGCGAAAACGAGGAAGAGCGAGAGCCAGAACAGCCCGACCTCGAGCGGCGTCGCGGCCGACAGCCCGTCCAGAGCTACGCTCCCGAGCGCCATCGGCAGCACGAACGCGACGCCGTAGAACAGCGCGTCCTTCAGGAGGAACGCGCCGAGCAACCGCCGCCGCGAGAGCGGCAGCGTCGTCGACGAGGAGAGCAGTAAGGAGAGCCGTCCGAAGACGTTCTCGAGCATATCGGAGCCGGCGAAGCCGGCGGTGCCGCTGTAGAGCCCGAAGGCGAGGGCCATGACGTGGAGAGCGCTCACGATCGCCCCCGGCGCGGTGCCGGTTTCGACGAGTACGACCGTCGCACCCACGGTGAGCAGCGCGATCACGAACGGGAAGAGCGCGAAGCGCCAGCCCCCGAACAGCCGGGTGTGCATGCGCCACTCCTCGCGGAAGAGAATCGCGAGCAGCCGTCGGAACGAGAGCCCCGAACTGGCGCGATTCGAACCCCCTCGAGCCGCGGGCTCGGTTCCGGTTCTGGTTCCAGTTTCGGTTTCGGTTCCACTCATGCGTCCGGCCCGTCCATCCGCTCGAGCGTCGGCACGTCCCGCGCGTCGGCCCCGTTGACGCGGTCGAGGAAGAGCTCGAGCAGCGATTCGTCGCCCGCGTCGCCGTCGCTAATCGATCGTTCCGTGACGAGGCGACCGTCGGCGACGATGCCCACGCGGGTGCAGATGTCCGCGGCGACGTCGATGTTGTGCGTCGAGACGAAGACGGCGTTGTCGCCGGCCGCGTAGGAGACGAGGAACCGCTTGACCTGCTCCTGGACGAGCGGATCCAGATTCGCCAGCGGCTCGTCGATGAAGACCACGTCCGGCTCGTGGACGAACGCCTGCGCGATCATCACCTTCTGTCGTTGCCCGCGGGAGAGATCGGTGTGCAGCGTGTCGAGCTTGCTCTCGAATCCGAGTCGCTCGGCCCACGCCGCCGTCTGGTCGGCGACCCGCTTCGAGGAGAGGTCGCGGACCTCGCCGACGAACTCGAGGTACTCGCGGGGCGTGAGAAAGCTCGGCGGCGATCCCTGTTCCGGCAGGATGCCGACCCGCCGGCGCGTCTCGATCGGCTCCGTCGTCGGATCGGTCTCGAGGACGCGTACCGTGCCCGCGTCCGGCCGAATCTGTCCCGTCAGCGTCCGGATCGTCGTCGTCTTGCCGGCACCGTTCGGCCCGAGAAAGCCGTACAGCTCCCCCCGGTCGACGGTAAACTCCATCCCGGCCACCGCCTCGACCGATCCGTAGGACTTCCGCAGTCCGTCCACGCGAATTGCAGCCATTGAACGACGAACTATTCTCGCGAATTGATAATAACAATGCTGGTAGCGGAACCGACGAGTTGTTGATTCGAACGGGGGTCGCGGCCCACCCTCTCGAGGTCGAACCCCGCCCGGCCCGCTGTCCGCAATCTTCAACGGTCGGCCGGTCGAACGCTCGCCCATGATCACAGGCGAGCGAATGGCCGCCGTCGACGCGAACGCCGCGGCGCTCGGCGTGCCGCGAAAGCAGCTGATGGAGTCGAGCGGACACGCCGTCGCCCGGGCGGTTCGGGACGGTGCGGAGCCGGGCGCTCGAGTCGTCGTCGTCGCCGGCCGCGGGAACAACGGCGGGGACGCGTTTGTCGCGGCCCGGTTTTTGGACGAATACGACGTTACGACGCTGCTGCTCGGCCGCGCGGAGCTGATCGGCACCGAGATCGCTCGCGAGAACTGGGACGCCCTGCAGCGGTCCGAGTACGAGACGCGCGAAGTAACCGACTCGAGCGAGTTCGCGTCCGAATCGAGTGGGTTCGGCCTCGCCGACGCGGACGTGATCGTCGACGCGATGCTGGGAACGGGGATCAGCGGCGACCTTCGGGAGCCGGCGGCGACCGCGGCGCGGGCGATCAACGACGCCGATACGACCGTCGTCTCCGTCGACGTTCCCTCCGGGTTCGACGCCGACGGGGGCGACCACGCGGACGATGCCGTGGAGGCCGACCGCGTCGTCACCTTCCACGATACGAAACCGGGATTGGACGACCTCGCGGCCGACGTCACCGTCGCGGACATCGGCATTCCGGCCGCGGCGGAGCGGTTCGTCGGTCCCGGCGATATCGACCTCGCGCGACCCGACGGCCGCGCGGGTCGGCCCTACATCATCGGCGGCGGTCCCTACACCGGCGCGCCGGCGCTCGCGGCGCAGGCCGCGCTTCGCGCCAGCGCCGAACTCTCCTTCGTCGCCGCGCCCGAGTCCGTCGCCGGCGAGATTCAGGGCTACGCCGAGGACCTCATCGTCCAGTCGTACGAGAGCGACGTTCTCACGCCCGAGCAGGCCGAGGGCCTCCTCGAGACGGCCCAAGAGTACGACAACGTGGTCGTGCTGGGCCCGGGGCTCGGCACCGCCGACGAAACCCTCGAGGCGGCCCGGCAGTTCCTCGAGTCGTACGCCGGTCGCGTCGTCGTCGACGCGGACGCGCTCGCGGTCGTCCCCGACCTCGAGACCGAGGCGACGCTGGTCTGTACGCCCAACAGACGGGAACTCGCGAGAATGGGCGGGCCAGATGTCGACGAGCTGGCCGACGCGGCCGACGAGGTCGAAGCGTTCGCGGCCGAGTTGGGTCACGTCGTGCTGGCGAAAGGGGCGACGGACGTGGTTACTGACGGCGAACGCACGCGGATCAGTCGCTCGGGAACACAGGGGATGAAAGTCGGGGGCACCGGCGATACGCTCGCCGGAATCGTCGCCGCGCTGCTGGAACACGCCGAACCGCTCGAGGCCGCCGCAGCGGGGGCCCACGTCAACGGCCTCGCGGGCGAACGGCTGGCGGAAACCCAGGCCTTCGGCTTTCTCGCGTCCGAGATGCTCGAGGAAATTCCCGCGGCCCTGTGGGGTGGTACGGATGAGTGAGACCCCCGACGAGCGGCCGACGCCGGAGGGGGCAGCGGACGCCGACGACCTCACGCACACGACCGACGAGGGCGACGTCCAGATGGTCGACGTCGGCGACAAACCCGACAGCGAGCGACGCGCGGTCGCCGTCGGCGAAATTCGGCTCCAGCCGTCGACGATAGAGGCCATCCGGGACGACGGGATCGGCAAGGGAGACGTCCTCGCGACCGCCCGCGTCGGCGCGATCCAGGCCGTCAAGCACACCTGGGAGACGATCCCGATGTGTCACCAGATTCCGATCACCAACGTCGACACCGACTTCTCGCTCGCCGAGGACCGGATCGAACTCCGGGTCGCCGTCGAAACCACCGGGAAGACGGGCTGCGAGATGGAGGCCCTCGAGGGCGTGACGACCGGCCTCAACGTCGTCTGGGACATGGTGAAAGCCGTCGAAAAGAACGAAGACGGGCAGTATCCCGACACGGGTATCGAGAACGTTCGGGTGCTCGCGAAGGAGAAGGAGCGAGCGTGAGCGGATGAGTGGTGCTGACGAAATGACGTTGCAGACGCCGCTCTGTGACCTGCTCGAGATCGAGTATCCGATCGTGCAAGCACCGATCGGGAGCGCGACGACCCCCGAACTCGCCGCGGCCGTCTCGAACGCCGGCGGCCTCGGCCACCTCGCGGTCACGTGGCGCGATCTCGAAGAAACGCGGGACGTGATCCGCGAAACGCGCGAACTGACTGACCGGCCGTTCGCGGTCAACCTCGTGTGCGACGACGCGACGACGATCGTGGATACGGGCGAGCACCTCAAGGCGATTCTCGATGCCGGGGCCGATGTCGTCACGCTTTCCTTCGGCGAGGCAGCGCCCTGCGTCGAGCGGATTCACGAGGCAGGTGCGCTCGTGTTTCAGACCGTCGGCAGCGCTGCTGCTGCACGCGAGGCGGTCGACGCCGGGGTCGACGCCGTCGTCACGCAAGGCCTCGAGGCCGGCGGCCACGTCCAGAGCGAGGTCGCGACGACGGCGCTCGTGCCCCGGGTCGCGGACGCGGTCGGTGGCGAGGTGCCGATCGTCGCCGCCGGCGGCATCGCCGACGGACGGGGAATCGCGGCCGCGCTCGCGCTGGGGGCTGACGGCGCGTGGCTCGGCACGCGGTTCGTCGCGACCGAAGAGGCCAACGTCCACGAGACGTATCGGCGACGGCTCCGCGAGAGCGACGAAGCCGATACCGCGTACACGACCCTCTTCGACAAGGGCTGGCCCGGAACCCCGCATCGAGTGCTGCGAAACGACACGCTCGAGCGATGGGAGTCGGCGGGGCGGCCACCCGCGGGTGACCGCCCCGGCGAGGACGACGTCGTCGCGCGGACCGACGACGGTGACGGCGAGCCGATCGAGCGCTACGACGAGGCCCTCGCGACGCCGTGCGTCGAGGGCGATATCGAGGACATGGCGCTGTTCGCCGGCCAGAGCGTCGGGCTGACCGACGACGTTCGACCGGCGGGAGCGCTGCTCGAGGAACTCGTCGCGGAGACGATCGAGACGCTCTCGGGGTTGCCGGCGGCCCGTCACGGCTGATCGGTCGCCGTGAGTGTGCGCCGGGTTCCTCCTCCTCGAGAAGCGGATGTCGCACGATATTCAGCTAAAACGACGTCCAGTCGACGACGGAAACGTCGTCCATCCGCTCGAAGTGATCGACGTTCGCGGTAAGTACCGGGAGCCGTTCGACCGCTGCAGTCGCGCCGACGTAGACATCGTGAAGATCGTGTAACGGCTTTCCACGCCGCTGGAGGTCGGTGATGATATCCGCCGCCGCGGTCGCGACCGATCGATCGACCTCGACGAGTTCGAATCGGGCAAGGAGTCGGTCGAGGTCCTCCAGAGCGCACTCCTGTGACGAATCGTCTTCATACCGTTTGTTGACACCGTGGCGGAGTTCGGTGACCGTGACGCTACTGATTGCGTGGCGGCCCTCGTCGTCGAGTTTCGTCACTCGATCAGCGACGCCACCGCGATCGATATCGACGAGGACGGACGTGTCACAGAGTTTCATCGTCCATTCTCGAGAGCGTCCCGCGGCTCAACTGCTCGATACCGTCTTTCACGTCTTCGTGTGTCTCCCGGTCAAGGACCCCGGCCCCCGTGACGTCGGCCAGTTTCCGCCGCTCCTCGAGATTGTCTCGAATGACGTCACTGAAACTCCGGTCGCCCTTCTCTCGTTTTAGCTCCCGATAGACATCGTCCGAGATCGAGATGTTCTTGCTCATGCTATATGTATGGGTACCCATACGCAAATCATTTGCGGGACGTAGAGACTGTTGGCAGTAGATCGACGAGCGGTCACAAGTCAACCATTCGATGATCGGACTGACCGATACCGTTCGAACGGCGAGAGCGCTCCTCGAGGTGTCGCTTTCAATCGCATAGACATCGGTTGGCAACACGACGGTCCTCGAACTCGCAACGGCCGTCTCGAACGCTGGCGGTCTCAGCCACCACGCGGTCACGTGGCGCGACCTCGAGGAGACGCGGACGGGGCGTGAGTCACGAAATGCGTGCGCTGATTGACCAGCCGTCCGCGGTCAATTCCGTCTACGACGACGCTCGTTTCCCGGTCCTCAGTCGGGACGAGATAGATCGAAGTCGGTGGCGAGAGAAGGCGGTCGGACGCCGCGATCTAGTTCGCATCACCGGCTGTTCCAATGTCCCATCGAGGCTGTTCGGAAATAGAGGGGGTTCCGGTAAGTGTTACTACTATTTCTATTATTTTTAGATTCGTACCAACTCTCTCGCTTGCCCTTTTGCACGTACTTATCAACAACAGTACCATAGTAGGGAATACGATATGGATGGGGTTACTTCGGAGCGGGGATCGAATCGATTACTGCTCGGCCCACTGCCGGACGAGGGGGAGATCGCCTCGTATCTCGAGCGTGTACGACCGTCTGACCGGGCCGCGTCGAAAGTGGTCATTTCGACTCGTCACCCGCCGTCGACGATTCTCGATTGCCGACAGACCAGCGAATCCTGTTCCTCGAGGATAGACATCATTTCAGTCAGTGATCTGAATCACGCTTCACTGGCACATCCTGACGTGACTGAGAGGCATACCGGACAGCTGAGTACGGTCAACGAAAGCGATTTGACTGGTCTGGGAATCGAGATCAGTGAATCGCTCTCACGACGCGATCACGACGCTCCGGTGGAACTCTGGTTCGATTCGGTAACGTCGGTGATCCGCGCCATCGATTTCGAACGGGTATTCAGGTTTCTCCACATTCTCACCGCTCGCGTCGAGCGCACAGGTGCCACCGCGTTCTACCTCATCGATCCAACGGCCCACGATCCACAGACCGTGACGAGCCTCACGTACCTGTTCGACACCGTTCTCGAGATAGACTGAAGCTGACCGACTCGCCCCAGTGGTGGGTACATAACGCGACAAAACGTCCGCCCGCGGCGTCGATCGTCGGCGCGACTCACTGTCCGAGTCGAGTACTCAGTATCGGATACAGCGTTCCAACGAATCCGCCGTAGACGAGCAGTCCGAGTAGACTCTCCCAGTGGACGAACGGAACTGGCGGAGTGTACTCGAAGAGGCGAAGCCACAGGGGGAGCACGACGACGACTCCGACGAGCCAGACGAGCAGTCCGAACGAGAGCCCCATCGTGACGCCCGTGACCGGATCGGTTACGTCGTCCGCGAACGGCCTCGTCTTTCCGAGTCCCCAGTAGACGAGCCCGCCGGCGACACTGGCCAGTATCAGGAGGACAATGCCGACCAGCATGCCGGGCGCTCCGAGCAGCCGACCCACCGAGTCGAGCAATCCGAGTGCAAGCAGGATGGCCCCGAACGCGAGTCCCCCAGCGAGTCCGGCTATCACAATCGCGAGTACGTCTATCTCCCCACCGTCGAGGGATTCCCGCCTCGAGTACTGTCCGCTCATTGTCCCCTGGTGCAGTTATTTCTTTCCGTTTTTATATATGTTTTTATCAATACTTGATATCTATTCGAGGACCGCAGCCACCGACAGTCGAGCGTGAGTTTCTCGAGTAGCGAAGGAGGGTTCCCGGATGCCGCGAGTCGTATCGAATCGGGTTCACGATCCGACTCGCGTGTCGAAACGATAGCCGAGTCGAGTTGTGATTCGCTCCCCGAGTCGGAACGTGAAACCATACTGACTGTTAATCCGGATCACTTCGAAGGAGGAGTCGTGTTAGAGACCCCGCTCCGTCGCTGCCTCGGTATCATCGTCCTGACCGTCGGCCTCGTCGGACTCTTCGTCCTCGGCGGCGCCGGCTGGTCGGTCGATGCAGCCGTTGCAGGCGACTCGAGCGGGGCAGACGAAATCGTGGTGCTCGCGGACGCGAACTTCGATCTCGGAGCCGACTATCGTGCGTCGACGCCGGCGGCCGCCGACGAGGGGTCCACATCCGAACGGGTCACGACCGCCGGTGTCGGGGACGGTTCCGCAATCGCGGCGGCGCTCGTCGCCCCCGCCGACCGGCGCGCTAACCCCCGGATCGGCGGCCTCCTGTACGTCCACGCGATTTCGATCGTCGGGGCCGCAGTCGTTGCGGGCCGGGCACTCGTCGGTTGGCGAATCGATATTCGAGGGCTAGCACTCGAGCCGCGGAATCGGCGTCTCGTCGAGCGCGGTGGCGAGCGGCCCCGCCGCTCGACTCCCCTTGCCACTCGCGGATCGCAACGCGAGGACTGATCACCGTGGCCGACGGACTGACCCACGTTCTGATCGCGTTCACGCTCGCGACGCTGCTCTCGCTTCGCTATCACTGGCTCTCGCCCCGACTGGCGACCGTCGCGATGGTCGGCGCGATGATTCCCGATCTCAATCGATTGAAGTGGGTGATCCCACCCGAGACGGTCGAAGCCCTGCTCGGCGTGTCCGTCTCCTGGCGGCCGATGCACTCGATCGGCGGCGTGGCAGTCGCGGTGTGCATCGGGGCGCTCCTCGTCCGTCCCCGGTATCGACGAGCGGTTGTGCTATTGCTCACCCTTGGTGCGCTGTCTCACTTCGTGCTGGACCTCCTGTTAGTGCCGCCGGCGGGCTCGTACCGGTATCTCTGGCCGATAACGAGTGCGGACATCGTCCTCCCCGGCTTCTACACCAGTCACGACCGATGGCCGGCACTCGTTGCGATCGTACTCGCACTCGGTTCCCGATCGCTCGCACAACGACGCCGGCACCGATCGCTCGAGACGGAGCCCGCGGTACGGGCCGACGGCTAAGCGATCGGGGCCAATTGGATGAGTGAACGAGACTCGGCGGATGCATCTCGAACGCATCTCATCTCCGTCTGGACGCGAGACGGCAGGTCTCGAGAAAAAAATGGAGACTGAACAGCTCCCCCTCCGGTCAGCGAGAGCGCGCGTCCCAGAGCTGCACCTGGGGCGTCTCGCACGTCGGACAGACGATGGCGACGTTCTCCTTGTACGTGCCACGCTCGAGCGTCCCCGCGGCACACTGCGGACACGAATCCCCCTCGAGGCGCGACAGAAGCGTTTCTTCGTCCGAACGAATGTCTTCCACCCCTTTCATACCGTGGGGGGACCGTCACCTCTCAGATGGGTGAACTTTTGGGTGGCGGTACACTTCGGCCGTGCGATTGCATGCAAGGTCGGTTCGGGAGGGCCAGTCGCTATCGAGTGTGACGAGCGACAGCGCGCCAGTCGGGGCTGGCCATCGACAGACACCCTGCCAACTTTCAGTTCGATTTGACGTCTCGGAGAGTTACTTTCTCCGGTGCGTCTCTGAACGGTTGGTAGTCGATATAGCAACCAGTTCTGGCTCGGCGGTTATTACCATTCTATATGATAAATCAGAAATAGATAACTGTTAAGTAATACGGTATCGATGCTGGTATTAGACCCGGCGCAGCCGGACTGAATGCGGGTGGGGCACCTGTGACCAACGATACGACTACCAGAACAGCCTACTGTCCGAACTGTGACACGGAGGGCGAGGTACGGATCACCGTCCCCTGGCAGGACGATCTCTGTATCCGGTGCGGTGAGAACGTCGATTAGGTGGTTCGGAAGCCTCCGTCTCTTCGACCGGGACTCTCGAGCGAGGGTCTGGATAGCGAAAAGCGTCACACTCGAGTTACTCACTCTCAGACGGAGCCTCTGGCCGATCGATAGGTTCGCGTCACAGCGACGTCGTCCGCTCCATTCGTCGAATCGAACGTCGGTGGACAACTGTCGTCCCCGGACAGCCACTCGAGGCCGTCTCATTCCGGACTGCCGAGGACTGCTCGAGGAGGTGCACCCACAACTACTGGACCCGATACACAGCGGCTCGCGGCGGGTGGCTGAGTGGGTCGCGTGAGAGACGGGACCTCTCTCGAGGCTGGTCAGGCGGGGCCGTCCACGGTCATCCGAGGACGTCAGCTGTCTCCGGAGGGTGTCGGGTCGCTCGCGGTCATCGGCGTCGAGTTGCTCGAGGCTGTCGCCGTGGCACCGGTCGAGGCCGTTTTATCGTTCAGTCTCGAGTCTCGCTCTCGGCCGCCGCTTGCGGTTCCTTCCGTCGCGTTGGTGGAACTCGAGCCGGTCGCTTCCCCGGGAATCTCGGCGTCCGTCGGGAGGAGGAGTCGGCGCTCGGTGTACTCGAGCCCGTTCTTTCGCTGGGTGCGCTTGCGAACCGCGAGGCGGTGGTCGGAGAGCTCGAGGATCGCGTCGATCGTCCTCGAGACGTGTTTCTTGGCGTACGTCTCGCTGATCCCGTCTTCCCGCCTGCGGATCCAGTGTTTGAGGTCGCCCGCGGTGACGTACTCGGCGAGGGACTTGCAGCCGTCCGTCCAGGGATCATCGCCGATCGCGGGGTCGGTCCTGGCCTGCCAGAGTTTCGCGGCCAGTCGGGTGGGGAGGGAGTTGGCGGTCGAGCGGCGCATGTCCGCGTCCATCCGCGCGAGCTGCTGGATCGGCAGGAGGTCCCCGTGGGCGAGCGCGACACTGTCGGTTCGATCCAGCGGATCACTCGAGTCCGGAACGCGGTAGTACGTTCGTCCGTCGTCCCTGGTGAGCTTCTCGAGGCGATCGCTCGTGATGTGTATTTCGTGGGGGTCGACGCTCTCCGTTCGGAGGTGCGCCCCCTTCTCGAGTTCGCGACCCTGAAGCTCGCGGACGCGATCCTTGTTGGCGTCCGCCTTCTTGAGCGCGGCGTCGGCCGCGCGGCTCGTTTCGGTCGTCCGGGACTCGCACTCGCTCAGTCGTCGTTCCAGGTCCGCGATTCTGTTGTCCTTTTGTTGGTGCTCCGCCTCGAGCGAGTCGATGCGATCGTTCTTCCGGCTGCACTCCGCCTCGAGGTCCGCGACTCGGTCCTCGAGGGTTGTTACGTGGTCGTGGAGGGCCTCAAGTTCGCGTGCGAGGGGTTCGGGAGGGGCGGGGCTCGCGCTCGAGTCACTCCCCATCGCGATCACCGTTGTCTGGTTCGTTGGGGGTGTCGTCGGTAGTTCCGACTTCTCGATCGAGGAGTTCGTCTATACTAGCGGGTTCGCGGTCGCCGGTCGCGTGCTCGAGGGCTCCCGGGACCGGTCCCCGAAAGGTCGTCGTGAGCGAGTCACAGCCGACGACCGTCGGCAGGTCGTCGGTCTGTCGGTTGTTGTCAATCTCCTCGGCTGATCGACTCGGAATCAACATTCCCGGCCCGAACAGTTCGAGGCCCACGCGCCTCGCTTCCGCGTCGATCTCTCGCAACCGACGCGTCGCGCCACGGCGCGTCTCGTCGGTAAGGTCCTCGAGATCACTCGCGGTGTCGGGGTTCCGCACCTCCTCGAGGATGCTGTTCGTGAGTTCGGTGATCGTCTCGAGGCGCTCGCGGACGGACTCGTCGGTCGTTCCGCCGTCACAAGCGACTCTGTCGTTCGGCGTCGATGCGTGCGGTCGGTCGGGGCTTTCAAGACCCCGCGAATCGTCGTTCGTCATGGCTTCCGTAGCTGGATTACGGGAGCTTCTCGCGGATTCAGTGCTTCTACCACTGGACCGCGATTTTCGTCTGGATCCGTGCTCTTGACTCCAGATTATATCCCGTTGGCCACTATTTCATTTCTTGATTACATAAAACTATGCTTAGCATATTTTGAGATAGCCTTTAGGTTGCCATAGCAACGCTTCAGTTTAGATTGATGGAACTCCCTTTAGCAGTGCTACAGAGATGCGAAAGCGTGCCGAGTGGATGACCCGGGCAGATGATGAAATTCTTGAATATCTCGAAACGAATGGCGCCGGAACACCCAAGTCTATCGCAGATCAAATCAAACGGAACAACGACTATATCGGGGTTCGTTGTCGAAAGCTCGATTCGTACGGGCTTGTCGAAAAGCCCTCTCGAGGATTCTATGTCCTTACTGACTCCGGTGAGGAATATCTCGAGGGAGACCTCGACGTGAGCGAACTCGAGACTGACGAATAGCCTCGAGCGGAACTATTCTCTGAGACTACCACCCAGAAAGCCCCGACGACTCTCGAGCGCTGCGACTCGTTGCGCGCCTCGCCTCACTGCGTTCGGCTGCGGTGCTTACTTCGTCTCGCACCTCGAGAGCCGTCGCCCCTTTCAGTCCCACCCGCGGTGGTTTGGCTGGGAAGCTGTGGGACGGGGTGGTCGACAAGCTACTATGAGTAGAGTGTGGTACATGCGGATTAAGAAACCATCTCGGCGGCGTTGATCACAGCCTCCGAGATCTCGTCTCGGCTGTCCCTTGGTCTCA
The DNA here is from genome assembly GCF_056135975.1 of Natrinema sp. LJW11. NCBI lineage: Archaea > Methanobacteriati > Methanobacteriota > Halobacteria > Halobacteriales > Natrialbaceae > Natrinema > Natrinema sp. LJW11. The sequence continues at coordinate 91,868 of NZ_JBWBDM010000001.1, read as the reverse complement.
AGCTAACTGCGCCGTGCCTCCGACGTGGAACCGATCAGGATAGTTGTCGGAGACCGGTCCGAGTGGTGCGGATTACTCCTGCGGGTCGATCGCGACCGAAAAACGATCGGGGCCAGCCCCTATCTCTGCGAGGTAGATGCCCCTGTCACTGTCCTCGGACAGGAGGGCGAACTCGCGGGCGACGTTCGACGGCTCCTCGCCGATGCTAATCGCTGCCCGGTTGGCCGCGGTCCAATAAACGTACGCTTCGTCACCCGACTCGAACGCCGTCGGGAACGCCAGCCCGTTCGGATAGTTCGGATTCGTGCTCCCCTCGTTGTCCTCAACCACTAGTTTCGTGTCGGCCGCCACGGTGGGTCCGCCCGTATGTTGCAGGACGATCGCGGACTGGTCCTCGGAGAGGTCACCCTCGATTCGGACGGCGTCGTCGACGAACGCCGGCGCTGAGACCGTTACGTCTCCCACCTCCGACACCTCGTACTCGTAGCTGCTGCTGGCCGTTTGGTCGGCATCGGAAGACTTCGCGGTGGTCAGTTCTGCGTCCATCGAGCGAATATAGCCCGACTCGGCGACTGCGATCCGAACGTCGATCGATCGAATATTTAATTCGACCTCCTGTTCGGTCTCTTCGTCGATTTCGGTTCCCTCGAACACGAAGACGCGCTCGTCGTTTTCGCTCACGTCCACCCGTTCGAACGTCGTCAACTCGATAAGGGAGGTGACGACTGTTCTGTCAGTAAACGGCGGTGTAATGCCGGTGGGGTTGAACCTGTGTGTCTCCCGACTGATCCGTGCGTTTCCAGTGAACCACACCCGTTGCTTCCCATCGCTATTGATATTCGGAGCAGCGTCATTCCCTTTGACGAGCGTGCCAGTATCGCCCCTGCGGATTGTCCGGTCAGTCAGGGTACTATCGCGATTGACGAATTTCTCTTCGGAGGCGAACGCCATGTCACGCAACGCGTTATAATGCTGGTCCAGCAACTCCTCCGCCTCAGGGAGTTCGGAATACTTCCCCTCGGATTCGGTCGACTCTTCCGGATCGTCCGCTCCCCTAGTACACCCTGCGAGCACGGCCGTCGTGCCACCCAGTCCGACGAGAAACTGTCGTCGATCCATACGTCGCTATCACATTCACGATACTTTATATTTTTGAACGCGTATCACGGTCACGAGTAGCGAATCGGGATCGATGACGGTTTTTCATATTGGTAGTTTTCTGAACAGTCCGCGATCGAACTCCGCGTTCTCACTCACGATTCTCCGTGTTCTGTTTCTCCAGCGACTGGCGCACAATGCCGCCGACCTCGAAATCCGTCGCCCCTTTCAGTCCCACCCGCGGTGGTTCGATCGGTCAGCTCTAGCAAATCAGTGTGAGATGCCGACCCTAGTACTAGGATCGGCCCTAGTATAGTCTCGTTGCAGTAGTCGGGACGATCCGTATGTGGCACACTCGCGAGAATGTCACATGGACCTCCGAAAGCGCCTGGGGTTGCGTCTCCACCGGGCGCTCCTGTACTGGGGGCTCCTGGAACACCCGCGCGGCCGCGACTATGCGAAAGAACGGTACACACCGCTCGGTGGAGAGAGTGACAGCGCGAAACGGGAGGCGGAGTTTCTCAACGAAAACGGTAGCACTGAGGAGTGACGCGTTTTCTGTAATCCGGTCGTTCGAGACGCTACCACGTCCCGTCGATCGCGCGGCGGTAACACTGCGCCGCCTGATCGGCGACGGTATCCCAGTCGAATTGTTGTGCTCGAGCGGTGGGGTCCGTACGAGGACGCTCACCTGCTAGTGCGCGCTCGAGTACTGCGGCGAGGTCGTCGACGGTCGGAGATGCGAGAAAGCCCGCGTCACCGATGACCTCGGAGGCAGCTGATTCGGGATGTCTCGCTGCGATAACGGTACAGTCCGCGGCCATCGCCTCCGCGAACGTGATCCCGAACCCTTCGCGGGTCGAGGGCGAGGCGAAGACGTCTGCCGCGCGCATGTGAGCGAGCACGTCGTCGTACTCCTCGAGAAATCCGAGCATGGTTACGCGGTCTGCGTGCTCGAGGGTCTGGGTTTGTTTCTCGAGGCGTTCGCGTTCCGGCCCATCACCGATGATGCCGAGAGTCGCGTCGGGGACAGTGTGTGCGATTCGGTCGAAGGCCTCGAGGAGCAGATCGGCGTGCTTGTCCTCGATCAGGCGGCCTGCATAGAGGACGGTGAAGCCGTCATTTATCGGCTCTGTCGATTCGATCTGGGTCACGTCGATTCCGTTCGGGACGACCTCGATTCGGTCCCGGGACGGGCCGATTTCGGTGAGTCGATTGGCAGTGACGCTCGAGACGGCGATCGGATAGTGTGGCGTGTTTGCGGTGAGTCGTTCGATGCCCTTGCCGAACGGCGCGAGCCGACCGAGGTAGTCGTCCCAGTAGTCGAGCCAGACCTCGTGCCAGGTGGTGATTAGTGGCGTATCGGTTCCAAGAGTACTGAGCTTGGATGCGAGAACAGGGAAGTAGGGAAAGAGGGATGCAACGATGATATCGTGATCGTCGGCGTTTCGGCGGAGATGTGGGAGTAGCCGAGCGGAGAAGTCGATCGCTTCTGTGATCGAGCGGCGTTCGTCGGCGTAGAGTTCTTGTGCCGGTGCGACGCCGTAGAGTGTCATCCCCTCGTAGTCCATCACCTGCGGACCGTCCCAGAAGTGTCGGCCATAAATTGTGACATCGTGTCCGTCTGCTGCAAGGCGAGTACCGATTTCGTGGATACGCTTTTCCGCGCCGCCTTTCACGAACGGGAACACCACATTCGTCACGAAAGCGATGTCCATCACTGACAGGTAGGTGGACGTACGCTAATGCGTTTACGATGTGCTACCAGCATTTTGTCTTGAAGTCTAAAATTATAACTCCCTCCCTCCAGTTCTCACGCATAATGAGTGTCGAGCCGGACAACGTGATCCTGCTTTCGGCGGACGCCCTCCGCGCGGATCACCTCTCCTGTTATGGCTATCACCGGGACACGTCGCCCGTGTTGGACGAACTCGCCGACGAGTCGATTCGGTTCACCCAGGCCTACAGCGCGAGTTCGCATACGCGCGAGGCGGTTCCGGCACTACTGACAGGGGAGTATCCCGACGTCGCTATCGATTCGAACTATCGGCTCGCAACGGATACGATCGCGTCTCGACTTTCGGCGGAAGGGTTCGCGACCGGTGGCTTTCACTCGAACCCGTTCGTCTCGAGAGCCTATGGCTTCGATCGCGGGTTCGACGAGTTCGATGACGATCTCCACTTCGGCCAGCACAAGCTCGTCGCACTGGCCCAGCGGGCGCTCGACAAGTTGCGGAATCGCCACTACGCTCGAGCCGAGGAGATCAACGAACGGTCCCTGTCCTGGGTTGATTCTTTAAAGGATAATCAACCATTCTTCCTCTGGAATCACTACATGGATACGCACGGCCCGTACGAGCCGCCGGGAGAGTACGAGCAGTTGTACCACGACGAGGGATTATCGGGCCGAGATGCACAGTCGTTGTACCGACGGGCGATCAAAGATCCTGACTCAATCACCGAGGAAGAGCAGAAACTGTTGATCTCTCTCTATGATGCTGAGATTCGGTACAACGACAAGCGGATTGGAGAGTTCCTCGAGTCGTTGCGAGAGCGGGGGTTACTTAAACGATCCTTGCTCATCTTCACTGCCGATCACGGTGATGCATTCGGCGAGCATGGGTACTATGAACATCCACGATACCTTCACGATGAGATCACCCACGTCCCATTGATCGTTCGACCTCCTGAAGGTGCTGACGACGAAGTTTCGATACCAGCCAGTACGCTGGATATCGCTGCGACGGTCGAACAGTCCGTTGATGCTCGCAGTGATCATGATGGGATTTCCCTGCTCGGATCATTCGAAGAAGATCGAACCGTGTTCATGCAGGCCCGCGGTGAAGACGACGAGAGTCATGTCCGGCAATACGCACTCCGGACTCAAGGGGGGGCGTGTTTTTGTGAGCGTAATCGTGAAACCAATGGCCTTGACTTCTCCAGTTGCACATCACGGTCTCTTCGAAACCAGCTAGAGACACACATCGAAATGCGTCTCCAACAAGAGATTGGGAAAGAGGAAACAGAATGTAGGAATGTTGATGAAGAAATTAACCGTCGTCTGGAGGCATTAGGCTACAAGGAGTAGCAATATCTGGTGGAAAATTATGAAAATACTGGTACTTTCAAGAGAATTCCCACCATATGTTCTGGGGGGGATTTCGTATCACCTTCGAAATCTATACAATGAAATGGCACAAAGAGGGCATGAAATCACAGTTCTAGCTGGAAAATGCCCTCAGTCTTGGGAAGATGCTGGCAAGACTGTGTCAGATCAAATTAAAGTCAAGCCAATTGAATTCGGATTTAGAAAAGGATATTATTTGCTATATCCGCTAGCATTAAGGAAGAAATTACTGTCAATAAAAACTGATAGTTTTGATTTGGCAGTTGCACATACTCCACTCCCATTCCAAATTCCGAATCTACCGCTAATCACGAAATACCACGACTGTGTTGCTGAGACCCGCCAATATATGCGCAAACAGTTGACGTTCTCTGAGAAAATTGGTGATTCACTCTTACACCCATTCCGGAGACTAATTGACCAACGATCGCTATTGAGAACGGACTATGCAATTTTCAATAGCCATGTCAATAAAGAAGGTTGGACTAGTAATTATGATTTTTATGAGTCTTATTCAGTTATTCATAACGGCGTCGACACAGAGTTGTTCTCACAAATTAATTGTTCCCAAGAAAGGTATGTTCTCTTCGTTGGTACAACCGAACAAAAAGGATTGGGGTCAGTTATCGAATATGCAAATGAGGATCGGCGACCAGTTCATATTGTAGGCGAAATTAAAATTGACCATCCGAATATCATCTGTCATGGCCGTGTCTCTCAGAAGGAACTTTGTGAACTCTATGCGAAGGCTGCTGTGACTATTCACCCTGCGCGCTTTGAATCATTCGGGAATGCTGTTCTGGAATCACTAGCCTGTGGAACTCCAGTTGTCACTACTCCTAAATGTGGCGCGTCTGAAGTATTAACAGACGAAACAGGTATAGTAACGGAGAACCTTCATGAAGGTGTTGAAGAGGCAGCCACTTTTAGCCCCAAAGCGTGTAGGTCTGTTGCCGAAAAACACAAGTGGCCTTATGTTTCCAGAGACACGTTAGATATCTTCAAAAGTGTAGCTAAAGTCTATTTGTAACCGAGCGCTCGTAGATGTTCCTCAGTATCTCGATTGGTTTCTTTTTGTTCAAGTGTAGGTGTGTACTCACCTGTATCCGTAGCAGATGTAATGAGCCAGGGAACACGCTTCACATGCGGATGGATCATTCCTGGTAAATGACCATACATGCCCCACTCCCCGAAGGCTTCTCCATGGTCTGCACTAATAGCAACCTTATCAGCTGAGACATTTTTCAACAGAATTTCGACACTATCAAGAACCATTCGAAGATTATCAAGATAGGCGTCCCAGACTTTTGATTTGGACTCACCATTCCGAAGTGCCTTAAACGGCGATTCTTCATAGGAGTGAAGATCTCGGTTATTTTCAATAGCTTTTGCAATGTATGGTGCGTGTGGCTGGTTGAAATGGACAATAAGTCGGTTAGCATCAGTAGTCCGGTTATGTGTAATTGCACGATCCATTACGTATTCCGGAAGTGTATGGCCAGGGTTATTTCGGGGAGCGTATCTCCAAACCTGATCCAATTCATAGAAGTCCTCTGGATAGCAAATATTGTCTTTTGTCCATGCTGGAGGCCGTTGTTTTGTACCCATATGGATTTCGGGATAGAGCCGTTCTTCGAATACTCGGCTAGAATAACCATTTGCAGAAACGTAGGCCGTGCTATTCACTTCGTTAATATAATCATCCGTGAACGTATTTGCCATCCATTCATTTGAAGTGCTTCCTACAGAGATCATACTATTAACATCAGAAATGAAGCTATACTCTGGTTGCAAATTCTCTAGCGCATCAATTCGACAAGTATCGAGTAGTATGAGGATATCCCAGTCACGTTCATAAATATTTGTTCCAATTGGCTTCCTTGAAGTAATAGTCGTCCACAGTCCCACATAGTACTTGTAGAGCGACCGTGTGAAATTATTGTTATAAAATGATTTGATAATACGTTTCTGGTTCATCGTGGGACTAGTTCTACTCTTTCATACCTATATGCTTTGATTCTTATAGTGGCATAATCAGTGAGAAAATCATAGATCACTTCTTAGCTAGTTAGTGTCAGAATGTACCTTTTCTAATATTTTAGCCATCTCTGAGACCCGATGAGTCATACTATACATAGCTCTAGTTCTGGTATCGTCCAAAGAATCTATACCACAATCGTATATATTAAATAGAATGTCTTTCATCTCACTAGATTCACCATGGGAAGCAACGTATCCATGTTTGAAGTTGTTGACTAATTGCGCAGCTGCCCCATCTGGGTCATCAAGGACGATAATTGGTAAATTTCTAGCAATATAATCGTAAATCTTCATTGGTATATGACTTAAGTCGGTTTTTCTAGTTACCACAATTCCAACGTTAGCTTCATTCAAAGCTGACATGACTACACTATGGTCGACAAAACCCTCGAAGCTAAATTCTTCTACTAAATCAAGTTCAGCGATATTATTACGAACATCTTCCGTATATTGACCATGTTCATCTCCAAAGTGAGTGAATTTACACGAATTTATATCCTGGCAGATGTCTTTAAAAGCTATTAATACGTCTCTCATTGGGTCTCTGAATTTTCCCGGATATATTAGTACAAATGGATCGAATGATCGATCAGGGCTATTTTCTCTCACTAAGTCTTCTTCATTATACCCATTACGGACTACAGACAATTTCTTTGAAGTAACATTATATATTGTTCCATCATATATGCTCTCATATTCATCCATCATCTGTTCAGAATTCATAATTATCTGGTCAGCATAGTGGAACGTAAGAGGTTCTATGGATATTGTTAATGCTTTAAATATTTTTTCGAGCGTATTATTATCTCGTTCATCAAGTCCGAGTGACCATGGATCACGTAGATCTAACACATAAGGTGTTTCTGTAAGATTTTTTATGACAGGTGCTGCAGAAAATATCATGAATGGTGGCCCAGTAACGAGAAAGACGTCAATTCCCACCTCATTAATAATCTGAACTGCTCTCTTTATCAGGGATGGAACCCATCGAATTCCTGAATCATTTTTGATTGATACGTCTTCAAACGGAACTTTATGGCGTTCTATGTGTGAATCTTGGTATTTATCGCCAGCCTCACCATCTGAAAGTGTTAGAACGTATGGTTCCCAGTCTAGATCAGGTAGCTGCTCTACAAGCCGGGAACTACGGAAACTACTAACCGACGAATCTGGATAAAACGATTTACTGATTACTAGTACTTTTCCCATTTAACCACTCTCCTATAGACCCATATAAGATTTAACATAAGCAGCCATACAGTATATCATTACACCCACGTATGCTAGAATAAACAGTATTGTTGACACAAAAATATGGATAATTATTTGAGGTCTTCGCTTGTTCGACATAGATGACGTTTCAATAACGAGAGCACGAAGATATAAAAGTACTACTTTTCATAAATATCATATGCTCATCTCCATTGTGTGCCCCGACCTATCCCAAAACTGCCTCGGAAGAGCTCATGTTTTAGCAAAGTTAGCTTCTATCGAATTTGATGTGGAAGTTATCGGCCCAATGTATCAGGGTCAAATATGGGAGCCACTTCGCAATGAATATGATTATAAGACAGTCCAGACAACCTATCGATCATACCAGTTTGCTACAGAAGTGAAGAATCTCACAGATAAAATAGAAGGAGACCTGATCTTCGCCAGTAAGCCTCGTATGGGGAGTTTTGGGATATCTCTACTGTCAAAGTATATCGACGATAGACCACTGATTTTGGATATTGACGATTGGGAGACTGGTTTCAAACTTCATGAAGGAGGAACACTCTTCCACATCAAACAGATCCCTCATATGATTAACGTGAATTCATACTATCATACAAGGATACTAGAAAAACTTTCCACTCTTGCTGATGGAATTACTGTTTCGAATTCGTTCCTTCAATCTAAATTCGGTGGTGAGTGTATCCCCCATCTCCGAGATCCAAACCGATATGACCCGTCGGAATACAACTCTCGAGATCTTCGAAAAGAGTTAGATTTACCGATGAATAAAGATTTAGTCTTATTCTTCGGAACCCCCCACCCCTACAAGGGAGTCGAAGATCTAATTCAGGCAGTAAATAGTCTTGAGAACGACAACGTCCGAGCACTTATTGTTGGATTGGGTACTGACGCGTATTCCTCGTCATTGAATAACAAGTATGGTGAGAAAACTATTTTTCGTGGAAGACAACCCTTTGAAGCGATTCCAAAGTGGATCGCGACTGCAGACATTGTGTCCGTACCACAAAGAGATGGTCTCGCGACGAAAGGACAACTTCCTGCAAAATTATTTGACGCAATGGCTATGGGTAAACCAATTGTGGCAACAAACGTATCCGATATGCCTTCGATACTAGGTGAATGGGGGATAATAGCAGAACCACAGTCACCAATTGATTTAGCACAAAAAATAGAATATCTGGTTAATAACCCCCGTGAAAGAGAGAAACTAGGAGAAGGTTTGCGAGAGCGGTGTATAGACAACTACAGCTTTCAATCTAGAAGTGAACAAATAAGGAGTATTGTATATGGTGCGGCATGTGTGTGAGGATATCATAGATAAGAAAGTAATATTATGGCTTAATTGCTGAGACATCTAATTCGTTACCATTTTCTATAATAGTTATATTCTCATAACCCACCATCTCAAGATACGTTCTTATTTCATCACTTGTAAAATAGCGCATGCGAAATGAAGAGGTATCGGCTAAGGATTTACAGAATTCCTTTTGATTTCTAGATGTATGTAGGCTAGGAACAGTAATGAAGAGTACTCCACCGGATTGAAGGTGCTCAAAAGAATTAAAAATATATCTCACTGAATCACGTCTTTTGATATGCTGAAACACACGGAATATATAGATGAGTTTGAACTTAGTATTGAATTCCGGTAGTCTACTTTCTGATCTTTTCGTAATGATTTTCACTCCGTAGTTATCAGCAACAGAACGACACCTTGCTAGCAATCCTCTTGAAATATCTGTAGTATACATATTCGCCCCGGATAGCGCCATAGGTACTGCAATTCTACCTGGACCACTACCAATCTCTAATACATCTTCATTATCAATTTCTATTTCATGCCTTCTTTGAACGCTAGTTTTGATACGGTGTGCTATTTTTTCCCCCTCTTTGATAGATGCCTCGTTCAGTTCTGGTCCATTATATGGAACACCGGGTAGTGACATCAACTCCCATTGCACACGATCCGGAATTACACTTCCGAACATACTTGCAGCAAATTTGGTCATTTTTTCTTTTTTCAGCATGTTATTCCCAGTTTTGCTACACGGGTAAATACCGTTGGCGGTATCACTCACATATTGAATGTGCTTAAATAGGGAAGGCGAACAGAAACAGAATTGTAACCAAGAATAATGTGAACTGAGACACCTACTCTTAGAAGATGGCTTATGGCGTCATTCTATTGACCCTCTGTCTCTGAATATAGTGTTATCTCTCCCGCGGAATATATTGCGTTTCGGTTAGCATCTAATCGTTTTTTGCCCTCTGAGAAGGCGGCATGACCTTGGCTCGAGGTCCAGAACTCGGAATACTGATTTTGCCAAATTACTACAGGGGCCGAACAGGAATCTACATAACATTCACTCCCTTGCCAGGACTGCAGTTGATACCGTGGTTCAATGAAGAACATTCGGATATCAGATGCGACTGGCGCCAACTCGTGATCGGCAACGAACTCGGCGGTTGCATATTCTGCGCCACTGTGATAGACGGGGCGACCCCCGTCCGCATACGATTGTGGATCAGCAGTATCGGAAAAGACGGCGGGCGCCAGTGCAAACGACTGCGCGACGACAACGAGGACGACACAAACTGCAAGGATGTGCTGGCCCTTGATCGGAATCCGTCTTCGGAGAGCTACGATCGCTGATGGGGCAAGGAGCATCGCGAGAACCCAGAATCGATTGAAGTTCACATCAGGGACAATTTGAGCGAATAGTAATGCCCCAATAGCTCCAAAGCCGAACAGTCGAATCTCGTCAGACCAGATATCGGGGTCGAATCTGGCGAGTGCTCTACCACCCGTATACACAAACAGGCCTCCTAATAGTAAGAAAAACGCCATGCGGACACCGAACGCAAACCAGTCGGGCGCAAACCGGGTCATAAATAAAATCTCGATTTCTGCAGGATGCTTTGAGATGAGTTCAGGTGGTGCCGGTGGCTCTTCGGCCCCGACCCCAGTTGCAAGGAGAACAATCACTCCTGCAGTCTGCTCAAGCATGGGAGAGTTTTCTTGCGCCATCCAAATACCAACAATTATAATAGCAGCAAGGATAGGGGTGGTTATTGTCTCGCGAATACGCTGGGTAGGCGTGAGTGCAAGCCCAACCAGCGCAACAACGGCGACAACTGCTGTATAGGTGTGCGTAAATGCGAGAGTAGTTATTCCCAGAACGAGCAATAATAGCATGTGCCATTGATCAGGTGACCGGTGTACTTTGAAGGCCAAGAGGCAAACAAACACGACCAATGGGTAGGCAACCATTTGAGCTACCGGAACCGTTCCAAAGAACACATGAAACCCGGGAATGACGCCAAGAAGGCTAACAATAGCCCATCGAGATCCGCCAATAAGATAGAGTCCAAGCGGGAGAAACGGGAGAAGAACGAGTGGGAGGATGGACAGTGCTAGTTCGATTTCGATTCCGGTCACCAGCACCCAGATCGATGCAAACGAAAACAGTCCTGGGTAGGCAATCCCCCGCCCTCCACCACGGAATCCCGTATGTTCCATCAAGATTTTCCCCGTATCCTGAATCCAGTTAACATGGTAAAGCGTCCCGTGTGGGTCGTATGCAATCAACTGGTTATTAGATGCGGGGGCAAGGACGGCCGCTACGATACTAACGACTACACACCCGCTCAAGATGACCGGAACGTATGGGTATGGAGTATAAAAATGGCTTAATCCAACACAAGTAATGGCTGCAGCAAGAAGTAAATATCCAAGCGGAAGTTGATGCACGGGTAAGCGGAATCGGGCAATGAGAATAACACCCGCGCAGAATAATAGACATAGGACCGCAAGTGCCTTCGTCTGGCGTTTGCGGCTCCGGGTATCCATCATCTACATTATCCGAGCTAATTGCCTTAACGATACCGGAGTGTAGAATCAGATACTCTCTTTACGATAGCTGGGTCCGGCGCAGTTCAGATTAGAGTTTGAAGAACGAGGCAGTTGTAGTTCACGGTGCCTATGCCTGAGTTCCATCGGCTCAATGGCGCTAGCATCGAGATTGAGTTTGATTTTGTGGAGCGCGAACAGACATCGCGCGAGCTTATGCAGTTGAGTATCCAGCTCTAACTATGCGGATTATCACTTTCAGACTATATAATATTGTTTTAGTATTTATATCTGATGAATTTTAATAAATATAAATGGTCCGAAAGTAGGGAAATGTTGTATTATTTATAGCACCTCCCTGGGCACCATCTGTTCATTTCGTAATCTACAAACGCTTGCCCTGTTTCTGTGACCATTACTTGGTATGAATCTTGTTCAGTCGAGTCTGAAGATTTTCCTTGCCAAATCTATCTCATCAGTAGCGTCATTCTTAGCAGTCGTAATATTTTCCCGAGAGCTTGGTGCATCACCACTGGGTACGTATTACCCCTTTATCGCATTATTAGGGATTTTCGCACTACCTGGTGATTTTGGAATCAGTAGTGCCAGCGAAAAGCGTCTTAGCGAGGGAAAAGATGCTGGTTCGTATCTCGCTACGGCAATCGCGCTAAAACTTCCACCACTGGTATTTACTGCGATAGGAATTCTACTAATTCGGGAGTATATCGACCAGTATCTAGGAGCAGAACTGACTCTTCTTCTTATCCTAACTCTGTTTCTTCAAGAAGGGGCTAAGATGTCATTAGTTGTTCTTCGTGGCGAACTTCGTGTTGGAGAGACAGCTATTGTCCAGGTACTCAGGCCTCTTGGATGGCTCATAGTTGGATATGCATTTCTCACTCAAGGATATGGCATTAGGGGACTCATCTACGGATATCTCGCTGGAACTACTGCTATGCTAGTTGTTGGATGGTGGAAAGTCTCTATATCGTTTTCCCGTCCAACATTTCAACACGCGCGATCTCTCATTGATTATGGAAAGTTCAGTATCATTTCGTCAATTGGTGGTTATTTCTATAGTTGGATGGATGTGGGAATTTTAACGCTATTTGTTTCTCTAGGAATTGCCTCTACTCGAGGAGAGATTGGCGCCTATGAGAATGCATGGCGCGTATCGACAATAGTTTTGATGCTCAGCCAATCAATTGCGACAACTATCTTTCCCCAGATTAGCAAATGGGATACCGAGAATGCGACTGAGCAGATTGAAGCGATCCTTCCGACTGCGCTACTTCCCGCTGTGCTAATTGTTATACCGGGGTTCGCTGGTATAGCCGTTCTTGCAGAAGATTTGCTTCGAATCCTGTTCACTCCAGAGTTCACCGTGGCGTGGCTTGCGTTAATAATCCTATCAGGTGAGAAGATCCTCCAAGCAATTCACGTTGTCCTCGGACGATCTCTCCAAGCGATTGATCGACCTGATCTTGCTGCGTATGCGACTGTCGTATCCGTTATAGTGAATTTAGTGCTAAATATTGTACTGATTTGGCAATTTGGTATTGTAGGCGCCGCTATGGCAACAGCAATTTCATTTGCTGTGAATACAGGCCTCCATGCATATTATCTGAATCAATTCCTTACAATTCGTTTTCCAATCCATGAAGCAGTTTGGTCTATTGGAGCATCAATCGTAATGGGTATCGCTGTCTTTTGGGTTCAATCAGTAATAGCAATGAATACGATAATTCACCTTTTTGCCGTGATTGGCTTTGGTATAGTCGTCTATGGGACTCTTGCACTCACATCCAGCCAGATCAGAACGCGAATACTAGATGTCGTTGGCCCAGCGCTCCCCAAATGGGTTGCTTGACCATGATAATTCCGAGAAGGATTATTACGCCCCTATATCACACAATGTATTGAACGATACGGTCATTGTAATCTACCGCATTAGAACAGAGGTTATTACCTCATCCTTACAGATGGAGAATACACTTATCGGATCATAAACCTCTAAATCCCTTTCGTCGCGATATAATATGCATGGCGTCAATCCATGACGTAGAGGTCAAAACTCTCCAAGTAAATACCGACGAACGTGGCCACCTCGTGGAAGTCTTCCGCGAGGACTGGGAGCTGTACGATCCAGATCCCGCGATGTCCTACTATTCGATGACATACCCCGGCATTACTAGAGCTTGGCATCGCCACCTCGAGGGCCAGATCGACCACTTCATCTGCCCGAAGGGACGGATCAAAGTCGGAATCTACGACGACCGCGACGACTCCCCCACGCAGGGCGAGCTCGACACGTTCATCATCGGCGAACACAACCAAAAGGCCATCCGCATTCCGGGTGACTGCTGGCACGGGTTCAAGGCGATCGGAGACGAACCGGCATTCCTCCTCAACTTCCCGTCGAAACTCTATGACTACGACGAGCCCGACGAGGAGCGCATTCCATATGACACAGACAAAATACCTTTGGACTGGGACGCAGAACCGAGCGGATAACCAATGAAAGGCGTCCTTTTGTCGGGTGGGACTGGGTCGCGGCTCCGCCCGATCACCCACACCGGCCCGAAACAGCTCGTGCCCGTCGCGAACAAGCCGGTCCTCGAGTACGCAATCGAGGACCTCAAGGAAGCCGGCGTCACCGAAATCGGCGTTGTCCTCGGCCACAAGGGCCGCGAGGAGATACAGGAACTGCTCGGCGACGGCAGCGACTACGGCGTTGAAATCACGTACATCGTCCAGGGGAACCCACTGGGACTCGCCCACGCCGCTGGCTGTGCCCGCGACTTCGTCGGTGACGACGACTTCGTGATGTATCTCGGGGACAATATCCTCAAACAGGGGATCGCGGAACTCGTCGAGAGCTTCGAGCGCGGCGACTACGGGGCCGGCATCGCGCTCCAAGAGGTCGACAACCCCCAGCAGTTTGGGATTGCCGACGTCGACGACGACGGTGCCGTCACACAACTCATCGAGAAACCCGACGACCCCCCAACCAATCTCGCGCTCATCGGAATCTACGTCTTCTCCAACGAAGTCTTCGACGTCATCGAACGATTAGAACCCTCCTGGCGCGGGGAACTCGAGATCACCGACGCGATCCAAACGCTGCTCGAGGACGGCCACGCAATCGACTCTCACGTCGTGCGCGGCTGGTGGAAGGACACGGGCAAACCCGAGGACATCCTTGAGGCCAATCGCCTAGTACTAGAAGACGACCACCTCGAACGGAACGGTAGCGTCGCACCCGACGCTACCGTGGACGGCCGAGTCGATCTCCACGAGACGGCGACCATCGAAGACGGCGCGGTCGTCCGCGGCCCGGTCTCGATCGCCGAAAACACCGTGATCGAGTCCGGGACGTACGTCGGCCCGTACACCTCGATCGGCCCGGACACGACGCTCGCGGGCGTCCACATCGAGAACAGCGTCGTCATTGGCGAGTCGACGATCACCACGAGCGGGAAGATCGTGGACAGTCTCCTCGGCCGGGGCGCGAACGTCGGCCGCGCCGACGACGAACTCCCGGAGGGACGGCGCCTCGTTGTCGGTGAGAACTCGCAGCTCAAACTCTAACCATGAGAATAATTACGCACACCTGCACGGAGTGTGGGACCGTCGTCTCGGCGAACGAACTCGAAGGGAATCGCGTCATGAAGTGTCCGGGACTCGACTGTGAGAACGTCCTCCGGTTCGCTGACCTTCCGCAGGAGGACCGCCAGTTCTTCCTCGAACACGCCGAGCAGTACGAGCTCTAAGCCGCGATCTTACGGTTCGAACTGCGCCTCGACCGCGCGGAGATCCTCCGCGAGTGTCGGTTGTCGACGCCCGAGTTCCTCCTCAACTGCCATCACGTTGAGACATGTGTACGACGGTCGTGCCGCAGCTCTCGAGACGTCCGCCTGTTCGCTCTCATTGATCAGCGTCTCGTCCGCCCCCTGTAACCGCGCGATTTCGTGGCCGAACGTGTACGGAGTCACGCACGACCGACACGCGACATGATACAGGCCCTCGGCCTCCGCCTCGAGTAGGTCGAGGATCGTGCTTGCGGCCTGGCCCGCTCGAGTCGGCGTCAGATGCTGGTCGACGAACAGGGGCACGTTGTCACCGTTGGCCAACGTCTTCCGCACCCAGGCAGGGAAACCGACGAGTTCGTCTGTATCACCGCGGACTCCGTACACGAACGAGAGCCGCGCTACTAGTACGTCGCCGTCAACGTTCTGGACGGCTTCCTCGCCGGCGAGTTTCGATTCGCCGTAGACCTGGATCGGATCCGTCGACGCCGCTTCGTCGTACGGCGCCGTTGCCTCGCCGTCGAAGACGTAGTCTGTCGACACGTGAACAAACGGAACGTCGCGCGCTGCACAGCAACTGGCGAGGTCTCCCGGAGCGGTCCCGTTGACGTCGAACGCAGCCTCGCGATCCGACTCGCAGCCGTCGACATCCGTCATGGCGGCACAGTTGACCACGACGTCCGGTTGATAGTCGTCCAGAATCGTTCGGAACGCATCCGTCTCTCGAACGTCGTGTTGCTCCAGCGGAATCTCGAACGCCGGCGCTGTCGAGTGATACGTTCCGACCACATCGACCGAGCGCTCGAGACACCGTCTCACCAGTGTACTTCCGAGTAATCCCCCCGAGCCGAGTACGAGCATCGACATATCCGAATCCCCTTCCCGAAACTGTAAATATGTGCTGGGGTGCACATGATCGTATGCGAATACTCGTTACTGGGGGAGCAGGCTTTATCGGCTCCAACTACGTCCGCTATCTCCTTGAGAACCGCGAGGACGATGTCGTCACGCTCGACGCGCTGACCTACGCGGGATCGCTCGACAATCTCGAAGGAGTCCTTGATCATCCACAGCACAAGTTCGTCGAGGGAGACATCCGTGATCGAGAGCTCGTCGAGGATCTCGTTTCGGATGTGGACGCAATCGTCAACTTCGCCGCCGAATCGCACGTTGATCGGTCCATCGAAGGAGCGGCCCCGTTCGTCTCGACGAACGTCGAGGGAACCCAAGTCCTCCTTGACGCCGCCGTTGATACGGATATTGATCGATTCCTCCAGATCTCGACCGACGAAGTGTACGGCCAGATCCTCGATGGCACCTTCAGCGAGGACGACCGACTGAATCCGCGAAATCCCTACGCCGCGACGAAAGCCAGCGCCGATCTACTGGCCAAGAGCTACGAAACGACCCATGGGCTGCCCGTGCTGATCACCCGAACCTGTAACAACTTCGGTCCCCGCCAGCACCCCGAGAAACTCATCCCGAAGTTCATCCGAAACGGGGCAGCCGGTGACGACCTTCCCGTGTACGGTGATGGATCGAACATCCGTGAGTGGATCTACGTCGAGGACAACTGTCAGGCGCTCGACCTCGTCCTCCGCAAGGGTGTCCCCGGCGAGGTGTACAACATCGGCTCGGGCGAAGAGCGGACGAACCTCGAGGTAACCGAGGCGATTCTCGACGCGGTCGGTGGCTCCGAAGACCAGATTTCCTTCGTCGAGGACCGCGCGGGCCACGACCAGCGGTATGCGCTTGAAACGGCCAAAATCGAACGCCTCGGCTGGGAACCGTCGTGGTCGTTCGAAGCGGGGCTCGAACGAGCCGTCGAATACTATCTCTAACCCCCGAGAACAAATGCCAGAAGATGAGCGGTGGGTGCAAGGTGACAACTGGGAAACGATCGTCGAGAACGTCCCGATCGTCTCGGTCGACCTCGTCGTGAAATACGATGACGGCGTGCTACTGGGATTGCGTGAAAACGAACCGGCCAAGGGCGAGTGGTTCGTCCCCGGTGGGACCGTCCTCAAAAACGAACGATTGACCGACGCCGTGCAGCGAGTCGCGGAGATGGAACTCGGCTGTGAGGTCGAGATTCAGGAACAACTCGGGACGTTCGAACACTTCTACGAGACGTCAGACGTCGACGGCGTCGACAGCAAACACTACCTCGCCACTGCGTTCATCGTCGAACCCCTCGGGAACGTCGAGGAATCGGACGATCAACACAGCCAGTTCCGTGTCTTCGCGCCGCCGTTCGACGACGAGGATCTCCATCCCTACGTCGAGCGATATCTCGAAAACACGTCGATCGGCCAGGAGTAGAACTCTGACTCAGTCGGAGACCGTTTCCGTCGCCGATTCGGAGCGCGCTTGCAGTCGTTCCTCTGCCTCTTCCCGATCCTCCGGATACCCCACGTCGATCCGCCACCCTTCCAATCCAATCGCATCGATCGTCCGCCCGCTCTGAATCAGCAGATCGATCGCCTCGCTGATCTCGTACTCCCCGCGATTCGAGGGCTGGACCAAATGACAGGCGTGGAAGATTGCCGGCGTAAACGTGTAGAACCCGGTCATCACCAGATTCGATGGCGGATCGTCGGGTTTCTCCACCACGTCAGTGATCTCGCCGAACTTATTCGTATCACAGACCCCGTACCGATCCGCTTCCTCCCACGGGACTTCCTCAACCAGGAACGCCGCGTCCGCGCGGTCCTCCTGTTGCCGACGCATGACGTCCTCGAGGTTCGCCTGAAACACGTTGTCCCCGAGCATCAGCATGAAGTCGTCGTCGATGTGCTCCTCGACCATCAACAGCGCGTGGGCCAGCCCCTGTTGGTCGCGCTGGTGGGCGTAGGTGATCGGAATCCCCTCGTATTCGTCGCCGTAGTGGTCGATGATCACCTCCTTCAGATACCCGACGACGACGATCAGCTCGTCGGCACCGAGCGCGGCCAACTGGTCGAAACAGTGGGTGAGGATCGGCTCCCCGTCGACCTCGACCATCCCCTTGGGCTTGTCCTCGGTCAGTGGCCGGAGACGCGTTCCTTCCCCGGCGGCGAGTACGACGGCTTTCATTGCTAGAGAGTGCACCATGCCGACACATGATGGTTCCGGTCGGGTATCCCCAGGAGATCCTCTAGTAGACACTGACCGCGAGACGCAAGCGTGCTCGGCAGCACGAGCGTCGTCGGATCGTCGCCGCGGGCAACTCGAGGCCACCGGTGAGCGCGGCGGCGGCCGTCGGCGTCGAACTGGCGGAAGAATGCGGAGCGTGCCGGAACCGAGAAGCGACCGCGCGTCGGCTACAGCAACCGACGGAGCGCGCGCAGCGGGAACGTGATGATTGCGATAACGAGGCTGATCGCTTCTTTGAGTATCGATCGTATTGCGCCGAGCATACTCACGATATCGGGAACGAACGGGTTGTCGGTGCGGCCTGCCGACGCAAGCGACGGGATCGTATCTTCCACGTTGCAGACTCAAGCCGTCTTTCGTGCAGCACTAGCGATCTCGCTGGTGTGGAACTCGTCATGCAAGCGTCTGACTGACGTTTTAGGGCCTGAATGAGGACGCGGTTGGTATGGCTACGTCAGGGTCGACACCCACCGGAACGGAGACCGGATCACAGCCGACGGGCGACGATTCCCTCTCGAGACGGACCGTGGCGACCGTGGGTCGGCTCGGTGCGCGGATACAACCGTGGCCAGCGTATCTCCTGGCCGCGTGCTGGCCGGGCGCCGGCCACGTCTACCGCGGCCAGTGGGCGCGGGGCTGCACCTGGGTGGCGCTGTACGGGGCTGCGTTCGTGGTTCTCAGCTCCGGCACGCTCCTCGCTGCGGGGTCGGTCACCGACCCGTTCCTCGTCACCGCGCTCCGCCTCGAGACGGTCGACTTCGGCGACGTGGCCATGCCGCTCGCGATCCTCGTGCTCAGTCTGCTCGATCTGTATGCGCTCGCGACGCTCGACGACGTGGCCGAATGAATACGACGGACGAAACGAGAGCACCGTCAGGGTGCGTGGTCACGTCCCGGTTGCTCCTATCACCACCGTCATGACCGCGGCCGCCGAAGTGGTCGAGAGCCATGGTATCAAAGAGCAATCGGCAGTGGCGCCTCGAGAGCAGACCGACCGGCGAACCGACGGCCGAGAATTTCGAACTGACCGAGGAGCCGATGCCCGAGCCGGGACCCGAGGAGGTCCTCGTCCGGACCGAGTACCTCTCAGTCGATCCGTATATGCGCGGTCGGATGCGCGACAGCGAGTCCTACGCCGACCCGTGGCCCGTCGGCGAGCCGATGCGGGCGCGGGCCGTCGGCACGGTCGTCGAGTCGAACCACGCCGCGTTCGAGGCCGGCGACAGCGTCTCGGGCAACCTGTACTGGGCCGAGTACGCGGCCGTCGACGGCACAGCCCTCGAGTCGGTCGACACGGGGATGGCACCGAGTTCGACGGCGCTGCACGTCCTGGGCATGCCCGGCCGGACCGCCTACGTCGGCACCGTCGACGTCGGCGGGGTCGAACCCGGTGACACGGTCGTCGTCTCCGCCGCGGCCGGCGCGGTCGGCTCCGTCGCCGGCCAGATCGCGCGGATTGCCGGCTGCCGCGTGGTCGGGATCACGGGTCGAGACGAGAAGGCCGACTGGCTCACCGGCGATTGCGGCTTCGACGCGGCGATCAACTACCGCACGACCGACGACCTCTCGGCGGCGGTCGCCGACGCCTGCCCGCGCGGCGTCGACCTCTACTTCGAGAACGTCGGCGGAGAGGTAAGCGATGCCGTCATGGACCACCTCGTCGATCACTCTCGAGTGGCCGTCTGCGGGAAGATCGCCCTCTACAACGCGGAAGCGGGCGACGACCGACTGTCCGGGCCACGGCACTTCCACCAACGGACCCGCACGCGCGTCGAGGGGTTTATCGTCAGCGATCACGCCGATCGGTTCGGCCATATCGAGGCGCGGCTCCGGCGGTGGGTCGAGGCTGACCGACTCCAGTATCGCGAGACGGTCAGTGACGGCATCGAAACCGCTGCCGACTCGTTCCTGGGGCTGTTCGACGGGACGAACGTGGGCAAACAACTCGTTCGTGTCGCCGACGACTGATCCAGCCGAGGCTACCCGCGCGACCGAGCTCGCGGGCTGCGCCCCCGCCGAAGCGGTCGACGCAACCCGGGTCGTCGTGGACGGCCGCCGGCTCCTCGAGCGTCGAAACGGGATCACCGACGGCGGGCTGAGCCGGGAACCGATCGGTCGACGATCGTGCGCGCTCCTCGCCGCTCGAGCTGGGACAGCTTCTCGCCCGTAGAGTCCCCGCTGATCCCCGGACGAGCCCCGCGCCAGCGGGCATCCTCACCGCCGCTCGCGGTGGCCGGCCGGCCCGTCGCCGCGTCGTTCGGCGTAGATAACGGTAACTAGCAGATAGACGCCGAGCGCGACGGCCGCGAGCCGAGCCGACTCGGTGGGATCGGCGCGGTCGAAGACGGCGTGGAGCCAGCAGACGTTCCCCAGCGCCGAGTGACTCAGCTCGCGGACGGCCCCGCGATAGATCGGCGTCACGCGCCAGACGTCGGGCAACAGCGCCCAGCAGCCGCTCGCGACGACGATCGGGGCGTCGTATCGCGTCCGGACGGGGAGATACGCTAGGAGGAGCGTTGCACCGGTCGCGCCGACCGCGAAGTGTGTCAGGGCGAGGCTCATCGGTTCATCGTTCGACCCGCTGCGATACAAAGCGGGGGTGGTGGGACCGTCGCGGCGCTGATTATCCCTCGAGCTGATGGCAGATCCGTCCGCCAACGGAGTAGTCCATTCGCCCGTGGACGCCGGTTGCAGCTCAACGCTCGAACACGCGACAGTATACCGACCCTCGAGCCCTGCCTGCTGCTCGAGCGAAGCAATCGAGCCAGACAGCGGTGTTTGAGGGCGCTGACGGGTAAATCGCCTGCCGTGATCTACGACCGATCCGGTAAGATCCGCGGAATCGGATACGTTCCACCGTTGGCGTGAATCACTTGCCCGGTAATGAACGACGCTCGCTCGGACGCTACAAATGAACAGACGTCGGC
The DNA here is from genome assembly GCF_056135975.1 of Natrinema sp. LJW11. Taxonomy (NCBI): domain Archaea; kingdom Methanobacteriati; phylum Methanobacteriota; class Halobacteria; order Halobacteriales; family Natrialbaceae; genus Natrinema; species Natrinema sp. LJW11. The sequence continues at coordinate 70,643 of NZ_JBWBDM010000001.1, read as the reverse complement.
GATCTCGTCGACGGTTCCGATTCGACCGAGCGGCGTCGCCTCGAGGATCGCGTCCTTCGCCCGTTCCCACTCGTCGGTTTGGTCCCGACCGACCTCGATGAGTCCGGGTGAGACGGCATTGACGCGGACGCCGTCTCGTCCGAACTCGCTCGCCAACTGTCTGGTCAGGCCCTCGATTGCGAACTTCGTTCCGTACGAGTGAGCGTGATTCGGACGACCCAGATACACCATCGCACCGGTCACGTTGACTATCGAACCGCCACCGTGATCCAGCATGTCGGGAATGACGTGCTGAGACGTGAGAAGGTTCCCGCGGAAATTCACGTTCATCGCCCGATCGATATCGTCAACGGTCAGGTCGAGGAGGGGTTTTACCGGTCTGTAGGTGGCGTTGTTCACGAGCGTGTCGATCGGCCCGAGTTCCGAACGGATCGTGCGAACCAACTCCTCGACGGCGCTGGGCGCCCCTAAATCGCCAAGTGCGATGGCCGCTTCGCCACCCGCCGCTTGAACACGTCTGGCGGTTTCTTCACACCCCTCCCGGTTTGTGTGAGCGACAACGCCGACGTCTGCTCCCTGTTCGGCCAGTTTCACTGCGATCGCTCGTCCGATATTTCTGCTCGCACCGGTGACGAGCGCCGTTCGTCCGTCCATCTCCATGGGTGGTATACGTTCACACATCAAGTAATTGTTCGCCTCTGACGAGTATTTCCACGCCGTTCGGTATCTGTGCGTGGCCAACAGTTCGGACGGTCCTCGACGACCGAGCGGGGGATACAACTAGAGCAAGCCCCGAACGACCGCAATTCGCGACGACTCACGTCTCGATACGCGGCTCGAAACGCTACGAACGGCTAAGTGGATCCCATGACCTCGTTCACCCATGAACGTGCGCAAACGCATCGGGCTCCGACTGCACCGGGCGATGCTGTACTGGGGCCTGCTCAACCACCCGTTCGGACGGGAGTACGTGCGGGAGCACTACTCGCCGACGGGGAGGGAGACGAAACCGCCCGCCGAGTCGACGGGCGACACCATTCCGGTCACGCCGGCGGACCCAGACGCGTCGCGCTGAATAGCCCACCGCGCGATTCCGCGCTGCCCTAGTATTCCGGTTCCTCGAGTGGAATCGTTGGGAACGGGCCCATGGTTTTATCCGCGGCTGCGGCGACGTGCGAGATAATATGCAACGACAGGAACGCGATCAGCCCTCGCAGCCGGCGATCGCCGCACTCGAGGGCCAGGAGTGTTCGTTCTGTGAGGACGGGGAACTGGTCCGCGACACCTACAAGGGAAACGATGCCGTGATCTGCGACGCCTGCGACACGCCCGGCGCGCAGTTCTGGTGACCGGCTGCCGGTTCCGCCCGTGTTTTCGACCACCTGTAAACCGATTCGGACCGGCTCCGCCGGACAACGCGACGAAGACACCGATCCGCGAACCGACTGCGTCGACGCTCGAGAACGGTGGCAACTGCCGCCCGCCGCCCGACGTGTTCCGCAAGACGAACGGAACCCGAGCGCACTAGTGACCAGTCCCGAGCGCTACTAGTACCTGAACCGACTGGATGGCCGACAAAACGATAGTCGCAGCAGTCTGATTCGAACGTCAAACAGCGAGCCCGAACCCTGTCGTTACCGATTGACGGCGCTCAGGAAGAACGACGAGAACACCGTCTGGAGCCCGATGACGACCGCCGTAAAGGCCGCCATCGCGCCCATCGTGAACTCGAGCGAGGCGAAGCCGTTCGTCGCCCACTGGAGGAGCAGGCCTACCGCGTAGAGCCCGCCGACGGCGAACACGAGTAGGCCGGCCGTCGCACTGTGTTCGAGCGACAGCGACTCCGTCACGCGCTGCGTGATCGGATCTTCGGGTTTCCGGATGGGATCGCTCGTCACGGCGGCGAACACCCCGAGACTGGAGATCTGATAGCCGACGATGGTCAACAGGCTCCCGGCGATCATCGAGTGGAGCCCGAGGGTGACGCCGTTGACTGCAGTGCCGGTGAACGTGACGCCCATCACGCTGATTCCGAGCAAACACATCAGGAGTCCAGGCGCCGAGAACAGGTAGCCGGGCGCGTTCACGAGCATGAAGTGGACGTGGCGCCAGCCGTCGCGGAAGCTCTCGAGGGTCTCCTCGCCCTCCCGCTCGTGGTAGACGATCGGGGTTTCGACGATCGTGAGATCCTTCGCGCCGGCTTCCATGATCATCTCGCTGGCGAACTCCATCCCGGTCGTCTCGAGGTCCATCGTCTCGTAGGCCTCTTTCGTGAAGATCCGAAAGCCGCTGTGCGCGTCGCTGACGCCGGCCCCGTAGAAGACGTTTAGAAACTTCGTCAGGAACGGATTGCCGATATGCTGATGCAGTGACGGCATCGCTCCGGGTTTGATTTCACCGTCGAGTCGACTCCCCATCACCATATCGCCGTCCTCGTCGCGAAGATGGGACAGCAGGCGGGGGATCTGTTCGAAGTCGTAGGTCGTATCGGCGTCACCCATGACGATGTAGTCGCCGCGGGCGCGATCGAACGCGTACCGGTAGGCGTAGCCGTACCCCGGCTGATCGGGCTCGTAGATGATCGCTCCTAACTCTCGTCCGATCTCGGGCGTGCGATCGGTCGAACTGTCGCTTAGGATGATCTCGGCGGGCATCCCCAGTGTGGCGATCGCGGTCTTTGCCCGTGTGATGCACTCCGCGACGCCGTCTTCTTCGTTGAGCGTCGGCATTACCACGCTCAACACCGGTTTCTGGTCGCTGTCCGCGCCGACGAGGAGGTCGTCGGCTTCGTGGTCGTCGGTGATCTCGCTGTCCGCCCCCCGCTCGAAGTCGTCCTCGAACGACTGGGCCGTCGATTCTCCTGCCGTCGGATGGCTCTGATTTCCGTGTTCTGATGAACTCATACTGGTTGTCCTCGTCCCCCCGTTCGAGCGGTTCGATCGGTTACTCCCGTCGCTCTCATCCAGTCGGCGGTCATTCGAGACCGCAGATCCGTTGACGGCTATGTCGTACCAGAAACAATTCCATAAACGTTCGGTATTAGGTCAATACATCACCTAGTACGGGAGCCGGAACGATGCTCGTTTGTCTCATATAATAGAAGATAGAGAAAAATAAAGACAGGAATGTCTTCCTGTGAGCGAGCCGACCGTAAGTCGGTCTCTACCGATCGTCCGATCCGTCTCTCGTCCGGCCCCCTCAACTTACGACGCCGCGGGCTGCGTACTCGAGTTCGTCGATTCGGAGACGTCTACCCAGAGGTGGACCGAGTACTCCGTGTCGTCCATCGAGGGCTCGGCCGGCACGTCGCCGCCGGGGAAGAGCAACCAGACGACGCGCTGATTGTCGCCGGTCATCGTCGGCTCGAGGTCGTACGGCTGGTGCCAGCTCTCGTTGTTCGCGACCGTGGTCTCGAACCGGTCGAGTTCGCGTTGCTCCCGGACGACCGTTTCGTTGACCGTCGCATTCGCCTCGCCCTCCTCGAGGGCCGTCTCGTTCTCGACCACCTCGACGTCCTGCTCGAGGACCACCACCGTGTACTCCGTTCGCTCACCTTCGTGATTGTCGATCCCGACGATCAGCTCCTGACTCTCGCCCTGAACGAATTCGGTCGGATAGTCGTCGGCGACCAACTCGCCGTCGTCGTCCTCGGTCAACAGATAGATCGCCGAGAACTGCTCGCCGTCGGGCGGGACCATCACCGCGTAGCCGACGGTCCCGACCGCGAAGACGACCGACACGACCAGCAGCACGTTTAGCGCGGCGTCCGCGCGCGTATCCGGCTCGAGTAACTCCGTCCGGCCGGCGGCGTACCACGCCCGATAGGGCACCTGAAACCGCTCCTCGACCGGGAGCTCTCGCCGGCGTCCGACCGCAACGGCGGCCGACACGAGCGTGAACCCGCTGACGGAGACCGCGATCGGGACGAGTCGAATGCCCCAGGGCGTGAAGTTGAGCACGAGGCCGATCAGGGGAACGATGGCGATGCTGAGCCCGAAGGAGAGGGCGACGCGCTCGAGGCCGTCGATCCCGGCCCGCGAGGAGATGGAGTCGTACCAGCCGTCCGAATCGGCACTCCCAGCCGTCTCGCGCTCGGTCGGTGTGTCCGGCTCGTCGGAGCGGTCCGGCGACTCGCCGGCCTCGGGAAACAGCGCTGCGATGAACGCGTAACCGGGCACGAACAACACGAACGCGAGGCCGAGCGGGACCCGGAGAGGCGTCTCTCGAATTACGGGTGCCAGTGCGGCGACGTTCGTCGCGACGACGAGCGCGATCACCGCGGCGAGATCGGCCGGTAACTGTCTGAGTGGCCGTGGTAACAAGAGCCAGAGCGACCGGAACGCAACCATTCGACCACTAGTACTGCCAACGGGGGTAAAAACGAACCGGTCAACTGCCTCGGGGTCAAGCCCCGAGGCTTGTCAGTGGACTCCCGCTCTAACTGCGAAGGGCAGTAGGTCGAAATCGACCATTCGCATTCAACGTCCCTGACTTCAGAGCCAGTTGACTTGTGGCTCGTCCAGCACCAGACTTGAGCCAGTGCTGAACAAGACGCCACCCAACGTTTCGAGCGGCGTTATAGTCGGCGTGCAGTTGCTTCCCGCATTTCAGACACCCGAATTCGTCACCATCACGATTATCCTCGTGCGTGAACCCACACTCCCCGTGGCTACACCGTTGACTCGTATAGGCAGGTGCAACATCGTCCACGTCGATACCGTATTCTTCGGCTTTGTATTCGACATGGCGTTGGAGTTCACGGAACGCCCACTGCTGGAACTTTGAGGCGTTCGAGATGCGCTCTCGGATATGCTTCAGGTTCTCGAACGCGATGGCCGTACAGTCGTTCTCAACAGCTTCTCGAACAAGTGCTTTTGACACTCTGTGGAGGTAATTAGCACTCCATCGAGCGAACCGTGACCCAATACTTTTGATGGTGAGATGCGCCGAACGAGTCCCCTGTCTGTTGCAGGTTCCCGCGACGACGTTCATACTCGTCGCGCTTGTGGTTGAAGTAGTCTGCATTGCCAAGGAACGCTCCCGTTGACGTGACGGCGAGGTAGCCATCCACGTTCAAATCGACACCGAGAACCACTCCGTTCTCGGACTCATCGTCGCTAGAATCAGCGGGTTCGACTTCTTTCTTCACGGCGACGTGGAGGTAGTACGTGCCATCGCGTTTATGGAGCGTTGCTTCGCCTTTCTCCCATTCGTCTGTCCAGTAGTCCTCGAACGGGGTCCCCTCCTCGGTGACTGGGGTGACGTATTTGGCAGTCACGCGGTCGTCAACAGTGGCGAGGGAGACGTGGTCGTCGTTGTACGTAATGGTTCGACCGTTGTACACGACGACGCTCCCTCGGAATTCGGATTTGCTGGCTTTTTCACCGTCTTCGATGATGCGACCTTTGCAGTTTCCGAGTGCTGTGGCCGCGAGGTTGCGGGCACTTTGAACGAGGCTGGATTGCAGGGTGAGTTTTTCACGAACGTCAGAATACGTTTCCTCATGGAGTGTATTCTTCGTGTCCGTGATTTCGTAGGGGTTGTCGTCCCATCCGTGGTCAGCGACGTGTTGCGCCGCTTGACGGAATTGCTCGAACGTCTCCTCGAGGACCTCGTAGTCCTCTTTGGAAACGCCGAGTTTGACTTGAATGTTCCGAACAACCTCAATATTTCATTAGTATGATTGAAGATATTTAATAGTATTTTATTCAAGTATGGGGAGTTGGACTTGTTATCGCGCGTGGTTTGCGAGAGGTAGTGTCGGCTTCCTCCCCGACCTCAAGGGTCGGGATAACCGCCTCGACCGCCGATGAACCGCCGCGGGGGAAGATCGAATGGTCAGTCGGTCTCCTACTCTGGAAAACCCGCCGGAATATCACCACTTCTCGACGAGGCCGACCAAAGACCGAAGTAGCGTCAACGCGATTGTCAACGTAAGATGGGCACGGCCGATGAGCAGATCCGAGTGAGCAACCCGGTGAAACGCGAACTGGAGAAACGGAAGCGCGAAGGCGAGAGCTACAACGATGTCCTTGAGCGTGTACTTGGCGAGAAGACCGCGGGCGACTTCTACGATGGGTTTGGTCGCTGGTCCGGTGAGGAAGCACAGAGCGCCCGTGAGGGTCGCCGGAAAGCCAAAGAAAAGCGCAAGGAGCGGATGCGCCGACGGGCCGAGAACAGTGCATGAAGGTCCTCGATGCATCGTTTCTGATCGACTATTTGGGTGGCATCGAAGAGACCCGCGACTTCTATGAATCCGCAGGCGGGAGCGATGTCCGCTGGGTGATGCCTGTCCCGGCGTACGCAGAGATCCTCGTTGGCGAAGGGAATCTTCCAAACGGCGACGTCGACGGAGCCCGTGCAGACCTTTCTTGGGCCGAAGTCTACACCGTCGATGAGCGAACGGCGACGTTGGCGGGCGAGATCGCTGACGAGATTGAGCCTGGGGGCCCCTACCTCGATGGGGTAGACGCGCTGATTGCAGCCGTAGGGCGCGAGCTGGACGCGCCTGTCGTCTCTGGAGACGGCGATCTCACTCACGCGGAGACGAAAGAGGTCATCGAGGTCGATGAATATAGAGACTGACGTGTTGTTCACCTTTAATCAGCTTTGTCACCTCTGACTGCACTACTAGTACTCGGTGAAACGAATTGGTTCTAGATGGGGCCCACTAGTAATTGCTCGGATGAACGGAGTCAACTACGATAGCGGTCACTCGAGGGAACGAGTCACGCCCTAGTAGCCACCGAAACGCGTTCCATACTGATCGCAACGCTATCGTACGAGAGATGTACTATCGCTGTCCGTGGCTACTAGAGTACGACCACTAGCGGGTCGTGAGTAACTGCTTCAGAATACGCAATTCCTCGGCGTCCGAGATCTGTTCGGACTCGAGACAGGCGTGTGCGACCTTGTGTACGAGTTCGGGATCCGCGAAGACTGCCTGGTCGCTCGCGAGCTGGCGTTCGAGCGCCTCGACCCGTGCAGCGAGTTCGTCGATTTCGTCGTCCTCGTTCGTCGCCGTCGCCGTGCTCTCACGCTCGTCCGCGAGGGGGCTACCGGTCGAGGGATGACCGTCTCGAGCATCGGGACCCGACGCGTGCGCCGCGGCGTCCGAACCGGACGCGCGGTCCTCGCGATCCGCGGACTCGCCGGCCTCGAGGGAGTCTGCCTCGAGCGCATCGCCCTCGGGCGAGTCGCCCCCGAAAGAGACTTCATCGGATGAGTCGGTCTCCTCGGTTCCGCGCGCCGTTCCCGTACTATCCGCGTCGGATCCGCTCGCACTGACCGCGGTGTCCGCGTCGGGCCTATCGGCACGGACCGCGGGTTCCGTGTCGTCGGTTCCCGTCCCGTCGGTATACGCGTCCTCGACCGATCCCTCGTCGAGATCGTTGTCGATGCTCGCGGTTTCGTCCGCGGCTGCGTCGGCTTCCCCATCGGCACTCGCGTCGTCCGTCTCGAGGGGAGGATCCGACCGGTCGAACAGCCGCGCGACGAACGTCTGGCGCTCGGACCAGTCGAAACCGTCGATCCCGTTTACACGCTGACTGATGGTCGCGCTGGTCACGCCGAGTCGCTCCGCGAGCTCCGCCTGCGTCGCGTTCGGCCGCCGCTCGATTTCGTGGAGCGTCTCCAGTTGTTTTTCGGTGATATCGGCCGTCTCGAGCGGTCGACTCTCGTCGGGACTGTCGTGGGTGCTCATAGCTGAATCGGTCACTCCGGAATCGCGGTCGTCGTCCGCTGTCGAACGCTGCTCCCCCAGGGGTATCGAATCGTCGTCCTCCCCGATCGATCCCCGATCGTCGTCGCTGCTCGGACCGCCGTCCCCGTTCAGGTTGGCATCCTCGCTCGAATCGACATCATCGCTCGGATCGGCATCACTGCTCAGATCGGCCTCATCACTTCGATCGTCGTCGTCCAGTTCCGATGCGGGATCGTCGGCAGTGAGGCGTCCCGGGTCGCCGTACTCGTCGAGTACCTGCTCGACGAGCGACGTGGTCGCGCCGGTGACCTCGTCGGCGACAGCTTCCATCGACGCGTCCGGTCGCGCTTCCGCGACGGACAGGATTCGCTTGTGGACGACCGCTCGCGGAAATGTCGTTTCCCGCTCGATACGGCCCGCTGAGTCGGTTGATTGTGTATTACCCATACTCACCTCGAACGGTAATTCGCGCTACGTCTCCCGTCCTCCACCCGCTCGCTTATATCTTTTTCACACAATTGATACCATTCATATTCTTGGTTATTTCCCTGAATAAGAGCTAGCGGGAGGGAACCAAGGAGCGCTACGAACGAGTAACGTAACGTCCCGCAAACGGGGCACGACGCATCCCGCGAACGGGCCGTCAGTCGTCCGCCGGAACCCCGCCGTCCGAGGACTCGTCGAGATCGCACAGTTGCCGCGCTCGCTCGAGGACGCTCGCTGCCTCGTCCGAAGACACGCCGCCGGGATCGAACGCGGCACGTTCGTACTCCCGCGTGACGTCGCGGAGTAACGCGGCGTCCGCCGCGTCGTCAGTTCGAAACCGCTGATAGAACTCCCAGTGGGTCAGCGCGTCGGGCCCGTCGATCCGCGACGACAGTGCCCGCCGAACGGCGGCGTACCCTGTTCGTGCCGCATCGTCCGGCCGGCCGTTCGACAGCTGTTCGCTCGCTCGCTCGAGGAGGGGTTCGACGGCGTCGGACGACGGAGACGACGCGTCCGCCGGTCGCGTCCCGGCCGTCGGTCCGCCCGCTGTCGGCTCCCCGTCGCCCGCGGCACCGTCCCCAGGGTCCGGTCCGCCGGTACGACGATACCACCAGACGCCGAACCCGACCGCGATCACGGCGAGGAATCCGGCGACGAGCCAGAGTGGGGAGGACAGCTTCGTGTCCGCGTCGCCGATCGTAACGACCGTTTCTGCCGTCGCGGCCTCGATGTTCGAGCCGCTCCCGTCGTAGACCGCGGTCACGGTCACCTCGCCCCCAGCGATCGAGTTCGGAACAGCGACGCGTTCCTCGAACGTCCCGCCCCCGGTGGTCGTGACGGTGCCGACGGTCGTACCGTCGATTTGAATCTGTACTGACTCGCCCCGAATGCCGTCGCCATCGGCTGTGGCAAGTGTCCCGTTGACCGTCACCGCACGGTCGCCGTCCGACAGTCCCTCGATCGAGAGGGCGCTCTCCGTCTCGCGGACCGTCAGGTTCGTTCCGTCGGTCGCCGCGGCGAGGGCGCGATCCTCGAACGGCAGCCGGACGCTCAGTTCCTGTTGGCCGTCTTCGACGGCCGCCGGCAGCGAGACCGAGGTTTCAAACACGCCGTTTTGGACCGCTGCCGTGCCGATTCGCTCCCCGTCGACGGTCACCGCGAGGGAGACGTTGTCGACGGCGATTCCATCGACGCGAAGCTCGCCCGCGACGGCGTGTTGCTCGCCGTATGACAGCTCGCTCGGCGCATCCTCCAGCGAGACGGTCGGATCGACCTGATCGATCGAGACGCTGACGTTCGTCTCGTCACCCAGATACGCCGATTGGGATTCGGGGACGTAGCGGATCTCGAGTTCGTCAGCGGATAGCGGCTCGTCGGTCGGTCGATACTCGAGGGTGAATCCACCGGCCGAATCCGTCGTGACCCGCTCCGTGTGGTTGCCGACGTCGAGTCGGATCTCCTCGTTTGCAATCGGAGCACCGTCCGCCGTCCGCAGTTCGCCCGTCGCGACCAGCGGCTCGAGGAACGAGATCGCCTCCTGGTCGGGCGTGAGCGTCAGTTCCGTCTCCGTAAATTGTTGTTCCCGAACGATCGCCTGCTCCGATTGGATCTCCGTGGTCACGTTCTCGATCGCCGCGTCAGGCTCCGAGAGATCAGCGCCCGTCCCCGCCTCGATCTCGTCGTAGCGCTCCCGGACCGAGCCGCCGAGGGACTCGATTTCGTCCGCGAGCGTCTCGAGTTCCCGGCCGAGTTCCCGTGCACGCTCCTCGTTCCCCGCTTCGCGGGCCGCCTCGTACTCGTCTTTGGTCTCCCGATACTCCGCAACGGCTTCGGACAGCCGAGCCTGCTGCTCGCCGGCGTCCTCGAACTGCTCCTCGTGACTCTCTCCCTCGGTCTGTCCCGCAACGTCGACGTACTGACCTAGCCGATCACGGTACTCCTCTCCGACGTACTCACTGGCGAGCTCGTACTCGCCCTCGCTCAGCTGGATCGCGCCGTCGCCGAGCTGGGCCGCCAACCGATCGGCCAGCCAGCCTTCGACGCTCGCGAGGTCGCCGTCCTCGGCGTAGTCATCGGGATTTCGATGGGGGGTCGTCTCGTTTTGATCCTCGTCAGTGGCGTTTTGCTGGGCCACAACGAACTGAGCGGCGTCGCCGTCGACTGCGGCGGTCGAACTCGTCATGACGATCCCGCCGGTAATCGTCACGGAGACGACGAACAGAGCGAGGATCAGTGCTCGACCACCGGCGTAGTTCACACCGGAGAGTTGCGACGCATCCCAATAAGGTATTCTCTCGATCCGTGCCCTCCCACGTGCCATCACCTCGTGGTCAGCACGGTGTGGCCCGACTCGATAGCCGAGCGCGGACCGTAATCCCGAGTGCAACCAGTACTTTCAACACCGTCACCGGAATCTGTCAAGGCATGTATCTCACGCGCCGCGGCTGGACGGTCGGGGCACTCGTCGCAGTGCTCGCCGTCCTCGCGGTCGTGTTTGCACGGCCGATCCTGCTCGCCGGGTCGGCCCTCCTCGGCGCGTGGCTGCTCGCTCACCAGTACCGCTTCACCCGGGACCTCGAGCGAACGGTCGACTCGCTGTCGGTCGTGCAGTGGACCGCCCGGACGAGCATCCGTACCGGAGACGAGATGCCGGTCACGCTCACTGTGAAGCGCGAAACCGAGACGGCTCTCTCGCTCGAGAGTACTGCCGGGCTTCCGGTCGGCGCCACGACGACCGAACCCATCGCCGTGACGCTCGCACCGAGCGTCGAGCGAGCGGATCGAACGCGAACGATGCGCTGGCCCATCGCCGGCCGTCATTCGTTCGATCGCGCGACCGTAACGGCGACGGACGGACTGTTCAGCGAGACGGTCACCGCGGGGACGACGCCAACCGTGGCCGTCGAACCGCCCAGCCCCCGCGCGATCCACGTCGGTGAAGGCGGTGACCGGATCGCCGCCTCGTACGGCTCCCACGAGACCGGGCAGACGGGGTCGGGGATCGAACTGGCGGAACTCCGCGAGTACGTACCGGGCGATACGGAGAAGCAAATCGACTGGAAGGCAACGGCACGTCACGGAATGCCGTACGTCCGCGAATACGAGGCCGAGACCGACCGACGGACGCTGCTGGTCGTCGACCACCGCGCCTCGCTCGCGACCGGCCCGCGAGCCGAGACGCAACTCGAGGCGCTCCGAGAGATCGCGCTCGTTATTGCGGGCAACGCACGCCGGCTCAACGATCCCCTCGGGCTCGTGACGGTCGGTGACGGCGGGATCACGAACCATATCGGGATAGCCTCGTCGGTCGTCAACTACGGCTCGGTCCGCCGCCACCTGCTCGAACTCGAGCCGACGGCGGCGGCCACCACGCCCGTGGCGACCGCCTCTCGACCGGACGGCCCGCAGTCGATGGGGGACGCGACGGCTGCGTCGTCCTCCACGACGGGGTCGGCCGAGACACACGAATCGCAACCCTCGGACGAGACGACCACCTCGCCGATCGCACGCAACGGGAGCGGACGGCCCGCTGCACCGCGTCAGGACCGTCCCGCCCCAGCGGCCGTGCGACGATCGCTCGCCGACCTCGAGGGAATCGACGACGCGTTTGCGCGGACGCTACGCCCCTTCTATACCGATCGGGAAGTGTACCGGGAACGGATCGCCGAGACGCCGCTGTACGGAGCGGTCGAGCGGACGGTGACGAACACGAAGGGGTCGACCTGGACCGTCATCTGCACCGACGATTCGCGGCCGGCGGAACTGCACGAAACGGTCTCGCTCGCACGACGGAGCGAGTCCCGAGTAACGGTCCTGCTCGCTCCCGCGGTGCTCTACGAGCCGGGTGGACTCGCGGATCTCGAGCGGGCCTACGACAGGTATCTCGCGTTCGAGGAGTTCCGTCGCGAACTCGCGAAACTCGACGACGTCACCGCCCTCGAGGTCGGGCCGGCCGACCGGCTGTCGGCTGTCCTCGAGGCGGGGCGATCGAGATCGAGAGGTGGGCGCGCGTGAGCACCCGCATCGACTCGGTCCCGGCCGCGACCGGGCGAGACTGGCCGACCGGCGTTGCCCTCGCCGCGCTCGTCGTCGTCTTCGGCGTCGTCGCCGGCCCGCTCGGCCTGCTCGCAGGCCTCGCGACCGCGCTCGTCGGATACGTGCTCGGGCCGCCGTACGCGCTCGCGGCCGGCCACGTCGCGCTCGTGGCAGTCGTTCCGGCGGGGAGCGAACTGAGCGCCGTCGTGCTCGTGGAAGCCGCGTTCGTCCTCGTCTTGCTCGTCCCGTTGCGTCGGGGCGCGAGTCCGGGGCACACCGCGCTCGTCGCCGTCACCAGCGCGCTCGTGCTGGCGGGTGCCGCGTGGCACGTCCTCGACACGCAGTCGATCGGGCTCGCCGCCACCGCGGTACTCGTGCTCCTCGGGATCGGCGCGTACGGACTCCACCGGTTCGAACTCGTTCGACTCGGCCTCGTCCCGTGGAGCGACGACGGAGACGCATCGACACCGCTCGAGACCGAGCCGACGGCTGACTCGAGCGCCGAAACGACCCGATCGACGGCCGACCCTGCTACTGACTCATGAGTGGGAGTAACGCGGATCTAGACGAGACGACTGACCCGGACGCGACGACTGACCCGGACGCGGATCGAGCCGACGGGTCGGACGAGGACCCGCTCGAGCCCGCGGCGCGGGCGGAACTCCTGGCGGCTGAAAACCAACGGTTACGGACCGAGTACGTTCGCGCCAGACAGTCACAATACCGTCGAACCGCAGCGGGACTGGCCCTCGTCGGCGTCGTCGCGGCCATCGGTGCAGTCGTGTTTCCCGACGGACGGGAGGTGCTCTTCGCGCTCGCCGCGGTGGGACTGTTCGGCGGGGTACTCACGTACTACCTGACGCCGGGTACGTTCGTCGCCGCGGACGTCGGCGAGCGGATCTACGCCGCGATGGCGGCCAACGAGGCCGCCATCGCCGGTGAGCTCGGCCTCGCCGACGACAGCATTTACGTCCCGGCCGGTGAGCCCGAGGATGCGCGCCTGTACGTCCCCCAGCGATCGACCGACGAGTTGCCCGCGCCCGACGAACTCGACGGGCCGTTCCTGACCGATCCCGATCACCGCGGGCTCTCCCTCGAGCCGACCGGCGGGACGCTGTTCGAGGGGTTCGAACGTGCACTGACCGCAGAGCTCGCGACCGCGCCGGCACCGCTCGCGACACAGCTCGCTGACGGCCTCGTCGAGCAGTTCGAACTGGCGGCCAGCGCCGACCCGGACGTCGACGTCCAATCGGGTCGAGCCACCATCGCGATCACTGCCAGCGCGTTCGGCGCCGTTGACCGCTTCGATCACCCGATCGCCTCGTTCCTCGCAGTCGGATTCGTCACCGGCCTCGAGCGACCGATCCGACTCGAGGTCACGCCGGGCGACGAGCGGTCGGACTGGCTGGTTACCTGCCGATGGGACGATGATGAGTATGAGGCAGGTGTGGGTACAGACAGCAACTCGTGAAGAGACTGCACACGACGAGAACGGTGGTGGCGATAAGCGAGGGAAATCGGGAGCGGCGTGAGCGGTGTCGGGACTGCTCCGGACGGGCGTCGGTTGACATCACCGCCTCATTCGAACTGATTGTTGCCGCCATCACGCGCTGCGACCGAGTCGAACGCTTCGTCCGTCTCAGCACCCGGCGGCTCGATCGTATCGACGATCTCCGCGACGACATCTGCGGAGTCGATGTCGCTGAGGTCGGCGTCGGTACTCAGCACGAGCCGGTGGCGCAACACCGCCACCGCCATCGACTTGATGTCGTCCGGGATCGCGTACTCGCGGCCGTTGATCGCGGCTCGTGCCTTGGCACCGTTGAGAAACGCCAGCGTTGCACGCGGTGAGGCTCCGTAAGAGACGTCGGCGTGGTCCCGCGTCGCTGCGACGACGTCGAGCACGTACTCCTTGACCGGTGGCGCGACGTGAACCGCCTGGACGGTCCGGCGCGCGTCGACGAGCGCCTGCGGATCGATGACCTGCTCGACGTCGTCGGGCCCGAGATCCGGCTCGTCGTCGAATCGGTCCAGGAGCTCGCGTTCGTCCGTTCGGTCCGGCAACTCCAGCGTCAGTTTGAACTGAAAGCGATCGCGCTGGGCCTCCGGGAGCTGGTACACTCCCTCGGTTTCGATCGGGTTCTGCGTCGCGACGACCATAAACGGGTCGGGCAGCGAGAGCGTTTCACCCTCGATCGTCACGCGACGCTCTTCCATCGCCTCGAGCAACGCGCTCTGGGTCTTCGGCGTCGCGCGGTTGATCTCGTCGGCGACCGCGAGATTCGCGAAGACGGGACCGCGCTGGAGTTCGAACGTCCCCGCGCCCTGCCGGTAGATGTGCGTTCCCGTGATGTCGGCCGGGAGAGTGTCGGGCGTCATCTGGATCCGGTTGTAGTCGAGGCCGGTCGTCCGTGCGAAGAGGTTCGCCAGCGTCGTCTTGGCGATGCCGGGGACCCCCTCGAGCAGGAGGTGCCCACGGGTCAAGAGCGCGATCGTCAGGTACTCGACGGCCTCGTCGTTGCCGATGAGAACGCGGTCGATCTCACTGCGTAGCGACTCGTAGATTTCTTCGGGATCACCGCTCGTCCCGTCGGCCGGGTCCGTGGTACCGGTCATTCGTCGGTCTCCTCTTCCGAACGGGGATGGTTAAACGCTGTTATCATTCGCTGTATCTGGTCCTCGTCCCAGTCGGGATAGCGTCTGCGAAGGAACGCTGCGCGCTCGGCGTCCGAGAGGCTCGGGACTCCCTGTCCGTTGTGGCGACTCCCGGCCGGTCGGTATCGCTCGGGAAGACGGGCCTGTGCGGCCTCGAGACCGGATCGAACGCTGACTCGCGAGAGTATCGCAACGAGCCCGATTCCGATGGTCCCGACGAACAACTGGAGCAACGGCGAGTCGCGGATCGTCAGCACCGCACCGGTCAGTGGGGGAACGTCGGCGGCGTGTGAGCGGTCGAAGACGACGTGATCGGCGTCGGCGTACAGCCCGCGCACGAACGGGGCGTTATCCGGCTCGTCGTACATCGCATTGATCGTGATGCTGGGGTCGCCGATCACGACGACCTGTCCCTCGCTGACGTTCTCCACCGTCGCGACCGGGTAGGATCGGAGTTCGTCCTGGTCGTCAAGCTCGTCTTCCTCGGGCCCGAGGTACGCGAAGTCACTCGTCGCGACCAGCACCGTCGCGTTTCCGGGTTCGATCGCCGTCCCGTAGTTGAGAGTTAGCTGGGAGACACCATCCGTGAGCGTGTGGTTCTCGACGCCCGTCGCGACCGGCATCGTCGGCCCGCGGAAGTGGTGGCGTTCGTCCCGCAGGAGCTGCCCGTCGGCCCGCGCCTCGGCGCCGACATCGGAGAGAAGGGCGTTCCCGTCGGTACCGAAGTTCTCGAGGACGACCAGTGTTCCACCCTCGGCGACGAACTCTCGAACGCGTTCGGCGTCGTCCCCTGTATAGGGTTCGTCCGGCGCGATGACGAACGCGACCGTCTCGTTGGCCGGGAGCTCCGTGTACTCGGCGGTGTCTCGCAAGAGGTCGCTCTCGACGGCCGGATCGTCTGCAGCGTCCTGCCGGAGCTCGGACGTCCCGTCCCAGGACGGGTTATAGAGCCCGAAGGACGATGATGACGTCGCGGCCACGGTGCCCAGCGCGACGAGCACGGTCACGACAAGTACGAGTAACAACACTCGCGGCCAGTCGATTCCACCGTCGCCGAGGACGCCCTCGTACCAGCTCATTTGGTCACCTCCGAGACTCGAGCCGACGGTCGATCCGGGGAGCGCCCCACGCTGCGGTTCATAGGGGAATCACCTCCGGTGGGAGAATTTCGAGGATCCGTCGGACGACGATGACCGCGAATCCGACGAGACCGAGTAGAATGAGCCACCGAAGCCGGCGTCGCCACGTCGGCGTGACGTTGAACGGGGCCGTCAGCTCCGTGACGATCAGAAAGCCGATGAGCGAGCAGACGAAAAACAGCTCGTAGGAGAGCGCGTTCAGCAGCGCGAGGACGAGGACCGTCGCGACCATCCACGCGACGTGCCCGCGGACGAACTGCATCCGGCGCTGGGTCGGCATCTACTCCAAGGGGCAACGTCGGGACACCTAAACGTAGCGCACTTTGCACGGCAGCGGTGACGATCATTGCAACGGAGGGTTCTCGAGCCGTCAGCCGGTCTCGGTTCCGGTTGCGACTGTCGCAGAGCGAACCACCCGCGAACGTCACACCTTTTGTGCCGACCCCTGAATGCCGAGGCGATGTGGCCCTGGGGACACCTCGCCGTCGCGTATCTGGTATACACCGGCTACAGTCACCGACGCGACGACCGTCCACCGCGAGCGCTTCCCGTGATCGCGCTCGCCGTCGGCTCCCAGTTTCCCGACCTGATCGACAAACCGTTCGCGTGGTCCCTCGAGATCCTCCCCGGCGGCCGGACGCTCGCCCACTCGGTGTTCGTCGCCGCCCTCCTCCTCCCGGCCGCCTACGGCCTCGCCCGCCGCGTCGATCGGCCCGCAATCGGGACGGCGTTCGCCATCGGACACGTCTCGCACTTACTCGCCGACGTTCCGCCGTCCGCGGTCCTCTCTGGAGACCTCGGGGCGACGACCTTCTTGTTCTGGCCCGTCCTCGAGCCGCCGGCGTACGACCCGGTCGACGGGATTCTCGCCGGCTTCCTGCGCTACTCGATGGGGTGGTTCGAATGGGGCCAACTCGGCCTCGTCCTCGTCGCGCTCGTCGTCTGGTATCGCGACGGGACACCCGGTCTCGGCTCCATCCAGCGTGGCCTCGAGCGGGCGGTCGAGACCGCGTCGTGATCGGAGTGACCCAAAGCCGGCCCGATCCGAATCCACAAACAAATCGTCAGTAACTCGCCCTTTCGAGTCAGTGGTCGCGGTACAGCAGGTCGTGCGGCCGCTGGAGACCGTCCGACAAATCGCCGGATGGTCACTGTTGTCGGTATGAAACCGCATGTAGAGTACAGTAGGTGACTCAAAACAATGATCACCCGACGATATCACTCCGACGAGCCAGAAGATGGCGCACGATTCACCGGCCGGTACGGACGACGACGCTCGAGCGCGGGCGATCGGCGAGGAACTCGCTCGAGCGACCGCCGAGCCGCCGGTCACCGTCCGCTGTGAGGGAGTCACCCACCGGTACGGCGATGACTCGTCCGGACTCCGGAGCGCGTCGTCGCGATCCGTAACCGCGCTCCGGGACGCGTCCTTCGAGGCCCGCGCCGGCGAGGTCGTCGGCCTCGTCGGACCGAGCGGCAGCGGCAAGTCGACGGTGCTTCACGTCGTCGGCGGGCTGCTCGAGCCGAGCGAGGGGGCCGTCACCGTCCTCGAGACGGATCTGACGGCGCTCTCCCCGGCCGAGCGGACGCGTCTGCGACGCGATCACGTCGGATTCGTCTTCCAGCAGTTCCACCTGCTGCCGTCGCTGTCGGCGCGGGACAACGTCGCGCTCCCGCTGATCGAACGCGGCGTCTCGCGTCGCGAGCGACAGCGCCGGGCGGCCGCGTTACTCGAGCGGGTCGGTCTCGATGACCGCCGCTCCCATCGGCCGGGCCAACTCAGCGGCGGGGAGCAACAGCGCGTCGCGATCGCGCGGGCGCTGGTGACCGATCCCGAGATCGTCCTCGCCGACGAGCCGACCGGCGAACTCGACACCGAAACCGGCGCGCGCGTCCTCGAACTGCTCGTCGACGTCGCGGACGATCGGACGGTGCTCGTGGCGACCCACGACGAGCGGGCGATCGAAGTGACTGACCGCGTGCTCCGACTGCTCGACGGGGCGGTGACGACCGATGCGCGATGAGCGGGTGAGACGCGATGGCTGACCGGACTTCGGGCCGAAACGGAGGAGGCCCTCGAGGCCGCCGGCTTCGGCGGTGGCTCGGGCTCGGCCGGTTCTCGCTCGGCCGACTGGTGTCACAGCTGCGGCGACTGCCGAGACAGACCGCCGTGACGGTCTCCCTCGTCGCGCTCACGATCGCCCTGCTGGTGGTCGTGACCGGGATCGCGACCGGTCTCGCGGCCGATTCGACGGCCGACGACGAGGCGGATATCCGCGTCGTTCCCGAGGGAGGTGGCACGCTCTCGTCCGTCGTCGACGTCGAGAGCGCGCGCCTCGGCGACGTCCACGAGACCGCGGCGACGATCGAGCGCCGCGACGACGTCGCGTACGCGACGCCGGTCCTCACGGAGGCCGTCAGGGTTCGAACGGCGGGGAGCGACGAACCCGAAACCGTGCTCGCGATGGGCGTCGTTCCGCCGGCCGAACCGACCGAGATCGAGGGCGTCTCGACCGCCTCGCTCGAGCCGGGGGATCCCCACTACGCGAACGGGAGCTACGACGGGCCGCGGACGGGCGAAATCGTGCTGACGGACGCCGCGGCAGACGGGATCGAGGCGTCGGCGGGAGACGGTCTCGCGGTGCGGGGTTCGATGCTCGAAGCGGCGAACCGATCCGGGGAGGACGATCGGACTCCGACGCACACCGTGACGGCCGTCGAGGACGTGGCAACCACCGATTTGAGCGGCGAGCTTCCGCTCGTCGTGCTCCATCTGAGCGAGCTCCAGTCGATGACCGGTGCCGACGGCACCGATCTCGCCGATCAGATACTCGTCGAGACCGAAGAGGGGACATCGACGGCGGCCGCCGAGTCAGCGGCCGAAGACGCGTATCCGAACGCGACGATCCAGTCCGGGGACGACGGTGGGTTCGCGTCGATCCAGGGCGACGAGTTCGCGCTCGCGACGAGCCTCGTCGCCCTCGTCGTCGCGGTCGTGATCTGTGCGTTGTTCGTCGCGACCTCATCGGCGCTGACGATCGATCGGGACCGGCAGGCCATCGCCGTGCTCGCGGCGGTCGGCTTCTCGGTTCGCTCGCGCCTGGCCATCGTCGCGCTGACGACGCTGAGCCTGACGCTGGTCGGAGCGGTCGCCGGCGTCGTCCTCGGGATCGTCGGTATCTCGCTCACGAACTACGTGGCGACGGCAACCGTCGCACCGGGCCCGATCGCGACGTCCCGGCCGGCGTTCGTTCCCTACGCCGTCGCGGTCGCGCTGATCGCCGGCATCCTCGCGCTTCCGTACCCGCTGTATCTCGTCGCTCGAACGAACGTCGTCGCCGAACTGGGTCGATAACCGTGGGTCGACGACTCACCAAAGGGCGCGCGGTCGCTCGGCTCGCGATCAGTCAGGTTCGCCACGAGCGCGGCCGGACTATCCTCGTCGTCCTCGCGATCGCGCTGGCCGTCCTCGCCGTCACGCTGCTGGCGAGTCTCGGGCTCGGGGTCCTGCAGACCGGCGAAGAACGGTTCGACCGGGCCGGACAGGACATCTGGATCTCGGGCGAGGCCGTCGAACTGACGGCGACCGGCGGTCTCGAGAACCCGATCACGGACTCCCATCGGATCGCCGGCGACCTCGAGCGGCGCGACGACGTCGAGAGCGCCTCGCCGCTCGCGTTCCACGCGATCTACGTCGGGACGGAGCCGGACGACCTCGAACTCGTGACGGGGGTCGGCGTCCCTGGAACGCAGGACGCCCGTACCGACACCGGCGACGGCTTCTCGGCAGGGGACGCCCACTACGCCGACGGGAGCTACGACGGACCGATGAGTCAAGAAATCGTCATCGACCCGCAGACGGCCGAGGCGCTCGATATCGGCGTCGGCGACGAGATCCACGTCGGGACGAGCCGGGAGACCGCCGCCGAACGGGAGTTCGAGGTCGTCGGGATCTCCTCGACGTACTCGTCGTTTCTCGGCACGTCGACGGTGACGATGCCGCTCAGCGAATTACAGGAGCTCACCGGGACCGCGGGATCGGATCGGGCGACGTTCGTGACCGTCACCACGACGGACGACGCCGACCGAGGCGCCGTTAGCGACGACATCCAGCGGTCGTATCCGGAGTACGACGTCCGGACGAGCGACGAGCAGTTCGAGTCGATGCTGAGCGAGTACCTGCTGGTGCTCGCCAGCGGAGCCACGCTCGTCGTGCTGGCACTGGTCGCCGGGATCGCTCTGACGACGAACACCCTCGTTCTCGTCGCCGTCCAGCAGCGCGAGGAACTCGCAGCGTTGCGGGCGCTCGGCCTCTCGCGCGGACTGATCGCGGGCGTGGTCGGCGGCCAGGGGTTCGCACTCGGCGCGCTCGGCGGGATACTCGGACTCCTCCTAACGCCGGTGGCCGCGCTCGCGCTCGAATGGCTGGCCGACTCGGTCATCGGGTTCGAGAATTTGTTGCGAACGCCGCCGAGTATCTACGCGGCAGGGCTCCTGATCGCGATCGGCATCGGAACCCTCGGTGCCCTGGTCGCCGGCTGGCGGGCGGCGCGGTACGCCCGGGTCGACGCGCTCTACGGCTGACAGCGGTCGAAGGCATCCGCGCTCGAACGGGGACCGCGTGTCGGCGTGCTGCCCGCTTCTACAGGTCCATCCCGCCGTTGACGTCGATCACTTCCCCCGTCACGTACGAGGAGTCCCGGCTGGCGAGAAACCGAACGACGGCCGCGATGTCCTCGACCTCGGCTAACCGCTCGAGCGGGATGCCCGAAATGATCCGTTCGAGCACCGCATCGGGAACGCTCTCGAGCATGTCGGTGGCGGTGAAACCGGGCGCGACGCAGTTGGCCGTCGAGCCGCCCTTGGCGAGTTCGAGCGCGATCGTTCGCGTGAAGCCGAACATGCCGCTTTTGGCGGTGGCGTAGTTGGCCTGCCCGAAGTTACCCTGTTTGCCGACGACGCTCGAGATGTTGATCAGCCGGCCCTCGTCGGCGTTCCAGATATCGTCGTAGAACAGCTGCGTGCAGTTGAACACGCCGCCGAGGTTGACGTCCATGACGCGGTCCCATTCCTCGCGGGACATCTCCGTGAACTGCTTGTCGGCCGTGATCCCGGCGTTGTTCACGAGCACGTCGGCCGGACCGAACGCCTCGTGACAGACCTCGACCATGTGTTCGACCTCGGCGCGGTCGGAGACGTCGGCCCTGGCCGCGACGGCGGCACCGCCCGCCGATTCGATCGCGTCGACGGCCTCGTGTGCCGCCCCTTCCGACGAGCGGTAATTGATGACGACGTTCGCGCCTTCCTGTCCGAGATACTCCGCGATACCCCGACCGATTCCCTTCGCCGAGCCCGTGATCACACAGGTACGACCGTCCATGGACATGAGTCACACATTCAACGTCCGATGGTAAATAACGACCCGTTAGTTATCAGGAGACCGAGCCTGAGACAAACCCGACTCGAAGCCGACGGGCGGCGCTGTACGGGCCCCGTCGAGCACTGCTGAATCGGGCGCCGTTCACCGCCGATCCAGGTGCGCCGTCGAGCGAGGTTCTCACTCGAGCGACTGACCGCGACGGAGTTCGAGCTCCGGGGACCCGACAGGCACGGAGAGTTGAGACGGGAATCCGTGGAGAGGGAACGGAGAAACTACTGCTCTCGAGCCTGGTCGATCCAGTCTTCGATCCGGCTGGGCGAGATGCCCGTTTCGGCGGCGAGTTCGGCGACGTCGGCGGCCGCGAGCTGCTCGAACGTCTCGATCCCGGCAGCGGCGAGGTCGTCCGCGTACGCCCGACCGACGCCCGTCAGATCGGTGAGATCGTCGGTTTCGGACTCGATCTTGGAGGCGGCCTCCTCGCCGGCGACTTCCTCGACGACGTCCTCGTCGACGGTCATCTCGCCCGGCTCCGCGGGCTCCGCCTGAACGTCGTCTTCGGCGCGCTCGACGATCTCGTCGTCCGAGCGGTCGCTCGTCTCGGACTCGAGCGAAGCATCCGCGTCGGCATCGGAACCCGCACCGCTGTCGGCGTCCGCGTCAGACCCCGTCTCGACGCTCGTGCCGCCGTCCGCGAGGTCTTCAGCGCCCGACTCGTCGCCGGCGACGTCCTCGGCCAGGGCGGCGTCGGCGTCCTCCGAGTCCGGCGTCTCGGGTTCGGACTCCACCTCGCTGTCGGTCGACCGCGCTTCGAACCAGTCACAGACCTCCGGCCAGAGCTCCTCGTGACTCCGCGAGGAGACGGACATGCCGATGTGGCCCGTCGCGAACTCGAGGATCTCGGTGTCGGTCGAGGCGATCGCGTCGTTGAACGGTTTCGAGGCCTCCGGCGGAATGAGGTGGTCGTACTCGGCGACGATCTGGAGGACCGGCATGTCGATGTTCGTGATATCGACGCGTTCGCCGCCCAGCTCGAGCTCGTTCTCGTAGAGCTTGTTCTCCTGGTAGATGTCCCGGATGAACTCCTCGTAGGCGACGCCGGCCATGTCGATGCCCTCGTCGAGCCAGCGCTCCATGCGAGCGAAGTTCTCGACGAAGTCCTCGTCGCCCATGTTGTCGTAGAACCGGACGTACTTCGTCACGTTGTTCGCGACGGGGTCCATCAGCGCGAACCCGATATCGAGGAACTCCGCGGGAACGTTGCCGAAGGTGTCGGTGACCCGTTCGGGGTCGTAGTAGTTCTCCCCGCCCCAGAGTTCGAGGACGCCGCCGTCGCCGGCGAAACAGAGGCCCGCGGCCATCAGCGCGAGGTTCTCGACTTTCTCGGGGTAGAGCGAGGCGTACATGGCCGACTTCGTGCCGCCCATACAGTAGCCGAGGATGTTGATCGAATCCCGCCCGGAGCGCTCGCGGACGACGTCGACGCAGTTGTCGATGTAGCGGTTGACGTAATCGTCGAGCGACAGCGACCGATCCAGCTTGGAGGGCTCGCCCCAGTCGATCAGGTAGACGTCGAAGCCGGCCTCGAGCAGCGTCTGGACCACGGAGCGGTCGGGCTGGAGATCGAGGATGTACGGCTTGTTGATCAGCGCGTAGACGATGAGGATGGGGATATCGTGTTGCTCCTCCGTCATCGGCTCGTAGTGGAGGAGCTCGAGTTTGTTCTCCTCGTAGACGACCTCGCTGGGCGTCTGCCCGACGTCGATATTCTCGACGGTTTCGGTGCGCTCGGGCGCGACCCGCGTCTTCTCGGCCAGGTCGGCGGTCGCCTCCCAGGCCTGCCGTTGCACGTTCAGTACGGTTGCGAAGGGGTTGTTCATTGCTCGTTTTCCACGTGTTCGAGCACGCGGTCGAGTTTCTGCTCGACGGCGTGCTGGCGGCGCTCGAGTTCGACGAGGCGGTCACCGATTTCGACGACGTCGCCCTCGGTCGCGAAGCCGAGCGAGGTGAGCGTCTCCTGGGCGGCCTCGTCGGCCTGCTCCTGCAGCTCGAGGACGTCGCCGACGGTCTCGCCGGTCATCTTGGCGAACGCTGTCGTCGACATGACCTCCTTGAACGCCTCGTTCGCCGTGTTGAGCCAGATGTCGCGGAACTCCTCGACGTCGACGTCCTCGCCCTCGAGTTGGTCGTTCGCCCGCTCGACCATCTGCTGGGAGGCGTTCATCCACGTCTCGTAGGCGCGGGCGTAGCCCTCGACGCCGTCGGAGATCTCGGTGTCGTCGCTGACCTCGCCGACGGTCTCCGACCAGCTCTCGACGAACTGCGCCTGCGCTTCCATATTGTCCTCGAGCGCCTCGAGGAATTGCTCGTTCCACTGTTCCGCGAACGCGTTCCAGTCTTGCATCGGGGGTTGTGAGTCTGACATGGGTGAAAATTGACGGTTGTACGATAAAAAACTGCGCCCGGATCTACGCCGAGACGTCGAACTCGTCGGCGGCCTCTTCGACGTTTTCGGCGACCGCACCGACGTTCTCCTCGACCTGCTCGTGGGCTTCGAGGTAGGCGTCGAACGACGTGTCGACGACTTCGGCGTAGCTCGCGGCGAACTCCTCGTAAGCGACCTCGGACTCCTCGAGCGCTTCGAGGTAGGCGTCGATCGACTGCGACTGGGCCTCGGTGGCCGAGTCGAAGCCGTCGTCGACGACCTCGCGGAGCTCGCCGAAGTCGGCGGCCTCCTCGGGCAGCGACGCTTCGAGGGCGTCGAAGTAGGCGTGGATCGCGCCCTTGGTCAGCTCGGCGTTGGACTCGGCGAGCGAACTCGAGGTCTCGACGGCGTCGGCGAAGGCGCTGATCGAGGTCTTCTGGGCCTCGAGGGCGTCGTGGGTGATGGACTGGCTCTGTTCGATTGCGGCGCGCTGTGCGTCGAAGACTGCGGTGAATGGGTTCTGTGTCATGATTGGTCCTCTCGGTCGCGTTTGACGGGAACGACGATCGTCTGGACGATATCGCCCTCTTCGATGTCGAGGGCTTCCCGTTCGGGGCCGGGAATGCTGATCCGACCGCCGCTCTGGACGCGGGCCTTGAACGTCGCCGTGCCCATGTTCATGGGACCGAACGCCGAAGCGTTCTCGAGCGGGTTCGCCGAGGTGGCCTGCAGCAACTGTTTCATCATCTCCTGCTGGGATTCGGCGACCTGCTCGCCGGCGTCTTGCATCTCCTGCATTCCCTCCGTGAACATCGCGGGAGGGAACCAGAGCGATCGGTCGGAGTCGTCCGTCATCGACAGTACGTTGGGTCGCAGACAGTATAAGCCTTTCCACTAGATACCATCTGATGGTAGAGGCTGGTATCAGCTGGGCCTAGTCGCCGGTCAACGACTCGGGTCGCCGGCAGTCGCGATCGGAAGCTGAAGGTAAGAATCCAGTTTATTGGTCGAAACCACACGGTAGAACGTCACTAATAGGATTTTACTCCGTAATTGGAAGGGTAAAACGGAGTTGGGAGAGCCAAAGAAGTCATATACGCGCCACACCTAGCCCGCCGTAATGTCACAGCAGAACGCTGGCGAAGACAACCTCGCTGCCATGACGAACGCCTGGTCGGCGATGACGCGAGGGTTTCTTCGAACCGCGACTGCGGCGAATCGTGCCGCCGTCTCCGCGATGCTTCCCTCCATCGACGGCGAGAACGGCTCGGAAACGAACAGGATCGCCCCGTCGATCCCGTCGGTCGACTACTCCGACCTCGACTGGCAGTTCGATCGCACCGTCGACGATCCCGACCACATCAGCGTCGGCGACACCGTCACGTTCGAGAAGGCGCTGACCGACGCGGACGTCCGCGCGTTCGCCGCGGTCAGCGGCGACACGAACCGCCTCCATCTCGACGACGAGTTCGCCGCGGACACCCGCTTCGGCGAGCGCATCGTCCACGGCACGCTCGTCTCCGGGCTCATCAGCGCCGCCCTCGCTCGACTCCCCGGACTCACCATCTACCTCTCGCAGGACCTCGAGTTCAGCGGCCCCGTCGGCGTCGGCGATCGGGTGTCGGCCCGCGTCGAGATCGTCGAAAACCTGGGGAACGAGCAGTACCGCCTCGAGACGGTCGTCCGCGACGAGGACGACGACGCGACCGTGATCGACGGCGAGGCCGTCGTGCTGATCGACGACCTGCCCGCGGAGTAGCGGTTTCCGCCGGTTCGAAGCCAGCGTTTTCTACAGGCTGAGCGGGGTGAACGATTGGAATCGTTCGGAACTCGAAACCTCCCGTGACTGAGCGATACGAAGCGAGACGTTCTCGGCGGACTCGGAGCGACCGTACCCGAAACGATCGGCGTGATCGTCGGTGCGGTCGAGGCGGGGCCCTCCGAAGACGACGCGAAAGCGGTCGCGCGTCGCGTCGAGACGAAGACCAAAACAACCTAAGTAGCTCCTCGCGGAACGGCCGCACATGACGCTCTTTGGAACTGCGGGAATTCGCGGCCCGGTCGAGGACGTTTCGCCCTCGCTCGCGCTCGCCGTCGGTCAGGCCGCCGGCGAATCCGGCGAAACGTTCGTCGTCGGCCGCGACGGCCGAGAGACGGGCCCGGCGCTCGCGGCGGCGATGGAGGCCGGCCTCGAGAGCGCCGGTGCCGACGTTCGCCGGCTCGGACAGGTACCGACGCCCGCGCTCGCCTTCGCCTCGCGCGGCCGACGCGGCGTGATGCTCACGGCGAGTCACAACCCGCCCGCGGACAACGGCATCAAACTCTTCGCCGACGGCGTCGAGTACGACGGGAACGCGGAACGGACGATCGACGACCGCGTCGCGAGCGAGGGGAGCCGACTCGCTCGCTGGGACGAGTGGGGTGAGTCCGAACGCCTCGCGGTGCTCGATCGGTATCTCGCCGCCGTCGGGAGATACGTCCGCGAGCGCTTCGGCGATCAGACGCCGAACGCCGAGGACGCGACGCCGGACGAACCGCTTACGGACCGACCGCTCGCGGACCTTCGGATCGCCGTCGACTGCGGCAACGGCGTGGGCGCGCTCGCGACGCCCCAGCTCCTCGAGCGACTCGGCGCGGATATCGTCGCGATCAACGCGTCCGTCGACGGCCACTTCCCCGGCCGCGAGAGCAAACCCACGCCGGAGACGCTCTCGGAGTTCACCGCGTTTCTCGACGACGGGAACTTCGATCTCGGGCTCGCTCACGACGGCGACGCCGACCGCCTCGTCGTCCTCGGCTCCGACGGGTCGGTGATTCACGAGGACACCGTCCTCGCCGTCGTTGCGGCCCGCTACACGGCCGACAGCGCCGCCGATGATCCCGTCGTCGTCACCACGCCCAACGCCTCCGCGCGCATCGACGAGCGGGTCCGGGCTGCCGGCGGTCGGGTCGAACGCGTCCGGCTGGGTTCGCTCCACGAGGGAATCGCGCGCGAGCGGTCCCGAGGATCCGAAGACACCGAGATCGTCTTCGCCGCCGAACCCTGGAAACACATCCACACCGCCTTCGGCGGCTGGATCGACGGCGTGGTCAGCGCCGCGGTCGTCGCCGCGCTCGTGGCCGACGCCGGCGACACGGATCGACTCCGGGATCCCGTCACCGAACGCCCCTACCGAAAGGTCAGCATCGACTGTCCGGACGCGGCCAAGGCCGACGTGATGACGGCCCTCGAGACCGGGCTTCCTGCGGCGTTTCCGGAGGCGACGGTCGACACCGACTACGGCGTCCGCCTCGAGTTCGCGGACGCGTCGTGGCTGCTCGTTCGACCGAGCGGAACGGAGCCGTACGTCCGCCTCTACGCGGAGAGCGACTCCGTCGACGACCTCGTCGCCGACGCGCGTTCGGTCATCGAAACGGCGGTCGCCGAACGCTAAGCGAGCGGGGAACTCTCCGATCGGTTTCGGGTCCCGGATATCGGAGTGAGTGGAGCGGGGCGCCATTCTATCGAAATCGGTTATCAATTTTCGACGGGTATATACTGGAGGGCTACGCTAATCAGTCTCATGACGCGTAACAGACGACGATTTCTCACGGGTGCAACTGCAGCGGGGCTCACCGGCATCGCCGGCTGCATCGGCGGGTTCGGCGGCGACGGCGACGCGGAGTATCAGGTCGGGATGGTGTACGCGACTGGCGGGCTCGGTGACGACTCGTTCAACGACATGGCCAAGCAGGGAGTCGTGGACGCGCGCGACGAATTCGATCTCTCGTTCGACGAGACCGAACCGGAGGCCGCAAGCGAGTTCGACGGGGCACAGCGGGACTTCGCGGAGTCCGGCGACTACAATCTGATCAGCTGTGTCGGGTTCGCACAAGCCGATGCCCTCTCGGGGAACGCTCCCGAGTATCCCGATCAGAACTTCATGATCATTGACTCGGTCGTCGAGGAAGACAACGTCCGGAGCTACGTGTTCGGGGAACCCGAAGGCTCGTTCCAGGTCGGCCACCTCGCAGGCCTGTTGACGGACCAGGAGTTCGCGGCCGGTGCCGGCGAGACGAATCCCGACGAGAGCGTGGTCGGCTTCGTCGGTGGCGTCGAATCGCCGCTGATCGAATCGTTCCAAGCTGGTTTCGAGGCCGGCGTCGAGTACGCCAACGAGGATGCAGAGGTCGTCTCGTCGTACGTCGGCGGCTTCAACGACACTGCAGGCGGTCAGTCGGCCGCTCGTTCGATGTACCAGGACCAGGGAGCCGATATCGTCTTCCACGCGGCCGGTCGAACCGGGATCGGCGTCTTCCAGGCGGCACAGGACGAAGGCCGGTTCGCGATCGGCGTCGACGACGACCAGTCGGTCTCGAACCCGGACTTCGCCGACGTTATCCTCTCGAGCATGGTCAAGCGCGTCGACACCGCGGTCTACTCCGCGATCGAGTCCGTCGTCAACGACAACTTTGCCGGCGGTGAGACCGAGACTCTCGGCCTCGAGCAGGAGGGCGTCGCCAACGTATACGGCGACGAGCTCGGCGACGAGATTCCGCAGGACGTGAAGGATCAGGTGGCGGAGTCCCGGCAGGCGATCATCGACGGCGAGATCGACGTCCCAAGCGAACTGTAATCGCATGAGCGATTCCGGAGCGGGAACGATTGACGAGACGGGACCGAGTACGAGGGTGGTTTCGGGAACAGCCGAACAGAAAAGTACGGGTAGCGACCTCGCCGTCCACCTCGACGGCATCACCAAGCGATTCCCCGGAGTCGTCGCGAACGACGACGTCGACCTTCGCGTCGAACGGGGGACCGTCCACGCCCTACTCGGTGAGAACGGGGCCGGAAAGACGACGCTGATGAACGTCCTCTACGGGCTCTACGAGCCCGAGGAGGGCCGCGTCGTCGTCGACGGCGAGGACCGATCGTTCGGCTCGCCTCGAGACGCGATCGACGCCGGCATCGGGATGATCCACCAGCACTTCATGCTGGTCGATCCGATGACGGTCGCCGAGAACATCGCGCTGGGAAACGAACCCACGAAGTGGTTCGGAATGGCGGTCGACCACGACCGCATCGACCGCGAGATTCGCGATCTCTGCGACCGGTACGGCTTCGACGTCGATCCGGACGCGACGATCGAAAACGTGAGCGTTGGCGTCCAGCAGCGCGTCGAGATCCTCAAGGCGCTGTTCCGCGGTGCCGAGGTCCTCATCCTCGACGAACCAACCGCCGTCCTTACGCCTCAGGAGGTCGAGGGACTCTACGAGGTCCTCGAGGAACTCACCGATCAGGGGAAGACGATTATTTTCATCACGCACAAACTCGAGGAAGCGACGCACGCCGCCGACGCGATCACCGTCCTCCGGGACGGGAAGTCCGTCGGGACTGTCGATCCGGACGGCACGAGCCGAGAAGAGTTGGCCGAGCGTATGGTCGGTCGGGAGGTCCTCCTCGAGGCCGAATCCGAGCCAGTCGAGACCGGTGACATCGTCCTCTCGGCGGACGATGTCATCGTCAGGGACGCCCGCGATATCGAGGTCGTTTCGGGGATCGACCTCAGCGTGCACGCTGGCGAAATTCTCGGTATCGCGGGCGTCGACGGCAACGGACAGGCCGAACTGGTCGAGGCGATCACCGGTCTGACGGCGCCCGACGAGGGCACGATCGCCTACGACGGAACGGACATCACGGAGTGGTCTCGCCGCCAGCGGATCGAAAACGGGATGGCCTACATTCCGGAGGACCGCCACGAGCGCGGACTCGTCATGCCGTTCGACCTCGTCGAGAACGGCGTCCTCGGCAGCCAGCGCTCGCCCAGATTCGCCACCGGTGGCCGGATCGATTGGCCCGGAGTCCGCGATCACGCCGAGGGGATTATCGAGACCTACGACGTCCGACCGCCGGACGCCGACGCCGACGCGCAATCCCTCTCGGGCGGGAATCAGCAGAAGTTCATCGTCGGCCGTGAGTTCGAACGCGACCCGTCGCTCGTCGTCGCAACCCACCCCACTCGCGGGGTCGACATCGGGTCGACCGAGTTCATCCACGAGCGCCTGCTCGACCTTCGGCGGGAGGGCGTCGCGATACTGCTCGTCTCCTCGAACCTCGAGGAAGTACAGGCCCTCTCCGACCGGCTGGCAGTGATCTACGAGGGTGAATTCATCGACGTCACGACCCCCGACGACGTGACCGAAGAAGAACTCGGCTTGCTCATGGCCGGCCAACGGCCGGACCAGCGCGACGAGGCCGGATCCTTCGGAGGTGACGGCCGATGAGGGATCGACTCGAGGAGCTCCTTGATCGCCTCATCGAAGCGTCAGCCCTCGAACGGGTCCTCATCAGCGCCGCAGCGCTGTTCGCAGCCGTCCTCGTCGGCGGGGTGCTCGTGTTCGTGTCCGGCGGCTTTGCCACCTGCCGGACCGGCCTCGATCTGGGCGGCTGGACGTTCTGTTACAACCCGATGCAGGTCTACTACGAGCTGTTCCTCGGCGCGCTCGGCCACCCGCTCGAGAGCGGCTGGGAGCTCACCAATTTCGGCTTCGCGACGACGCTCCAGCGAACGACGCTGCTGATCTTCGCGGGGCTGTCCGTCGCGGTGGCGTTCCGCGCCGGCCTGCTCAACATCGGAACGCAGGGACAGCTGGTCGTCGGCGGGCTGGCGACGGCCATCACCGTCGTCTACGCGGCGGCGATCGTCCCAGGCGGGTTCGTCGGAACGGTCGTCCTCATCCCGCTGGGCGTATTCGCAGGTGCAGTGGTCGGCGGGTTCTACGGTGCGATTCCGGGCGTACTGAAGGCGTACGGCGACGCCAACGAGGTCATCACGACGATCATGCTCAATTTCGTTGCGACCGGCGTCACGGCGACGGTGCTGTCCTGGCAGTTCCAGGACCCAAACAGTAACAACCCCCAGACGAGACCCGTGCCCGAGTACGCGGAGATTCCGAACCTCCCCCTGATCGGGTTCAGCGGTCGGATGGACTTCTCGCTGCTCGCGCTGGTCTTCGCCGTCGCGCTCATGATCGGGATCGCCTGGCTGTTCGCTCGAACCTCGTTCGGGTACGAACTGCGGACGAGCGGCCTCCAGCCCGAAGCCGCCGCCTACGGCGGGGTCGACGACCGACGCATGACCGTCGCGAGCATGACCCTCTCGGGCGCACTCGGCGGCATCGGCGGCGCGTTCTGGGTGCTCATGGTTCACGGACGCTGGCTGGAGAACGTACCCTCGCTCGGCTTCGACGGGATCGCCGTCTCGGTGCTGGCCGGCAACAGTCCGGTCGGCGTCGGTGCGGCGGCGTTCCTGTTCGGCGTGCTCCAGAGCGGATCGCGCTCGATCGGGACGGGAACCGACGTGCCGCCGGAGCTTGTCGGCATTCTGACGGGACTGATTATCCTCTTCGTCGCGATGCCGGAATTCTTCCGGATGGTCGGACGCCGGTTCCGTCCCACGGGGACCTCCCAGCCGGCTCGCGCGGACGGCGGTGAGGGAGGTGAAGTCGATGAGTGACCTGGTCTCGAAGCGAACCGCTGGGGCAGCCGCGGCTCTCACTGTCGTCTGGATCGTCGTCGGACTGCTCGCCCCCGACTCGTGGCCCGGCGTCTTGCTCTCGATCGTTGCGAGTCCGAACACGCACACGGCGACGCTCCGGCTCGCCGTCCCCATCGCGCTCGCCGCGATCGGCGGCATCTTCGCCGAAAAGAGCGGTGTCATCAACATCGGGATCGAAGGACTGCTCATCGTCTCGGGGTTCAGTTCGATCGTCGCCACCTACTGGCTCGGTTCCGGGAGCACGACGCTGGGGCTATCGAACCACTGGTGGGGACTAGTCGTCGGCGTCGTCGTCAGCGTCCTGTTCGCGCTGATCTTCGCGATCGTTTGCATCGAGTTCAAGGCCGATCAGATTATCGCCGGACTCGCGGTCTGGCTCATCGCCCTTGGACTCGCACCGTTCGTCTCCCGAATCGTCTTCGGAAGTCCGAACGCCACCACCATGGGGACGTTCAAACCCGTCACGATCCCGCTGCTGTCGGAGATTCCGATATTTGGCTACCTGCTGTTCGATACGCCACCGCAGGTGTATCTCATGCTTTTCGGGGCGGTGGCAGGCTGGTACCTGCTCTCCCGGACGAGCTTCGGCCGCTGGGTCGTCGCCAGCGGTGAGAACCCGAAGGCCCTCGACACGGCCGGCGTCGACGTCCGAAAGATCCGCTACGCCGCGGTCCTCCTCTCGGGCGTCTTCGCCGGCCTCGGCGGCGCGGGCTTCGCGCTCGGCCAGCTCGGAACCTTCGCCGGCGGCGGGCAAACCGACATCGCCGGCCGCGGGTTCATCGCGATCGCAACCTACCTGCTCGCGAACTACCACCCGCTCGGTGCCCTACTCGGGTCGTTCCTCTTCGCGGGACTTACCTCGATGCAAAACAGCCTCCAGGCGGCCGGCTACGCCATCCCGACCGAGCTCATCCGGACGATCCCGTACGTGACGGTGATCGTCGTCCTCGTGTTCGTCGGCCGTACCCGACTGCCCGAGGCCGCCGGTGAAGATTACGAATCCGGCGAGGACTAAGCCGCTTCGTGATCTGTGGCGATTCCGCTCCGGTCGATGCCTTCTTGGACGCGCTCGAGCTATCATCCGTCATGACGGCCAGCGATCTCATCGACGCCGCTCGCGACGTCCAGGACCGAGCGCACGTTCCCTACTCCGAGTACCGGGTCGGTGCCGCCCTCGAGACCGCGGATGGCGAGGTCTTCGTCGGCTGCAACCTCGAGAACGCGAACTTCAGCAACAGCCTCCACGCGGAGGTGGTCGCGATCGCGGAGGCGGTCAAGAACGGCCACCGGGAGTTCGCTCGGCTGGCCGTGAGTTCGGGCCGCCGCGACGGCGTCACCCCCTGCGGGATGTGCCGGCAGACGCTGACGGAGTTCTGCGACGACGACCTCGTCGTCTACTGCGACGAGGGTGAGGAAGCGAAGCCCACCGAGTACACGCTCGGCGAACTGCTCCCGAACACGATCAGCCAGGAAACGCTCGAGTAACTCGCAACGCGCAGTTTTCAGAACTGTCGTTCGAACGGCAGCGGATCGGAAACGGTGTAGTAGGGTCCGCCGAGTCGACCGACGGTATCGAGGTCGCGAGAATCGAGTTTTCCGTCGGTCAGGAACTCGTCGTCGACGTGGACGTACTGAACGTCGCCGAGGACCATCAGCTTGTCGTGGACCTCGATCGAATCGTGGAGCGTACACTCCATCGAAACGGTCGCGTCCGCCACTCGCGGCGGCGAAACCGTTCGCGACTCGCCGCGTTCGATGTCGACGAGATCGAACTCGCTTTCGTCCGCCGGGAGCGCCGCGGCGGTGTGATCCATCCGCTCGATATCGGCTTCCGTGACGATATTGACGACGAACTCGCCGCTCTCGAGCGCGTTGCGGGCCGTGTCCTTCAGCTCGCTTCGCTCTCCGTTCGGCGTGTTGAACAGCACGGTCGGTTCTTTCAGTGAGACGTAGTTGTACGAACTGAACGGCGCGAGGTTGTCGACGCCCGCGTCGCTTACCGTACTGATCCAGGCGATCGGTCGCGGGGTGACGACGGTTTTGACGAGCCGTGCGATCTCGCCGTCCGTTCGGTCGTCCGTCGCGAATTCGAGCATCACGTCGTCCGTAAGCAACCCTCCCACTCAAGCCTGCGCCTCGAGGAACTCCTTGAGAATCGTCCGGTGACAGCGCTTCTTCTCGGTGTTCTCGTAGCAGACCAGCGCCAGCGACTCGCCGGCTGACAGTCGCTCGTCCAGCGAAGCGACCGCCGCCTGCGCCTCGGCAGCGTTCTCGAGATGCTCGCGATACGCCTCGCCGAACCCGACCTGGTCCCACGCGGCGTTGTGGGCTCCCTCCTCACAGAGCCCCTGCATCTTCATGTCCTCCTCGGCGTCGCGCATGGACTCGAGCAAGTCCGTGGGCGGCCCGAGTTCCGGGATGTTCTCGTCGACCGCCGCGTGGAACCACGACGTCGGTTGTCGAACGACACCCACACGTGTCGCATCCGCCGGGAGGTCGACCAGTTCGTGCTGGATCGCAGCGACGTAGGTGTCCGTGAGCGTTCCTCGAGCCATATCCGGACCGATACGCGCGCCCCGCATTTATATACAGCGTCGGATCGAATCGACGCTATTCAATGTCTCACGACAGCGAAGATCCGAACGCCGACGTGCAGTACCACCTCGAGGTCGCTCCCGACGACGTCGCCGAGACCGTGCTCCTCCCCGGAAACCCCGAACGCCTCGAGAAGATCGTCGCGTTCTGGGACGACTACGAGATGCGGGCCCACCACCGCGAGTACCGAACGGCGACCGGTGAGACCGACGGAACGCCGATCTCGGTCACCTCGACCGGCATCGGCAGCCCCTCCGCCGCGATCGCCGTCGAGGAACTCGCTCGAGTCGGCGTCGAGACGTTCATTCGAGTCGGCTCCTGCGGCGCGATCCAACCCGAGATGGCCGTCGGCGATCTGGTAATCACGACCGGCGCGGTCCGCCAGGAGGGGACCAGCGACGAGTACGTGCGAGAGGACTATCCGGCCGCCGCCGATTACGAGGTCGTCTCCGCGCTCGTCGCCGCCGCCGAACGGCTCGGCTACGACTATCACACCGGCGTGACGATGAGCGCGGACTCGTTCTACGCCGGCCAGGGCCGGCCCGGGTTCGGCGGCTTCGAAGCCGCCGGAGCCGACGAGTTAGTCGACGATCTCAAAGCGGCGAACGTCACCAACATCGAGATGGAGGCCAGCGCTATCCTCACGCTCGCGAACCTCTACGGGCTCCGGGGCGGCGCCGTCTGTACCGTCTACGCCAACCGTGAAACCGGCGAGTTCCGGACCGAAGGAGAGTCCCGCGCCGCCGAAACCGCGACGCTCGCGACCCACTTGCTGGCGAAAATGGACGCCGTCAAACGAGAGGCGGGCGTCGACCGCTGGCACGCCGGCCTCTCGCTCGAGTAGCGCTCCGGAACCGAATTGCCCCGGAACCGACGAGTTCCCCGCGTTAGTCTCGCATCCGAATGACGCCGTTCTCGAAGACCTTGCGGTTCGGGACGATGTACTCCTCCGAGTCGTCCTCGATCTTGGTGACGAACAGGTCGACCTCCTGGACGATGCCCGTCTGGTCGCCGATTCGGACCTCGTCGCCGATCCCGTAGGGCTGGTTGAGAAGGAGATAGATACCGGCGGCGCTCGAGACGAGAAAGTCCTTGAAGGCGACGGTGCCGACGATGACGATCCCGATGGCGTACACCGTCAGCAGGATCAACAGCGCCAGCACGTGAACGCCGATCTGGCCGAGCGCGATGATGAACGTGACGTACAGCACGGAGTACTTGACCAGTTTCGGGATGACCGACACCTCGGGGAGCTTGACGCCCCGCAGATACTCGCTGACGATCAGTTCCGACTTGTCCGCGACGATGAATCCCAGAATGAGCACGAGCACGGCGATGAACAACTGCGGGATAAACTCGGTGATGCGGAGCCAGAACGCGTCGGTGTCCAGCAACTGCGCGATGTGGATCGCCGTGAGCACCGCGATCCCGTAGATGAACCAGGAACTCAGCCGGGCGACGATTTCGACCGTCGAGGTCCCGATCGACTGGGCCGTCCGCTCGAACGGCGTTCCCTCGACGGCTTCGGGGACGCCCGAGGCCGAGAGCAACTCCTCGTTGAGCCTGCCGACGAGATAGCCGACGACGAGCCCGAGCGCGAGCACCGCCGCGGCGATGACGGCCGGCTCGTTGACGAACATCTGCCAGTCCACCATATCAGTACGCCTCCGGATCGACCTCCAAAATGAGTTCACCGCCCTTGAACGCCCGGACGAGCCCGTCGCTCTCCGAGAGCACGATCGCGATCGCGTTGGTATCCCGCGTGATCGCGCCGCCGGCCATGTGGCGCGCGCCGAGCCCCTTCGGAATGTCGACCCCCTCCGCCGAGGGCTCGAGGTAGCGGTACGCGGAGACGATCTTCCCCGCGTCCGAGATGATGAACGCGCCGTCGAGCCGCGAGAACTCCTTTAGCATGACGTTCACGATCGGGTCGCCGACGTGGACGTGGGACTTCTCGAAGGGGTTGTACGAAAGCGGGCGGGACTTGTTCATCACCTTCCCCGCGTCGCCGACGACGAACAGCGCGCCGACGGGTTTGCCCTTCTGCCCCTTCTGTCCCAGTTCGATCGCCAGCTCGAGGACCGCCTTGACCACTTCGGGGTCCGCGCGGGATTTGGCGAAGATGTCGTATATTCCGGTGTGGTTTTCCGCGTCAGCGCGGACGCGAGAAACCGTATCGATTCCGTCCCCGAAGACGCTCGTCGCACAGGCGAGTTCGTCACCGTCCTCGATCACGCCCTGTTCGAGCGCGCCCTCGAGCCCGAACCGGATCCGCTCGGAGATGTCCTCGAACTCGAGGGGGAGTTCGACGAACGTCTCCGCACCCACGGCGTTTTCCGTGCCGACGACGACCACGTCGAGGTCCTCGACGGCTACGAACCGCTCGTAGTACGAACCGCTCGGTGAAAAGAGTACGACGGCATCGACACTCGCGAAGAGATCCCCGAACACGTCGTCTATCCCGGCCATTGATACTACAACTCGGTCCAGCGCGAATAAGCGTTATGGGGCGTCTGACGCACGTCTGTCGATCCTATCCGAATTCGGTCCCATTCAAACAGCTGTGATCTCTCCGTATTCGGTTTCGGGATGACGGCGTAGTCGTCAGTTGTGGGGTGAAAAACGACGCCAGCGCCCCGTTTCTCAGTCAGTGAGACCTGTTCCGATCCGTATTATTTGTGGGTCCCGCGGATCAGGGACTCGAGTGACGGCTAACAACTTTCGCGGTCACGATGGGTGCGTTCAAACGCGACTGTATCGGGACCGCGAACCGCTGTCACGATGCCACCGTGGCAGCCACTCATCGGCCGTCTCATACAGAACTACGAGCGATTTCTGCGACTTCGGCACTGGTATCGGTTCGCGGACTCGGAACCGCTGCTCGTCACCGTTTTCGACGACGTCAGTTGCGGGTGCGTTCGCGGTTCTGAGGCAGCGGCCGACAGACTCACGACGCCGGCGGATCGGACCGCTCCCCGACAGCGGCCCCGGTCTCGGGTGCAACGTCACCGAATAGCCAGACCGAGCTACCGACCACGAGAAAAAGACCGCCGATTGCCGCGATTGCCGCGGTCGCCGTCGTCGCATCAGCCAGCATTCCAGCCCCGAGCGCCAGCGGTGCCCGGAGCGTCATAGAAAACATCGACACCGCGGAGAGCAGCGTCGCTCGCCCGACCTCATCGGCATGGTCGTTGATGTACCCGTTGGCGATCGGCTGTACTAGCGGTATCGCCGATCGCATCGTCGCGAACGTCGGCAGTGCCAGCAGCGCAACCCACAGCGGTACGACGAGTGCGACGGCCGTCACCGCTGGCACGACCAACACGGACCGCCGGACGCCAAAGCGGTCTTCGACGGCGCCCGCGTAGTAGCCGCCCACGGACGACACTGCGGTAAGGGCGGCGTACATCACACCCAATCCGAATGCAAGCGGTGCTCCCGCCTCGCCCGAGCGCGCCGCCGCGGTCGCGCCACGAGCCGGGATCCGGACGCCGAAACTACCGGCGGATGGAGCGAGCGTCTCGATCGTTATCGGTTGGAGATAGGTGTGAGCGACGCCGACGACGGCGTAAAACAACCCGACGTACAGTACCAGCGATAGCAACGGTGGTCGGGAGAGATGCTCGCGAACGACGACGAAGGCTTCCAGCGGACCGAACCGATCCGATTCCCCGTCGCCGCGGTCGGCGTACTGGCGGTTCTTTGGCAGTGAGAGCAGGGTGACGAAGCCGAGGCTACTGAACGCGGCCGCGGCGACGAACGGGGAAGCGGGTTCCAGCCCGTACAGCAAGCCGCCCGCCATCATCGATACCGCTGCCGTCCAGTTCTGCACCGCATCGCCCCGACCTCGGACGTGACTGAACTGTCCGGCCTCGAGCCGTTCGTCGAGGGTATCGTACAGCCACGCGTCCATGCTCCCGGTGCGAAACGTCAGCGCCAGCGCCCAGAGGACGTATAGGAACGCATACGAGAGAAAACCGTCGGCGATAACGAATCCCGCGAGCGACCCGACGACGAACGCCACGCTGAGCAGCATACTCGTCCGGCGGCCGAATCGATCGCCGACGTAGCCTGTCGGCACTTCACCCACGACCGCCACCACGGCGTACAGCGCCGACAGCACTCCGACCTGCGTGAACGTCAGCGACCGCAGGAGAAACAGCGTAAAGATAGGCGTGACGAATCCGACCGACAGCGTGGCCCGGTAGAGGTAGTACCGGCGTACCAGCGGCCGATCGGACGAAGAATCAAACACGTCTGACACGTCGTTCCGCTAAACTAAAACTTCCCCTGAATTTGTTTTTGCTGAACGGGAACTGCGCGGACCCGCACTCGAATCGCGAGGACTTCGCCTCGCTCGTCCTCTGGCTGTGAATCCGCTCTTGCTCTCACTCCGAACTGCTCGCTTCGCTCACCGTTCGCAAAACCGAGGCGCTCACTTCGATCGCGCCTCGCAGTGCGCGGGACCGGATTCGAACCGGCGGACCCCTACGGGACAGCGTCCTAAGCGCTGCGCCGTTGGCCTAGCTTGGCTACCCGCGCCCGGTCCCGACTTTTCTCGAGTCGAGTAAGTAGCTGTCGGTCCACGTCAAGGGCGTTTCACCGGCTCTTCTGGCGACCAGTCGGGCGGGACGATAAACGTCACGTGCTCCGGATCCCGAAGCTGGTGGAGCTCCGCGGCCTGCTCGGCCAGCGACCGCTCCCGATACGGCATCTCGAGTCCACAGCCGGTACAGACGAGTTTGCAAGTTGGCTCTTTCATGAAGCGTCGTGAACCGACACCGACGGCTGGCGTCGACTACCGCTTCGATAGACGGTTGGTTTAGTAGTTATCACCTAGTGAAATCGACGGAGAACGGCCGGTTTTCTGGAATATTCGTAGCGGACCGTTGCCATCCGTAGTACTCTATTGGGAGGCGACGGGATCGTGTCGGGGTCGTCTCGGCCGACCGGCGAAATCGCGCGGTCGGACCACACGTTTATCCCGCCCGATCCGATACCTCGACGTATGCACAGCGCCCGGGATCGCATCGAATACGAACCGTGGCTCGCGGAACTCGAGACCGTCGCCGACCGACTGGAGTTGACGAGCGAGGCTCGATCGTGCGCGGCCGATCTCTTCCTCGCAGACGTTCCGGACGCCGATCGATCGAAGCGAGCGGTGCTCGCTGCCAGCCTTTACGCCGGTTCGCTCGTCGCCGGCGACGGTCGCACTCAGGGCGCAGTCGCCGACGCTGCCGACGTCTCCCGACTGTCGATCCAGTCCCGCTGGAAGGAACTGCTCGAGTCGGCCGGTCTCGAACCGCCCCGCTGGTAGCGCTCTCGTACAATCTCCGTTTCCCGGCGCAGTGGTGGACTGATTCGGCATAACCAGATGCTACGAGCGCGATCCGGCGCCGATTTTTCGGCCAATCGGCACAGGTGACAAGAGAGGATTCGTCCGTTCGCTCGACGGGAACCGATAGCTGCGCCACTCAGACGGGCTGCCGTCAGTCAGTTCCGGCGCGACCGCAACCGGCCTGCGGTCGAGCCCGGTAGATCGGGAGAGCAAACCGTCTCAGTCGTCGATGACGGCCCCGTGCTCGTCGATCTCGCCCGTGACGATCCGGGTGCTCGAGATGATGTCGCCGTCGTCCGCGAGGAGGTGGGGGACGACGACCACCTCGAGCGGGTCGTACCCGTTCTCGCGGCGGATCTCGTTGATCCGTTTGCCGCCCTCGCGAGTTTCGGGGGAGACGACGAGGTAGTCGAACTGCGGTTCGGTCGCGATCCCCGTCGGGGATTCGAGCATTCGAATCTCGAACTCGCGGTCGTAGTCGGTCGCGATCGACTCGAGTTCGGCAGCGAGCGCGTCCTCGCGTTCGTCGTACGATCGGACGTGTCGATCGACATCTCGAGACTTCGGTGCGAGTTCGTCGCTGGTCAACCCGACCGTCACGTCCCCGAGTTCGAACGCC
Source organism: Natrinema sp. LJW11 (assembly GCF_056135975.1). NCBI lineage: Archaea > Methanobacteriati > Methanobacteriota > Halobacteria > Halobacteriales > Natrialbaceae > Natrinema > Natrinema sp. LJW11. The sequence continues at coordinate 30,734 of NZ_JBWBDM010000001.1, read as the reverse complement.
CGTTCGAACAGCCGTCGATGGCCGTCATGAACGGGGTCGAAGGTCCCACCAAGCGCGACGTCCATACCCCATCTCACTTGCGCGGTGCGTATAAAACGGTCGAATCAGCGCATCTGCTTGCAGGCAATTTGGGTCCCCCGCACAACCGGGGGCTTCGACAGCTGTCGAAACTCCCCTTCGCATTGTTTTTAGTACTCCCCCGCAGTGTCCCCGGTATGGGATTAGACGAGGATTCACTGGAGTATCACCGCACCGATCCGCCGGGGAAAATAGAGATTTCGACCACGAAACCGACGAATACGCAGCGTGATCTCTCGCTCGCGTACTCGCCGGGCGTGGCCGCGCCGTGTCTCGAGATCGACGCGGACGAGACCGACGCGTACCAGTACACGGCCAAGGGCAACCTCGTCGGCGTCGTTTCGAACGGTTCCGCCGTGCTCGGACTGGGCGACATCGGCGCGCAAGCGTCGAAACCGGTCATGGAGGGCAAGGGCGTCCTGTTCAAGCGCTTCGCCGATATCGACGTCTTCGACATCGAACTCGACGAAGCCGACCCCGACAAACTCGTCGAGGCCGTCAAGATGATGGAACCCACCTTCGGCGGCGTCAACCTCGAGGACATCAAAGCGCCCGAGTGTTTCACGGTCGAGGAGCGATTGCGCGAGGAGATCGACATCCCGGTCTTCCACGACGACCAACACGGCACCGCGATCATCTCCGGCGCGGCGCTCCTCAACGCCGCCGACGTCGCGGGGAAGTCGCTCGAGGAACTCGAGATCACGTTCTCGGGAGCGGGCGCGAGCGCGATCGCGACGGCGCGGTTCTACGTCTCGCTGGGCTGTAAAAAGGAGAACATCACGATGTGTGATTCCTCGGGGATCATCACCGAAGAGCGCGCGGCGGCGGGCGACGTCAACGAGTACAAACGGCAGTTCGCCCGCGACGTTCCCGAAGGAGGGCTCGCGGACGCGATGGAGGGGTCGGACGTCTTCGTCGGCCTCTCGATCGGCGGGATCGTCTCCGAGGAGATGGTCCAGTCCATGGCCGACAATCCGATCGTCTTCGCGATGGCCAACCCCGACCCGGAGATCGGCTACGAGGACGCCAAAGCAGCCCGCGACGATACGGTTATCATGGCGACCGGTCGCTCGGACTACCCGAATCAGGTCAACAACGTCCTCGGCTTCCCCTTCATCTTCCGCGGTGCGCTCGACGTTCGCGCCACCGAGATCAACGAAGACATGAAAGTCGCCTGCGCCGAGGCGCTGGCCGAACTCGCCCGGCAGGACGTTCCCGACGCGGTCGTCAAGGCCTACGGCGACGAGCCGATTCAGTACGGCCCGAACTACATCATTCCCAAACCCGTCGATCCGCGGGTGCTCTTCCGCGTCGCACCGGCGATCGCCGAGGCCGCGATGGAATCCGGTGCCGCCCGCACCGAGATCGACCTCGAAGCGTACGAGGAGGAACTCGAGGCCCGCCTCGGAAAATCGCGCGAGATGATGCGCGTCGTCCTCAACAAGGCCAAGAGCGATCCCAAGACGGTCGCGCTCGCGGAGGGCGAAAACGAGAAGATGATCCGAGCGGCCTACCAGATCCAGGAGCAGGGGATCGCCCTCCCCGTCCTCATCGGGGACGAAGACGAGATCAAACAGACGTCCGCAAACTTGGGCCTCGACTTCGATCCGACCGTGGCCGATCCGACCGTCGGCGACTACGAGGAGTACGGCGACCGGCTTCACGAACTCCGCTCGCGCAAGGGGATCACGCGGAGCGAAGCCGGCGAACTCATCGAACGCGACACCAACTACTTCGGCAGCGTGATGGTCGAGCAGGGCGACGCCGACGCGCTCCTGACCGGCCTTTCGCATCACTATCCGTCGGCGCTCCGACCGCCGCTGCAGGTGATCGGCACCGCCGACGACGTCGACTACGCCGCCGGCGTCTACCTGCTCGCGTTCAAAAACCGCGTTATCTTCGTCGCCGACGCGACGGTCAACCAGGCCCCCGACGAGGACGTCCTCGCGGAGGTTACCAAACAAACCGGGAAACTCGCCCGGCGGTTCAACGTCGAACCGCGCGCCGCCTTACTCTCGTACTCGAACTTCGGCAGCGTCGACAACGAGGGGACGCGCAAACCGCGAAAGGCGGCCTCGATGCTCCAGGACGACCCCGAAGTCGACTTCCCGGTCGACGGCGAAATGCAGGCCGACACCGCCGTCGTCGAGGACATCCTCGAGGGGACCTACGGCTTTTCGGACCTCGAGCAGCCCGCGAACGTGCTCGTCTTCCCGAACCTCGAGTCGGGTAACATCGGCTACAAACTGCTCCAGCGCCTCGGCGGCGCGGACGCGATCGGGCCGATGCTGGTCGGCATGGACGAGCCGGTTCACGTTCTCCAGCGGGGCGACGAGGTCAAGGACATCGTGAACCTCGCCGGCGTTGCGGTCGTCGACGCCCAGCAGGAGTGAGACGGTGAGCGAGCACGCGGCCGACCCACGAGGCGGCGATTCCGGTCGGAACGGCGATTCCGAGCAGGCGGTCCACGAGGCCGAAGCTGATCGAGCGGTCTCCGGAGCCGACTCCGGGCATGCGGCCCACGAGGCCGGGTCCGATCGGAGCGCCTCCGAGGCCGGCGGTGCTCGAGTCACCAGACGACGGCTTCTCAGTACCGCGGGGACTGCCGGAGCCGTCGGTCTCGCCGGTTGCGTCGGTCGACAGTACCGGTCGCCACCCGACTGTTCCGCCGTCGCCAGCACCGCTGAGACGGCGGACGGCTACGTGCCGCTACCGGCGGACGACGACGTGTCGATGTTCCGTCGCGGACTGCGACGGTACGGCTACTACCCCGAGGAAACCGTCCCGTCGTCGGTGCGCGTCGACTGGTCGTTCCCGGTCAACCGCATCGGTCACACCGCGGCCAAATCGACACCTCGACCGACGCCCGACGGCGAGACGGTGTTGATCGCCGGTGACGACGGTAGAGTTCACGCCGTCAAACCGAGCGGCGAACACCGTTGGGAACGCGAGACGGGAGCCGGCAGAAGCCTCGGTTTCCACGGGACGCCGGCGATCGCCGACGGCACCGCCTACATCGGCGGCTACGACGGCGAACTCTACGCCATCGACATCGACTCCGGACGGACGATCTGGCAGACCCGAGTGCACGAGTTCGACGGGGCGATCGCGATCGGCTCGAGCCCCGCGTACGTCGACGGCTCGCTCTATCTCCTCACCGAACACAAGAACCCCGCCAGCGGCGCGCTGTGGGAGGTCGACGCGGCGACCGGGAATCCGACCTGGAGCGACGACCGCATCTGGGGGATGCCCCATCCCTCGCCAGCGATCGACTGCGAGGCCGGCCGCCTCGTCACCGGCTCCAACGACGGCGTCGTCTACTGCTGGGAATTTCCCTCCCTCGAGTTCGCCTGGTCGTTCCAGGCGGGCGGCGAGGGCGGCCCCGACGGCGAATCGATGGCCGACGGCCGGTTCAATCTGGGGGCTCAGATCAAGGGGACGATTCCGACCTACGACGGCGCGGCGTTCGTCGGCTCCTGGGACGGCCGGTTCTACCGCCTCGATCTCGCCGACGGCAGCGAGGAGTGGTCGTTCGACACCGGCGACGTCGTCATGTCGAATCCGGCGATCGACCCCGACCGAGGAGTGGTCTACGTCGGCAGCGATAGCCACCGCGTCTACGCGCTCGAGGCCGCGAGCGGCGACGAACTGTGGTCGACGGACGTCGGCGGCCACGTCATCGGCTCGGTCACCGCCACGGCCGAAACGATACTAGTCGGCTCCTACGACGCCCACCTGTACGCACTCGACAGGGAGACCGGCGACCGGCGCTGGCGCGTCGAAAACCGCGGCCACGTCACCAGCGGCGCGATCCCCCGCGACGGCCGGATCTACTACGCCGAGCGCGGCGTCTTCTCGAACTACTACGACGACGACGAGGAGACGGTCCTCGAGAAGCCCGGCCGTGCGTACTGTCTGGCCCCGGACGAATGACGACTGTCGTTTCTCAGTACGTTGCGGAAGATCGAGGAGAAAGCTCCGCCCACCCTTCCGGGCGGGGAGGATACTGGTCACAGCGAGGGACGGAATCAGGTTTCGAGAAATCCGTTCAATTCACTAAATTCGTCGGATGAGAGAATGACTTCGGTGGCGAACGCATCGAACCGTTCGAAGTCGTAGTCAATTGTTAGTACGGTGTTTACTTCTTCTTCGATCGCCACCTGGGCATAGTATCCGTCCCAACCACCGATATTCGCACAGTCCGCTCGAGCAAATCCACCGCGTACGATCTCGTCGGGCATTCGGTCGTACCAGTGAATTCGCTTCGCATCCATGAAATTCTGTAGAAGCCGAGACGCATCCGCGTTCGATTGTCCGTAGTACGTCGTCAGGACAGCGTGTGCTCCGAATAGCGCAGGATACGGCACAACGGCTTCTATCTCACCGGCGATGGCATCTCGAATATACGAGAGCGCAGCATCACGAACCGGAGTCTCCGTATGTGCGAGAGCGATCACTCCGACGTCGAATAAATACGGATCACCCGCGTCACTCATCGCTATCTTTCTCAGCTCCTCGCCGGACAGCGTTTCTGTGTTTCTGGGCGATCGGATCGACGCCTTCGTCGAGTGAAGTCGTCTCCCCGTCTCGAGAAGCCGTCTCCGCGACGAGCTGTTCCATACGGTCGAGAATCCGTTCGGGATCGTCTTCGGGCTTGACGACCGCTTTCCCGTCTTCCTCGCGAATTTCGACTTCGGTACCGGGAGTGATACCGAGGCGTTCTCGCACCTCCTGTGGAAGGACGATCCGTCCCTTTGAATCTACCTTCGCCATATTCCCACGTAGAGTGGGATCGAGCATAATCGTTCTGGTGAGACCCTGGTTCCATTCACGACTCTAAGATATAGGCTGAGGGAACAAGAAAAGCCACGGGTCACCCGGCCCGTGGTCGTTTACGTAGAGAAACCGCATCACTACTATGAGAGCTAGACCAAAGGGCGTCGACATCCTCGTGGTGCGCTCACAGCGGGAATTTCGTAGCAGTGCATTCAAGTAGACGCCAAGATTTTGATTGGGTATGCAAGATCAGGGACGCTCTACGCGCAAGCGAACCGGTGGCCGACTGAAGAACGTTCGAAATCGCCGCAAGGACGAACTCGGTCGACTGCCGACGGAGACCGAGGTCGGCGAGCCGCGATTCCGGACCGTCGACGTCCGCGGTAACGGCACGAAGACGCGAGCGCTCGCCACGAACGTCGCGAGCGTCAACAAAGGCGACGAGACGGTGTCCGCGAATATCGAGGACGTCGTCGAGAACGACGCCAACCCGAACTACATCCGCCGGAACATCATCACGAAGGGTGCCGTCATCGAAACGAGCGAGGGCCAGGCCCGCGTCACGTCACGACCCGGCCAGACCGGTCAGGTCAGCGCCGTTCTTCTCGAGGAGTAGCGATCGACGGGGATCGGTCGGTTTTTGCGCACCGTCTTCGAGCCGCGCTGCCGCGGATTCAGGGCCGCGGTGCCGCCTTCTGTAACGCCGTCTCGGCGATGTTACCGCCGTAGTCGGCGCTTCTGGACAGCGAGTCGACGATCAGCCCCAGCGACTGGGCCTGTGCTGGCTCGAGGTCGCGAAGCGTATCGTCGATCTGTCGGGTGTGTTCGTCGATCTCGAGGACGGCCGCGAGCGCGTCGTGGCCCAGCCGGGTGGCCTCTTCGGAATCGTCGGCGAACAGCGCGTCCATCGACTGGTCGAAGACGCTCGTGGCTTCGGCGTGGAGTCCGTAGAGGGCGTCTGCCACGTCGGCGGGGAAGCCGTCGAGTTTGAGCGCGATGTCGCTGATCTTGACGGCGTGGTCGGCGATGCGCTCGAGCTGGCGGGCGCTCGAGTGAAAGTCGAAACAGGCCTCGCGCGAGACGCCGAGTTCCTCGACGGCGCGGGGCGATCGCAGCGTCGCGCGGAAGATCCGCGAGACGACGAGCCAGAGCCGATCGACGTCGTCGTCGCGCTCGATCACGTCGCGAGCGATGTCGTCGTCGTTCTCGATCAACGCGGTCACCGCGTCCTCGAGCATCGATTTAGCGATCAGGCGCATCCGGGTGACGGCGTTGACGATCGACAGCTCCGAGGAGTCCAGCAAGTCCTGGATGACCACGCTGTCGCTGGTTTCCTCGAGGACCTCGACCCCGACGAGTCGCTGGGTCGCATCGCGGATCGCGCTGCGCTGCTCGGTCGTGATCCGGCCCGCCTCGAGCGAGATGACGTCGAAACCGCTGACGTACATCGTCATCACGGCTCGCATCAACTGTTCATCTGCGAGCCCGGAGACGTCGAGCGTCCCCTCCTGTCGGCGCGTCTCGCGTTCGGGAGTGAGGAGCAGTTCGTCGTCCTCGGGATAGAACTCGACCGTCGTCCCGCTGCTGACGTCGTTGGCCGTCGCCCACGTCTTCGGCAGCGATACGGTATACGTCGACCCGCCAGTCACCTGGACTTTTCGCGTCTCCATACGAACCGCTTCAGACTGAAACAATATAAATCCACCAGTCTATAGAGCCGTACAGATTCCTGATACACGGCACGAAAACGCTGATTTGGAGGGTTTAGATATCTATAAGTCAGTACCCCTCAATCGACAACAGTTATCATATATATCAATATATAGTTCGGGGTGAGAGGAGGTATCGGGCCAGTCGATATCGATCTAGCGCGCGAGGACTGACGGCCGACTGGTCTCTTGTGCTCGCTCCGAGACGGCACAACGGCGTATTACCGTTCGTCCGCGAGGTCGACGACGGCCGTGATGTCCGCTGACAGCCAGGTCGTCATCCGCTCCGCTTCGGGACACTCACGCGGCGTAATCGTACACCGATCGGATCGGTTCTCGTATCGGACGACGATCGACTCGAGGTCGATCGGCTCTTCCGAGTATTGCGTGGCCGCGGCCAGTCGCTGGCGGGATGAGTGATCGTCGTAATCGTTGGTGGATCCGGTCATGGGTCGGGAGCAGTCGCGTATGCGAACCGACCGACGGGACGTACAAAGCCACTGCTAATTGTGATATTGAGGAGTCCGTACGGATCATAGGGACTCCCTATCGGTGCCGTTCGCTACCGGGATAGCGGCGGTCACCGCGAAATCGACCGGTGCGGATCGACGGCAAATGGTAGTACGTATCCGCCGGCTACGCGCTGAGAAACGAGACGGGAGAAACCACACCATCCCGAAAACTGGTGGGGGTGATCCCGCGACTCGCCGATCGCTACTTGCGAACGCCGGGCCGCACATCGTCGAGTGCGGCCCGCATGAACGTCTCGTGGGCGTTCGTCGAGCCGTCTCCCGCGGGCCGACACCGCTCGTAGCTCCCGTCCGATCGCATCGCCCACCGGTTCTGGTCGTCCGAGAGCAGCGTCTCGAGGATGCCGTTGAGCCGGCGCTGGAGTCGCGGATCGTTGATCGGCGCGATCGCCTCGACCCGATTGTCGAGGTTGCGGGTCATCCAGTCGGCCGAGCCGATGTAGTACCGGCCGTCGCCCCCCGCTCGGAAGTAGAAGATCCGCGAGTGCTCGAGGAAGCGACCGACGACGCTGTAGACGTCGATCGTCTCGCTGACGCCCTCGAGGCCGGGCCGGAGCCGACAGATGTCCCGGACGATCAGGTCGATATCGACGCCGGCCATCGACGCCTCGTAGAGCTCCCGGACCATCTCCGGGTCTTCTAATCGGTTCATCTTGGCGACGATGCGGGCCTCTTCGCCGTCGCGTGCGCGCTCGGCTTCGGCGCGGACGAGGTCGACGAAGCGATCGCGCATGTTCCCGGGCGCGATGAGGAGCTCCCGGTAGTCTCGGTGCATCGAGTGGCCGGTGAAGTAGTTGAACAGTTTGACGAGGTCCTGCCCGATGTCCCGATCGGCCGTCAGCAATCCGAGATCCTCGTAGCTCTTGGCGGTCTCGGAGTGGTAGTTGCCGGTCCCGATGTGCGAGTAGAGCCGCACTCCGTCGGCTTCCTCGCGAACGACCAGCGAAGTCTTCGTGTGGGTCTTGTAGCCGATCGTTCCGTAGGCGACGTGGATCCCCTCCTCCTCCAGTTTCTTCGCCCACTCGAGGTTGTTCTCCTCGTCGAAGCGGGCCTTCAGTTCGACCATGACGGCGACCTGTTTGTCGTTGCGCGCGGCCTCGAGCAGGCTCTCGATGATCTGCGAATCGCTCGCGGTCCGGTAGATCGCGGCCTTGATCGCGAGCACGTCGGGGTCGTTGGCCGCCGCCTCGAGGAACCGCTGGACGGTCCCCTCGAAGGAGTGATAGGGGTGTTGGACGAGCACGTCGTCGTCGCTGATCGCGTCGAACACGTTCGTCGCGTCCTCGCACCGCCCCAGTCGAGGATGGGGCTGTGGCGACCACTCGGGAAGTTTTAACTCGGGTCGGTCGAGTTCGGTCAGGTCGGCGAAGTCGCGGTAATCGAGCGGTCCGTGGAGGTGGACCACCTCCCGGTCGTCGAGATCCAGTTCGCGCGTGAGGATATCGCGGATCCGCTCGGGCGCGTCGGGCTCGATCTCGAGCCGGACGGCGGTAGCGAAACGCCGTTCCTCGATGACTTCCTCGATCATCTCGATCAGGTCCTCTGCGACTTCCTCGTCGCGCCTAACCTCGGCGTTGCGGGTCACCCGGAAGAGGGCGGTGTCGACGACTTCGACGTCCGGGAAGAGCAGATCGAGGTTCGACCGGACGATGTCCTCCAAGAGGACGTACCGGGTGTCGTCGCCGAACTGGACGAACCGGAGCTGGTTGCGCGGGATCTTCACGCGGGAGAAGGTCAGTTCCGCGCCGGGTCGTTCCCGCGTCAACACCGCGAGCGAGAGGCTCTGATTCGAGATGAACGGGAACGGGTGGGCCGGATCGAACGTCAGCGGTGTCAGGGTCGGCAGGACGGAGCTCTCGAAGTACTCGCGAAGCTGGCGGCGTTCGATCACCGTGAGGTCGTCGTAGTCGAGGATGTGAATCCCCGCGTCGGCCAGCGCCGGACGGATCTCCTCGCGGTAACACTCGGCCTGCCGTTCGAATAAGGGCCGGGCCTCCTCGAGAGCCGCTTCCCACTGTTCGCGCGGCGTGCGGCCGTCCGGCGTCTCCTCGGTCACGCCGGCCGCGATCTGTTGTTTCAGCCCGCCGACACGCTTGCGGAAGAACTCGTCCAGGTTCGTCGTAACGATCGCGAGGAACTTCACGCGCTCTAACAGCGGGTTATCCGCGTCCAGTACCTCGTGGAGAACGCGACGCTGAAAGGCGAGCTCGCTGAGTTCGCGGTTCAGGTAGTACGACGGGTCCGAGAGATCGACGGCCGGCCGGGCCGTCTCCGCGCCGTCTGACCTGACGACCGGTAACTCGTTCCGGTCGGGATCCGTTTCCGAATCGGTCCCACCGGGCGCATCGGCGTGTTCGATCTCGACGGCGTCATCGTCGGAGTCATCGGAATCGTCCGAATCCGGGGCGGTATCGGTCGTCGCCTCGTCTCCAGTCGCCGTATCGGAGACCAGTTCGACTCCGGCAGCACCGTCCGCCGACTCGGCGTCCGCGGTCGTCGTCGCCTCGGCCTCCGTCTCTCTCGTCCCTTCACTCTCCGCCGTGTCTTCCGTCGACTCGGATTCCCCGCTCTGCTCGGCTCGAGCGGGCGATCGAGAACCGGTCTCCGCGTCGTCTCCGCCGTCGAGTAGCGACCGAAACGCGAACTCCGTCTCGTCAGTCGCCGTCCGGTCAGTTGCCTGTTCCCCTGGAGTTGATACTGCCTCGTCGTTCTCTCCCGAATCTCGTTCGTTCATCCCGAAATCCCCCCGTTGCCGTCACCCATCGGACGTGACGAATTTCTCGGACGATCGCTCCACGTGCCCCGTTCCGGAGACGCTGCGCAACTCGTCGCGGCGGACGTCGTAGGCCGTGAGCTCGCCGCCGTAGACACAGCCCGTGTCGAGTCCGACCGCCCACTCCCGCTCGATCGGTTCCTCGAGAACCGTGTGTCCGAAAAAGACGCGCGGCGGTCCCTCGTACGCCTCGAACCAGAACGGGCCGTCGTAGCCGTCGCCGGACGGCGACCGCATCGTCAGCACGTCGTCACCCGAGTGCGCCGACGGCGGTCGGCTCGGATCGAGCCCCCCGTGGACGACCAGCCCGCCGCCCCACGATATCGCCGTCGGGAGCGACTCCAAGTACTGGTGATCGACCGCGTCGAGAGTCGATAGCGAGGCGTCGCCCTCGAGCAGCTTTCGCTCGTTGTTGCCGCGGACGGAGACCAGCCGCGGCGACCGCCTGACGCGATCGAGGACGGCCTTGCTCTCCGGCCCCTTTCGGACCAGGTCACCGACGAACACGGCGAGATCGTTCGCGCCGAGATCGAGCGTTTCCAGCAACTCCTCGAGGGCGTCGAGACAGCCGTGGACATCACCGATGACGTAGACGTCGTCTCGGTTCTCGAGGTCGATATGCCGGTGGTCGAACGATACCGTGTCGTCGAACGCGGAGTTGGCGGTCGTCACGTGTTATGCGTTCGAACAGTCCCTCGAGACCGGATAAGTCGTTTATATGTTTCGTATTGAACACTATATAGTCCCGTATACCTGTTACGAGACCGTAAATTTTCGGCCCAGAGAGCGTCGAAACGGAGTCCCGAGATCGGGGGATTTCTTTACGCCTGCCGCCACAGCACGGGTATGGACGTCATCGTCAACGCCGCCGCGAGCGCGGACGGCAAGCTCTCCTCGCGCCGACGCGAACAGATCGCGATCAGCGGCGCGGACGACTTCGCGCGCGTCGACCGGCTGCGAGCCGAGAGCGACGCCGTCGCGGTCGGCGTCGGAACCGTCCTCGCGGACGATCCGCACCTGACCGTCAAAGACGACGAGCTGCGGGCGCAGCGCCGCGAGGACGGCCGGCCGGCAAACCCCGCGCGGGTCGTCGTCGACTCGAGCGGGCGAACCCCGACTGACGCGGCGATCCTCGACGACGCGGCGACGACCTACGTCTGTCTGAGCGAGGACGCGCCCGTCGATCGCCGCGCGGCCCTCGCCGACCGCGCCGAGTTGCTCACGGCGGGCGACGAGCGAGTCGACCTCCTCCGCGCGTTCGCGACGCTCCAGGAGCAGGGCCTCGAGCGGATCATGGTCGAAGGCGGCGGCGAACTCATCTTCTCGCTGTTCGAGGTCGGGTTAGTCGACGAGCTACGGGTGTTCGTCGGCCCGACGGTCATCGGCGGCCGCGACGCCCCGACGCTGGCCGACGGCGAGGGGTTCGTCGCCGACTTTCCGACGCTCGAGCTCGCGGACGTCGACCGGCTCGACGAGGGCGTCGTGCTGACCTGGCGAGTCGACGAACGCTATAGTAGCCACTGAAAGTCAATGCACGCCTGACCGCACGACAGCGTTGCGATCAGTGTGTAAATCGTTTCAGTGGCTACTATAGAGAGAGACTCGAGTCACTCGAACTCCGGTTCGCGATCCTCGACGAACGCCGCCATTCCCTCGCGCTGATCGTGCGTGCCGAAGAGGCTCGCGAAGGCGCGTTTCTCGTACGCGAGCCCGCTCTCCTGAGAGCCCTCGAGTCCCCGATTGATGGCCCCTTTGGCGGTTCGCATGGCGAACGCCGGCTGTGCGGCGAGTCGGGTGGCCAGTTCTCCGACGACGTTGTCGAGGTCGTCGTCGGGAACGACCTCGCCGAACAGACCCGCCTCCGCCGCGGACTCGGCGTCGAGCCGTTCGCCGAGGAAGATCATTCGGCGCGCGGTCTCGTCGCCGACCAGCCGCGGCAGCCGCTGGGTAGCTCCCCAGCCCGGAATGATACCGAGGTCGATCTCGGTGTTGCCGATCAGCGCCGATTCGGCCGCGACCCGCAGGTCGCAGGCCAGGGCCATCTCGCAGCCGCCGCCGAACGCGTAGCCGTTGACCGCGGCGACCGTCGGCGCGGGAAACGCCTCGAGCGCGTCGGCCACGTCGTGACCGAGTTCGCCCCACTCCTGGGCGGCTTCGGCGGAGAGATCCCGCATGTATTTGATGTCCGCGCCGGCGATGAACGCGTCGCCGGCACCCGTCAGGACGAGAACGCGCGCGTCCTCGTCCGCGGCCGTTTCGAGGGCCTCGCCCATCGCCTCGAGCGTTTCGACGTTCAACGCGTTGAGCGCGTCGGGGCGGTCGACCGTGAGCGTCGCGATGTCTCCGTCCCACTCGAGTCGGACTGTGTCCCAGGACATACCGCGGCGTTCGACTGCCACCGGCATATCGTTTCGCACGGCGGAAGCGATCGACCGCTGCCCGCGACCGCGGTCCCCGTCACACCTTTCCTCGTTCGCACCCTACTGGAGGGTATGGAACGAGCCACGTTCGGCGGCGGGTGCTTCTGGTGTACGGAAGCGGCGATGAAGGAACTCGAGGGCGTCGAGTCTGTCACGTCCGGCTACGCAGGCGGACACGCCGAGGATCCGTCGTACCGCGAGGTCTGCTCCGGAAACACCGGCCACGCGGAGGTCGTGCAGGTGGAGTACGATCCCGACGTAATCGGGTACGACGAACTGCTCGAGGTGTTCTTCGCCACCCACGATCCGACGCAGCTGAACAAACAGGGGCCCGACGTCGGAACACAGTACCGCTCCATCGTGCTCTCTCACGACGAGGACCAGCGGAGACAGGCCGACGCCTACATCGAGGCGCTCGACGAGGAGTACGACGACGACGTGGTGACCGAACTCGAGTCCCTCGAGACGTTCTATCGCGCCGAGGAGAAGCATCAGGACTACTTCGAGAAAAATCCCAACGACGCCTACTGTACGATGCACGCGGCTCCGAAAGTCGAAAAGGTCCGCGAGAAGTTCGAACGGAAGACGAAATCGGCGGGCGAAGCGCGATAACGCGCGCGCCGCGGGCCCTGTCGAGTTATCCGAGCACGCTGCTGTCGAGTTCTCACGAGCAGCCGACCACCCCGGCGTTATTTGAGACTTTTTCGCAACGTCTAGCGTACGAATGCCGTTCACGAAATACTCGCTACGGAGCGTCCGCAGGGGGGTCCGAAACCCGGAACTCGTCTGGACGGAGCTCTGCAAGTACCTCTGGTCGGCCCACCGGACCGTCTTCGAACTCCGTCACGGGAGCGGCATCGATATCATGGCCGAAGACTGGGACACGCTCATCGTCCTCGACGCCTGCCGGTACGACGCCTTCGCCGCGCGGAATCGAATCGACGGGACCCTCGAGTCCCGGCTGTCCGCCGGCTCGAGCAGCCCGGGGTGGATCGACGCGAACTTCGCGGGGAAACAGCACCACGACACCGTCTACGTGAGCGGGAACGCCTTCACGGCCGATATCGGAGACGACGTGTTTCACGCGATCTATCCGGTACCGCCGGAACCGGTCGCGGAGTCGTCGGCCGTCGACGCGAGCGACGTCCTGAATCCCGAGGTGTTGGAAGACAGTTACGCGATCGATCCGGAAACGGTCGTCGAGCGAGCGCTCGAGGCCCACGAGAAACACCCGAACAAGCGATTGATCGTCCATTTCCTCCAGCCCCACGTCCCGCTCATCGGACGGACCGGCCTCGAGATCTACCAGCGGATCGCCGCCGAGGGCGACCTCGCGTCGCTTTCGCGCGGCGGCCGGGGCGATCGCTTCGGCGCGTTGAACGTCCAACTGTACGAGATAATCGAGAACGAGGAATTCGATATCGACGTCGCCGATCTGCGTCGCGCGTACGTGGAGAACCTCGAGATCGTCCTTCCGTTCGTCGACCGATTGATTCGAGAACTGGACGGGAAGGCCGTCGTCTCGGCCGATCACGGCGAACTGCTCGGCGAACGGCTGCTCCCCTTCACGAGCCGAAAGTACGGCCACTTCGAGTACCTGGCGGCGGAGCAGTTACGACGAGTGCCGTGGCACGTCGTCGACGCGGACGATCGCCGACGGATCGTCGCGGAGGCGCCGATCGAGTCCGCGCGAATGGACGAGGAAGAGGTGACGGAGAAACTCCGAGTGCTGGGCTACCGGTGAGGAGAGCCGTTTCGTCGGATTTCGAGGGCGGTCCGACGGCGTCGAGTGCGGATCTGAGGCCCGATTCCGAATCTTCCGTCATCCGTTTCGTGTGAAAGGAGTCGTTTGAATAGCGGTCGGGAAGTCGTTCGAACCGAATTATGTCCGTCGGCAAACTCGGTCCCCAAGACGTCGTTACGACGAGTCCAGACAGCGAACTCGAGGAGATCGCGGAGGCGCTCGAGGAGGAGAACGTCGGTTCGATCGTCGTCACCGAAAACGACGAACCGGTCGGGATGATCACCGACCGCGACGCGGCGCTGGCGATCCCCGACTACGACGACGTCGGGTCGGTATCGGTCGACGAGGTGATGACCGAAAACCCGGTCACGGTCCACGAGAACGATGATCCGGTCACGATCTCGGAGGCGATCCGGGACAACAACGTCCGCCGCTTCCCGGTCGTCGACGACGACGGCGAACTGGCGGGCATCGCGACGCTGGACGACCTGGTCGCGACGATCGGCGAGGAACTCGAGAACGTCGCGGACACGATCGAGGCGCAGTCGCCCGACTATAGCCCGTAACGCCGGCGTCGTCGATTCTCGAGTCGCCACCCGTCGAACCCGATGTCGACCCGTCGTTCCCCTTCTTCGTACGCGTCCGGTCCGTCGCAACCGAGCCCGCCGTCCCTCGAACAGTGAAAGGTACGTCCGTTCGGGGCCCGTCGTTCGACTATGGACGATCGAACGGACGTTCTCGTCATCGGAGGCGGTGCGACCGGAACGGGAATCGCCAGAGACCTGGCGCTGCGAAGCGTCGACGTCACGCTCGCCGAGCGAGGTGGCCTGTCGTCGGGCACCTCGGGGCGGTCGCACGGCCTGCTCCACAGCGGCGCTCGCTACGCCGAGGCCGACGGGCCGGAGGCGCGAGCGTGCCTCGAGGAGAACCGCATCCTCCGGGACATCGCCGGCGACTGTCTCCGGGACACGGGAGGGCTGTTCGTGCAACTGTCCAACGACGATCCGACCTACTTCGACGCGAAGTGCGACGCCTGCGAAGACGTCGGGATTTCGACCGACGTGATCGACGGCGAGAGCGCCCGCGAGGCGGTTCCGACCCTCGCCGCGGATGTCGAACGGGCCATGCGGGTCCCGGACGCGGTCGTCGCTCCCTCCCGGCTAGTCGCCGCCAACGCGGCCGACGCCAGCGAGCACGGCGCTCGAGTCCGCACGCACGCACCGGTCACGTCGATGACCGTCGAGGACGACCGGGTGACGGCCGTCACGCTCGGCGGCGACGCCGGCGACACGCTCCGGCCGCGATACGTCGTGAACGCGACCGGTCCCCACGCGGGCCGCGTCGCCGATATGGCCGGCGTCTCCGTCTCGATGCGACCGACCCGCGGCGTCATGGTCTCGGTCGAATACGACGGCCTCGAGCCGGTAGTGAATCGCTGCCGCGAGCCCGACGACGGGGACATCGTCGTCCCCCACGACGGCGAGGCCGTCCTCGGGACGACGAGCGTACCGGTCGACGATCCGGACGACTACGAGCGGGCCGACTGGGAGATCGAACGGACGGTCGAGGAGTGCGCGGCGATGCTCCCGTCGGTCGCCGAGAGCGAGCGTGTTCGAACGTGGTGGGGCGTCCGCCCGCTGTACGAACCCGACGAGGCCGCTCGCGGCGGTCGCGGCATCTCGAGAGGGTTCCACCTGCTCGAGCACGCCGACGAGGGCGTCGAAAACTGCTGTAGCGTCGTCGGCGGGAAGCTGACGACCTACCGCCGGATGGCCGAGGCGACCGCCGATCTCGTCTGCGACCGGCTCGGGGTCGACGCCGACTGTGAGACCGCGGAGTGTCGGCTACCGGGCGCATCGGATCCCGCACGGCTCGACGAGTTCGTCCGCCGGTTCGACGGGCAGGGACCGACGGACGAGGACCTCGTCGACCGATAGGGGGATCGCGTTCACGGTCGGGAAGCCGAGACGCCGGTCCCGAGGATCCCGGAGAGCGGAGCGCACGAAGCGGCGCGTTCAGAACTCTCGTTTCGCGTCGGACCAGATATCCAGCTCGGCCGCCCGATCGATATCGGCGCGCAACTCGTTGTCGTCGTCGAGTCCGATCGAGATCCGGTCCAGGTTGGCGACGTACCGTGACCGCTGATGGCCGCCGTGACGGACGCCGACGGTCTCCGTGACCAGTCCGGCCTCGGTCAGGGCGTCGAGTTTGCGATACGTCGTCGAGAGCGGACGGTCCGTCGCCTCGGCGATGTCGGGGACGGTCATCGGCTCCTCGAGCACCGCGATGATCTCCCGACAGGACCCGTCGTCGAGCGCGGCGATCACGCGCTCGAAGGCGGGGGCATCGTCGGACGACGAGAACTCGAGAGACATTGGCTGACCGCAGGTTAGGAGCGAGCCCTCAAGACACGTTTGATTAGGGGTGTCACGCTATCGACACGCGCCGAGTGGACCAACTACATGTACGCTCGGTTCGACCGATCGCGTATGAGCGACGACCGAAGATCGGACTCACCGATCGACAACACGCCGGGACAGGGACGGACGCCGGAAGCCGAGCGGATCGAGCCGGCCGCACCCGAGGAGTTCGGCCTCGTCCAGGTCTGGTGGGGCGACGGGAAGGGGAAGACGACCGCGACGCTCGGCATGGGAGTGCGCGCCGCGGGCCACGGCTACCGCGTTCACATGCTCCAGTTCATGAAGGGCGGGGCCTCGAGCGTCGACGCGGTGCGCGGCGAGTACAACGCGATCGCCGCACTTCCCGGGCTGAGCTACGAGAACCTCGGCCACTACGGCTGGCACGGGATGGCTGACGGCAGCGACGAGGCGGACCACGCTGCCGAAGCGCAGGCCGGCCTCGAGCGCGCCCGCGAGCTACTCGAGGCGGCGGGAGCGGCCGACCGCGACGAACCGATCGATCTCGACGCGGAGCCGGAAGCGGGCGTCCACATGCTGATCCTCGACGAAATCCTCTACGCCGCGGATCGCGGGCTGCTCTCCGAATCGGACGTACACGAGCTCATCGACGCGAAGCCGGACGGCCTCGAACTCGTGCTGTCGGGCAGCCACTCCGAGCCGTCGTATCTGGCGGATCGCGCCGACCTGATCACGAACGTCCGAAAGGAGAAACACCCGATCGACGACGGGCAGCGGGCGCGACGCGGCACAGAGTTCTGAACGGAATCGGCAGTCGTCGAGTGCTGCCGTGACGGTCGCCCGCGACTCGAGCGGACTCGGATTTTTGGCGGTTGCGGTCGATGCCTCGCATATGACGGACCGAACCCGCGCACACGTCTTCGTCTCGGGGAAGGTACAGGGCGTTTACTACCGGGCGAACACCCGCGATACGGCCCGCGACGAGGGCGTCGACGGCTGGGTTCGAAACCTCGAGGACGGTCGCGTCGAGGCGGTCTTCGAGGGCTCCGAAGCCGCGGTCGAATCGATGATCGAGTGGTGTCACGAGGGTAGTCCCGCGGCCGATGTCGAGCGCGTCGAGGCCGACTACGAGGACCCTCAGGGGGAAGACGGGTTCGAGATTCGCTACTGAGGTGTCCGAGAGATGACCGTCGAGGGAACCGGGCGACGAAGCGACAACGGGACGGTTCTCGAGCCCCAAGCCAATCCAGTGACCGTACGGCATCGAGACGGCATTCACTTCGAGAGCGAGGACGGCGAGGCGCGCGTCGTCGCCGACGCCCGCAGCGCCGTCGGGGGAGTCAACGTGGTGAGCCACGCCCACGCCGATCACACGTTCCGGACGGCGCCGGAGACGATCGTCTGTTCGGTCGAAACGGCGGCGATCGCCGAGGCCAGAACCGGCTCCCGCTTTGCGTTCGCCGAGCGCGCGCCCGGTATCGAACTCGTCCCGGCCGGCCACGTCGTCGGCTCCCGCGCAGCGATTATCGACCTCGAGGCCGCCGCCGGAGCGGACGGAGGCAGCCACCGGAACGCGGCCGACGCCCCGCAGCGCTACTGCTACACCGGCGACTTCTCGACGCGAGACCGGTGCTACCTCGAGGGGTTCGACCCGTACGCGGTCGACGCGGACGCGCTCGTCATGGAGACCACCTACGGGCTGCCGACGTACCGGTTCCCGCCGCAGGAACGTCTCGAGGCCGAGATTGCAGATTGGCTCCGCGATACCGACGACCGGCCGTGCTTCCTGTTCGGCTACTCGCTCGGTCGCTCCCAGAAACTGCAGTGGATCGCCCGCGAGGCGACCGGCGACGACGGCCGCGAGATTCTGGTTTCCGAGTCGATTCGCGACGTGAATCGGGCCATCGAAACGGCGACAGACGGTGACCTCGAGTTCCCGGGCGAGCGCTACGACTCGCTGCGCGGGCTGACCGACGAGATCGTGATCCTCCCCTCGAACCACGCTCGATCCGACTGGGTCGAGACGGCCGTCGACCGCGAAGGCGGAGTGAAAGCCGGCTTCTCCGGGTGGGCCGTCGACGACTCCTTCCTGTACCGGGGGAACTACGACGTCACCTTCCCGCTGACCGACCATTGCGACTTCGACGAACTCGTCGCGACGGTTCGAGCGATCGACCCCGAGGTCGTCTACACCAATCACGGCTTCGACGAGGCGTTCGCCGATCACCTCGCGACCGAACACGGGTATCGGGCGCGGCCGCTGAAACGAGACCAGACCACGCTCGAGGAGTTCTGCTAATGGGTATCATCGACCGCTTCGAGGAGGAGTATCTCGCCGTCTCGAGTAGCCGTGCGTCGGTTCGGGAGTTGCTCGAGTTGCTCGTCGGTGCGGTGCTGTTCGTCGTCGGTGCGAGCGCGCTGACGTACTACCTGCTCGACGAACGGGTCGCGGTCTGGGTCGCCGGAGGGCTCGTCGTCATCTTCGCGATCACGCTCGTTTCGCAGGCCTACTGGGCCGTGACCGGCCGCGAGGACTACGAGGAGTAGTCGGCGACCCCGTGCTCGGCGCTCACTCTCAAACGATTGCGCCGAGTACCTCGTTCGGCGATGAGGACCCGCTCACGCGCCGGTTCGGAGATGATGAAAGACGTAGGTCTGGGCGTACCCCGCGTACTCGCCCCCGAGCCGTTCGCGAAGGGCCCGCGAGGTCTCGACGTAGGTCCCGCGGTCGCAGTCGGGATAGTACTCCTCGACCGCCGACTTGAGCCAGGTGTCGAGCGGGACCGCCTCGTCGAAGTCCAGCGAGAAGAGGAGCACGCAGTCGGCCACCTTGTCGCCGACGCCGACGAACCGCGTCAGGTACTCCCGCGCGTCCTCGTACGGAAGGTCCCGCGCCTCGGCCGGGTGCCCATCGCCGGTCGCGACCATCTCGGCGGTCCGGACGACGTAGGGAGCGCGGTATCCCAGCCCGAGCTCTCGAAGTTCGGCTTCGGTCGCGGTCGCGAGCTGTTCCGGCGTCGGAAACGCGTGATACGTCTCGCCGTCGAAATCGATCTCGTCGCCGTACTCGCGGGCCAGCGTCGAGACCATCGTGTGAATCCGTCCGACGCGCATCTGGGCCGAGCAGATAAACGAGATCAGACAGCCGAAGGGCGGATCCGCGACGAGTCGCATTCCGCGGTGGGCCTCGTACGCCTCGCGGAGCAGCGGATCGTCCGGTCCGGCCGCGACGATCGCCTCGAGGTCGTCGTCCAGGCGCAATAACCGGCGCACGGCCGGTTCGGCGTCGGTCGTCGACTGCCACTCGAGGGCGCCGTCGCGGACCCGGACGCGGATCACGTCACCGGCGGAGCCGGTGGCGGCGTCCGCGTTGCCGGGTGCGGAATCGGAACTGCCGACGACCGTCGAGTACCACGCGCCGGGTGCCGGCGCGTCGGTGTACATCTCACCGTCGTCGCGCCGCCAGAGGTAGCTCTGGCCGCTCTCGAGGGTCCGGTACAGATCGAGTCCGCCGGCGAGTTCGTCGAGTGGGATCGTCCCCGTTTCCATTCGATCGCGACTTGGGTCCCGCGGGCCCTTTGCCTTTCGAACGACGCTCGGGCCGTCCCGGTCGGAGATCCGCGCCCGCCAGCCGCGCGGCGATAGTCCCGTCGTGGGGCGAACCTTCTTACTGGAGGCGATGCAATGTGTGCGTATGGATTGCAGGGTTGTGGTCGAAGCTGCCGTGCCGGTCTTCGACGTCGAAACGGCGGACGAGGCGATTCGTATCGCCATCTCGAAGACGGGTGAGATGTTGAACCCTGACCTGAACTACGTCGAGATCAACATGGGCGAGCGCACCTCGCCGTCGGGAGAGGAGCTCCCCCCCGCGTTTATCGCGGCCGACGAAGCGCTCGTCGCGCTCGAGTTGGAGATGACCGTCTTCAACGTCGAGCGCGAGGAGCACGCCTCTCGGATCGCACGAAAGGAAATCGGCCAGCTCCTCGAGAACATCCCGCTCGAGGTCTTGCACATCGAGGTTCTGGAAGACGACGAGGACGCGGACGAACCGGCCGACGACGAGTCGACGGCCGCGGATTCGGCCGGCGACGCCGACGAGGACGACACCACCGAGGACGACGCGGACGACGAGATCCTCCCCGAGTTCGAGGACCTGGTCGAGTAACGAGTACACCCGCCGCTCGGTCCCCGTTTAGTACCGAATCGGTCATCGACAGCTTCCCACGTCACCGGTGAGGAACGCCTCGAGCAGCGATCGCTGCGTCGAGTCTTGCCAGTCGACGGTATCGATGGTCGAAGGATACGACGAGAATCTCAGTCCGCAGTTGCGGCGACGGCTTCTTCCTGCTCACCTTCCTGCATGTTCATCGTGATTCCCCCAGCGAGCGCAAAAACGGCGGCTTTATGATCTGTTTTCGATTTGTGGATCGATGTCGGTCGAATCCCCTTGGCTTCGTACTCGCCGAGATCGATTTCACAGTTATCCCACTCTGCACACTGATTGGATACCTCCGCGAGAAGGCCGTGAAGGTGAATGAGCTCCTGCTTCTTCATACCATCCTCTCCTACCCACTGCAGGGTTATATTATTATCTTGAGTTGCGTTAACACGCGACCCGTGTCGGCCGACTGGTGTGTCATCGACGGAGACGATTCGAATGCGGAGCCTACGTGAGAGGACCGGATGACTGGCGCAGGGTATGCGGTTGTTTACGGTCGTAACAGCGTCTTTCGATATAGTTTCTGAGAGGCTACAGACGAACGGTAGCGGGTGCCTACATCCGGCCCCCAGAAGCGAAAATGCAGTTCGACCGCGCTATCCGAGCTGTTTCAACGTCTGGAGATCGCGATCCGTCCGCATGAATTCGGCAGTACGATGAGAGGCGTGACAGTTCGGACAGTGAAACATTTCGGCTGGCGTCGGGAGTTCGTCCGGAGAAACCTGCCAGTCTTTCGTACATTCGGGACACAACAGCTGGACGGTCGTTTTATCCATGCTACACATGTTCACACGAGGGATCAAAAACGTTGTCGCAGTCTCGATCGATCGAACGCACCACCCGCGTCGGTACGACGCGACAGATGACAGCCGTTAACCGGCGGTTCGGTCGTCGGTTTCGGGTTTACGCGGGTGCGGCCGTGTCCGACGCCTCGAGCAGTTCCTTGTAGCGGTTCCGGATGGTGACTTCGGAGATGCTGGCGACCTCGCTGACCTCGTTCTGGGTGACCTTCTCGTTGGTCAACAGGGCGGCGGCGTACACCGAGGCGGCCGCGAGACCGACCGGCGACTTGCCGCTGTGGACGCCCTCCTGCCGAGCCGACTCGAGCAGCTCCCGGGCCATCCGCTCGGTCTCGTCGGAGAGATCGAGATCGCTGACGAACCGGGGGACGTAGTGTTCGGGATCGGCCGGCTTGACCTCGAGGCCGAGTTCCCGAATGATGTAGCGGTAGGTGCGGGTCAGTTCCATCTTCTCGACGCGGGAGACGGCCGAGATCTCGTCGAGGCTCCGCGGCGTGCCGGCCTGGCGGGCGGACGCGTACAGCGACGCCGTCGCGACGCCCTCGATCGAGCGCCCCGGAAGCAGGTCCTCCTCGAGCGCGCGGCGGTAGATGACGCTGGCGGTTTCGCGGACGTTCTCCGGCAGGCCGAGCGCGCTCGCCATCCGGTCGATCTCGCCCAGGGCCTGCTTCAGGTTTCGCTCCTTGGAGTCTCGGGTGCGGAATCGCTCGTTCCAGGTGCGCAGGCGCTGCATCTTCTGGCGCTGGCGGCTCGAGAGCGCGCGGCCGTAGGCGTCCTTGTCCTGCCAGCCGATGTTCGTCGAGAGTCCCTGATCGTGCATCATGTTCGTCGTCGGCGCGCCGACGCGGGACTTCTCGTCTTTCTCGCTGGCATCGAACGCGCGCCATTCGGGGCCGCGGTCGATCTCGTCTTCCTCGACGACGAGGCCGCAGTCCGTACAGACGGTCTCGGCGTGCTCGTCGTCCGAGACGAGTCTGCCGCCACACTCCGGGCAGTGTTCCTGCTCGTCCGATACCGCCGTGGTTTCCTCCTCGTCGGTTTCGGGCTCCCGTTCGTTCGTATAGGTTCGAATGTTCGTATCTGTCATGGTGTATCGGGTGGGTTACTCAAGGCTCCCGGGTGGGGTAACCAGAAGAAACCCGGTCGCCTCAGCTAACATAGGGTAAGGCCGTAAAGCATATAAAGGTTTCGCCTACTTTATAAACTGATCGTAATTACTGTTATATATGTTCCGGTTACATAGTGATTAATCGTTTGAAATAGCAGGGCCACGATTCAGGTCCCGGGCGTCGGGCGGATTCCGCTACTCGACGGTGAAGAGGTGGCCCTCCGTCGGCACGTCGAACAGGCCGACGCGGGCCCCCGCATCGAGCCACGCGTGCCCGTAGGAAAACGACGCCAGCGCGTTGACGAGATCCCCCTGCTCCCGGAAGTGGTTCCCGTCCTCGAGATACGAGGACGCCATCTCCTCGCAGTCGGCGGCCGCTTCCGCCATCGGGGTTCCCTCGGGCGGCGCGATCGACGCGGCCTCGAGCGCCTCCGCGAGCAACTCGCCGTAGCGGTCCGTTTTCTCCTCGAGATCGGCAGCCATGGTCGATCCTCGTCGCTCGAGCCCGTAAGTGCGTCGTCTCGATCGATCGCGATCAAAACGGTGGCCGGTCGCCGATCGAATCGCTCGGGTCCGTTTCAGTCGGTGCGTCGAGCGATTCCCGCTGCGGCGAGCAGGGCGACGAGCGCCGCGGCGATACCGAAGCCGGGAACGCTGTCGTCGTCCGTCTCGTTGCCATCCGTTTCCCCGTCCATCGACTGCTCGTCGTCCGCTCCGCCCGCGTCCTCACCGTCGACCGTCACGCTCGCTGCGGACATGACTGGCCCGGTAGCAGCCGCGTAGGGGCCGTCGGCTGCACCCTCGCTCTCGAGGAAGTCGTACGTCTCGTCGTCGTTCGTGTCCAGATGCGCCATGGCAAAAACGTCGTCGTCAGCCGTCATCGGCTCGTCGAGGGTAATTTCGACGTTCTCGTGCGTGCCGGGGCCGAGGTAGGCGCTCGTGCCGCGGATGCTCTCGAAGACCGCACCGTCCGCGATGGTGCTGTCGTGAATCGTCACGAACCCGCCGTCGTGGAGCGTCACGGAGTCGACGGTGATCGTCTCACCGTCGCTTTGCTGGTCGCTCGCGTCGACGGTCGCCGGAACGGTCAGCTTGGCCGCGTCCACAACGGCGTCACCGTTCGCGGTGTACGGGCCGTCTTCTTCCCCTTCGCTGGCGGGGAAATCGTACTTGCTGTTGTCGTTCGTATCCTGATGCGCCATCGGAACGACCGTCTGGCTGGCCGTCAAGCACTCGTCGAGCGTGATCTCGACGTTCTCGTGCGTGCCGGCTTCGAGATACGCGCTCGTGCCGACGACGCTACCGAAGACGTCTCCTGCGAAGAGGCTCGCGTCGTGAACGGTCACGAAGCCGCCCTCCGCGAGGTCGACGCGGTCGATCGTCACGGTGTAGCCGTCGGACACCTGCGCCGAGGCGGAGACGGCGGCCGATACCGTCACCTCGCCGCCGTCCATCACGATGTCGCCAGCAGCGGTGTACGGGCCGTCTTCTTCGCCCTCAGTCGCGGGGAAGTCGTACTTGTCGTTGTCGTTCGTATCCTGGTGTGCCATTCCGAACAGCGTGTCGTCCGCTGCGAGTTCGTCGTCGAGGTGGACGACGACGTCGCGGTGGAGCCCCGCCTCGAGGGACTCGCTCGTACCGCGGATGCTCTCGAAGACCGCGCCGTCCGCGAGCGTGCTGTCGTGCATCGTGACGAAGCCGCCCTCGGGGACGAAGACCTCGTCCACGACGACGGAGCTGCCACCGGACGACTGCGCGTCGAAGGAAACCGTTGCCTCCTCGCTCACCGTCACGTCAGTGGGGGCCATCACCGGGTCACCGTCGGCGTTGGCGTACGGACCGTCATCGGCTCCCTCGCTCGCGGGGAAGTCGTACGTCTCGTTGTCGTTCGTGTCACGGTGTGCCATCGGGTACACCGTCTCGTTGTCCGCAAGCGGGTCATCGAGGGTAACGCGGACGTTCTCGTGAACGCCGGCCTCGAGGTACGCGCTCGTGCCGCGGATGCTCTCGAAGACCGCACCGTCCGCGATGGTGCTGTCGTGGACCGTCACGAAACCACCCTCGGCGAGTTCGACGCGGTCGACGACGACGCTGTCGCCGGTCGTCGGCTGCTCGCTCATTTCGAGGTCGGCCGAGACGGTGACTTCGGCGCTTTCCATCACGACGTCTCCGTCGGCAGTGTAGGGCCCGTCAGCCTCGGCGTTGCTCGAGACGAACGAGTACACTCGATCGTCGTCGCTGTCCACGTGTGGCATCGCGAACAGCGTGTCGTCCTCGGAGAGCGGCTTCTCGAGTTCGACGGTAACGTCTTCGTGCGTGCCGGCCTCGAGATACGCGCTCGAGCCGACGACGCTACCGAGCGTCTCGCCGTCGCCGAGCGAGCTATCGTGGATCGTCACGAAGCCGCCCTCGGGGAGCGTCACTTCG
The DNA here is from genome assembly GCF_056135975.1 of Natrinema sp. LJW11. NCBI lineage: Archaea > Methanobacteriati > Methanobacteriota > Halobacteria > Halobacteriales > Natrialbaceae > Natrinema > Natrinema sp. LJW11. The sequence continues at coordinate 5,772 of NZ_JBWBDM010000001.1, read as the reverse complement.
TCGACGACGACGGTCGACCCGCCCGACGTCTGCGTATCGAAACTCACTGCCGCGTGGTCGTGTTCCTGTGCCGTCGCTGCCGACGCGTTCGCCGCGCCGGCTGCACCCGCCGTCCCGGCCAGCATCGCGCTGACCAAAACGATGGTTCCCATCAGTACTGCGCTGTATTGGCGCATGGCCCACACTGCCCGAGATACTTAAAAAAGGATTTTCCGAACTCGGACCGCACTCCCGTGGGAGTTCGACCGAACTCGGGCCCAAATTCGACCCGAAACCGTTCGTTCGACGATCGGTGTAACGGGTCGACGATCGATCGCCGCCGTCAGAACAGCGGTCTCTCAGCGTGTCACGACGAGCAGTGACTCCCAGCGTTCCCAGTCGCGGAAGGGGAAATTGACCGAAATCGAGACGCGGGGATTCGTCGCCGAACGATCACAGGGACGGGAGCCGAGAACGGATGCGTGAATACGGTTTGCTGTCCCGATCTACCGTCGCGACCGCAACCGGCCTGCGGTCGCGCCGGAACTGACTGACAGCAGACCGTCCGGGACCGGCGCCCTCAGTCGAGCGTGATCCACAGCAGGAAGGACAGGCCGGCCGTCTGAGCGACGTTGATAGCCATCTGGGTCTGCCAGACGATCATCGGAACCAGCGATTCGTCGTGCCACCACGCCGAGAGGGTTGGATCGATCAGGTAGTAGTAGAGCACGAGCCCGTTCTCGAGGAGCAAGAAGACGGCGAAGACGAGCAGGCCGAGCGTATGCTTCGATTTGAACGTGAGGTAGTTGCGGCCCCAGATGTAGCCGAGTCCGAGCAACAACACGACGTTGAGGGCAGTTGCGGCCTTCGCAACGACGATCCAGGTGCTCATCTATGCCTCCGTTCGAAACGGCGTGCGATATACTCTTTCCCAAATTCGTCCATAGTTACTCCACCTTCTCGATTATCTGTTCGACGGTCTCCCAGTGACGGCGCGTGCGGTCCGTCGGGAGGTAAATCGCGCCGTACTCCTCCCCGCTTTTGGTCAGGATGTCGTTCTCGAGGAGCACGTCGAGATGATGGCGGATCGTCTTGTAATCCAGCTCGAGCGACTCTGCGAGTTGATTCGCGTTTCGCGGTTGTTCGTCGAGCGCGTTGAGGATGCGTACGCGGTTCGTGCCGCCGCGAGTTCCGGTCAGCACGTACCACAGAGCCGCCTCCATTATGCGGCCTCTCTCACCGCACTCTCTTAAACTATCACGTCCGGGGACGCATAGCCGCGACCGGACTACCACGCTACCGGAAATTCATGCGACGCGTACCGATAGCTCGCGTCGACGCGACGGTCGGTTCGACCCCGATCGGCAATCGATACTCTGCGAAGCGTGGACTTCACGGCTTATTAACGGCCGCATAGGTATCACGCGATAGCACGTCTCCCTCGAGAGTGCGACTACTCCAGGTGTTCGTCCCGGACGGTACGCGGGACGAAGCGCTCCGGGTACTCGAAAGCGAAGACATCGATTACGTGTTGACCGCCGAGAGCAGTGGCCGGTCGGACGGCGATCTGGTCACGTTTCCGCTCCCGACCCAGGCCGTCGACCACGTGCTCACGTCGTTGCGCGAGGTCGGCATCGACGACGACTTCATCGTCGTCTCCTCGATCGAGACGGCTCGGACCCCCAAAATAGAGCAACTCGAGGACCGGTACGTTAACGGGGAAGAGGCGGACGACAGCATCGCTCGCGAAGAGATTCGAACGCGAGCGTTGAACATGACCCCCAGCCGTCTCACCTACTACGCGATGACGATCCTGAGCGCGATCGTCGCGACGGCGGGCCTGTTGCTCGACTCGCCCGCGATCGTCGTCGGGTCGATGGTCATCGCCCCGCAGGTCAGTGCGGCCCTCACCGGCACCGTCGGGCTCGTCCTCGACGACCGTGAGATGGTCCGCGGCGGACTGTCGTCGCTGGCGATCGGACTCGTCCTCGCGATCGTCAGCGCATTCGCGTTCGCCTGGCTCGTGCGCTTCAGCGGAGCCGTTCCCTCGACGATCGACATCACCGCCATCACGCAGGTTCAAAACCGGATCTCGCCGGGCCTACTCGCCCTCATCGTCGGGTTCTGTGCGGGGGCAGCGGGCGCGTTCGGCCTCGCGACGGCGATCCCCGTCTCGCTGGTCGGCGTGATGATCGCCGTGGCGCTGATCCCGGCCGCCGCCGCGGTCGGCATCGGGCTAGCGTGGGGCCATGCGACCGTCTCCCTCGGGGCCTTCGTTCTGGTCACTGTCAACGCCGCGTCGATCCTGCTGTCGGGGTTCGCCGTGTTCGTCTACCTCGGCTACCGACCGCTGAACTGGACGGCGGGAACGCTCCGCGGAAACGTCTCCCGGGACCGCGTCGGTACCCTCGCAGTCGTGGTGGTCCTCCTCCTGGTCGTTATCGCGGGTGCCGGGATCGTCCTCGGCCACCACGTCGCCTTCGACAACGAGGTGAACGACGAGGTCAGAACCGTCTTGAGCGACGACGAGTACGACGGACTCGAACTGGTCGAGGTACGGACCGAGTTCAACGACGGCGGCCTCGTTAGCGACGAGACGCGCGTCACGGTCGTCGTCCAGCGGCCCGCGGACCAACCCTATCCCACCCTCGCGGAATCGCTTCAGGCGGCGCTCGAGGACAGAACCGACCGCGAGATGACGGTCTCCGTCGAGTTCGTCGAGGGTGCAACGACGGCGGACGACGCCGCGGACCCGTCACAGTAAGCGGGAGCGATTGCTGAGAGCGCAAGCGGTTTAGGCACTCTATTCGAACCATGAGACATGAGCGACCAGCCACGCGTCGAGATCTATACCAAAACGGACTGCCCGTACTGCGAGAAGGCTAAAGACCTCTTCGACAGCAAGGGCGTCGAGTACGAGACGTACAACGTTTCCAACGACGACGATCTGTTCGAGGAGATGGTCGAGCGCGCTGACGGCCGCAAGACCGCCCCCGAAGTGTTCATCGACGACGAACTCATCGGCGGCTGGGACGACACCAGCGCGCTCAACGAGACCGGCGAACTCGATGAGAAGCTCGGGATAGCCGACGAGAGCAACGGCGAAATCGTCGAGCACCGCACGATGATCATCGCCGGGACCGGAATCGCCGGGCTGACCGCCGCGATCTACGCCGGCCGCTCGAACAACGAGCCGCTAGTCATCGAGGGCGACGAGCCCGGCGGCCAGCTCACCCTGACCACCGACGTCGCCAACTACCCCGGCTTCCCCGACGGCATCGGCGGCCCGGAGCTGGTCAACAACATGAAAGAGCAGGCCACGCAGTTCGGTGCCGAACTGAAAAACGGCATCATCGAGTCGATCGACGACTCGAGTCGCCCCTTCCGAGTCGAACTCGCGGACGGCGACGTCTACACCGCCGACGCCGTTATCGCCGCGTCGGGTGCCAGCGCCCGCACCCTCGGCGTCCCCGGCGAGGACGAACTGATGGGCTACGGGCTCTCGACGTGTGCGACCTGTGACGGCGCGTTCTTCCGCGGGGAGGACATGCTCGTCGTCGGCGGCGGCGACGCCGCCATGGAGGAGGCCACCTTCCTCACGAAGTTCGCCGACACCGTCTACATCGCCCACCGCCGCGAGGAGTTCCGCGCGGAGGACTACTGGATCGACCGGGTCCACGAGAAGGTCGACGACGGCGAGATCGAGATCATGAAAAACACCGAACTGACCGAGATCCACGGCTCGCGGGAAGGCGGCGTCGACCACGTCACGCTCGTCGAAAACGACAAGGGCCATCCCACCGACCGCCTCGAGGATCCTGAGACCGACGAGTTCGAGTTCGACGTCGGCGCGGTCTTCTTCGCCATCGGCCACACCCCCAACACCGACTACCTCGCAGACACCGGCGTCGAGATGGACGACGAGGGCTACCTCAAGACCAAAGGCGGCGAGGGCGGCGGGCAGACCGCGACCCACGTCGAGGGCATTTTCGGCGCCGGCGACGTCGTCGACTACCACTACCAGCAGGCCGTGACCGCGGCCGGGATGGGGTCGAAGGCCGCGCTGGACGCCGACGAGTATCTGGAAGACCTCGAGCGAGCCGACTCGAGCGTCGAGGAAGTGGAGCCGGCGGCCGCGGACGACTGAGGTTTCTCGAGCGGGAGAACGGCTCTCGGTTCTGTCACACCTGATTTTGGCTCTCGTTCGGCCGAACGGGGCATTCGATTCGCTCCAGACGAACTGCGTTCTCGAGTCCTCTCACCCGATACCATTGCACGCCGAGACGGAGCGATCGCTCGTCTTCGGGTTCGTCCGCTCGAGCGCTCGATCGCGTCAGTTCGAGCAGCGATCAGCGCTACCTCAGACGGACTCGCGTCGAGAGGAGTCGGAACTGCGCCTCATCGAACGCATCGTCGGCACCGGTTCGTGACTCGAGTCCAGTGTCTCGTCCCCCCGCAGAGCTACGCTTCGCATTGATACGAGTGCGTGTCCGAGCGGTGTCAGAGTTGGCTCGAGGAGGTCCGCACCAGTGGCTGTCGCTGGTCGGTGTAGCGTCCGATAAAAGAAACCGCGGAAATTAGGGCCGGCGGAGGCCGGTAGTTCGACAGTTTAGTTCTGGCGGCGGAGTGCCAGCATGGCAGCGCCGAGGAGTGCGACGAGAGCGACGCCGACACCGAAGCCGGGCGTGCCATCGTCGTCACCGTCGGAACCGTCGGATCCGTCACTACCGTCGGAGCCGTCGTCACCGTCGGAACCGTCGGATCCGTCACTACCGTCGGAACCGTCGGAGCCGTCAGATCCGTCACTACCGTCGGAACCGTCGGAGCCGTCGGAATCGCTGACGGTCAGCGTACCGGAGTCCGTGGCGTTACCAGCGTGGGCTTCCCAGCTGATGTTGCCTGCGGAGCTGGTGTCGAATTCGTCGTAGCTGGCTTCGAACGTGTCACCAGCTTCGACAGTGATCGATTCCTGCTGGACGGTCTCGCCGTCGACGTCGATGTGGAAGTCGACAGTACCTGCGGCGTCGCCGTCGTTGGAGACGGTCACGTCGAGCGTGGCGTCGTCGCCAACCATAACCTCAGAGGAAGAGAGTTCTCCCTCGACGGAGATGTCAGGCTGTGGTTCGGCTTCAGCAGGGACGATGATACCACTGGGTGCGTCCTCGGCGAGAGTGGTTCGAACACGAACTGTTTTGAGTTCGTCACCTTCGCTACGGTCGCTGAAGTCGAACGATTCGGAGATCATGCCGTCGTCTCCAACGGTGCCCTCTGCCTCGTAGACTTCCGTCTGGAAGCGGATGTAGTAGCTGCCGGTCGTGCCGGGCGCGACGTTCGTTTCTGCAGTGATCTCGGATTCTGCGCTGTTCGAGACCTGCAGTCGGTCGTCGTCGTTGTAGTTGCCGACCAGTTCGAGTGCGGGGGCTTCAACGTCGAAGTCAGTGTCGATGGTCTCTGGGTCTTCGTCGTTGTCGATGAAGTCGTTCCCGCTGTCGATCTTGAATTCGGCGTTCCACGCTTCGCCACCGTCAAACTGGCTGACGTCTGAGGTGTCGAAGATCACGTAGAACGATCCGGAATCAGCGTCTTCGTAGATCGTGTAGTTACTGGCACCAACATCGGAGAGGTTGAATCCTTCCGGATTGTCGAACGGACCAGTGTTCTGCCGCGTGTAGTTGAGCGAGAGGCCTTCGCTGGTGTCCAGTTCACCGTTACTGTCCTGCAGGTAGCCGTAAACACCAGTTGCGTCGACCTGCGTGATCAGGTAGTCGCCGTTTGCGACGTAGTCACGCTGGG